>CAZYEX010000081.1:0-18969 GCA_964646605.1 uncultured Phycisphaera sp. | reverse complement strand
AGTCTTGCTGTTACCCACATCTCTTGACGCGCGGTGGATGGTTGGTTGAGCTAGAGGGGCTGGCGTATAGGGCAAGGATGCCCGGGGTCGGCTTTTACGGAGGTACGGGATGCCATGGATGGCGCATGGGCGTTGGCGGATCGCCTTCGCTGGGCCGACCATCAGTTTGGATCGGCGAGCTTGGGTGATCTTCGGCGTACACGGCGGTTGGTGAAGTTGGCGGCGCAGATGGCGGCGAACAGCAGCGGAACGATTCCTCAGCAAACCGGCACGCGCGCGGACATGAAGGCCGCGTACCGGCTGTTTTCGGCGAACGAGGTGACCCACGAGGGCGTTTGCCGTCCGCACTTTGAACAGACACGGGAGCAGGCCGGGCGATGGCCGATGGTCTTTTTGCTTCAGGACACGGCCGTCCTGGATTTCACGTCGCACGTTCATTGCGAAGGGCTTGGACCGATCGGCGGCGATCCCTGGATGCAAGGGTTGCATCAGCAGAACGTGTTGGCGATGGATCCCGCCACGCGGCGGCCCATCGGTCTGATGTATCAGCGACATCACCGCCGCCGATCTCGACCGCTGGGGCACAGCGACGACCGCACCGCGACGCGCCACGTACCGCTGGACGAGCGCGAGTCCTACTGGTGGGTCGAAGCCATTCGTGCCATCGGACCCCCACCGCCCGACGTTCGTTGGGTTCACGTCGGCGATCGTGGCGAGGACATCTTCGGTGTCTATGACGAGGCCCGGCGACAGGATGCGGACTGGCTGATTCGCCTTTCCAAAGATCGCCGCGTGCAAACGCCGGAAGGATCGGACTTGCTCTTTTCCCATGCACGACGTCTGCCCAGCGTAGCCAGCCGTCACCTCACGGTGCGGCGCAAAGGCGGCGTGGGACCGCAGGAGGTCCACCTTTGCGTGGCGGCCGGTCGCGTGACGCTGCTCCCCTCGCGCTACGAGCCCGCCTATCGCACTTGTGCGCCGATCTCCTGTTGGGTGGTGCGGGTGTGGGAGGAGCATCCGCCGACCGGCCTGGAGCCTTTGGAATGGTTGTTATGCACGAGCCTGCCATGCGAGACGACGACACAGGTGTTGTTGGTCGCGGAAGGCTATTCGTTCCGTTGGATGATCGAAGAGTTCCACAAGTGTGAGAAGACCGGTTGCCAAGTGGAGATGCGGCGACTGGAACACGTCGATCGCCTGGAACCGTTGATCGGCTTGCTCAGCGTGCTGGCCGTCTGCCTGCTGCAACTCAAATACGCGGCCCGCGACGAACCGGACGAACCTGCCCGTACGCTCTTGGACAACCTCACCGTTCGCGTGATGGCTCAATACCTAAAAAAACCCTCGGAAACGCTGACGATTGGTGAATTCTGGGGTGGCATCGGCCGCCTGGGAGGTCATCCCGGTCGAAAACGCGACGGCCCCCTCGGCTGGCTCCGCGCCTGGCGCGGATGGCAGAGCTTTCAACTCATCCTCCTGGGTGCGAGCCTGAATGAGGAAATGAAAAAATGTGGGTAACAGCAAGCCCTGGTGGTGGATTGCCCTCCCTTTTCTTCTCGCCCGGAGGGCGAACGGTGGTTACCAGGGACCTCCAGTCTCTGGAGAAGGATGCCCCATCATTCCCCATCCGGCGGGCGGATTATTCGCTTGAACTGGACCGTCCGCGTTGTTACGGTGGGGCGTGGTTGGCGGCGGAAGGCTCGCCCATTCCTTTCCGGTTGTGTCTGACGGTGGATGGAGAAGGAAGAACATGTGCAAGACTACCTTTCGTCGGGGCGTCTGGGGAGTTGGTTACGCGCTGCTGACGGTGTTCGCCTCGCATAGCGCGTCGGGGCAGATCCTTAACGAGTCGGCCAAATTGCTCGCCGCGGATGGGGCGGCGATCGCCGCTGCGGATCGCGTGCCGGATGGTCTGTCGGCTCCCGACTGGTCCCGCATTCGGGCGGTGTACGAGGACAACCGCCAAGCGGTCTTGAACGACGAGGGCGGCATCCGCGCGCGGAACCCTGCTCAGCGGTGGTGGACGAGCTTTGATGGTCGCGCATTTCTCATCGAGCCCGATTCAGGCGGTTGGTCGTGGGGGCTGGAACTCGTCAGCTTCGGCGTCGAGGGGGCGGAGCGGCCGGTCGATCGTCCGCAGGGTGTCCGCACGGTCGGCCGGCGGGTCGAGTACGAATGGGACCAGGCGCTGACCGAGTGGTACGTCAACGACGCCCCCGGTCTGGAGCATGGGTACACCCTGCATCACCGTCCGGCGATCTTGCCGGGCCAGGGCGATCAGGCGTCGCGCGGGGTGGAGCCCGTCTGCATCACGCTGGCGGTGCGTGGAGACTTGTCCGCGCGACCGCGCCGCGGCGGGCGGGACGTGCGGTTCGTAAACGCGGAGGGTGCCGCGGTGGTGAACTACCGCGACTTACTAGTCTTCGATGCCGGCGGCGCGACACTGCCGGCTCGGTTTGAACCGCTGGCTGGGGGATTGCGGCTGACGGTGGACGACCGCGGCGCACGCTACCCGCTGACCATCGATCCGCTCGCCCAGCAGGCCTACCTTAAGGCGTCGAACACCGATGCAAATGACCGGTTTGGCTGGTCGGTGGCGGTGTCGGGCGATACCGCCGTGGTCGGGGCGCTTCTCGAGGACAGCAACGCCGCGGGCGTCAACGGCAACCAGGGCGACAACACGGCCCCCGATTCCGGCGCGGTGTACGTCTTCGTCCGCGACGCGGGCGGGATCTGGAGCCAGCAGGCCTACCTCAAGGCCTCGAACACCGGTGCAGGTGACGAGATTGGCCGGTCGGTGGCCGTGTCCGGCGATACCGTCGTGGTCGCGGCGCCCCGCGAGGGCAGCAACGCCACGGGGGTCAACGGCGACCAGGGCAACAACAGCGCATCAGCTTCCGGTGCGGTCTACGTCTTCGTCCGCGACGCGGGCGGGAACTGGAGCCAGCAGGCCTACCTCAAGGCCTCGAACAGCGGTGCAAATGACTTGTTTGGCTGGTCGGTGGCCGTGTCGGGCGATACCGTCGTGGTCGCGGCGCGGGGCGAGGACAGCAACGCCACGGGCATCAACGGCGAGCAGGGCGACAACAGCGCTTCCGCATCGGGTGCGGCCTACGTCTTCGCCCGCGACGCGGGCGGGATCTGGAGCCAGCAGGCCTACCTCAAGGCCTCGAACACCGGTGTAGATGACGAGTTTGGCGAATTGGTGGCCGTGTCGAGCGACACCGTTGTGGTCGGGGCACGCCTGGAGGACAGCAACGCCACGGGGGTAGACGGGGACCAGGGTGACAACACCGCCACCGATTCCGGTGCGGCCTATGTCTTCGTCCGCGATGCAGGCGCGAACTGGAGCCAGCAGGCCTACCTTAAGGCCTCGAACACCGATGCAGTTGACTACTTTGGCTATTCGGTGGCCGTGTCGAGCGATACCGTCGTGGTCGGGGCGTATTTCGAAGACGGCAACGCTACGGGGGTCAACGGCGACCAGGGCGACAACAGCGCATCAGGTTCCGGTGCGGGGTATCTCTTCGTCCGCGACGCGGGCGGCAACTGGACCCAGCAGGCCTACCTCAAGGCCTCGAACACCGGTGCCAATGACCGGTTTGGCTTCTCGGTGGCCGTGTCGGGCGATACCGTCGTGGTTGGGGCGACTTTCGAGAAAAGCAACGCCACGGGCGTGAACGGCGACCAGGGCAACAACAGCGCCAGCAGTGCTGGCGCTGCCTACGCCTTCGTCCGCGACGCGGGCGGGATCTGGAGCCAGCAGGCCTACCTCAAGGCCTCCAACACCGGTGCAGTTGACCAGTTTGGCCTCTCGGTAGCGGTGTCGGGCGATACCGTCGTGGTCGGGGCGTTTGGCGAGTCCAGCAACGCCACGGGCGTCAACGGCGCCCAGGGCGACAACAGCGCATTAGCTTCCGGTGCGGCCTATGTCTTCGTCGTCGAGGTCTCTTGCGACCCCCCGGACTGCAACGGCCACGGGGTGTGCCAGGACGGGACCTGCCTGTGCGACACGGGCTTTACCGGTGTGGCCTGTGACCAGTGCGCGCCGGACTATTTCGACTATCCGAACTGCGTTTTCTGCGAGGCCTCCACCACCTGCTCGGGCAACGGTGCTTGCAACGCGCTGGGCGAATGCGTCTGCGACACGGGTTGGACCGGCCCTGAGTGCGCCACCCCGCTTGGAACGTGCTGCATATCGAACGGAAGCTGCGAGGCCTCCGGGAACTGCCAGGAGAACCTCACCCCGTCGGCGTGCCAGGCGCTGGGCGGCAATTTCCTCGGCGCGAACGTGCCGTGCAGCCAGGCCTGTGTGAACGGGGCTTGCATTCCGACGGTTTCCACTTGGGGTATCGTCGTCCTGTTGCTGCTGGTCGCTTCCGCGGGCGCCGTTGTTCTATCGCGCGGGCGTTTGCCCATCCGTTAGGATCACAATGCAGGGAAGGCGGATACCTTTGCCGCCCTGCGCCCGTGCCCGCTCCCGACAGGCCGCTGGCAGGCAGCGTAAAATTAGTACCGCCGAATTTTCTTATTGACAACGACGAACTCTTGGCTACCCTACGCGGCGCGCGGGGCGGTGCTTCCTGCGGGCGGGAGGTTGCAAATGCGTAGGGACATGGCCGTTGGGCCTGGGGCGGTGTGGGTTTGGACGTTGGGGCTGCTTGGGGTCGGCGAGGCCTGGGGCGGGGATCGGCCCGAGGAGAGCGCCTCGACACCGACAGCGTCGCGGCCGGTGGATGGGATTCGCGACAACTCGTTCTTGGTCGAGGAGGCGTACAACCAGGAGGCCGGCGTCGTGCAGCACATCTGGACGGCGCGGTTCGCGGCCGATCATCGCGGCGAGGCGAACGGCCGCTCGTGGGACCTTTCGTTCACCCAGGAATGGCCGGTGTTCGAGCAGACGCACCAGCTCTCGTACACGGTCCCCTACTCCTTCCTCGACGAGAACGCGGAGAACGAAAGCGGGATCGGCGACTTTCTCATCAATTACCGCTATCAGGCCCTGATGGACGAAGGAGCGACGCCCGCCTTCTCGCCGCGCTTGAGCCTGGTCCTCCCCAGCGGAGACGACGAGCGCGGGTTCGGCACGGGCGAAGTCGGGTATCAAGTCAACCTTCCGGTCAGTAAGACCATTTCCGACCGCGCTTACGTAAACTTCAACGCCGGGCTGACCTACCATCCGGATGTCGTGTTGAAGCTCTCGGATGGCCGCCGCGCGGAGAGTCGAGACCTGTTGAGCTTCAACGTCGGGGCGAGCGGCATCTACGCCGTCACGGATACGGTCCACCTGATGCTGGAGGTCGCGTGGAACTCCTCCGAGGGATTGGAGGAGCGGCAACCGCGTGGTCGGCGACGCCGGCCCGACGCGCGGCGCGATCGGGTCGAGGAAGTAGTGATTTCGCCGGGCGTTCGTTGGGCGATCAACGCTCCGGGGGATTTGCAGATCGTACCAGGCGTGGCGTTTCCGATCGGCTTGTCCGAGGCGGCCCCAGACTACGGCGTGTTCTTCTATCTCTCGATCGAGCATCCGTTCTTGGCGAGCGCACCGTAGCCGTTAGGGCACGTCCGACGAGGCTTGCCGCAGAAGCGCCTCGCATCGTGGGTCCAAGTGCAAACTCGCGGCCAGTTCGCGGGCCTTTGGCGTCATCTTGCCCAAGGTTTTGCGGAGTATATCGACGGTTTTTTCCTCGTCCCATTCGTCAAGGTAGTTCGCCAGTTTCAGTTCCAAGAATGCCAAACAGTCGGCATCTTCCAGAGCGCGGCCTTCGGGGTCTTTCATCCAGTTTTTCTTGGTGATCAGATCGCGGAGGCGAGTCAGGACGGGTTCGTCGTAACCGACGTCCCGGAGAATGGACGCGGCCTGTTCCGCATGAAACTGGGCGAGTGCATGACGCCACTGATGGTAGCCCGCGGTCGTCTTCGGGTAACGATCGCGCGGGATCATCCATCGACGGAGGGTGTGGGCGCGGGCGGCGAGCCGCAGCTCGTCGGAGGGGTGCTCGAGGAGTCGGCGAACCCACTTTTCCACGCAGTCGGCGAAGGCGAGTTCCTTGGGGACGGCGAGGCCGCCGATGGTTTCGGTGCGCGGGTCCTCACGGTTGGAGTCGTTGATACGCCGCAAAGCCTCGGCAAGGCGGTCGCCGGCGGTGTCGCCCACGGGGGAAACCCTCCAACAATCCCGGCGGCAGGATCGAGCGGGCGGCGTTCGTGGAACGTCGCGCCGACACGATCGTGCCGCCGGGTGGCACTCTCAAATCCGATGCGGATCCGACCTTACGGCCTGTAGGGTTCGGCCTTCGCGGCGTCCTTCTTGCAGCAAGGCTTGTCGCAACCGGCTGGGCACTTCTTGCAGCAGGGTTTGCTACAACCGGCGCCACAGTTCTTGCTTGCACAACCGACGTTGGTGGTGGCGAAAGCGATCACGGCCACCAACCCCACGGCCAAGGTCGATATTTTTCGGATCCAACTGCGCTTCATCGAGATTCTCCTATTCGGTTCGAACACGCCGACCCCGCATTGGGGACGGTCTGGTCATGGGTCCAGCGTAATCTCGACCCCCCCGCTTGGCAACCCAAGCCCGCTAACGCCTCGCCGCTACTATCCTCCGCCGCTGGGGCCGTTGGGCGCGCCGCAGGTGAAGACGGTGCATTTCACGCTGCTGGGTTTGAAGGTCCCTCCCTGCGATTGGCAGCACGGTTGGGTGGTGAGAACGCAATCGTCCCACGGCGCGGGTCGGCAGCAAGCGCGGTACGCGTCGGGAACCCAATTGTTGTTCGT
Source organism: uncultured Phycisphaera sp. (assembly GCA_964646605.1). GTDB lineage: Bacteria > Planctomycetota > Phycisphaerae > UBA1845 > UBA1845 > SBAX01. The sequence continues at coordinate 12,192 of CAZYEX010000081.1, read as the reverse complement.
GTCCGTTTCGGTGCCCACACAGATATCGCATTCGTCGGGAATCTGGTTGCAGTTGCCGTCGGCGCTGAATTCGGTTGCAAGATCGCAGCTGTCCGGTACGCCGTTGCCGTTGCAGTCGGGCACGGTTGGCGACCCGACCTCACAACTGTCGCGCACGCTGTTGACGTTGCAATCAACGTCGGGTTCGCATTCGTCGGGGATCAGATTGGCGTTACAGTTCGCGCTGCCGCCGCACCCGGAGACCTGACAGGCTCCGCCCGGCGGACCGCACGACACGTCGCACCAGTCCTTGATTCCGTTTCCATTGCAGTCCGCGGCGACGTCAGTCGGTTCGAGGGTCCCACCGGGAGTGAGGGCATCTTGAAGGTCCGGATGTGTCACGGCCGTCCCAATGTTGGCGCCGGTGGGAAGTCCGCATTCTCCGTTGGTCAGGATGGCGTAGACCGCCCCGCACACGCTCTCCACCGGCGACCCGGAGTTGCGAGTCTGAGCGTCCACGGTGTAGTAAACCTTCGTTCCGTCCAGAACCGTGTAAGCGCCCGTCGCGGTCTGTTGTATTCCGCAATGAGTGTACGGGTTGAGATCGACGCCATATCCAGTGACCCGCAGCGTGCTTCCGTTGGCCGGTGGAAGCGCAGTGGGCAGCCGATACGTGGCACCTTGAGACTGAACGGGAGTTAAATTCGTGTTGCTGTTTCGATGCGCTCCAAAGAAACACCAATCGTTGCCCAACGCGTGGAGGGCGGGATACTCAATCGAGTCAGTCGAGACCGGGAACTGACGCTCGGGAGGCGCCGGGGCCATGTAGGACGCTTCTTGTGCCGTCGGAACCCCGAACTCGACCAGGGGTGGGAAAAGACCGCATCCGAGGAACACGTTATCACAACAATGCGCCGCCGCGAGGAACCAGTTCGCTCCGTTGGCGATCAGAAAACTGCTGCACCACGTTTCGCTGGGGAAGTCCAAGCAGTTCTGGGGGATGCGGAAGCGCGCCGCGCGAGCATCGGCCGAGGGAACGCGATCGTCCGCAGCTCCACACGTGCCCGCGGGGATCTCGGCGCAGTTAGGACCGTAAGCAGGATACAGGACGCGGTCGAGCTTGATATCGTTCCCGCCGGTTCCCGGGTAGGCGAACAGCTCCACGCGGACGAGGTGGCCCGCAAAGTACGCGGTACTTTTGTTCCACTTCGGGAGCGAGACTGCATCGTGGATCTGGACCGCACCGTCAGCCAGGGAAGTGAGACGCAGAAACGACCCGTTCCCGGCGGCTGGCGACCCACCGAGCACGGCGAACTGGAAATGGAACCGCACCCAGGGCGAATCGGACTCCGCGCATTGCAGCAATGCGGACCAAAGGAGGACCGGGTCGGTTCCGGACGGTGGTGGGTACAAGACGTCCGATGCGATGTTGCACGGCGCGAGTACGATCGGGAACTCCGGCTCGTCCTGCCAGTCGGCGAAAGCGGACCGCGAGCCTGAAACGAGAAGGCCCACGAAGACGAGCGCGCGAATCCACCTCTTTGGACCTCCCAACGCCATGACCCTGCAGCGCAGGAGGAGTGTTCCGGCGGACAGCAACCCGAGCAGAAGAATGACCAGACCCCATTGCGACGCGGCTGGGATTGGTCGACCGCGTTCGATTGCGATCGCCCCGGCGTATTCCAGAGTAGTGGGGATTATGTCCTCGATGCCCGTGCCATCGAGGTTGGCACGGCGGATGGTGAAGGAATCGGTCCAGTAGATTTTCTCGAGATAGGGATCGATGGCCACTTCGGACAACACAATCGGGGCAAGCGTGAACAAATCCTCAACATCGCTTCCATCCAGGTTGGCGCGCTGTATTTTTCCTGGGATCGAATCAGACAGAGCGGCGGTAACACTCCAGTAGAGCTTCCGTCGAATGGGGTCCAACGCGATGCCCCAAGTCTCCAATGAACTCGGCACGGTAATTAGGAGCTCCACTTGCGTTCCATCGAGGTTCGAGCGACGCACCTCGCCGAAATCCGATTCGGTCCAATAGAGCTTGCGCCCGAGCGGATCGACCACAAGTCGCTCCGGTGCGCTTATGTTTTCTGGGATGTAAATCGTTTCGACGAAGGACCCGTCACGGTCGGCCCGTCGAATCTCAGTTGTAAAATCGAAATCAACACCCCAAAACACCCATCCGTCGATGGGGTCCACCGCGATGCCCGAAGGAGTTGGACTCGTCAGCCAGAGTTCCTTGCCGGTCCCGTCCAGGTTGGCGCGGTAGATGTCGGCTCCGCCCGACGTCCAGAAAACCCCCCCGCGGTCCACGTCGAGGGCAATTGCGTGCAGCCCGCCAGGGGAGAAGTCGACGGCCACTTGGATGTTCGAGCCGTCGGGATCGGCGCGGTAGATTTTTTGGTCCTTTTCCGCGAAGTAAATCCTCTGGCCCTGGGCTAACGAAACGAAACTCAACAAGGACACGATCCCTGCGATTCTGACGAACATGATCCTTCTCCGCGAGGCGAAAGGACGCTCTCGGCCGTCGCCGCGAACGACCGCGACACCGACCGTAAACCGTTCTACCCACTTAGCGGGCGGTTGTCAAGTACCACGTCCGGACAACCGGCCCCAGCGTTCAAGTCGGGGTGGTAATGGCTGCCCGGCCCTCGCCGAACGGGGCGGCTCTTAGAACCGGGCGTTGCCTTCGAATTCGATCTTCGCTATTCGCAATTCCAGTTTCCCCCAACCCCTGGCGGTCACCAAGGGCCGGCTGGGTTCGAGACTGGACCGGCTCGTTGGGAAACACGGACCATCCTTGTTTTCATGTAGCGCCACCCCTGGTGGGTGGTGCAGTACACGGCCCGCGCTGCCCACAAGGGGCGGCGCTACAGGGCCTCAACGGGCTGCTAGAGGTCGGCGTCGTGGGGCAGGTCGGCGAGGGGGCAGTTTTCGCAGATGGCTCGGCGGCGGCAGTGGTTTTTGCCGAGTTGGACCAGGACGGCGTGGTACTGGTTGTACAGTTTCGGATCGGGCGGAAGGACGCTCTGGAACAGGTGCCGCAGCGTGTCATAGTCGGCCTCGGCCTGGGGGACGTGGTGGCGGCGGAGGATGCGGCGGGTGTAAGCGTCGATGACGAAGGTCGGGCGATGGCCGGCGTAAAGGAGAATCGCGTCGGCGGTCTCCGGTCCAATGCCGTGGATGGAGAGCAGGCGCTGGCGGACGCTGTCGAGCTCCCCTTCGAGTAAGGAGGAGAGGGAGCCGTCGTGGTGTTCCCAAAGATGGTTGACCAGGTCCTTGAGACGCGCCGCCTTGACCTGGTACGTCCCCGAAGGGCGGATCAGTTCCGCAAGTCGGCGCTCGGGAAGGTCACGCAGAACCCGGAACGAGAGCGCCTTCGCATGGCGGAGGTTAGCGATGGCGCGTTTCACGTTGGTCCACGCCGTGTTTTGGGTGAGGATGGCGCCGACGACGATCTCGGTCTTGGTTCTCGCCGGCCACCAGCGCTGGGGGCCGTACGCGGCGTGCAGTCGATGGTAGATGTCGAGGATCGTCTTTCCCGCTCCCGCTCGCACACATCACCTCTTTTCGATCGGCGCCTTGCCAAGCGCCTCGCGGTGGTCACCATAGGGGAAGGATGGCGAAGGCTCAATCGAAAACCAAGCGACGCGCTCGGCGAGGGACGCTCGCCCGGCCGTTGGATGCGCTGGTCTTTCTGCTGCCTCTGATTCTTTTCTATGAGATCGCCTCCCTTGCCCGCCAGGACCGGGTGATCGCTTTCGACTTTCTGCGGCGTTTCTTCCAACTGTTCGGGCAGGTGGGGATGTGGGCCCCGGGACTGGCCGTCGTCGTCATCCTTCTGGCCACGCACGCCGCCTCGGGCGAGCGCTGGCAAGTTCACTGGAAGCAGGTGGGTTGGATGTACGTGGAGTCCGTGGCGCTCTGCGTCCCGTTGCTGCTGCTGAACTGGGCCGTGCCGCTCATGCCCGATGCGGGATGGAGTTGGACGGTGGATCGGATTGCCCTCGGCATCGGGGCGGGCATTTATGAGGAACTGGTCTTTCGCCTGATCATCATTTCGTTGATGGTGATGATCGCCTCGGACCTGCTGCACCTGGATCGCGGAGCGGTCGCGGTGGCGGCGGTGGCACTTTCGTCGCTTGCGTTTGCCGCGCATCATCATCGCCCGATCGGCATGGAACCGTTCGAGCCGATCCGATTCATCTTCCGGACCACGGCGGGCGTCTATTTGGCGGCGATTTTCTGGTATCGCGGATACGGACCGGCCGCCGGGTGTCATGCCACGTACAACGTCGTGCTGGTCCTCGCGGGGGTGCTGACCTCGGCGCGGGACGCCCTTCACTGAGTCGCGGTTGTCGTGGATTCCACGCTCTCGCCGGGAACAAGCACGAAATGGAACTCGACCGTCAAACGGTTGCCCGCGGGCTCATCCTCGCCGCTCGGGCCGAGGATGTGGAAGGTCTCGCGCAGGCTCTCGATGGTAAAGGAGCCGGTCAGACTGAGCGTCGAGGGGCCAGCATTCTCTGTTCGCAATTCGAGGACGGCCGAAGCAGCTAGGGGGATGCGGACTCCTTTGAGTTCGAAATCTCCAATCAGCGTGGCCGCGATCGAGTCGCCCGGTGTGAGACGCTCACGATCCGAGGAAATCCGGCGGAGAGTAAAGCGCGAGATCGGGAACTTCTTACCTGCGAGCAACTCGACGTTGTTGCGCACGTTCTCGTCGAGGTCCGGTTCTCCCATGGTGAGCGCGAAGATGTCCACGGAGAAACTCCCCTGGGCGTCGGCAAGGGAGAGGTCCTTGCGAAGGTGCAGCTCGCCGCCCGCGCGCCGAATCTCGCCCGCGTAATGTTCCAACGGGGTTGCGAACGCGAATCGAATCGGCGGGGCCTCCACCTGCACGTCCTGACGAACGGTCCATTTCGTCAGGGAGGCGTCCGGCGGCCTTTGCGGGCTCCGGATTTGTGAAACGACAGAAGGGGAACATCCGCACATTGCCAACAAGAGGGCAATGACCATCGTGTCACACATCGCGTTTATCCGGTTCGTGCGGTAGAATGACCGGCCATGGAACCGCCACGACATCCGGTGTTCGGTCAACGGGTCTATGTCGCTCCGACGGCGTACGTGGCCGGTGACGTGGTCATCGGCGACGATTCGACGGTCATGCACCATGTGGTCATCCGCGGGGACATCGCCCCCATCCGCATCGGCTCGCGGGTGAACGTGCAGGACGGGTCGATTCTGCACATTCAGCGCGGCGTTCCCTTGGAGATCGACGACGACGTGGGGATTGGGCATCGTACCGTGGTCCATTGTCGTCACGTCGGCTCGCGCACGCTCATCGGAACCGGCTCGATCGTACTGGACGGCTGCGAAATCGGAAAAGAATGTATCATCGCCGCGGGCGCTGTTCTCTCGCCCGGTACCAAGGTGCCCGACGGCTCGGTGGTCATGGGAATCCCAGGCCGGATCGTAAGGCAGACCACGTCCAAGGACCTCGAGGCCATCGACCACGTCGTCCGAAGTTACATCGAACTCGGTCGGCTGCACGCTTCCGGCATCTTTCCCGCATCAAGCCCATCCGACCATCCCGCGGGCTGAACCGCCACAACCCCGTTCCGCGGCGATCCTGAAAACACCCCGGCATGGGTGGGCGATTTGCGACATAACCTATTGAAAGATAACATACTTACCGCGATCCTCGGGGGATGACAACTTGGCACGGGATAATGCGTTGCGGCGATCGAACGGTATAATGGCGGGTGAGTGTTGGGCGGCGACGTCGTGCGCCGCGCCGGGCGGGGCTGAGGCGCTCGCCCGGGAAAACATCGAAAGTTGCAAACCGCCGGGTCGGTCCGACCGTCTAGTACTATGTGGAGGTCGGCAGTCCTGAACTTGGCGAAGGGCGGGCCACGCTCGCCGATGGCGTCCCAGAGCCTCCGAGATAGCGACGACCTTGCATCCCCGATCCGAAAATCCAACGTCCCCCGCAAGCCTCTCCTCCGGCGCTGTTGCGCCCCCGGTAGGCGGTGAAACATCCGCGCCGGTGTTGTTGGGCGACTTTGAGCTTCGTCAAGAGATCGGTCGCGGGGGGATGGGAACGGTCTACGAAGCGTGGCAGCGCTCGCTGCAGCGCGTCGTGGCCTTGAAGGTTCTGGCGAGACACGTCAGCGCCACACCCAAGGCCATCGTCCGCTTTCAACGCGAGGCGCAGGCGGCGGCCAAGCTCCATCACACCAACATCGTTCCGATCTTCGCCCAGGCGGAGACGGGCGGTGTTTACTACTATGCGATGGAGTACATCGAGGGGAGCAGTCTGAATCAAATGATCGCGGGGCTTCGCCAGGGGACGGCGGCTTGCGACTCGACGGTGGACCTTGCGGAGACGGTGGCGCTTCCGCCACGGGGGGAACTGGACGGACCACCTGCGGGAGGTTCGACGGGCTCGCCTAGCGCCTCGGGGTCGGGAGCGACGTTCCATGCCGTTTCGGACACACCGTCCTTGGCGACGATCGCGTCTGCGGAGCATTTCCGCAACGTGGCGGTTCACATGGCGGACATCGCCGACGCCCTGGACTACGCTCACCAGCGCGGCGTCATCCACCGCGACATCAAGCCGCACAACTTGTTGGTGGGCGGCGATGGGCGAATGCGGATTTCTGATTTCGGGCTCGCGCGGCTGGCCGAGCAGCCTGGGGTGACCGTGACCGGCGAAGTCCTCGGCTCACCGCTCTACATGTCGCCGGAGCAGATCAACGGCGATCCCGAGAACGTCGATCATCGCGCGGACATTTACTCGCTGGGGGCGACGATCTACGAGTGGCTGACGCTTTCCCCGCCCTTTCCCGGCGAGACTCGAGAGCGGGTGATCAGCAAGATTCTCAGCTCCGAAGCCTCGCCGCCGCGCACCCACAACGCCGCGATTCCGCTGGATCTGGAAACGATCTGCATGAAGGCCATCGAGCGAAACCGGGAGCGGCGCTACCAGACGGCGGCGGAGTTGCGCGACGACCTGCGGCGGTTTTTGCTCAGCCAACCGATCGTGGCGCGGCGTCTGGGGCTCGGCGGGCGAGCGGTACGCTTGGTTCGTCGCCATCAGCTTGCCTCTCTGGGGGCGGCCGCGGCGGTCATCGCTCTGTCACTCACTTGGGCCCTTTTCGCCAAACAGCGACAAAAGACGGAAGTCGTGACCCAGGCGCGGGAGTCGGAGGCCACGATCCTCTATTTTCTCACCCAGCCGGATTTCGTGAACCAGTTGCCGCTCGAACTCCGTGGGACGTTGAAGATGGCCCAGGCGGCGATGCCCGTGGTGCAAGAGATGGTGCAGTCGCAACCGGCCAGCGCCTTGTTGGGCACGTTGACGGCCAATGAGAGTTCGGGCGAGCCGCCGGTCGGTTCTCCCGCGGCGCTGGGGCGTCGTCTAGCGTTGGAGTTCTACGAATCCGCCGCGGGCGCGGATTGGCCCCCGGCCCCGTCGGACGACGAGAACATCGCCCACCTGCACGAGGCCGTACGCCACTGGCGCGACGGCCAACGTGAGACCGCGACGGCTCTATTGGCTGCGTATCTGGAAGTACGCCCGACGGACTTCAACGCCCGTCAGCTTCACGCACTGCTGTGCGCCCAACTCGGTCGGTATGAGGAGATGACGTTGGAGGCGGAGCAACTGCTCAGCGTCAACTCGCTGGTGCCGCACGGATATATGTGGCGCGGACTTGCCCTGCTGCTGCTCGGTCAGGGGGACAAAACCCTGGAGGACGTACATCGGGCGGTGGCATTGAACGGCCGGTCGCCTTGGGTTCGGCTTCTGCACGGGCTGGCCTCGATTCAGACAGGGCGGGCCGGGGAGGCACTGCCCTCGTTCGACGAAGTGTTGCGGACCAGCCCGGACTCGGCGACGGCGCGGTTGGGACGAGCCATAGCGCGTCTGGGCGTGGGACGGTACGTGGAGGCGATGTCCGACGCGACGGATGCAATCCGGACGGAACCGGGCAGCGCCGACGCGTATACGATTCGCGGGGATTGTTTCATGGCCTTGGGCGACTACGCCGCCGCGGCGAGCGACTTTCAGCAGGCCATGTCCCTCGCCGGGCGCACGCGGGCTCTGGGACTTCGCTTTGTGGCCGCGTTGCTTCAACGACAGGGCGCGCCGACCGGAGTTCAACCGGGCGTCGAGGATGCCGCAGGCGCTCGTCCACAACCCAACCCCGCCGACGCCGAGGAGGACGGATCGGGGGGGGCGATTCTGGACTGGTTCTCACGGAAGATTTGGCCGCGCTCCAGCGGAAGCAGCGACAAACCCTAGGCCGGGGTCCTTCTCCAACTCAACAATCTTGGATCGATCGGCGCACCATGCAAGAGCCCGGACTGCGAAACCTTGAATCCACCCTGCGTCAGCGAATCGGGGAGGACGAACTTTCCTTCACCTTCGCGCGGAGCAGCGGACCGGGCGGGCAGAACGTCAACAAGACCAACACCCGCGCGACGCTGTGGTTTGACCTGCGCGGCACTACGTCGCTCAGTGCAGAGGAAAAGCGGACGGTTCTCGAGAAGCTCCGCGGACGCATCAATGCGGAGGGTTGCCTGCACATCTCGGTGATGCGCCATCGGACCCAGCTCGCCAACCGAAACTCGGCCGACGTGCGGTTCTTCGAGCTGTTGGCTTGGGCGCTGCTACCGCGGACCCCGCGCCGCGCCACAAAGATGCCGCGCGCGTCGAAGGAACAACGCCTTCGCGCCAAACGTCAGCGCGCGGAACGCAAGCACGGGCGGTCGCCGCGCCCTGCCAACGACTTCGGCGATTGAAGCCTACGGCGGCGTACATCGTCCGCAGCGGTCGCGGCAGAAACCGAGGCTGCAAACCCCCCCGCCCGGGCAGTGGGTGTTGTTGATGCACGGCAAGCCGGCGTAGATCCCGCCGTTGCACGTCCTGGTGCATGTCCCGCCGCCGCAAGGGGTCGGGTTAGCGCATGGCGTCGCTTCGCAGGTCACCGTCGAGGGGCAGGGGCAGGGGCCGGTGAAAGGGTAGGCGAAGCCCTTGAACGCATCCACGCAGGCCACGATGTCCAACGCGCTCACGTCCTGGTTGAGCTCGGGAGAATTGGGTTGCAGCAGGGCGATCGACTTGCTCAACGCCCCGGACAAGTTCTTAAACTTGTGTACCAAGGCGTTCACGTCCAGTCCGTCGGGTTGGGATGAGGGGGAGGGGGGATTGTAGGGACCCGCGACGTCGGCGAAACGGGCGGTGGATAACCGCAGTGGAGGTGACACGGCCAGGCAGTTCGTTTCCGTTCTCATGCACACGCCGTCCACGTTTTCGACGTCGTACTGGGAACTGGGCGCGATTTCCCCGCCGAAGATGTGAAACGGCCCCTGCGCGCCGAACGTGTGATAGAAGGGAGTGCATTGCAGGCGGGCGGCGACGAAAGACCCTTGGCTGGGACTGTCTTGCGATTCTAAGAATGTCGCCGCCGGTCCGACCCAGCGTACGCATCCGCCGGGATCGGCGCAGGTACTAGCGCTTTCATAACCGGAAAAATCGGGCGGAGGGCAACAGGGTGCATTCGGCGGCTGCGGGTTTTGCAGGTCGATCATCCGCACCCGCAGAGCGGACATGGCGGGGCCCGGACCGGAGGTCGCGGTCGCGGGCACGTCGATGGAGAGCGAACGATTCTTTCGCAGAGCGGAAGGGTCGGGGCCGGGCATTGGGGGAAGATTCAGGGACCGGAAGTTTCCGCATTCACCGGCGGGGACCAGGTCGCCGCCTTCATTCACCAATACGGCATAATAGACATTGCAGTTTCGGGTGCGTACGACGGAACCGGTTTTGAGGATGAGCGTGTGGACGTAGAGAGCTTCGTCGCAATCCGCCGTCCCGCGCGTACTGGGGTGGTTGTTGATGAAGGTCACGTCGGCGGGTGTTTCCGTGGTCCCGATTTGCAAGGTTTGGATGGTGAAGTTGGTGTGCAGGTCGGTGTCATGAAGCGTGTCGGCGTCGGTTTGATATCCGGAAAGGGACAGTCCTAAATCGAGTCCCGCGACTTCCAGAAGTTGCGGTCCGTATTGGCCGGTCATGGTGAGTTTGCCCTGGGTCCAGTCGTAGAGGCTGGGGGCGATGGATTGATTGTGAAAATCTCCGCCGAGCAGGACCCCGTCGGACGAGGTGTTGTCGATTTCCACGTGGCCGGTCAGGATCATGTTGCCGGCGATGTTGAGGTTGAGCAGCGCGGCCCACAATCGGATCCGCGTGGGCACGACCACGCCGACTGCGCTAGGCGGGTCGCAGGACGTGGCGAGAAGGGCCTGCGTGCCGTCGGCGATGAAGTCACCGGTAACGGTCACCGACATTTCGTCCACAAGCTCCAGCTCTCCGCCGGCGAGGACGACGATCTCGCGGGCGTGCAACTGGGCTTCGACATCGCTGAAGATGGGGTCCTTTTGGTACATGCCGCATCGACCGATGGTGACCCGCGGGCGGACGGTCCCGCCCAGGCCGATCAGGCGGTCGTCGCCGACCATCATGTGACCCTCGAGGAGAATCTCGCCGGGGGGGTCGAAGTTCAGATCGCCCACGCCGCCGAGTTGGATCACGTGGAAAACCGCGCCGTCGATGATCCGCAAGCCGTTGATGGTGGTGTCCACGTCGAGGAACACGTGATCAACCTCCTGCGGGCCGGGAAGAGCGTCGAGGGTCGGACTGTACACGCTTCCGGCGGGCAGCCCGTTGAGCGGGTAGAACGGATCGGGCAATCCCCAGTTCTCCGGACAGCTCCAGGAGTTGTGGATCAGCCCAGTGCAGGTGCCCGGCGGGCTCTGGGCAAAGTCCATGCACTCGTCGGGGACTCCGTCCGCGGGAGCCTCGTCCAGCGAGAATCCGCCGGCGATATCGCACTCGTCGGGCACGCCGTTGAGGTTGCAGTCGTCGCAGGAGGGGGAACCAGCGCACGCCGCGATGTCGTCGGCGTCATCGACGCCGTTGTCGTTGCAGTCGGATTGCGCGTGCAACGGCGCGACTCCGAAGATAAGTAAACCGATAAATACCGGAGCAACCGCCGTCGATCGGAAACTCAACATGACCTTGCTCCTTTCCTTTGCGTCAAGGCGGGTCGGCGGTTCTTTACGCTAAAGTGATCCGCCCCTCCAGGAAGTCGATCGTAACTGTGATTCCACGGAAGAAATCCAGCCCGAGCAATCCGTCGACCGTCGCCGACGGCGGCGACGTATGGGCGACGACGGGAAACGCCCGACGCTGTTGTCCCAACACCTCGATCCGATCCACGGCCACACGCGGTACATACTCCACTCCGCTGGCCGTCGTCATGCTGACTCTCTGCTCACTCCCGACCGGATCGTAACCCAGACGAACCAGCGTCCCTGTTCGCACGGTGGTCATCGTCGCCCCGGTATCCAGAGCCAAGCGGATGGCGCGCTGTCCCTTCGGGCCAAAGAGGCGGGCCATCACCACAAGCAGTCCGCGCGACGGATCGAATGGGACGCTCATAACACGATGGCCGTGTTCTCAGGCATCGCCCCGGTGTAGAGGTACGCCGCGGACTTCGGTTGAAGCACTTTGTCCATCTCATCCAATTCGTCACGACTCTTGCTGTGGAAGATGACCTTCCCGCGGACGACCTGAAGTTGTTCGTCAAACTCGGGATCCTCGACCAGCACCCACTCCGATTCGAAGCGAGTTTCGATTTCCTGCAGCGTCAGAATCTCCTGCATCAAACGTCTCCTTACACCGGCGGCCTTCTGCTAATTATACCGAGTCCGCTCCAAAGAAGACAACCGTCGTCGATCGGAACCTCAACATGTCCTTGCTCCTTTCCTTTGCGTCAAGGCGGGTCGCCCCTCAGACCCGTTCCGGAACGCCGGCGACCGCGCTTCGATCCTACGCATTGCCTCGCGGTCATAGACCTTCTCGCCGCAGTTTGGGCATTCATAGAACGCCAGCTTCGCAACGACGTACGCCTCGTCGTGGTACTTGCCCGTCCAGTCTCGCCGCACACTCTTCAACTTCTCGCTCCCGCAGGAAGGACACACCGTAATCTTCAACATGGCACCCTCTTTCAACCGTCAGTCGGCACGCTTGGAGGAAATGAGAAAGTAGTAGCTCAGCTCATCCCCTTCGCGCACAAGCTTGCCTTTGGTGTAGATGATCGACCCTGAGAACGTGTGTGAAAAGGGTGTATTTTGCCGATTAGAGTG
>CAZYEX010000080.1:0-26238 GCA_964646605.1 uncultured Phycisphaera sp. | reverse complement strand
GCCGGTTGCTCGGGTGATCGCCAGTTCCAACCCTTCCCAGTCGGGCTTCGTCGCGTTCCACGACGGCAGTAATTCCGTGCGGGCTGTTTCGAGCCGTTCGACTTGCCGAAGAATTGCCGCGAACCATCGCCGGTCGGCGTCGGTGATCGGTTGATCGCAGGATCGTTGACCAACTGGCATGGTTTTCGAGAGGATGTACTTGTGTAGGTCTCTAGGAGCGCGTGCCTTCTGTGTTCGCATGTTCTACCCTTTCAAGTCGGGCCGACCGGGCGTGACGTGTCGGAAGGGTAGGACCAACACGCCGCGCCCGATCGTTCATCCGGTAGCGAACCGGACGCCCGACGAAAACAGCTTACCCGATTTTCCGTGCGACCTTAATCGCCGTCGCCGTGTCCCGTTCGGCGTACACTTGCGTCACGTCCGCCGCCGCGTGTCCGAGTAGCACTTGTGCGGCCTCCAAGCCGTGCTCCCGCCGGACGTGGGTAGCGAACGAATGGCGTAGACGATGGGGGTTCCAACGATGGTCGTGCATCCATTGTTTCCGTTCCGTCCGGTGCTCCGCCTGCCACGAGATCAAAGCCCGGCCCCGTAGCCCCTTCGGTTCGGGGAACGGCCACGCCCGCGCGCAGGCGTGATTGACGGCCTGCCGATACCCGTTGACATCGTAACGGTCGCCCGGCTTTTGCTTGGGGTGTCGCTTCACGTTGTCGCCCGGCTCGTTTCCCTGTCCCTTGGGGGTCACTCGTTCGGTGTGCCGTCGCTCGCGGCATTCCGCAGCGGCCACGGCGGGGGCGAAGATGTAGGCTTGGGTGTCGAATCGCAGCCACGGTTTCAGCGCCTCTTGTGCTCGCGGCCCCAGGTAGATCGTCCGCTTGCGTCCGAAGTGTTCCGTCTTGTGACGTTCCGGCGTGTAGGTCCAGACCTTGCCCGACGTGTCGATGTCGGCGGTCCGCATCGTGCAGACTTCACCGGGGCGCATGCCGGTCAATTGTTGCAGACGGATCATGGTCGCAAGGGTCGGCGTGCAGTGCCGGATGGTCTCCTCGATAACTTCATCGGGGACCGGGCGCACCGGCTCGGTTTCCCGCGCTCCGCTCCGACCCCGGCGGAGTCCCTTGACGGCCAGCAGCGCGTGATAGGCAGCGGGGGGGATCAGTTCATTCTCAGCGGCCCATCGAAACAGACCCCGGACGCGGGTGCATTGCTTGTTCACGCTGGACCGGCACCACCCCAGACCGATCATGCGTTCGCGGACGGCCTTGAGCGCCAGCGGCCCGAACTTGACCGCAGGGGTGTCGGCGTACACCTCGGTCAGCGGACGCAGGGCTTGCCGGTAGTTCGCGGGCTCCCAGGTTGGGGTCCCATCGGGACGGCGATAGTAGCTCCCGACGTGGACCAAAAACCGGGCGACCAACTCGACGATGGTCAACTCAGCCTGCGGCACCGACAACCGCCCGCCGTTGGCCGTCCATTCGGCGATTGTCTCGGCGTATCGACGCTGGGTTCCCGGCAGGTCGTGCCGTCCCAGGTAGACGCGGTGACCGTCAAGGAAAACGTATCCCTGTCCGGTCGGCTTGTGGACTCGGAGTGCGGGAACGGTGGACTTCGGTCTCGGCATGGTAGCGGCCTCCAAAAAGGTTTCTGGGTAGTACTACCCACAAACCGCCTCGGTAACAGCCGCTCCGCACGCGCGGGTAATCGCAGGAAACCCCTGCAATTTCAGCCTTTTTCTGTCACTCCCCGATCAGGACTCGAACCTGAAACCTAGCGGTTAACAGCCGCTCGCTCTACCATTGAGCTATCGGGGAATCAGAACTTCCAAGAAGCGAAACTCTAATCCAACCGCGGGGCGGGTCAAGGCGCTAGGGAAGGGGCGTTACCAAGCCCCAGGGTGATCGGCGACGGCTTCATCCGAGGCGGGTTGGCCGAGCCTAGTAGAGGATCTCCCCGCCTTCTCCGGTTGCAACCCGCAGCCTTTCCCACCCGCGACGAACAAGCCCCAGGCCATGAAGGCAGGTTTCGAAGTCCTCGCTCAGATGTCGGTACAGCGACGGCGGCGGGGCGTCATCGTCGTCCGCGAGCCTCGATACGATGGCATAGGACCGCTTCCCCTGCGACACATAGTCCAACAGCACGTCGGTGGGGTCCCGGTGGACGAGCTTGAGCTGCTCGGGATAGACCCCGGCCCAAAAGAGCGTGTAGTCGCCGATGTTCCGGTAGATACGCAGGTCGCGCTCGGTTTGCGACGCGGGAGTCTCGTCGTCCGAGGCGGCGAGCATGGCGGCGATGCGCTCCAGACCCTTCCCCGCGGCGTGGCGGATGGTGTCCAGGCGGTCGATGTGCGTGAAGCTGATCAGGAGTTCGGTGACATACTGTGTCAGTCCGGGATCGCACATGCCCACTTCAGCGCAGAAGGCGTTCTCGACCAAGCCCCCGAAGAGACGACGCAGAGGATGACTGGGCTCAATGGATTCCATGGCACACGATGGAGTTCGACAAGCGCATTCACAACTCCGAACACCCCACCCAGGAGCGCCCGACCGAACCAATCGTAGGATTCACAAAATCTCAAGGCAAACGAAGAAGTCGGCGGCTACGTCCGATAGCGGAACGGCCGGGCGAACGGTTAGCGTCCGTCCTTTTTTTCCGTGGGGGTTTGCGCGGGGGCGGCGGCAGGGGGGGGCGGGGGAGGCTCCGTTGTCGGCTTGGGCGTCTCGCCGGCCGTGGGGGCCAGTAGTCGCGGCATGGCGGGGCGGCGGGCGGCGTAGCGCTCCAACTGCAGCGTGGTGAGCAGCCCCTTGAGCCGTTCCTCCATTTGGGTGAACAGTGCGTAGATCGGCTCCAGGGCTTTCTTGAGCGCCGAATCCGCGGCCTTGATCTTGTCCCGGTCGCGGGCTTCGAGCGCCGCCTTTTGCTGTGTGGCGATTTTCAGCAGCTCGGGCTCGTTGTCCTTCTTGAATTCCGACGCCTTGGCCTTGTACTCCTTGAGGATGGAGCGCGCCGAGTCAATCTGACCTTGGTTAAGCTGATAATCCTTGATGAACTCCTCCACGAAGCTGTCGAACAGGGAGATGCGGAAAGTTTCGATTTCGGGCTCGGGCAGGCCCGTGGATGGTTTCCGAGGTCGGGCCGGGCTGCGTTCGTCGGGCGGTGGGGGGGGGAACAGTCCCGCGTCGCTGGGTTGTCCGCCCGCCCAATCCGAGAAGTTCTTCTCGATCTGCTGAAAGGTCTTTTCCATTTCCGCCATGTCGTAGTCGTGCATGGTCCGCTGGTCGGGGGTGAGATACGTCCGCCATTCCTCGTTGGCGCGGATGATGGCGTCCTTGGCGACCCCGATCAGCGGCAAGGCGGACTTGCCCAGCTTCATGGCATCCTCGCGGTTCTCGGGCGGCTTGCCGCCGAGCTGAGCGGCGATGAGGTCGCGGATCACGGGCCAGACCTCGCCCTCGTGCTCCTTGAGGAAGCGCTGCACCTCGCGTTTCATCAGCTTGTCGGTCTCGAGTGACTGGGCTTCGTTGAGGTTGTAACGACGAGAAATGTTGCGACCGGCCTCCTGCATGATCTTCTCGACCGTTGCCGCCGCGGGCGTTGCCCCGGCCTCCAGCGAGGCCGCGAGATCCGCGGAGGGCTGCGGCGCCTTGGGCGGCGTCGTCGGCTGGGCGTCCTGCCCCTGGACCGACCCCACCGCCACGACGGCTACCAACCCCAGAAACAACCGCTTGCAGGAAACAATCAACATCCTCGAATTCCCTCGAAATCCTTGCCGGAATGCGTGACCGATCTTATCCGGCTCGATGAGCGATTATACACCCCGCCACGGTGTCCTGGTTGCAGTCCCCGCGAACGGGTTACGGATCGTGCTCGGCAGAGCGCTACGACGATGCCGGGTTCCGCCGACCGCGTAGCCCGAAAAAACGTCGAAGGTAATAGCGTACGCGAAGGCGCCATAGATCTCGCCGCAGCCGTTGAACCGCCACGTTGTCCGGGGCCAATTGCTCCGCCCGCTTCAGAAGGTCGCGGCACAGCCGCCACTGCCCGAGCCGAGTATGGGCGAGCGCCGTATGGTACATGGCTTCCACGAACTCGGGCCGTTGCTCGATCGCCGCAAGACCGTGCCGAAGCGCAACCTCGGGTTGCCCAAGATCCAAGAGACAAACCGCTAACCTATGATGAACAAATGGGTTACGATCGTCCAAGGAGAGCAAACGACGGTAACAATCACAGGCCGCAGCCGGGCGGCGCAAAGCGAGGTTAGCGTCCCCCAGCAACAGGATCGCCCGCCGATCGTCGGCCCGCGCGGCGCTGGCTTTTTCCAGCCGCTCTCGAGCCTCGGGGTATCGGCCCAGCCGAAGCAGGGATTCGCCGATGAGGCGGCCCAACTCCACAGGATCGATCCCTTCCTTGGATTGGCCGCCTAGCGCCGTGAACAACGCGAGCGCTTCCGCGGCCTTGCCGCCCTGGAGCTGGATCTTGCCGAGCATGAGCTTGGCCGGGGCGTTGTCAGGCTCCAGTTCGATGATCTGGGCAAGTTTGGCGCCAGCGCCAACCACGTCTCCGCCTTCCCAGGCCAAGTCCGCCAAGTCATAGAGGATGTTCGTGTTTCCGGGATCGTCGCGGAGTTCGAGCAACAAGTGCTCCCGCGCTTGCTCCGGTTGTCCCTTGGCGCGGAGAGCCTGTCCCATTCGCCGGTGGATACCCGGATAGTCCGGGTCCAACTCCTGAGCGCGTTTCCAGCAATAGATGGCGCGATCGAATTGACCCCGGCCCGCCAGCGAATTGCCCATGTGGAAAAAGCAATCAGGGCAGGAGTCGTCGATCTGCTGGGCGAGGTAAAAGACCTCCTCGGCTTTGTCGTGCCGACCGAGTTCGGCGTACACGTGGATGCGATGGCAGTAGGCCGGCTCGTAGGTCGGGTCGTCCTGGGCAAGTGTTTCAAGGATTTCCGCGGCGCGGGCGAGTCGACCCAAGCGGACCAGCGTGACGGCGAGGGCCAGCGAGACGTCCGCATCGCTCCCGTCCACTTCCAGCGAGCGCTCATACGAACGCGAGGCTTCCTCGTCGCGGTCCAACTCTTCCAAGAGGTACCCGCGCTGGGCGTGCCAAAGGGCGTTGTCGGGATTGATGGCCAGAGCGGCATCGAGTTCCGCCAGAGCCTCTTCCCACCGATGACATTCGGAGAGATGTTGGGCGCGCTCAATCCGCTGTTCAGCATCCAACCAGTCGTTCATCGCCCGGACCCCCGCTTAGGAACCCGTGGTATTGTAGGGCTCTTATCGGACAACGACAAGGGTGCGAATAAGGAGACCTCCCCGTACTGTGGATTCGGGTAGGCAAGGCAAAACACGTTGTCCAACTCGCCCTCCGCAAACGGACTCTCCTCACGGGAATCGACCGGGTGGTTGGAGGACCGCCAATCTTCGCGGCTTCACACGAAATCCGGAGCGGAGGATCGTCCGAGAACCCTCGCCGCCGTGTTGACCGTACGCCGATGTACGGCGTACACTCATTGGCTTTGGAGGGGTCGCAAGGCGTGACGAGAAGGAAAGAACCAGGTCTTGCGGGCGTGCAACGGCGGGCCCTCGGTACCATCTCAATCACCCTGATTTCGACCGCCCTCGCTTTTGTACCCTCGCCTTTGGTTCAGGCTCAAAACGACCCCGTGATTCAACGGTCGCGGGTGACCGGGTTGGCGAGTTTCGTCACCGATCGCGGGGCAGCGCTCCCGACCGTTCCCGGTGCAGGTCGAGCGACGCCGACCGCGGCGGATTTCCTACGGCAACATGGACATCACTTCGGCGTACGCGATCCGGCCAATGAACTGCGCGTCGCGCGGGTGACCGTAGATCGTCTCACCAGGCAAACCCACACGACGTACGAACAGGTGCATCGTGGCGTCCCGGTGTTCTCCGGGGTTCTGAAGGTGCACCAAGACGCCCGAGGACAGGTGTTGGCGGCCAACGGAGATTTCTATCCCCTTCCTGCGACGCTCGGGGTGATCCCGACTCGTGATGCGGAGAGCGCCGTAGCGGCCGCTCGCCGGGCGATGGCCGACAACGAGGCCGTCGCCGAGGCGCCGCACTTGGTGATCGTCGATCCAGGTTGGTACGGCGACCCTCCGCTGGGCGCCCATTTGGCCTACTACGTAGTGCTTCGCAATGATGCCGCGGCGCAAGCCCAGGCCTTCTTCGTCGACGCGCATAGCGGCAAGATTCTCGATCGTTGGTCCCTGTTGGGCCACGCACGGGACCGCAAAGTCTTCGACGGCATGGGGGGCACGACGCTGGGCGTTTTGGTCCGTAGCGAAGGCGGTCCGCCGGTCGGATCACCCCCCGACGCCAACCGCGCCTATGATGCGATGGGCGATGTGTACGGCTACTTCCTCCGCGCGTTTGACTACGACAGCATCGACGACGCCGGGTTGAGCTTGGTCGCGGTGGTGAACTCGACAGCCCCCAATCCGTGCCCGAACGCCTTTTGGACTCCGTCCCTCCTGTTGACGGTCTATTGTGCGGGTCTGGTTTCGGACGACGTAGTCGCTCACGAGTTCACTCACGGGCTGACGCACTTCTCCGCCGGCTTCATCGGGCAGAACCAGCCGGGGCAGCTCAACGAGTCTTTCTCCGACGTCTTCGGCGAGTTGATCGACCTATTCAACGGGGACGCAGGGTTCGTGGGTCCCCCCAGCGGCGACCCCTGGCCGGACAGCGGGTTAACCGGTCCTGGTTCCGATACGCCCAATGAGCTGCGCGGCGATACGTGCCTTAGCGGCGTTTCGCTGCGGGTGAACGCGCCCGTGCCGATCGCAGGGGTTCACGTCGCCCGAGCGGTGACCAACCTCGGTCCGCGATTGACCTCCACCGGAGTCACCGGAGAACTCGTCCTGACCATTCCGGCGGACGCCTGTCCTGCCGGGCAACCGCTCAGCAACGGCGCGCAAGTGGCGGGCAAGATCGCGCTCGTCGATCTTGAAAACCGCGGCGACTGCACGGTCGTCTCGCAAGCCCACAACGCGCAGAATGCGGGGGCCATCGCCGTGGTCATCATGGCCTTGGGTCCGGGCGCCCCGCCCGGCTTGAACGGGCTCGACAATCGGATCGGCATTCCCTTGGTCACCGTCGCGGTCGACACCGCCGATGCGCTGAAGGCGGCCCTTGCCGAGGGACCCGTCAACGTCACCCTGTTTGCCAACACGCCCGGCCAAAGCGTTCGTTGGTTGGTCGGCGAGGACACCAGCGTCGGGGCTGGCCGCGACATGTGGAACCCCGCCTGCTTCTTCCACCCCCCCAGCGCCAACAGCGTCCTGAACATCTGCGGAGAATCCGACGGCGGCGGCGTGCATTCCGGAAACGGAGTGCCCAACCACGGCTTCGCCATCGCCACCGACGGAAAGACCTTCGGCGGACTGACGGTCGCGGGCATCGGTCCCATCAAGAGCGGGGCGGTTTGGTTCCGCGCCTTGACGACGTACCTCACCCCGGCCTCGGATTTCGAAGACACCTACGTGGCCTTAACCCAGTCGGCGCTCGACTTGGTCGGGACGTTCCCGCACGATCCGCGCACGGGATTCCCCTCCGACGAGATGTTCACGGCCGACGACGCGGAACAAGTCGAGACGGCCTTGCGAGCCGTGGAGCTGGACACCGTCGGTCGCTGCGGTGCATCCGACACCGTCGTCTCGTCGGCGGAACCTCCTTTCTGCCCTGGCCGGTCTGCGATCTTCGCCGACGATTTCGAGAACGGCGTCAACGGCTGGACGGTCAGCCACGCAGGACCCGCAGGGCCGCCTACGCCGTACGACTGGGTCCAAACCACGGACCCGCTGCCGTTCGATCGCGCCGGCGTCGCTTGGTTCTGTGCCGATCCGTCGATCGGCGACTGCGCGGGGCAGAACGAAACCGCCGTACACACGCTTTTCAGCCCGGCGTTCGTGATCCCGATCGAACTCCTTTCGCCCACGCTCGCTTTCACGCACTACATGGAATCCGAGGGCTCGGCGGACGGGGGGAACGTCAGCATCCGCGTCAATGGCGGCGCCTGGCAGCTCCTCCCGCGAACCTCGGTCACGTTCAATCCCCACAACGGTCGCTTTTTCACCGTCGCCCAGGGCAACACGCACGCTCTCTCCGGACAGGACGCCTGGACGGGTGCGGGCGGGCGGTGGGGGACTTCAATCTTCGACTTGCGCGGGTTCGTTTCGGGCGGCGAGACGCTGGCCCTTCGCTTCGATTTCGCCAAGGACGGATGCGCCGGGGTCACGGGTTGGTTCGTGGACGACGTGACGGTGTACGACTGCCCGGACTGCGACGCCAACGGTCTTGCCGATCACGAGGAGTTGCGTTTCGCCTCGGCCTCACCGGTAATGGGCGACATCGGGGTCGGGTCGCCGCAGACCCACACCCTGCCCACGCCGCCGCTCGCCGCGGGTGACGTGGTGATGGCATTCACAGCCTTTGCCGATCTTCGCAGCACGAGCGAATCCTTGATCGTGGACGTGAACGGAACGGTCGTGGGCACGGTGTTCACCAACAACGCGACCGATTGCAACCTCGTTCCGGACTCGGAAACGCTGCTTGTCGCCGCCCAGGTGTTCAACCAGGCCGTGGGCGGGGGCAACGCCGCGATCCGCATCGTCGGCAACAGCGAAGTCGCCCCGACTCCGACGGGCTGTGGAGGACAAACCTATGTCACGGTTTTCGTCGACTACCCCCTCGCCGGGGGCGACGACAACGCCAACGGCATCCTGGATCGCTGCGAAGGGGATGTCGATGGCGACGGGGATGTCGATCTGCGCGACGCCGCGGCCCTGTTCCGCTGTTTCACCGGCCCCATCGAGTCCGCGACGGGTCCATGCGCCGCCGCCGACCTCAACGCCGATACGCACGTTGGCCCGGACGACTGGGCCCTGCTCGTGGGATCCTTGCAAGGCCCACGTTAACTCCTCACCCTGGATGCCCCCGAATCGACCTGTGCCGTGCGCAAGCGAAGAATCGGCGGTTTTCGGCCTGCGTCGCGGCACGCACCTTGCTAGGCTTGACAAGCGGAAAGGGTCGATATACCCATACCGAGCGCGCTGCGGCGTGACGGTCGGGGCGTCGCGGCAAGGTTCCCAGAGGAGGTTCGTCCGATGGCACGGCGGCGAAGGGTGCTTCACGACAGACCCACATCCTCGCCCATTCCCGGCCTACGGCGGCTCTTCTGGCTCGTTTTGCTGGTTCTCCACGCCGTGGCGATCCGCTCCGCGTGGTCGGGCTCCTGGGCGGAAGGTCCGGGGGCCGAAATCGCCTGGCCCGCATTGCGCCTTTTGGCGCTGATCCTCTCGTCGCTCTTTTTCACCCTGAAGATCGCGGACGTCGCCTGGCTTCGACTCAAGCCCGGGTGGAGACCCCTGGTCGCCTCGCTGGTGGTGATCGGGTTTTTGCACGTCCACGCGATCTCCCGCGGCGCGGAAGGTGAATTGGCCTACTCTCCTGCGCATCTTTCCGTAGTCCTGATCGTCGGCACGGTTTTCGAGTCAAAGACCGTGCGTCGTGGCTTTGTACGACTCGCGGCCTTTTTTCGGTCGCCCGCAGAGACTTGGGCCTCTACCCGTTGCAGCCCCGCGGCGTTTCATCGCTGGATGACGCCGGATGCCTTGCGCCCCGCAGGGGCGCTGATCGCCGCAGGGATTCTCACTCCCCGCCCTCCACCCTCCTTCTGACGAAATCCCTCTTTCGTTAGCTGAACTGTTGAATTGATTTCGGGATCCGGTCCGTCCGGCGCCATGTCGCGCGTCGGGCCAGGCGGACCGTGCATTGGAGAAGTGGAGGAGCAAATGAACCGAAGAAGTGCATTGTTTTCAACTCTCGTGGTCGTAGGTCTTTCGGCAGTGGTGGTTGGGCACGCCTCAGCGGCGACGGTGCCCTTTACGGAAACGTTCGCGCAGAATTCCGCAAATTGGTTTGACACGGCAGGGATCAACCCTCTCGGTTGGGAGCCGTCCGGCGGCCCTGGCGACTCGGCCTTTGCCTCCACCAGCTCAAACTTCGCGGGGCGCGCTGCCAACGCCCCCGTGACTCTCTTTCGCGGACAGGAGGAGTTCAATTCCAGCGGCAACGCCTTCGTGGGCAATTGGGTGACCGGCGGGGTCTCCGAGTTCCACGCCTCGGTCGCTCACGAGACGGGCGTGCCGGTGAACTTTTTCGTGCGTTTCGCGGGACCGACCAACAACCCCGGCGCCAACCACGTGTTTGTGATCCCCGTTCCGAGCGGCGTTTGGACCGATCTTTCCGTGCCGTTGCCAAGCGGGCCTCTGATTTTCGAGGGCCCGCTCACGTATCCGCAGGTGTTCGGGAACATCGGGCACGTGCAGATCGGCGTGTCCACGCCGCAGTCGCTGGCGGGGGTCGACACGAACTTCGCCTTCCGCGTGGACAACGTGGGGATCGTTCCCGAGCCGGCGTCGCTGACCCTCCTGGTACTGGGGGCCGTCGTGGTCCTGCGGCAAAGGAAGATTCGAGGCGTATGTCAGCCATGAGAGCAGCGCTGCTTGCCTTGACTGTTCTGATCGTCGGTGAACTCGCCGTTCGCGGCGGCGAGATCGCCTTCGATACACCAAGTGACGACCGCTGGCACTACCCGTTTAACTTCAATCCCGGACGGCGGGCGACGGCGTCCTGCTTCGGTTCCACGGCCGACCCCAACTTCACCACCTTCAACGACCGCGACGGCGCCTTCATCATCGCCTGGCGGACGGACAACGAAATATGTCCGGAACTCCCTCCCGCCTCCTATGGGGTCCGCGGCGTGCGGATCACGCTCACGGCGGCGGTATGTCCGACTTGTCCGGTCGCCGATTGGGAGGTCGATCTGACCCCCGATCCTTGGTTCAATCTGGATTACCCCATTACCGACGCCGATCCGGGTCAACCGCTGGAGTTGTTCGGCGCGGGGTTTGGACCGGTCTACACCGCCGAAAACTGGCGGGAAACCAGTACCTACGTCGGCGGCGACGACCAGGAGCTGACCCCCCGCGATCCCTTTCCGTTCGTCTTCGATCTCGACGGCGCTCCCCTGCACGTGGAAGACTCGGTCAAGGAAGCGTTCACGCCCACGCCGTGGGCCGTCGGATCACCGGTCGGC
Source organism: uncultured Phycisphaera sp. (assembly GCA_964646605.1). Lineage (GTDB taxonomy): Bacteria > Planctomycetota > Phycisphaerae > UBA1845 > UBA1845 > SBAX01. The sequence continues at coordinate 15,120 of CAZYEX010000080.1, read as the reverse complement.
TATGTACCGGGAAACCAGACTGTTCCGTTTCCCGTGCATTTCGATGTGAACCTGGCGTCGTCCGAGGGGCGGGTGCGGAACTATTTCCAGGAGCAGCTTAGCGCCGGGCGGGTGGTCGTGGTGGTCACCTCGCTCACCGCGACGTTCAAGCAGGCCTCGACCGGGTTCCCGACTTTTTTCACCAAGGAGGGGATCTCCCTGCATCCCGGCGCCCGCCCGCCGCGTCTGATCATCGACTTCGTACCCACGGCCGACGCCGACGGCGACCAGCAGCGCGATCTCGCCGACTGGTCGGCGCTGACTGACTGTTTTCACGGCCCCGACGTGCCTCCGCTGGGAGGTTTCTTTTCGGTCGAGGAATGCCTCTGTCTCTTTGATGGGGATCAAGACCAGGACGTGGATTTTCAGGATGTATCGTCGTTCCAAAAACGTTTCGGCTCGGGAGAATGACATGCAAAGGCACCGCTCCCGTGAGCTAGGGGATACCATCATGCGACCCCAACGACACAGAAAAACGAACGCTTTCACCCTTATCGAGCTGTTGGTGGTGACTTCCATCATCACCATCCTGATTTCGGTCCTCTTGCCCTCTCTCGGCCGCGCCCGAGAGCAGGCCAAGCAGATCATCTGCCGCAACAACTTGCGGAGCATCTGGACCGGCGTCCTCCAGTACGCCTACAACCACGGCGATCGAGTTCCGTTCATGGAGGACATTACCCTGCTCGATCCCGACGCCGACCCCTTTGACCCGCAGTTCAAATCCACGGTGGGGGTGGTGCTCAGTTCCTACGTCCACGCCGGAGGCTGGAAGTGCCCCAGCGCGATTAAGGGCTTCCCCGCCGTCGCCGGACCCGAGGGCTGGAAGATGACCTATTGGTTCCGTTCGGCCGGAAAGGTGGGGGAGGGCGTTCCCTTCGACAAGACCAAATGGGGCCGCGGCGGACCGCTCGACCCCGTGGTCAGCAATTACGTCAACTTCGACGGTCGGCCCTTGCGCTACGTCAGCGGACGCCGCCATACCCCCGGCAATCCCATGGCCCCCAACCGCGACACGATCGGACCGTGGACGTTTTCGTTTCCCATCATCGCCGACGTCATTGAGGGAAGCGAAACCCAAGGCCGACCCAAGTACCCGCATTACGGAGCGGTCGAAAAACGTACCGATCTCCACGCGGCCCGCGAACTCTTCGAACGCAACGCCGGCACGGGCCGTCTCCCGGCACGAATGGAACTCCACGCCCAAGGCGACAAGGAGCTGGGCATTTACCTGACGCGAAGTCCGTACGCCCATCGAAAGGGGTACTAGCAACGCCTTTACGCCTCACAGCCGCGAGCGGCTCCCCTTTACGCGGAGCGTCAAGGGCCAGTCTGCAGACACCCGCTGGGTCCGATCGCGCGAACCCGTTAGCAACCAACGGAGCCTGAACTCATGAATCCCATCCTCCAACAACCCCAGACCGTACATTACATCCCCATCGCCACCACCCTTCTCTCCATCGCCTTCTGCGCGGTGCTACTGAGGCGATACCAAGTGAAGGGGAAGGGCGCCCACCTGCTTTGGTGGGCGGGGGGAATCTTCTGCTATGGTCTGGGAACCGCGACGGAGAGTCTGGTTACGCTGCTGGGCAATTCGCCGGGCCTCAACAAGGCATGGTACATCGCCGGGGCTTTGCTGGGCGGCTATCCGCTCGCCCAGGGATCGGTGTATCTGCTCCTGCGGCGTCGAACGGCGCACGTGCTCACCGCTCTTACCGTGCCATTCATTGTCATCTTCTCGGTCCTGGTCATCCTCTCTCCCGTGGAATTGCAGGCCTTGGAACCCCATCGACCCACGGGGAAGATTCTGGGGTGGGCGTGGATTCGATGGTTCACCCCCCTGATCAACAGCTACGCGATGTTCTTCCTGGTGGGCGGGGCCATGCTCAGCGCCGTGCGCTACGCGCAGAAGTCCGACACAGCCAACCGCGCCCTGGGGAACGCCCTGATTGCCTTCGGTGCTCTTCTCCCCGCCATCGGCGGGTCGGCGACGAAGTTCGGCCACGTCGAATGGCTCTATGTATGCGAGTTCGTCGGTCTGCTGTTCATCTGGGCGGGATACGGGTGCTGCGTGCGGCGCGCCGTGCCCGTGGAAAACGTGACGGCCACGTTGAACGCCGAGCCTGCGTAGAGTCCGTCCGCGCCACGGACCCGCGTCGGCAGAGGTTCACCCGCCGCGGGTGCCCCACCTCCTTTGGAGGTCGGGGGGGGCGATGAGCGTGAGCATGACGCTGAGCGCAAATCATCGACTCCCCCAGATCCAAAGGACCTGGGCCACCCGACCGTTTTGACCCGCAAATCCTACCCTTTGACGCCTTTGGGCGTTCTGGGTAGACTCGTACCTTCAGTGTCCGCCTGGACGGTGGCCGGAACAAAGCCGGGCCCTTTGGATAGGAACTGAATATGCCCCCACGCCGGTTCATACCCATCGTCGCCTCGCTTTCACTCGGAGTCGCTCTCGCCATCCCGACAAGTCCCGCGGCGGCACAATGTGAGCTCCCTGAGACGCAGAAGCTCATCGCCTCCGATGGCGGCGCGTCTGACAATTTCGGCTTCGCCGTCTCGATCAGCGGCAACACGCTCGTGGTGGGCGCTCGCTACCACGATTGCGCGCTAGGGTCGGATTGCGGGTCGGCCTACGTCTATCGCTTCAACGGCGCCAACTGGGTCCAAGAGGCCGAACTGGTCCCATCCGGCCTTGCCCCCTTTGACCGCTTCGGCGGGGCCGTAGCGGTGGAAGGCGAGCGGATCGTGGTCGGCGCGGTTCATTATGAACCGAACGGTCTAAACAATGCCGGTGCGGCCTATGTATTCCGATTCGATGGAACCACGTGGGTTCAAGAGGCTAAGATAACCGCCCCTGACACTGCCCAATCCCGCTCTTTCGCAACCTCCGTCGCGGTACGCGGTGACCGCGTGTTCGTGGGCGCTCCCTACGGCTCCGAGGGCGTTGGCTCACTCTACATCTTCCTGCGGCAAGGAATGGCTTGGATGAAAGAGGCCAACCTGCTACCCCCCGCTCCCTGTGTCGACGATAGCTTTGCCTACGCGCTTTCCGTACATGGGGATCGAGTCCTAGTCGGCGGGGCAGGTAACCTTTGCGGGGGCAATGTGGCAAGTCCGCCAGGGGCGGCGTACGTGTTCCGTCGGGAGGATGCGAACTGGCTACAAGAGGCGCAACTTCCAAGCCCGCCTGGCTTTACCCAGCTTTTTGGCGGAGCAGTATCCCTGTCCGACGCAGTGGCCGTTGTTAGCCACCTTTTCAATGATAAGAGTGCCGCCTCTGTTTACCGTCGATCCGGCACCTCGTGGAGCTATGAAGCGCTACTCGGCCCGTTTGTCTTCAATACGTCGATCTTGTCGGTGGCGACGGACGGCGACGTGGCCGTGGTCGGGATCATTAACACCGGCGCAGCGCATGTATTCGTCCATGACGGCAACAATTGGCCGGAGGTTGCAGAACTGACGCCCACCGATCCGCCCGCCTGGCACTTTGGCTACAACATGTCGATGAGCGGGGACCGCGTGATTCTCGGAGCGTTTGGAGACGACGAAGCAGGCGGTATCGGTGCAGGGTCGGCTTACGTCTTTGACGTGCTCCACGACTGTAACGCCAATGGCGTGATCGACGGGTGCGATATCGCCTCAGGAACCTCGCAGGACGTCGACGGCAACGGCTACCCCGACGAGTGTTGCGTCGCCGTGGCCTCGCCAGTCGCCGAACCCGGCGCTCTCGTCAAAAACCGTTACATCACCCTGGAACCCGGCAACCCCGGTCGCTCAACCGCGCTACGCGTGACACTCTCGTCGTTGCATCATCCCGATCCTCCCACATTGCCTTCGCGTCCGCCGCGCGACTTCTCCTCATCGCAAGGCCAAGTCCGTTGGGTAGGCCCCCCCAGCGACTTCGCGGAGTCCAGCAGTAACGGGACCACCTTCAAGGCCGCGCGACTTCAGTGCTTTCCCCACTACATGGATTGGAGCGCGGTAGGGCTGCTGCACGTCTACGGAGATGCGATTGTACCCAGCTCACTCTACGACGTGCAGGCCGTCACCATCGAGTGCTCGTCCACGATCGAAGCAAACTACTCCTTACCCTCGCTCTCGGTGACCACCTCGCGCTGGGCCGATGTCGCTTCGCCTTATCAGCAGACCTGCGCCGTCTCCGGTTGCTCGCCCTGCACCGTCGAGGATTGCGTCAGCCAACCCGATGCCCTGGACATCTCCTCCATGGTGAACAAGTTCAAAAACCTTGCCGGAGCGCCGTCCAAGGTAGATGCCCAACTGCAGCCCAACACTCCCGATCCGCTCGACGATCTCAGTGCCTTGGACATCGTCGCGGGCGTCGATGCTTTCAAGGGATTCGGCTACCCCTACGCAGGCCCCACCGCCTGCGCGCCATAACCCGTGCCAGGGATCAGGCCTCATCACCTACGTCCCCTTAGCCCGGCTGGCTCAACCACTCGCCTCTGTTGACCGGAGAGCGCCCGGTTTACCGACCGCGGACCGCGGTGACCAAACGCACGACTTCGACGGTCGAGCGGACGTCATGGGTGCGGATGATCGACGCCCCATTCATGACCGCCATCGCGGCGCACGCCAGCGAGGCCGCATCCCGCGCTTTGGGCTCCTCAATCCCCAACACCGCCCCCAGGAAACTCTTGCGTGAAGCGCCGATGAGCAGAGGTTGCCCCAAGGATGTGAAACGGTGCAGATGCCCCAGGATCGTCAGGTTGTGCTCCACGCGCTTGCCGAACCCGATGCCCGGGTCGAGGATGATCCGCTGCCGCGAAATGCTGCTACGAAGGGCGAAGTCGCGGCGCTCGCCGAGGAAGGTCCCAATCTCGCCGATCACGTCGTCATATTTCGGTCCGCCGCCGGTCTGCATCTCCGCCGCCGTCCCGCGGCGGTGCATCAGCACCACGGCGACTCCGCGTTCGGCGACCACCTCGCCCATGCGCGGATCGTCGCGCAGCGCGGACACGTCGTTGACCAGATCAGCTCCCGCGTCAATCGCCGCCTCAGCCACGCCCGACAAGCGCGTGTCAATGGAGAGGAAGACCTGTTGGTTGCGCTTGCGAACGGCCCCAATGATCGGCACGGCGCGACGAATCTGCTCCGCCGCAGCCACCGGTTGCGACCCGGGCCGCGTGGACTCGGGCCCCACGTCGAGGATGTCCGCCCCTTCGTCGATCATGCCCAGGGCGCGTTCGACGGCCGCCGACTCGCAGAGATACTCCCCGCCATCGCTGAAGGAATCCGGCGTAACGTTCAGAATCCCCATGACCAGGGGCGGAGAGAGGGGAATGCAGAAGGTCGAATCGCGAATGGCAAATTCCGCATTCGCCATTCTGGATTCGCCATTCGCCATTCTTATCTGCGGAAGGTGATTCGTCCGCGGGTCAGGTCGTAGGGCGACATCTCGACCGTCACCGTGTCGCCAGGCAGGATGCGGATGTAGTACTTGCGCATCTTTCCGGAAATGTGGGCCAGGACATGGTGTTTTTCGCCTCCCCCCTTCACCTCCACGCGAAACATGGCGTTGGGAAGGGCGGCGACCACCACACCCTCGACTTCGATGGCATCAGCTTTAGCCACAGGCACTCCAATGCGGGACCCAATACGACCACCCTCGACCGCCGCAAGCCACGACCGTTCCCACGATATCGGCACGAACCCGCATTCATGCCGGAGATTTCCCTAATAGACTCAGCGCGGTCCAAGGTTCTCAATGCTAGTATATGCCGCGGCGGCGGGAGGGCAAGGCCCCGTTCGCACGCTGGAAGGCGATGCCCGGCGGTCACCCTTGCGTAACGGTCCGGGCCGGATTCGAATCGCGCTCGACGATGGTTGGCAAGACTCGAACGTGGAATGCCGCATGGGCTTGGGGGTTCGCGCTCAGCGCGCCCCCGATCCTCGGCGGGTGCGTCTCGGCCCCGGTCATGGCCGTGCGCGCCGAACGCTACCAAATCTCCGCCAGTCTCGATCCGCCTTCCCACACGCTCAAGGGTCGAGCCACCATCGACTTGGTGCGGGCGGATCGTCCCCCGATCGCCGCCGGACCGGTCGCCGTCGAAATCTGGCTGCATCCCGACCTGGACATCGTCGGCGTCCGAGCCGCTGGGGCTTCCTTGCAATCCCGATCCGCCAAACGCCTCGCGGACATGCCGATGTCGTCGAGCGATGTCTCGGGCGAGGCGACGGACTTCCACCCTGCGCGATACTTGGTCACGCTCTCCGCGCCGGTCGAAGCCTTGACGCTTTTCGTCGATTACCGCGGCCGACTCTTTCAGGACGTCTCCGCGGGCGAGAAACCGGGCGAGATTCACAACTTCACCATGCGCGCCCACATCGGGCCAGAGGGCGTGTACCTCGCCGACGGATACTGGTATCCCCAACCGGCCCATGAGAAGGACGCCCTGCGCCTCGCCGAGTTTGAGCTTTCCGCCGACGCCCCGCCGGGGTTCGAGCTGGTGGCTTCGGGCGATCGGGATGAGGCGCTCCGTGCAAGAACGGGTCGAGCCTCGTGGCGAAGTCCTTACCCACTTCCAGAAATGGTCCTCGTCGGCGGCCCGCATCAGGTCCACCGCGACCGCCACAACAACATCGACATCGCCGTACATCTGAAACCCAGCCAATCCCCACAGGCCGGGGGATGGATCGCGGCTATCAAACGCAATCTCGATCGTTACGAGCCGCTCATCGGCCCCTATCCGGGTAAGCAGTACACCGTGGTGGACAACTTCTTCAGCAGCGGCTTCGCGTTTCCGTTCTTCACTTTGCTCAGTTCCGCCGTTATCGAGATGGGCGAACGTGCGCAGACGTCGCATGGGTACCTCGATCACGAAATGCTCCACAGTTGGTGGGGCAACGCCATTTTCGTCGATCCCCGCGATGGGAATTGGTGCGAAGCGCTGACCAGCTACGCTGCCAACTATTTCGGACACGTTTTGGACGGCAAGGAGGAAGAAGCCCGCCGCAAACGTCGCAACTACTGTCACTACCTCAGCCGACTCAAACCCGAGGACGACAAACCGCTTGGCACCTTCGGCCGACCCGAGGGGTGCAACCGCCAGATCGCCTACGACAAGGGGGCGATGGTTTTCCACATGCTCGCCCAAACAATGGGGCAAGATCGCTTCTGGGCGGCCATGCGTGCTCTGACCCTACGGTCGGTGGGTCATTACGCCTCGTGGGATGACTTGCGACGGGTGTGTGAGCTGGAAACTCGCATGGACTTGCAGCCGTTTTTTCGACAATGGGTCCGCGGTTTCGGGGCCCCACGAATCGGCATCGACAACGCCCGATACGAGTCGGCGTCGAACGCCCTCACGGTCAGCCTTTCGCAGGACCGGCCCTTCTTTCGCGTGGATGACTTGCAGATCCGCGTGTACGACACGCCCGACCGGTGGATCGATCTGCATACCCGTTTGCTCGAACCGGGCGAGGTCCATCGCTTCGACGTGAAACAGACGCCGCACACCGTCGAGCTGGACCCGGATTACCACGTCCTGCGGAAGATCTCGCCCGATGAACTGGTCCCCACCACGGCCGCAACCCGGCGGGGGGCCTCGTTCGCCTGCATCTTGCCCTGGGGTCTCCTCGCCGACGAGTACGTCAAGCTCAAGCGGACCTTCGACTCCTCCTACGTTCCCACCAAGCGGATCGAACGGGTCTCAGGCCAGATCGAGGAAGGGGCCTTGGCCCAGCGCTGCACCCTCATCCTCGGCGACGCCGTCCTCGACCCCTACGTGGACGGTTTTCTGACGGCCATTGAGTTTCCGGTCGGCTTCTCGGACGATGGATTCGAGTTCGACGGCGAGGACTATGATGATCCGGGGGATGCCGTCTTGTGTACCATTTCCCATCCGGGCGTTCCGGGCGGGGGAGTGACCGTGGTGTACGCCAACAGCGACGAAGCGATTCCTCGAACCAACGCCGTGCCCATGTACGAACATAGCCTCGTAATCTTCCGCGACGGCCACCCGGTGCTTCGCCAAGACTTCGAGCGGCGGACCCTGGTGAATGTGCCCCATGAGTAAACTTCGTCAGCACGGCGCTCGTGGGCGAGCGGTAACGGTCGTCGCCTCCTGCGTTTTGGTTGCCGGTTGCACGGGCATCTCCATCGCCCCCTCGTGCCCCAACGAGCTGCAAGTCAACGAATCCAAACCCCTGCTCGCCAACGAGGTTCATCCCGGTGAGATCGCCCGGTATTTCTGGGAAGTGTCCTCGCCGCAGGTCGCGCAGGTCCTCGACCCCACGGCCCCGACCACCATGCTGAGGGGGATCAACGAGGGAGAAGCCACCATCCAACTGACCGCCTCCGACGGGCTGTATCAGGTTATTTCCTTTTGCACTGTACGGGTTTCAGGAATCGCCGAACCGCCGGACGATAACGCCAACGACAACACCCCCGACAACACCAATGCCAACGACAACGCGGCGGACAACACCAACGACAACCGCAACCCCCCCGACCGTCCCGGCGGCGTGCGCAAACGCGAACCGTAGCCGCTCGAATGAGGGTTGGCAGGCGTTTTCCGCCACGCCCAGGCCAAGTTCCACAGCAGTCCCCACCCATTCACGTCGATAACTGAGTAACGCCGGTGAAACTCCTGTAAGGGCGTTTGACGCCATGCGTGTTGGGCGGTAGGCTTGTTCGATATGGGCCGGGTTCGATTTTTGGGGTTCGTTCTGGGTTGCTGGTCGCTGGCCGTCATGCCCGCGCTCTGCGCGGGCGGCGTCCTGCTGCATTCCTGCGACTGCGGTCACACCGACGGATGCGGACACGAATCCGAATGTGCGACCGACCCTTGCGAAGTTGCCCTCGCTCGTCCCCATGAGGGAAACGAACTCGCCGTCGATCTCCACTTTGCCGACCACGGGCTGCCCACGGTCGTCAGGTTCGTCGACTCTCCAGTGCCGACCTCAGTCATCTGGTTTTCCCCACCCCGTTTCGCCGTCGGCCCCGGCAGTCTCGCCGCGCTGACCACAACCGTTCTGGTCATCTGATTCTCCGTCATTCACGGACCCGCTGGTCGTGTCGCCGCGCGCCCTGCGCGAGCGCCGATCGTTCCACGTTGGCGGACCACGTACGGGGCTGCCAAGCGAATGGCCTCAATAGGAACCTAGGAATGACAAGACAACATTTTGCGATACTCGCGTTCCCGCTGATCGCGGCGGCGGGGTGTGCGACCGTCGATCCGAAGTCGGACTACGACCGCGTTTCGCGCCAAATCGAAACCGCCACGGGTCAGCGAGTCGCCGTCGATCCGGCGGGGCAGCGTGCCGCAAGCGAGCGAATTTCAGAGATGCTCGCCGACGGGCTTACGGCTCAGGAAGCCGTGCAACTTGCCCTCCTCAACAACCCGCGACTCCAGGCGGGGTTCTTGCGCATCGGCATCAGCCGGGCCGCGGTCGTTCAGTCCGGCCTTTTCTCCAACCCGAGTGTGGCGCTCTATTTTCGTTTCCCCGACGAGGGAGGCTTGGCCAATTTCAGCGTGTCGCTCGCCCAAAACATTGCCGAGTTGTGGCAGATTCGTCCACGCATTCGGGCCGCGGAGCGGGACCTGGATCAGACGATCCTGATTCTGGCACGGGAAGCGAGCATCGCGGCGTTCGACGCCCACGGCGCCTATGTTCGCGCGCTACAGATGGATCGGCGGCTGGAGATCGCCCGCGAAAACCTCTCGATCGCCGAGCAACTCGTGGAGCTGGCCGTGGCACGCAGAGAAGCCGGGTCGGGCACGGAGGTCGACGTGAACCTCGTTCGGGCGGAACGCGTCTCGTTGGACGTGGTCAGCCGAATGTCGTTGGTCGCGGCGGTCGAGGCGAGAACGAACCTCTCCAAGGTTCTCGGCATGACCACGCCGCCCGGCGAGTTGCAGCTTCTCGAGGCGCTGCCCGACGCGATCGATCTGTCCTTCACCCCCAAACAGTTGGTCGAAGCCGCGCGCACGAACCGGCTGGACTTGAAGGCTGCCGGCGCAGTAACCCAGGCCGCCGAGGCGCGCGTGGCCTATGAGCGCTCCCGGTTTCTACGGACGGTCGAGCTCGGGGTGAACACGGAGCGGGCCGACCGGCGTTCGCGTGGAGGGCGCAACTGGTTGGCGGAAACCGCCTATGCCTCCGCGCAAGCGGGTGCCCTCACTCCTCCCTCTTTGCAGCCCCGCGATCCGCAAGCGACCGATTATGTCACCGGTCCGACACTTTCCATGGAGCTGCCGCTTTTCGATCAGAACCAGGCCCAAGTCGCACGAGCCGAGTTTGAGCTGCTTCAAGCGAGCTATGTGAAAGACGCCATCGACCGCGAAATTGTTCAAGAGTCCTGGGCGATTCACGCGCGGGCCAAGACGGCATTCGAGACCGCCGGGTTCATGCGCGATGAACTGTTGCCCCTGCGGGAAAACGGGTTGAGACTCGCCCGCGAAGCCTACCGCGTCGGAAGCACCACCCTGCTCACCGTTCTCGATGCCCAGCGCCGACTCTTGGAGGCTCGGGCGGGATACGTGGATGTGCAGGTTGCCGCGGCCACCGCGCGGATCGACGTCGAGCGAATCGCCGGACAACCCTTCGCGGCTCTTTCCGCTCCATCCGAACAAACTCAACCGCAGAATCCGGGGAACAATCCATGAAACGGTTACGATACTCGCTGATTCTCACGCTGCTTGGCTTGCCCGCTTGCACGCGTCAGGCGGACCACGACGCGCCCGGTACGCATTCAGACGCCCACGCCGGCGAAGCCGCCCCGGCCACGAACCGGGTTGACGCACCGGAGAGCGTTCGGCGCAATCTGGGGATTACGTTCGCAAGGGTCGAGTCGCGCCCCGTGGCACAGACCATCCGTGTCCCTGGCCAGTTCGAGCTTCAACCCGAGGCCCGACGCGAATACCGCACCATGCTCGACGGCCGGGTTGAGTTGTTGGTCAAACAGTTTGATACCGTCGAACCGGGGAAACCGCTTTACCGCCTTGCGTCGCCCCAATGGCGCGACCTTCAACAAAAACTGTCGGAAGCGGAGTCAACGATCAGGCAGACGGAGGCACGGGTCGGTTCGATCCCGACTTTGATATCAGCGCACCGGCGCCACGAGGAGATTCTCGAGAAGAATATCGTCCTCTGGGAGAAGCGGGTCGAGCAACTCGAACAGACGCACAGTTCCGGCGTCGTTAGTGCCGATGAACTCACGTCCTCGCACAACATGCTGGCGACGCAGCGCGCCGAACTGGCCGAAATCCTGGAGAAAGAGGCAGATCTGCAGGGGCAAATCGTCGCAGTACAGGCGGAGCACGACGCAGCGCATGCCCGATTCGGCCTGCTCATCGCGACGGCGTCCATGCTGCTCGGGATCGAAGAGCAGGCGTTGGCGGCTCCATACAACCTCGATCAGCATCTTTACACGGGTTTGCACCGCCACGAGGAACCACCCACCCGACCGGTCGCGGCTTGGCGGGAGATTGATGAGGTCGAGATCCGGGCTTCCCTGGGCGGCGTGATCGAATCCGTACCCCTCACCAACGGCGCCTGGGCGTCGACCGGGACGCTCGTTTTAACCTGCGTCGATCCGAATCGCTTGCGCTTCCGCGCCATGGGGATGCAAAGCGACCTGGGCCGGCTGAAGAGCGGACTGCCCGCGAGGATTGTTCCTCCCAAGGGCGGCTCCATCGATCTTCAAGATACGATGGAGGCGACGCTCACCCTTGGCCTCAGCGCTGATGCGCAGGAGCGAACAGTCGAATTGATCGCCGTCCCGGCGCGTCTGGCTTCCTGGGCCAGACCAGGGGTATCTGCTCACCTCGAAGTGACCACGGCCGGCGGACAGAGCGAACTGGCCATCCCGCTGTCCAGCGTGATCCAGGACGGGCTGTCCAAGCTGATCTTCCGCCGCGATCCCAAGAACCCCGACACAGTGATTCGCATGGAGGCCGACCTTGGCGTGAACGATGGACGCTGGGTCGTCGTGCAAAGCGGACTTCGCGAAGGCGATGAGGTCGTTCTGGACGGCGTGTACCAACTCATGATCGCCACCTCAGGCACGGTCGAAAAGGGCGGCCACTTCCATTCCGACGGTGCGTTTCACAAGGGGGAGGACAAGTAATGCTCCAAAAGTTGATTGGATTCTCCCTCAAATACTCCGGCTTCATTGTCATGGTGGCCGTGCTGCTCCTTGCGTTTTCGGCCTTCCAGGTTCCGAAGATGCCGGTAGACGTGTTCCCGGAGTTGAACGCGCCCACGGTCGTGCTCTTGACCGAAGCCGGCGGGTTCGCCGCGGACGAAGTCGAACAGTACGTCACCTTTCCCATCGAAACGTCGGTCAACGGGCTGCCCGGTGTGCGCCGCGTGCGCAGCGCCAGCGCCATGGGCCTGTCCATCGTGTGGGTGGAGTTCGATTGGGGGCAGGACATCTACCGAGCGCGTCAGCTCGTTTCCGAGCGTTTGTCAGCCGTCCGGGAGGCGCTGCCCCCGAACGCCCATGCGGAGATCACGCCGGTCACCTCCATCACCGGCGAGATCATGCTCGTCGCCCTGTCATCGCCGGATGGTCGTGTCAGCCCGCTCGAATTGCGCTCCTTCGCCGAATACGACCTGAGAAATCGCCTCCTGGCGGTGCCTGGGATCGCTCAAGTCGTTGCGATCGGCGGCGAGCTTCCAGAATACCAGGTGAACGCGCATCAGGACCGGCTGGCGCTGTACGGTCTTGCGATCCGCGAGGTCGTGGAAGCCGCGCGGGCCTCGCACAGCACGGCCAGCGCCGGCTATCTGCCCAGCGTGGATCGCCTGGAATTGCCTCTCCGCCAGACCGCCCGGGTCCAGAGCGTCGACGACATCAAGAACACGCTGATCAAGTACCACAACGGCGCCCCGGTGCTGATCGGGCAGGTCGCGGATGTCGCCCTCGGTCCGGCGCCCAAGCGCGGCACGGCCGCGGATCGCGCTACGCCCGCGGTCGTCATCAGCGTCCAGAAGTCACCCGGCACGAACACCCTGGCGCTCACCACCGAAGTTGACAAGGTCCTCGACGACGTGGAAAAAACCCTCCCGGCGGGTGTCATCCTCAACCGCAAAGTCTTTCGCCAAGCGAATTTCATCCAGCGCTCCGTCGACAACGTCGTGCAAGTGCTCAAGGAGGCCACGATCATCGTCGCCGTAATTCTGATCCTCTTTCTTCTCAACGTTCGCACCACGCTGATCACGCTCACGGCCCTGCCCATCTCGCTGGCCGTCGCCCTGCTGGGGCTTTGGTGGTTCGGGCTTACGGTCAACGTCATGACCCTCGGCGGATTGGCCGTCGCCATCGGCGTGCTCGTCGATGACGCCATCATCGACGTCGAGAACGTCTTCCGCCGATTGCGGGAAAACGCTGCAAAACCCGAGGGCGAGCGACGCCCCTTTGTAGACGTGATCTTCGACGCCAGCAACGAGATCCGACCGGCGATGGTATTGGCTACGATCATCATCGTCGTCGTCTTCGTTCCCTTGCTTTTCCTGCAAGGCCTGGAAGGCCGATTCTTCAGACCGCTCGGCATCACCTACATCGTGTCGATCCTGGCGTCGTTGATCGTCGCGCTGACGCTGACGCCCGCACTCTGCAAGCTCCTTCTTCGCGGAAAACTTGGCAGTCAGGAACACCAGGATGGGTTCTTCGTTCGATGGCTTAAGCGCCGATACGAGCCCTCGCTTCGCTGGTCGATCCGACATCGTGGCACCGTTCTAGGTTCCGCGGTCGCGGCCACTGTGCTGGCCCTCTGGCTGGGAAGTACCTTCGGAACGAGCTTCCTACCTTCGTTTAATGAAGGGACCTTCACGGTGTTTCTGTTCGCTCCGCCCGGTACGTCGCTGGGCGAGAGTAATCGCGCCGCCAGCGGCATTGAAGGACGCCTTGTGGAAATAGACGGCGTCGAGAGCGTCACGCGACGCACGGGCCGCGCAGAACGTGATGAACATGCGGAGCCGCCGAGCAGCTCGGAGATTGAAGTCACCGTAATGCCCGGCGTCTCGAAGGAACGAGTGCGTGAGCAGATCGACGCGGTGCTGGCCAATGTTCCCGGCGTGACCACCATGATCGGTCAGCCGATCGAGCATCGCCTGTCGCACATTCTCTCAGGTACGCCCGCGGCCATCGCCATCAACGTCTACGGCAGCGACCTGAGCAAACTACGGCAAATCGCCAAGGAAATCGAAGGCGCGTTGAAAGGCTTGCCCGGCGCGCGCGACGTGGCCGCCAACCGAGAAGTCACCGTCACCTCGCTTCCCATTCGCTACCGCCATCAGGACCTAGCCGCAGCCGGAATCACGCCCGCATCGGCCGCTGAACAGGTGCAGGAGGCCATCTACGGCGAGACCGTCGCCCAGATCAATCAGGGCGTGCGGCGATACGACCTTGTGGTCCGGCTTGCCCCCGAGGAGCGGGAAAGCGTCGAGCAACTCAAATCGTTGCGTTTGCGCGGCGTGGGCGGCGCCACGGTCCGGCTTGAGGAAGTCGCCGACATCGGACCGGAGCGGACGCCGAATTTGATCGCGCGCGAGAACGCCCAACGCAAAGCCGTAATCTCCTGCAACGTCGGCGAGGGCTACAACCTTGGTGATCTGGTCGCACAGGTTCAAGCACGCGTCGATCCCATCGTGCAGCGCGCCGGGTACAGCGTTCATTACGGCGGGCAGTTTGAGGCCCAGCAGTCGGCGTCTCGCACGATTCTAGTCGCGGGGGTCGGCGTTGCGTTTGTCATGTTGATGTTGCTGCAGCTTTCCACGGGTTCGCTGCGCGCCGCGCTCCTTGTGATGGTGAACCTGCCACTGGCGATCATCGGGGGCATCGTGGCGATTTATCTCACGGAAGCCGCCAACCCCATCACCAACACGCTTTCCTTGTTTGGCCTAAGAAGCGCTCTTTATCAAGCACCCGTGATCTCCATCGCCAGCCTCGTCAGCTTCATCACCCTCTTCGGTATTGCCGTCCGCAACGGACTGTTGCTGGTCAACCATTATCAACACGTCATGCTGGTCGAACGAAAATCGCTTGCCGACGCCATCGTGTACGGTTCGATGGAGCGGTTGGTTCCCATTCTCATGACTGCGCTCTGTGCG
>CAZYEX010000079.1:0-40228 GCA_964646605.1 uncultured Phycisphaera sp. | reverse complement strand
GTGCGGCAACTTCCGACTCGACAACATCGCCGTGAATCAAACCGGTTCCTGGACCGTGCGCGTGCGAACCCACGAATCCTGGTACAACTGCGGGTACGGCGCCATCCCCGCCCTGCTCACCGGGGACTACACCTTGAGCGTAAGCCCATAGAAAAGGCCCACGCTTCCGTCCATCCCGAAGGTGCCTCAACCTTCAGCAAACGTGAGGCGCTTGGTGAAGGGGATTCGCAGGCCGTAGACTCCGGCGGGATGCAAGCCCACACCCCGCGAGAGCCGCTCAGAAGGCAAGGACTTCCTTGGCCGCGTGGGTGATGCGATCGGCGTTGGGAAGATAGGCTCGCTCGCGGGCGAAATAGGGAAATTGCACGTCATACCCGGTCACTCGCCGGATCGGGGCTTCCAAGTGCATGAGCGAGTTCTCGACGATTCGTGCCATGATCTCGGCACCGACTCCGCAGGTCCGGGGCCCCTCGTGAATGACCACGCAGCGCCCGGTCTTTTCGACGGACTTCGTGATGGTCTCCGTATCCATGGGGGAAACGGTGAGCAGATCGACCACTTCAGCGGAGACGCCGTCGTTCTCTTTCAGTTCATCGGCCGCTTCGAGGGTCGGGCGCATCATGGCCCCGTAAGAGATGAGGGTGATGTTCTTCCCCTCGCGAGCGACCTGGGCCTTGCCGATGGGCATGCGTTCCGGCTCGTCGGGGACCTCCTCTCGGAAAGCTCGATAGACGAGCTTGGGCTCGAAGAAGATCACCGGGTCGGGGTTGTTGATGCATTCGAGCAACAGCGCTCGTGCATTGCGCGGTCCCGAAGGAATGACCATCTGGATGCCCGGCGTATGGGCGTAGTAGGCCTCGCGGCTTTCGCTGTGATGTTCGACGGCGCGGATTCCGCCGCCGTAAGGCATTCGCACCACGATGGGCAGTCCGAATCGCCCGCGGGTGCGGTTGCGAAAGCGCGAAAGATGCTGCTCAACTTGATGGAACGCCTGGTAGAAGAACCCGGAGAATTGCATCTCCGGCACGGGGATGAGGCCGTAGATGGCCATTCCGATCGCCCCGCCGAGGATGGCCCCCTCGGCCAGCGGCGTGTCGATGACCCGTTTGTCGCCGTAACGCTTGAGCAGGTCGGCGGTCACGCGGAAGACGCCCTCGTCCTGGCCGATGTCCTGGCCGAGCAGGACGACGCGGTCGTCGGCGCGCAGGGCCTCGTCCAAAGCCTTGTTGATCGCTTGCACCATCGTCAGTTGGGCCATACCAGTTCGTTCTCCGTCCGTACACCGCCGCCCTACTGGCGCTAGGCGGTGTCGATAGGGTAGTTTACTTCATGGGAAGCGATTTGCGAAGGGCCCGACCGTGGACCGTGTAGCGGGGCGCCCGGACCAGACCGGCCCTGACCGGGAGCACGAATCCACCGGGATGCACAGACATGCACACCCGTGCCGATAGGTAACCGCATCCCGCGAACGCCGTTCGTCGGGGGCCGGAGTCCATTGTTATGACCGAGCTGTTGACCATCGACAATGCCATCGCCCTGTTGACGCTGACGGCGCTGGAAATCGTGCTGGGGATCGACAACATCGTGTTGCTGGCGATTCTGTCGGGCAAACTCCCTCCAGCGGAACAGGGCAAGGCGCGTCGCCTCGGTCTGGCCCTGGCTATGGTCATGCGGGTGGTCATGCTCCTCGGTCTGGGCTGGATCATGAGCCTGACCCAGCCGCTCTTCCATCTTTTCGGGCATGGATTTTCGGGACGCGATCTGATCCTGCTGCTGGGCGGACTCTTTCTGATCGCGAAAGCCACGTACGAAGTTCACCACAAGCTCGAGGACCCGACTCCGCAGCCGCAGACCTCGGGCCGCTACGCCTCGTTCCACGCGGTCGTAGCGCAGATTCTCGTTCTCGACCTGGTTTTCTCCCTGGACTCGGTGATCACCGCGATCGGAATGGCCCGGCACATCGTCGTCATGATCGCGGCGGTCATCATCGCCGTGGGGGTGATGATGGTCTTCGCGGGGCGGGTCAGCGGATTCATCGAGCGTCACCCGACGCTGAAAATGCTGGCGCTTTCGTTCATGCTGCTGATCGGCGTGGTGCTGGTGGCCGACGGACTGGGTCAGCACATCTCCAAGGGTTACATCTACGTGGCCATGGCCTTCTCCCTGGGCGTGGAGATGCTCAACATTCGTGCTCAGGCGGTCACGGCAAAACGACAGGCCGCTTAGCGCCGCGTGCCTAACGAGTAAACGCACGCACGGCGCTAATCGTCGTCACCATCATCGCCGTCGTGGTCGTCATCGCCGTCGTCATCGTGATCATCGTCGTCGTCTTCACAACCCTGGTACCGGGCCACGGGGAGACCGCTGGGGACTGAGGCGGGGAGAAGGTCGCAGAAGTCTAGGACGTGCTCGTCAAGCAGCGAATCGGTTACGAAGGCAACCAGTGCCTTGAACTCTTTCTTGGTTAGCACCGTGGGCTTGGCGAGCAACGGATCGATACCCGCGGCGAGCACCGGCGTGATAGGTCCGACCGACAAATCCGCCGGCAGATGGTTCTTCTGCGGACTATAGGTCATGGCCGATTGGACCACGTTGAGATGGTGCCTGATCGCAGCCTGGATCGAACCGAAGGCCCCGTTGTGGAAGAACGCCGGAGCGACGGCCAGGTTGCGCAGCGGCGCGGTGCGGAACATGTAGCGCAGCGACGGATTGCCGGTGGTCTGCTCGACGCCGAAGTCCTCGTTTTCTCCCGGACCGTCGAAGATCACGTTGCCTTTGCCCACGCCGAACTGCGGGAACACTTGCGGACCGCCGATGCGATGGAGCTTGAAATCGCTAAACATTTCGTTGGAGTCGCCGGCGACCGCGTGGCACGACACACATCCGGCCTTTCCGAAGAAAAGCAGTGCCCCCTGTTTTTCCTTTTTGGACATGGCCTTGGCGGCCCCGCGGGCGAAATGGTCGATCGGCGCGTCGGCGCCGCGCAGGGACATCTGAAACTCGGCGATCACCTCGCGGCGCATGTGGATGGTGATCCCCCCGACGGGCAAGGGCGTGCCGCCGTTGAAGGCGATGCCGAACAGGCGACGGTATTCGGCGACGGCGTTGAGCCGCGCATCTACGGCGGCCTGGATCGGAAAGTTGTGGAACCCCGTGGCGTCGGGGGGGGGAAGGGCTTGCCCCTCGCCGTCGTCAAACTGTCGATGCCGCGGACCGGTCGGGCCGGGGTTCGCGGTGATCCCCGTAAAACCCGCCATTTCCACCAGTTCCGTGGAAGGCAACGAGCCTTGGGCCTGCAACAACGTTCGCGTTGTGGCAACGACGTTCTCGGGAGGCGGGAACTTGAAACCCAAGGAATTGTCGAAGGGGTCACCCGAGAGGGCCTCGAAGCGTGCGGTCCACATCAGGGCGGGATAGAACTCGGTGTTCACGGCCAGCGGGGATCGGCGTTGGTTTCGCGGTCCCACACGATCCGGTCCGACGATGCGGTTGTTGTCCACGCCGATGGCCATGGGCTGAGAATCGCCGAAGCCGAACGCCGGCGAGTGGCAGCCGGCGCAGGAGTTGTCGTTGTGCAGGCCCAGGATGTTGTCGAAGAACAGCAACCTTCCGACTTCGATCTTGTTGGGATCCAGCGGACGTCCGAGCCGCGCCGCCAGCGACGCCTCGACCCGGCCCGTGAACCCCGCCTGGGTGAGAACCCGGCGTAGTTCCTGATCCAGCTCCTTGTCTTTCGGTTTCTTGGCGTAGGTCGGGGCTGTCGCCAAAAGGCTAGCCAGCAAACCGACTGAAATGACCCGCACATGGAAAGCGGCCACGGCGCGTTCGAACGTTCTTCTTCCGGTTGACATCTGTGTTTCTCCGTGCCCCTAGCATGCGAGCTATGGCCCGCAATCCGGGGCATCCCCAGCAACCGCCATGATACGCAAACGGGGGCTCGCGGACAAGGCCTTTTTTGTCGGTTTTGTGGCCGTTTTTTCCGCTTCCTGTGTACAGTAGCGCTTTCCGGACGCATGTCGCCTCAACGGCACCCCCAACCCATACAACGCCTTCCGAGGTCGCAAGTCACGACGGCCAAACCAGGTAGAATCCTTCAGCGACGGACCGAGGGGACGGAGGCTCTCGCCCTGCGACGAGAGGCGAGTGCGCAGTATGATTGCGGGCGTCGAGCGTGCCATGCAGGCCCAATCGCCTCGTTTTGGATGGCGTCAAACTTGCCCGATAGGAGTTCGCCATGAATGCCGAGCACAGTCGTGGAAGGGTCGCCCGGGGCGCGATGGCCATTGCTGGTTTCTTGGCGTTCTCGTCCGTTCCCGTATTCGCCCAGGAGACGCAATGGCGGGTGTACATCGACGCTGGTTCGAAGGCCTACCACGCCGGGCGATACGAAGAATCCGAAAAGCTTCTGAAACTTGCCGTGGCAGAGGCCGAGAAGTTCGGACCCTCCGATCCGCGTTTGGCGAACAGCCTGAACGATCTTGCCAATGTGTACACAAGGCAAGGCAAGTACGACCAGGCTGAGCCGCTGCACAAACGAGCGCTGGGCATCTGGGAAAAGTCTCTCGGTCCGGACCATCCCCACGTGGCGACCAGCCTCAACAGCCGTGCCGTGATGTACAAGAGCCAGGGCAAGTACGACCAGGCTGAGCCGCTGCACAAACGAGCGCTGGCCATCAGGGAAAAAGCCCTCGGTCCGGACCATCCCGATGTGGCCACCGACCTCAACAACCTTGCCGAGGTGTACCGCGCCCAGGGCAAGTACGACCAGGCTGAGCCGTTGTACAAAGGGTCGTTGAGGATCTGGGAGAAGGCTCTCGGACCGGACCACCCCAACCTGGCGATGGGCCTCAACAACCTTGCTGAGATGTACCGCACTCAGGGCAAGTACGACCAAGCCGAACCGCTGCACAAGCGAGCGCTAGGCATCAGCGAAAAAGCCCTCGGTCCGGACCATCCCGCCGTGGCGATCAGCCTCGGCAACCTTGCCGGGATATACGACACCCAAGGTAAGTACGACCAAGCCGAGCCGCTGCACAAACGAGCCCTGGCCATCAGCGAAAAAGCACTTGGTCCGGACCATCCCGAGGTGGCGACCGGCCTCAGCAACCTTGCCCGGCTGTACCAAATCCAGGGTAAGTACGACCAGGCCGAACCGCTGCACAAACGAGCGCTGGCCATCAGCGAAAAAGCCCTCGGTCCGGATCATCCCTACGTGGCGACCATCCTCAGCAACCTTGGCGTGCTGTACAAAAGCCAGGGCAAGTACGAGCAGGCGGAGCCGCTGCACAGACGAGCGCTGGCCATCAGGGAAAAGGCCCTTGGACCGGACCATCTCGAGGTGGCGAACAGCCTCACCAACCTTGCCGAGGTATGCCGCGCCCAAGGCAAGTACGACGAGGCCGAACCGCTCTACAAAAGGTCGTTGACCATCTGGGGGAAGGCTGTCGGGTCGGACCATCCCGACGTGGCGAGGAGCCTCAACGACCTTGCCTTGCTGTACCACACCCAAGATAAGTACGACCAGGCCGAACCGCTGCTCAAACGAGCGTTGGCCATCATGGAAAAAACCCGCGGTCCGGACCATCCCGACCTGGCAACCAGCCTCAAAAACCTTGCCGCTCTTTACTACAGCCAGGGCAAGTACGACCAGGCCGAACCGCTGCTCAAACGAGCGCTGACCATCTGGGAAAAAGTCCTCGGTCCGGATCATCCTGACGTGGCAATAGTGCTCGAAAACTACGCCGCTCTACTGAAGGCGACAAACAGGCAGGCCGAGGGGGAGAAGCTGTTGGAGCGTGCAAGAATGATCCGCAAGGCGAAGCAGGAATAGGACGGGTGGGTGGCACAAGCACAAGGGCACTGGCGCAAGGGCGATTCAATGCCTGGGCAGGGCTTCGAGGAGTTGGTCGATTTCGCGTTCGGTGTTGTAGACGTGGGGGCTGGCGCGGAGGCGGCCCCCCGTTTGTTGCAAGGGTTGACCCGGACAGAGCTTGTGCCAAGAATTACTCGGGCAGCACCAACCACGGATGGCGTTGCCGTTTTCACGGGTCCCTGCGGGCCGGTTGGAGCAAACCCATGTCCCCCTCATCCCGACGACGGCTTCGATGGCTTGCGGTTGTCGGAACTATCCTGATTTACGCCACGTTCAAGATGCGGGCTCTGAATCTCGATTCGCTTGAACAGCGACTCGCCGGGCCCCCTGTGGCGCAGCCTCAACGGACGACTGAGGGGATGCCACGTTCCCAGCCAGACTACGGACCGGCGTCGCTCGAAGAGTTTCTAAACTTCCTGGCCACAAGGCGGGGAAGGGACTTGCACAACATCCTTGAACGGCTGGACGGCTACGCTGAGCAACTGGGGCTCTCCAACGACCAGATCGATCGCGTCCTTGAGGAAGTGAGGCGGATCGAGGCGGACGATCCGTATCAAGAGATGGAATGGCCGGGCAAGATGCGGCACGATCCAGAGAAGGGACACCTCGTCTACGGGAACCGACGTGCCGCGACGGGGGCGATCGAGGTGCTCGGGTTCCGGAAGCTCGCCAACCCGCTTCGGTCGTTGCCGTTGGAGGAGCGGGTCGCCAAGGTCATCGAGTTCAAAGAGGGAAGGGCCGACGTGGGCGGGTATCCGGGTCACGGGTCGAGCTGGTTCGGCGGCGAACTGTGGCGGATCGGCAAGGACGCGGTTCCGTTCATCCTCAGACGGGCGGAGGAAGCACCGGAGTTTCGACTTTCGTACATACGGACGCTCAGCCAGATCGGCGATCCGCGGGGGATCGACTTCATCGTGCAGTCGCTGCGGGAAGCGCCGGCGGAGGACACCTCGCTGCGCTGCGAGATCATCCAATGGCTCAGCGCATTCCGCGGGGAACGTGTGGTTGAGGCGCTCATTGAGTCCATGCAAGATAGGGTTCGCAGTCTCGGCGACGCCCGACCGACCCAGCGCCCACAGCCGAGCCACGAACTGCACCCCGTTCGGTTTTATCCGGTTCGCATGTGCGCCGCTCGTGCGTTGTCCACGGTTACCGAAAAGCACTGGGGCTTCCTCTTCAACGAGGACCCCGGCACATGGGTGGCTTGGCACGATGCTGACGACCGGGCCGGGTTCGACCCCGTCAATCTGCCGCGAAGCGACGAGGAGTTGGCGGCCGAAGTCGAGAACTTCACCTACCGTTGCATGATGGAGTTCATGCGATCGGAAGGATGGGCCGGGGCTTTCGGCGACGTTGCCTACGCGATGAAGCAGGACGTGAATCATCTGCAAAAGCTCGGACCGCGAGTTGTTCCACTCCTGGTTCAGACGACACGCACGATCAACGCCGAGTTCCCAGTATGGGAGAAGGACCTGCGGCATTGGACTCGGAAGCTCCTCACGGCGATGGGCACGCCAGATTCGCTGGGCTCGGCGGCGGAACTGGCGGATTGACACGCGGGATGGTCTCCCGCCGTTCTCGATTCAATGCCTGGGCAGGGCTTCGAGGAGTTGGTCGATTTCGCGTTCGGTGTTGTAGACGTGGGGGCTGGCGCGGAGGCGGCCGTTGCGGACGGCGACGACGATGCGGTGCTCGGTCTCGAGATGATGTTGCACGGGGTTGGGGGCGTGGACGTCGGAAAAGAAGGCCACGATGCCGCTGGCTTCGCCCGGTTGGCGGGAGCTGACCACGCGGTAGCCGCGCTCCCGCACTCCCTGGGCCAAGCGCTCGGTCAGTTGGAGTAGTCGGCGGGAGATCGCCTCGATGCCAATCTCCTGCCACAGGGCGATGGCCCCGCCGAGGGCGTAGATTCCCGCGAGGTTGTAGCTGCCGGTGTCATAGCGGCGGGCGGAGTCGGCGAACTCGAAATGGTAGCGATCGAAGTTGAACGGCTCCTTCATGGACATCCAACCGATGTTGGTGGGACGCAGGTGGCCTTGCAGTTCTTTGCGTACGTAGAAAATGCCGATGCCCTCCGGAGCGCAAAGCCACTTGTGCCCGTCGGCGGCGAGGAAGTCGATGTTCATCCCCTTCACGTCGATCGGGAAGACGCCCAGCGACTGAATGGCGTCCACGCACAAGAGGACGCCTTTGCTCTGGCAGTACTCGCCGAGGGTGGCGAGGTCGGTGCGGAAACCGCTGGCGAACTGCACGGAGGAGATGGCCACGACGCGTGTGCGGCTGTCGATGGCCTCGAACAGCTTCTCCAGGGGAATCCGTCCGTCCTCCTCGAGGACCATTCGCACCTGCACGCCGCGGGAACGGAGGGCCATCCAGGGGTACATGTTGGCGGCGAACTCGGCGTTGGCGGTGACCACGTTGTCGCCCGTGGTCCAACTCAATCCGTTGGCCACCATGCTCAGTCCTTCGCTGGTGTTCTTGCAGAAGGTGACCTCGTCGGGTTGGGCGTGGATCAAGTCGGCCAGTTGGCCTCGGACGCGGTCGGCGTGTTTGTAGAACCCGCCCTTGAGGTAGGCATTCTCCTCGGAGTGGCGGACATATTCCCGGATGGCGTCGGCACAGCGCCGACTCAGAGGCGCGACCCCGGCGTGGTTCTGGAAGTTGTAGTTCCGCGTGACCGGAAACTCTTCTCTTAGCGTATCCCAGTCCATAGCTTCTTGGCGCTCAACTTCGTTTCTGCGCTCGCCCGGGTCGAGAGTTTCCCAGGACGACCTGGCGCGCATGCCGCTGTCTGCGACCCCCGTCGAAGAGGGCGCGGACAGCACAATTATACGATCGGGTGTTTCCGCAAGATTCCCGACCGGGTGTCCTCGGCTCGGGGAAACCGCTGGTTCTGCACGGGCGGTCCCCCGCGTGGATTCGCCCTATATTCTAGCACTCACCAGGCGGCGTTTCCACGTCCTTGCGGAGTTTGGGGCGTGTTTCGTCGTGGACGGAGGAGTACCGATAATCGAAGGATGGGCCAGGGCGAGGGTCCGTTGTTCAGGCGGCGTGATCGCTTTATGATCGCGGCGCGGTTGAGTCTGCGTCATGCGGATCACGATCATCACCACGGGCGGGACGATCTCCAAGACCTTCAACGAGGCCGACGGTTCGCTGCGCAACGATCGCCCGGTGATCGAGACCATCATCGCTGGTCTTCGGCTGCCGGACCTGGTCCTGCGTTATCGCCACATCGTGTCCAAAGACTCGCTGGATCTGACGGAGGCCGACCGGCGGTTGATCGTCGAAACGGTCAAGGATCAGCTCCCGCACTGTGACGCCGTGGTCATTGCCCATGGGACGGACACGCTTTCGACGACCGGCGAGTTGCTACTCACGGAGATTCCGCAGCCGCGCGTCCCGATCATCCTGACCGGGGCCATGCGACCGTATGAGTTCCGCGACTCCGACGCCGGTCAGAACGTCACCGAAGCGTTGCTCGCCTGCCGGTTGGTGGGACCGGGTGTGTATGCGGCCATGCACAACCGTTTGCTCCGCTTTCCCGGCGTGGTGAAGGATCGGACCACGCTCACCTTCGCGAAGCCGGCGTGAACCCTTTCCAGCCCGCGGTTCGCCGCGAGGCCGCGATCCGGTAGCATGCGGACCATGGAGACCGCGCCGCTGGTCCGCGAACTGCTTCCGATCGTGTATGAAGACGCTGCGCTCCTGGCGGTGTTGAAACCGGCCGGGATCGACGTGGGCGGCACGAAGGTCTCGTCGCACGCACCGGCGTCGGTTCTGGAACTCATTCGCTCCCTTCGACCCGGCGGTGAAAATCTGACGGTTATCAATCGTCTCAGCCGCTACGAGTCGGGGTTGCTGCTGTTGGCGAAGGATGCGGATGTGGCCGCTCGTCTGCGGGTGCAATGGAAGTCGGCGGCGGTCGAACAGGAATACGTCGCGGTCGTGACGGGGCGGATGAAAAGCGGGAAGCTGGTCCTCGATTCGTCGTCGCCTGCCCTTTACGCGAAGCGTCAAGGATCCGGCGGGGCGAAGTCTAAGCGAGATGCGGGGCCGGACCGAAGGGGACGGAGTGGACGAAAAGCGGTCGTGACCCACACCGCGGGTTCGACGGTCCTTACGCGGGTGGAGACGGGCGAGCGCCGCACGTTGGTGCGCTGCGTCACTCGGGCATCGACGACGCACGCCCTTCGCGCCCAGCTTCGTTCGGTCGGGCTTCGCCTGGTAGGTGATCCGCTGCACGATCGAGCGGTGCGGCGGTCCGCGCATGCCGAGACCGCACTGCACCTGGTCCGCGTCCAGTTGGTGATGGATTCGCAACGAAGGCCGATGACGCTCCGCACCGGACCGCCGGCGTTCCGGGCGGCGCTGCGCGGAGAACCGGACGGCGAACGTCGGCTCAGCGCCGCCTTGGTGCGACGCTTGCCGTGCCTTCTGGACTCGGACACGGACTCGTTTCGGCTTCTCAACGGGGACGCGGAGGACATGCCCGGGCTCGTGGCCGAGAAGTTCGGGCCGGTGGTGATCCTGCAAGTTCATGACACGCACCCGCGGCTCATCGAGTCGTTGCCGGGAATCGCCCGATGGTACAAGGCGCGTCTGGGCATCGGCGCCGTCTATGTCAAACACTTCGCACGAAACCGCGGTCAATCCGCGGATTCGGTTCAAGAGGCGTTGCGCTCGCCCGCACCGCTGGCGGGCCGTCCCCTCGAGCCGCAGATCGAAGTGGTCGAACGCGGGCTGCGCTACGCGATTCGGCCGTACGACGGTTTTTCGGTCGGATTGTTCTTGGATCAACGAGACAACCGCACGCGGATTCGCGAGATGTCGGCGGGCAAGGAGGTGCTGAACCTCTTCGCGTATACGTGCGGATTCTCGGTTGCGGCGGCGGCGGGAGGGGCGACGCAGACCGTCAGCGTGGACGTGGCCGTCAAGCATCTGGAATGGGGGAAGGTGAACTTCGGGCTCAACGGAATCGACTTGGCGAATCACCTCTTCTTCCGCAGCGACGCGATGGAGTTTCTTGGCCGAATGGTGCGACAAGGGCGATCGTTCGACCTTGTCATTCTCGACCCGCCGAGCTTCGCCCATGGCCGGGGATCGAAGAGCGATTTTTCGGTGATGGAAAACCTTCCGACGATGATCGGCGCGGCCCTGGAAGTGCTTCGACCCGAAGGGGCCATGCTGATCTCGACCAACCACCGCAAGATGACCCTCCGGGGCCTGCTGGATCGCATTCGCCACGGAGCGTCGGGTCGTGCTATCGAAATCCTCGACACCCCCCCTTTGCCCCCCGACTTCGCCATGGACCCGGACCACGCCAAAAGTGTGTTCGTGCGGGCGGGGGGAAAGTGAGCGGCCGCAGGTGCCGGGGAATCGCCGCTCCGACGGACATTTTAACTTCTTTTTGCAAAGCTGGGCTGACAAGTGGCTTTGTTTTGCCAAATAATTTTTTCGTGTTTTTCGCGTGTGCTGCACGGGTGCCATGTGGTGACACCTGCTGACAGGGACGGAGGGAAAAGCAGAAATGGAGAAACATCGAAACGCTGAAGCGCATTGACGATCCTTGACACTCCGCATCAAGGACAGGTTGCCCATTTCCAATTTCCAATTACCGATGGCCAGGCACCGGTTACGAGTTACGAGTGACCCGGGGGTCCCATCTCCGCCTGTCGCTGTCGTGCGTTCGCCGTCCGCCGGCCGCTGTCCGCCATCCGCTGTCCTCTATGCGCGGTCGGAGGCGAGCCATAACGAATAACTTGGGGGGTGATCGGTGGAATGGGAAGTCGGGAGCCATCGGGGATGGGCGGTGGGTGCGAGAAGGGATTCTGGCACCAGGGGTCTCGCACCGTTCTGCGCGAGGCGTACAATGCGGGGCCGTTACGTCAGGGATGACCGATGAGAAAGGAATGACCATGCCTCAGCGTCCCGATCATGCCTCTCACGCCGCGGAAGAGACTTGGCGAGTCTTTCGGATCATGGCGGAGTTCGTGGAGGGTTTCGAGACGATGTCTCGGGTTCCGCCCGCGGTGTCGGTGTTCGGGTCGGCTCGGACTCAGGCGGGCGATCCGAACTATGCGCTTGCCGAGCGGTTGGGGCGGGAACTGGTGGGGCAAGGTTTCGCGGTGATCACCGGGGGCGGGCCGGGGATCATGGAGGCGGCAAACAAGGGAGCGTTGCAGGCGGGCGGAGTGAGCGTGGGACTCAACATCTACCTGCCGGTCGAGCAGACGGCCAACCCCTACCAGAACGTGTCTCTCGATTTTCGATATTTCTTTTGCCGCAAGGTGATGTTCGTCAAGTACGCCGTGGCGTTCGTATGCTTTCCGGGGGGGTTCGGAACGCTGGACGAATTCTTCGAGTCCATGACGTTGATTCAAACGGGCAAGAGCGAACCGTTTCCGGTCATTCTGATCGGGAGCGAGTTTTGGTCGCCGCTTCTGGATTGGATGCGGGGGCACCTGTTGGGGGGCAGCGCGTACATCGGGGAGCGGGATTTGAACCTTTGCGAGATCACCGATGACGTGGGCTGGGCGGCGCGGCGGATCGCGGAGCGGTATCGGGCGCACGTGGCGGCCAGTGAGGCAGCCGATCGGGCGGTGGCGATGACGGCCGAGGGAACGCTGGCGGGTTCGCAACCGCAGCGGACGGCGACAGCACGACCTGAACCTCGCGCGTGAACGCGGGGGCTTGGAAGGGCGAGTCGGGGGCCGGTCTTCCTCGGGTTTTTGCAGAGCTTGTCCGGGTGATGGGCGGCGAGTAGAATCCCGCACACCCGGCGTGGTGGGACCACTGCTCAAGAGCAGTGGCACGCGACCGCGAAGTTCACACCCTGGGGACTGGCGAGGCGAATGTCGATCTCTCCCCGCACACCGGATCGGTTTCTTGGAACTCTCACGTTCGTTGTTGTTCTCGGCGTTTTTTTCCGGCCCGCGAACGAGGCCCGCGCTCGGGTCGAGGTTCATGTAACCCACGTCGGGTTTCCGGGGATTGATGAGGGGGATTTGGTTCGGGCGGGGTCGTGGATTCCGGTGATTGTGGACGTGTCGCTGTCCGGCGAGGCGAGCTTCGACGGGACGGTGCGGATCGCGCAACGTGACGGCGACGGAGATGAGTGTTTCGATTCGGTGGAGCTGCACCTGCGCGGGGAGACGGGTGAGGCGCGGCGGGTGGTTCTCTATGCATTGGCCAATCCCGCTCCGGCCAGGGGGGGCTTCGCGGTCGAGGTGCGCGGCGACGACGGCGAGGCGGTGAAGGTTCTTTCGCAGGGGGAGCTGACGTATCAGGCGTCGACGGCGGAAGTTCCGACCGTCGTGGCCGAGGATCATCGGCTGCTACTGCTCGTTTCCAGCGGAGTCGTCGGTCGACTGGTCGAGGTGGAGACGGAACTGAAGGATCGTTTTTTGCACACGATTCGGGTGGCGCACATCAGTCCTACCGATCTGCCCGAGCAGTGGATCGGTCTGGATGCCGTGGACTACATCATTTGGGACGACGCCCGGGCGGAGGACTTGCGGGGACGGCAGTTGGCGGCGCTTCTGGATTGGGTTCGGCATGGGGGGACGATGTTGATGGCTTCGTCGCGTTCCGCGCCGTCGCTCAAACTCAGCAAGGCGCTGGATGCCGTTCTGCCGGTGGACGTCGCGGACGTGGCAGCCGTGGAAAACCTGCCGGAAGCGCGCAAAGCACTCTTTGATCCGACCAAGGGCGATGGAGATTTTCGTGGCGAGCTGATCGGCTGGGAGACCGTGCCCTTTGCCACGAGGGTTCCGGTCGCCCGATTTACGGTGCGGGGCGAGGCGAAGGTGTTGGCGGAGGATCCGGCGGTGGGGGGTGCGGTGATGGTGCGTCGGCGGTTGGATCGCGGGCACCTACTTTTTTCCGGCGTGGCCATCCGGGACCTGCTGAGCGTCCCGGGCGGGCTGGGCAAGTTTTTCATGCAGGTGTTCCAACTGCGGACGCTGGAGCGCCCGGACGAGGGTCGGGCGACGTGCAACTCGCTGTACGAACAGGTGGTCAGCGCCGTGGCCTTTGCCACGTCGGGGAGCTTGTACCTGCTGGGGGCGGCGTTGTTCTCCGTCGTGTATGCGTTGGCGGCGACGTTCGGTTTATGGAAGCTGCTGGGCATTCGCGGCTGGCGACATCACAGTTGGTCGGCGTTTGCGGTGACGGGCGTTTTGGCCAGCGTGGTCAGCCTGATGAGCGTGGGTTGGATGCGGGGATTGGGCGATCGGCTTCACCAGATGGTGATCGTGGATGCGGACGCGGGTTCGAGTTACGGGCACGCCACGGCCTACTTCGGGCTCAAGACCAGCCTGGACAAAGAGGTGGACGTTTGGATGCCATCCGATTGGCACAGCGCCGACGAACCGCGGGAGAGCAGCTGTTTCCTTCGCCCGCTTCCGGCCAGTTCCGAGCCGTTGGAGGGCGGCGGGCGGTTTGCCGATCCGGAAGAATATCGGTTGATGCCGGCCAGCGCCGTGGTGGACGACGTGCGGATTCGGGCGACGTTGAAGCGTTTCGAGGGTCGATGGGAGGGGTCGCTGGGAGGGCGCCTTACGGGGCGGGTGGCGATCCGGGGAAGGGAAATCTCCGAGGATAGCTACGTGGTCAATCAGCTTGGCGTGGACCTGACCCATTGCTACCTCCTACAGCCGGTTCTGAATCCCACGGACGTGGCGACGGGGCGTGACCACGCGATTTATGCGTATCCGTTGGACGACGTGCCATCCAATGGCAGCAGGATCGGACTGCATGAGCGATGCTATCGACGCGGTCCCGCGGAGACCCTATCTCAGGTGATGAACCGCCAACGTCTGGAGAGCGCCCAGATGGAGTGGAGTTCGCGCTTTCAGTCTCTTTTTTCGCAGATCACGTATCGTTCCGCGCCGGGCGGACAGTTTGCCGTAGGTGCGGAGCAGGATGCGTTGTTGCTGCTCTCGACGCTGGGGGAGTTTGACGCGGAGACGATCCCTGGACAAGTGACGGACGTTGGCAGTCGGCAGACGTGGTCGCGGGATCGGATGCGGCGGCTGGACCTGCGCGAGCAGCTCTACGCGGGACGTGCGGCGAGCGACAAGGGTCCCGCGGAACCGGGCTCGGTGGTTCTGCTGGGATTCGCGCGATCGCCGGGACCGGTACGACTCTTCGGGCGAAGCGGGGACCGCGACTTCCGCGTGATCCAGCCGGACGCGGCTTCGTCGTGGTGTTTGTATCGCATCTTCATTCCGACCACGCGGGTCGACGCGGCGGCGGGCGCCGGGAACGAGGGCACACCATGACACCGAGTCCAGCAGACGATCGGTGGAGGGCGTCGAGCGGAGAGTTTGTCCTGTGATTGTTCAGACCATCAACCTGACCAAGAAGTACGGGCCGTTGGTGGCCTTGGACAACCTCCCATTGCAACTCGAAGAGGGCGAGTGTCTGGGCTACATCGGTCCCAACGGGGCGGGGAAGACGACGACGATCAAGATTCTGGCGACGCTGCTGAAACCGACGTGGGGCGAGGCTCGGGTTTGCGGGCACGTGGTGGGGTATGAATCGCGGATGATCCGGCCGTTGATCGGATATGTTCCCGACTTCTTCGGCGCCTACGAGGACATGGTGGTCCAAGAGTATCTGGAGTTTTTCGCCAGCGCGTATGCGATCACGGGCAGGCAGCGCACGAAGGTCGTCGGGGACGTTCTGGAGCTGACGGACCTGGTGTTCAAGCGCGACGCGATGGTGGATTCGTTGTCGCGGGGGATGCAACAGCGGCTCAGCATCGCCCGCGTGCTGCTGCACGATCCGAAGGTTCTGCTGCTCGACGAGCCGGCCAGCGGGTTGGATCCGCGGGCGCGGATCGAAATCCGCGAGTTGCTCAAAGAACTGCGCCGCATGGGCAAAACCATTCTCATCAGTTCGCACATTCTGCACGAACTG
Source organism: uncultured Phycisphaera sp. (assembly GCA_964646605.1). GTDB lineage: Bacteria > Planctomycetota > Phycisphaerae > UBA1845 > UBA1845 > SBAX01. The sequence continues at coordinate 24,432 of CAZYEX010000079.1, read as the reverse complement.
GCGGAACTGTGTACGACGGTGGCCATTCTCGAACAGGGGAAATTGCTCTTCCACGGGGCGATTCAGGAGATCATTCGCCGGGTGAAGACGGGGACGAAGCTGCACGTGCGGGTGGTCGAACAGCAGGACCTCGCGGCGCTACTTTTGGAACGCACGCGAGGAGTGAAGGGCGTGGAGATGCAGGACGGCCGGCTGGTCGTGGAGCTCAGTCAACAAACCCATGACTTCACGGGGATCGCCAAGGTTCTGATCGACAACAACTTTCGCGTACAGGAAATCAAAGAGGAAGAGGTGAATTTGGAGACGGCGTTTATGCGGCTGACGAAAGGGATTGTGCAGTGAAGAATGACCAATGACCAATGACCAATGACCAATGACCAATTACCAATTACCAATGACCAATTACCAATTACCAATTACCAATTACCAATTACCAATTACCAATGGCTGAATACTGTCGGATATCCCTGAGTAGGTTCTACAGATGAAACCCAAGGTGATTGGGCAGGAGCAATCCGCAGAATCCAGCGACTCTGTGCCCGAACGCGGTGCGGTACGAATGGGGTCGGATCGCGCAGCGCGCGGATCTGGCGAGCCGGAGATCGTTTCGCGGACGGCGAAGTTCGCGGACCGCATCATCCAACTTTGTCTTGCCCTGCCCAATCATTGCGTGGGGTGGGAGATCGGACGCCAGCTTGTCCGCGCGGGGATGAGCGTGGGCGCCAACGTCGAGGAGGCCCAAGCGGCTGAGAGTAAAGCCGATTTTATCCACAAGATGCGCATTGCCCGAAAGGAATGCCGGGAGGCACGGTTCTTCCTGGGTCGGATTTCCAAGGCAGAGCTTGTTGCCCAACGTCGATTGGGATCTTTGCAAGGCGAGGCGGGGGAGATCGTCCGCGTCTTGACTACGATCATTCTCCGCGCGGCCGAGAGTGACGATCGTAGGGGGCGAGGCGATTGAAGGAGAGACCCGCATCAAGGGTTGGTGGAGGGGGTTCCGGCGCTTGTTTGTGCGCACGGACCTCTTGGTCATCGGTCATTCGTCATTGGTCATTTCGTTTATGGTTGGCATGACGCAAGGCGTTCTCAAGCGACTGTGGCTGGTGGTTTGGCATTTGCTGCCCGCCAATCCTATTCTCGTGCGCGTGGTGTCTGGGGCTTCGCAGCGGGTGCGGCATCTTTGGTTGCGGGCGGGGTATCTGGGAATTCTGCTGTTCGTGGTGATTTTTTCGATGCTGCTTTCGATGAGCGGGCAGGCGACATCGCTGACGGAATTGGCCAAGAGTGCTTCGCAGACCTTCAAGTGGGCGTCGATTGCGCAGCTCCTGTTGATGTGCTTTTTGGCGCCAATTTTCACGGCCTCCGCCATTACCCAGGAGCGGGACGCGCAGACCTTCAACATCCTTCTCACCACCCCGCTGTCCAGCGCCCAGATCGTACTGGGTTCGCTGATGAGCCGGTTGTACTTCGTCATCCTGCTACTTCTTTCCGGGCTGCCGATTTTCTTGATGACCATGGTGTACGGGGGAGTGACGGCGCCACAGATCGTGGAAAGTTTTCTTCTCTGTGCGTCGACGGCGTTCATCACCGGGGCGTTGGCGATCTTCGTGGCGATGGTCGGGGTGGGGACGCGGCGAACGATCTTCTCGTTCTATCTGGTGATCGCGTTGTATTTGCTGGCGGTGTACATGATGGGTCGCTGGCCTCGTACGTGGGTCGAGGCGTCGCCGGCGAACCTGGACGGCGTACGAATGAGTTGGCTGACGCCGCTGCATCCGTTTTTGGCACTGGAGGTAGCGCTGAATCAGGTTTACGCACCGCCGCTGGGTCGGCTCGGCGGGTCATCGGGAATGGCGAGCTATGCGTTGGCCTATCCTTCCGCGGCGTACGTGCTGTGGACCTCGCTTACGGCGTTGGTCCTGGTGATCGGCAGCATGTTCTTTGTCCGCCGAAGTTCACGAACCGACGAGACGGCGTGGATGCGGCGTTTCCTGGACAAACTTCGCCGCCGTCCATCGGGGGAGCGGACCCGCGAGCCGCGGAGCGTATGGGCGAATCCGGTAGCGTGGCGCGAGGCGTCGGCCCGCGCGGCGTCCGGGGCGATGATCCGCTGGACGATCATCATCGGCGGGGTCATCTCGTCGGCGGTGATTTTCGTGGTGTATTTGCAAGGAGGGTTCTTGCCGGGCGAAGCCCCGCAATGGTTGTCAGCGCTTACGGCCGTGCAGGTGGGCGTCGCCCTGCTGATCGCCACCAACACCGCGGCGACGTCGATGACCAAGGAAAAGGAGTCGAAGACGATCGAGCTTCTGCTGACGACGCCGCTGACGCCCAAGTACATCCTTTGGGGGAAGCTGCGGGGTTTGGTGAGTTTCGCGGCCCCGCTGCTGATCGGACCGGTGGTGGTGCTGCTGGTGTTCGCGGTCACGGCGTATTTGCGGGACGAGGCGGTGCCGGTGGTCTGGCCGGAGACGGGGTTTGAGTTGGCGGGGCTCTTGGTGGTGTACACGGCCTTGGCGTGCGTGATCGGGTTGCGGTTTTCGCTGACGGCCCGCACCAACGTCTCGGCGGTGATGTCGAGTGTGGGCGTGGTGCTCTTGCTCGGGGCCACAGCGTCGATGCTCGGATTGGCGCTGATCGACGCCTCGGGCGGCGAGTTCGGCGCTTTCCTGGCTCCATTTACACCGCTTACGGCGATCGAGTTCCTGATCCACCCGGCGGAGCTCTACGACACTCCGGTCCTGTATGCGGCGGCGGCCGGTTCGATGCGGATGTCCGGGTTGTTCGGCAGTGTCGTGGCTTTGGGCATCTACGCCTTCATCGTCTGGCGATGGTACATCGGTTTGGTAAACGACTTTGACCGCACGATGCGCAAGCAATCGGGAGCGTAGCCGTCGCCAGGCGCCCGATGCCGTCGCCCCGTAGTACTGGTTTGTGATCCCGGTCGCCCTTGGACCGGGGCGGGCGGGTGTTGGACCTGTCATGGACCGTCCGAATACCATGACGACGACGGGGAGCGGCGGACATGGAATCGTTGGAAGAACTTCGAGCCACGATTCGAGACCTCGATGAACGGATTCTCCGTTTGGTTTCCGAACGAATGCGGGCGGCGGCGCAGATCGGGAAGGTCAAGAAGGCCCAGCGAGTGCCGCTGCGCGACTGGCAGGTCGAACGGACCGTTCTGCAAGGGGCCGAGGAAACGGCGCAGGCCATCGGTCTGTCACCGACGCTCACGCGCAACGTGATGCAGTTGTTGATCGCGGAGTCCCGCGCCCGGCAGGAACGGGAGACCTATTCCAACTATTCCGGCGCTACGGAAAACATTTTGGTCATCGGCGGCCGCGGGAAGATGGGACGATGGCTCGTCGATTTCCTCGCCAACCAAGGGCACCGGGTGACGGTCTATGACACTGCCGAGGCGGTGGGCGTAACGACGTCTCCGTCCTTCGAGGAAGCGCTGCGAGACACGACATGCGCCGTCATCTCGACTCCGCTGGATGTCGTGCCGGGCACCATTGATCGGTTGGCGGCGGCGAAGTATCCCGGTCTCGCCTTCGACATCGCCAGTCTCAAGGGTCATTTGCAAAACTGCATCGTGCGAGCCGTCGAGGGCGGTCTTGACTTCACCAGCATTCATCCCATGTTCGGCCCGGGCACGCAGATACTTTCCGATCAGGTGATCTGCGTTTGCGACTGCGGTCGCCCTTCCGCAACGGCCCGCGTAGGGGGCTTCTTCGCCGATACGGCCGTGACCCTCGTCGAGCTTTCCCTGGACGACCACGACCGCATCGTTTCGTACGTACTGGGTCTGTCGCACTTGATCAACATTCTGTTCGCGCGGGTGCTCATGCACTGCGGCGGGACCTTGGCCGACTTGAATCGCGTGGGCAGCACGACCTTCCACGCCCAACTGGCGACCAGTATGCGGATCATGCAGGAGAACCCCGAGCTGTACTACTCCATTCAACGTCTGAACCCTTACACCCCGCGGTTGTATGAGGCAGTGACTCGAGAATGGCAGGCGCTGACGAAAACGGTATCGGACGGGGACAAGGGTTCCTTCGTGGAGATGATGGAGGCGGGTTTGGGGTGGCTGGAGGGGCGATAAGCGCCGCGCCGCCCACAAGGGGCGGCGCTACAGCCTACACCTTGGTAAGGACAAGGACGGTTTCTCGCGGCGACAACCAACCGATCCGTCCGAACTTGCGGCGGGCGGGGATGAGGTCCCGTGCGACGCGGAGGGTCTGTACACGCCAGCCGCAGTCCCGGGCCAGGTCGGCGAGGATCAGGTCCGCGGGGACGTACACGTCCTTGATGCGTGCGCCTCCGACGACCAACCAACACACGCTGTCCGCAATCGAAACACGGGCAAGCTCACGGAGAACCATGCGCATATCGTCGAAGTAGGCGCGCACCGTGGCCGCGGACGGGTTCTGCGCGATTTTCTCAAATGCTTCACAAACTTCGATGACGGCCGCATGAGTGAATGCCGTGCGCCGCTCGCCGCCCGTCGTCGATCGACTGGCTTGCAGTTGTGTCGGAGGGCGATGGACATCCCTGGCATCTGGGTACCAATGGCGGTAGACGGCGTCGAGAGGGGACGCCGATTCCCGGTAATTATAGCGCGCCAAATACGGCGGCGAGGTGAGGATCGCGCCGACGGATTGGTCGGCGATAGCGCTGAGCCGCCGCGCGTCACCGGACAACAGGAGACCCGCGGTGGTCAGAGGGTGCAGAAGATCGGTCGCCATCGTCTGCGTGATTTCCTCGAAGCTCCGCGGCAGAGGCGGGGCCGCGGGATTGGGTCGACCGGTGGACGTGTATTGGCGGGCGACGGCGAGCATCAAAGCCGCGCGATGCACGGGCTCGCTCATCCGGTCGGCCATCTGACGCCAATCCTTGTCATCCGTAGCGGCGGGCATCGGCGGGAACGTTCGCGCCCATTTGGCGTTCGCCACGAAGACCAAGGATGCCAGGGCCTCGACACCCACCGCCCGCACGCCGTGCCGAGCGGACTCGACGATGGTGGTTCCCGACCCCGCGAAGGGATCGAAGACCGGATGATCGCCGTTTTGTTTTCGGGAGGGGGCCGTCTCCTGCAGGAAGAGTCGGACCAAGGACGGGGAGAAGCCCTGCCGGTAACGCATCCAACGGTGGAAGGGTTCGCGTTGCGCGCCGTCGGCCGAGACCATCGTGGCCAGTCGTGGTTCCTCGACCAAGTGTTCGCGCCAGCGAGTTTCGAGCTCCTCGCGGACGGCGGTGGGCTCGCCTTGGGCCGCGATTTCAGCCGCTTTCCGCCCCCGCCGACCCATCATGCCGGCACCACGATGTTGGCGCGCGATGCCCGATGCATCCGTCGTCGGATCTCGTGTCTCACCAGCGCCGCCTCACGGGGCGTCAGTTCGACGACCGCGCGGATTCTGGCCCCGCCGACCAACGGGTACGGCGCGCCTTCGTATAAGTATATCCCTAGGTGGTCGGCCAACAGTTCCATCCGCCAGGCACCGCGGCGCAACCGTCGAAAGCGGAGCTCCGAGAAGCTTCCCCAGGGGATCCACGGCAAACGACCGTCGGGTTGACGCCGGCAGGCCCCGCGCGAGGAAAACACCCATCGAATCGTCCCCCGACCTTCGCGGCGGGCGCTCAGCAGTCGCCTGGCGTTCCAAAGCACGCTGACCACGGCGACCACCACCCAGACGGCCGTCAAACTCCACCCGCCCCGCGGCAGAACCCACGCGCCGACAATCACCAACAGGATCAACCCAGGAACCGTCTGCAGGACGGCCCGCACCCGCGTCCCGCGGGAGCGCGACAGAAACCAACGAGTCAGGGCATGGGAATCTTCCGTCACACTCCATCCGTCGAGCAAGAACATGGACTCATCGTATTCCAGCCCGCATTCCGGGCAGCGATAGCGAGGGGGCAGACCGCTGAGATCGTAGTCGCAGGTCGGACAGCGCGCGAGTGTAAGGATGTCGCGGGGGGAAGGGTGCGGCGATGGACGGTCGATGGAGTTCGTAGGTCGCACATCCCAGGGCGGCGAAAATCGCGCCGCTCCATGATAGCGGATTGTGGCTCCCCCACCACCGCTGCTTGCCGGATCAACCTCGATTTTTTCGTGCGCCAAGGCCACAACAACGCTCGTGTCCGAGCTGGTTCATCATGGCCCGCGTTGTGCCCCCTATCCGTGTCCGCGTCCGACGCCGAGGAGCTGCGCAAGGCCGGGTGGGTTCCGGGGGCCAAACCGAACCGGATCAGGCAGATCGCCTCGCGAGTGCTCTTGCTGCGTACGCGAGGACGTGCCCAACGCCCGACACATCATCGACTGCGTGACCCACAAACTGCTCGACTTCACGCGGGGCAGTGAACAAAGGGACGACCAAACCCTGGTCGCCCTTCGCGTTTCCGCGTAACTGACGGCCTCTTATGGGATCGAGACCAAGAAGGCCCATCCTTCGCCGGACCGACGGCCCGCTCGGTGGTGAGGACACGATTCGACTTTGCTATCACGGCGCGGTACCCTGTCGTGGCAGGTTTGGGATGGAAGGAGACGTTGATGTCGGGTGACGAATGGCGCGATCGGATCGTCTGTGATCCGGGGATCCACCACGGTGAGCCGTGCATCCGTGGCACGCGGGTTTCCGTCTCGGTCATCGTCGGCAGCCTCGCGGACTTGCGAATGGACCAACTGTTGCAGCAATATCCTCAACTCACGCGTGAGGACATTCAAGCCGCGCTGTTGTATGCCGCCGAGGCGGCTCATAACACACTCGTGGCCTGATGCCGATCCGAGGGGTGAAGTTTGACGAGGACTTGTCCCCGATGGTCGCCGAGCCGATGCGCGAGGCCGGTTTTACCGTCGCTACCGTTGTCGATCAAGGGTGGAGCGGGCTGTCGGACCACGAATTGTGGCTGGGGGTCGTTGCGGAGGGGTACTTCTTCGTGACTGCCGACAAGGGCTTCGCCGATATCCGAATTCGTCCGCCGGGTCACCATCCGGGCATTCTGCTCCTTCGTCCGGCGCGTGACAGCGTTGTGGCTCTGCGAGGCGTACTTGAAGCCGTCCTCGCGGATCATGATCTGGAGTCCCTTGTCGGCACGATTACCGTAGCGACGCAGCGGGGCATCCGAGTTCGACGCGCCGGGCCTTCCGCCTAGCCATCGCCTCGCCCAGGTTGGTCGGTATGAGGCCGGAACCGGAGCCGCAGCCCGGGCGAACCGGCGCAACGGGGCGAATGGGGTGCCCAGGCCGCATCCACCTCCATCAGGCCGATCGCGTCGCCAGTGCTTTCGCCGCAAGATCGACGGCCTCTTGAGGCGTCGAGGCCGAGGTCAGCCGACCTTCTTTGACGAACTTGGCGAACGGCGGATCGGTCAGCTCGAACCCCAGCAGAATCACCGGTTTGTCGTGTTTCAGGGCCAGGACGATCTCCGAAAGCGTCCCCAATTTTCCCGGGCAGGCGATGACCACGTCGCTGGAAAGGACGTTCAAGAGATTTCGCCCGTCGCCCATGTCGGTCATGATGGCGAAGTCGAGATGCGGCGAGGCCTGAGCGTCGGTGCGGTCGGGCAGAATTCCGATGACGGTTCCGCCGGCTTGTTTGGCGCCCTCGGCGGAGGCGGCCATCACTCCGGCGTTGCGTCCGCCGTTGAGGAGAACCCAACCGCGCGAGGCGATGAGGGCACCGAGTTCCTTGGCCATGGCGTAGACGCCCTCGCCGGCCTTGGATCCGCCCATGACGCCGATGACCGGTTTTCGCATCGACACAGTATACTTGCGGGCGTGAAGGCATCCTACGAGCTTTTCGATCACACGGCTGACATGGGAGTGCGCGTTCGGGCGGCGACGGTGGAGGAGTTGGTGATGCCGGCCGTGGAGGGGTTCTACACGACGATCGGCGAGATTGTGGCCACGGCGGATACGCAGCCGATCCAATGGGACCTTCCCGGTCACAACCAAGCGATGCTTCTGCGGGACTTCCTCACGGAATTGTTGATCCTTTTCGAGCGCGATCGGCGGCGACTCGTGGCCGTGGACTCGGTCGCCCTCGACGAGCACCGTCTGACGGTGTCGGGTCGAACCGCCGCCGTCGACGCCGAACGAAGCAGCTTCCATCGCGAAGTCAAAGCGGTAACCTACCACGAGCTGCGGATCGAAAAGGTCCCCGGCGGATTCGAGGCGACGTTTATTGTAGATATCTGATGAATGATGAATGCGGAATTCGGAATGCGGAAAGTAGGATGCGCCCGTTTCATCTCCGTTCCGCATTCCGCATTCACCATTCCGCATGTTGACCGGAAGAGAGGATCGTATGCCCAGTGACCAGAACTACACCGGTCCCCTGGAACGAATCGACGATACGCGCTGGCGGATTCCTAAGTCGTACAAACCGGGCATGCGCGTCGATGGGATCATTTACGCCGACGAACGCCTGATGGAGGCCATTAAGCAGGACCGGTCGCCCGAGCAAGTGGCGAACGTCGCCACGCTTCCGGGCATCGTCAAGTATTCGCTGGCCATGCCGGACATTCACTGGGGATACGGGTTCTGCATCGGCGGTGTGGCGGCGACCGATCCCGAAAACGGCGGAGTCATCAGCCCCGGCGGCGTGGGATACGACATCAACTGCGGCGTTCGCCTCATCCGCACCACGCTCACTCTCAAGGACGCCAAGGCCGAAATGGGGAAGCTCGTGGACGAGCTGTTCAACACGGTTCCCTGCGGGGTGGGGCGCGGCGGGATCGTGAAGTTCAGCAAGCCCGAGCTTCGTAGGCTCATGACCGAGGGATCGCGCTACGTCGTCAAACGGGGGTTCGGTTGGGACAGCGACGTGGAGGCGACCGAGGCTCACGGATGCATCGAGGATGCCGTTCCTGATCTGGTCAGTGACCGAGCGATCCAGCGCGGGTCCGACCAATGTGGCACGCTGGGCAGCGGCAATCACTTTTTGGAGGTGCAGGTCGTCGAGAAGATCGACGACCCCAAGGCCGCCGCCGCCATGGGCCTGGTCGAGGGAAATCTCACGGTGATGATTCACTCCGGCTCTCGCGGACTGGGCTATCAAGTCTGCGAGGATGCCTTGAAGGAACTGCACAACGTCCCGCACAAATATGGGATCGATCTGCCGGACCCACAGCTCATCTGCGCCCCCGTGCATTCCCCGGAGGGGCAGCGCTACCTCGGCGCCATGCGCGCCGCGGCGAACTTCGCCTGGTGCAACCGGCAGATCATGACCCACTTGGCGCGACAAGCGTACAGCAACGTGTTCGGACTGCCCGCCGAGCGGATGGGCATGTCGCTGGTTTACGACGTGGCCCACAACATCGCCAAGATGGAACCCTACAACGTAGACGGACGCACATGCAAACTCTGCGTTCACCGCAAGGGGGCCACGCGGGCCTTTCCGCCGGGACATCCTGAGCTACCCGAGCGCTATCGCCATATCGGTCAGCCGGTATTGGTCCCCGGCGACATGGGTCGGGCCAGTTACGTGCTTATCGGTCAACAGGGCTCGATGGAGCATACCTTCGGAAGCTCGTGCCACGGCGCAGGACGGCGCATGTCCCGCGGCGCCGCGATTCGGGCGAGTCGCGGACGCTCGATCCAACGGGAACTCGCCGAGCGTGGGGTCATCGCCCGCGCTCGAGGCCGAACCGGACTCGACGAGGAACAGCCCGACGCCTATAAGGACGTCAACCAGGTCGTCGACGTCCTGCACAAGGCCGGCATCAGCCGCCGCGTCGCCCGCCTTCGTCCCCTTGGAGTCATCAAGGGTTGACACCGTTCCGCGATTTGCGGCGTGAACCATGACGAACCTACTGCCAACTTTTCGACTCCGTAGGTGGCGCCTGGTTGCCGTGATTCTGTTCGGACTTGTCCTGCACGTTCCCACACTGAATATGGGGTTCTTCGCCGACGACTACAGTCAGCAGCTTATCCTGCAAGGGCTCGCGGACCACCCGACCATGCGTCCCTGGAGCCTCTACGATTTCGGCGAAACTCCCCGCCCCCCCGACTCGACCTTTGAAAGCGGCGCTTTTCCATGGTGGAGTTCGAACGATTGGAAGGGGCGCTTCTTCCGACCGCTCACGAGCATGACTCTTTGGCTCGACCATGCGATGTTCGGCGGATGGGCACTTGGGTATCACTTGACCAGCCTCGTTTGGTACGTGGCCCTGCTCGTCCTCACGTACAACTTGTACAAGTCGCTGGGACTCTCCGAGACGGCCGCTCTCGCGGCGCTGTTGATCTTTGGGGCCATGGACAGCTCACTCTTGCCGGTGGGCTGGCCCGCCAACCGCAACAGCCTGGTCGAAACCGTTTTTCTGGTCGGGGCGATCCTCATCCTCAGCCGATTTTCCGGCAACGGCCGTTGGATGGCCTTAACCGCTGCGGTATTCCTGGGTGTTCTGGCTTGTCTCTCGAAAGAGTCCGGTGTCGCCGCCTTTGTGCTCATCGTTGTTTACTTGCACGGACTGCGCCGCACCTCAGCGGCGCTGGCGCCTGCTCGATGGGTTTGGACCGCAACGTTCGTCTGCGCGGCACTGGCCCTCGCTCATCTTACGCTCTTTGTCAGCGCGGGCTTCGGCACGAACACAACGTTTTATCCCATGCCCTGGCAACACCCGCTGGCGTACGCGGAGCGCTTGTTCACCCTCGGCGCCATCGCCCCCATGAGTTTTATTGGGATGTTCCCGACCGATTTTCTCTCGCTCCAACCGCAATACGCCCTCCCGGCCGCACTGCTTTGCCTCGTTCCCGGAGTCGTGCTCTGCCGAACGATCTGGAACCATGTCAAAGGATTCCCGTCGACGTGGTTCTGGATCGCTTGGATCGCGGTGACTCTTCTTCCGCAAGGGGCACCGCCCACCTCAGATCGGCTGCTTTTCCAGTCCTCGATCGGCGCGGCGGCGTTGCTTGGGCTGTTCCTTACCAGCGTATGGGAGCGTCGCGCCGCCGAGTCTATCGCTCGCCCGCGTAAGTTTCTTCCGGCTCTCATCGCGGTCGGCGTCCTTGTCGTCTCGCCGCTTTCCCTCCTCTTCGCCGGCGCGACAGTCCATTACCTCGCCGCTCAGTCGCGGGAATCCCTACTCGCGGCCGACTTGGGCGATCCGGCGCTGGGCCGCCGCGACATCTTCCTCTTGCAAGCGCCGAGCGATATGGTGACCGCGTTGGCCCTTGCCGTCTGGGCCGTCGATCGCGGCGAAGTCAACGTTCGTGCCTGGCCCATGCAGCTAGGCGGGCGTCCCTTGCGTTGGACGCGGATCGACGAGCGCACGTTTGACCTGGAAACCCTCGGCAAACCATTTTTGACGCACATGTTCGAGAACGTCTTCCTCACCTCCAACGACGCACCGCCGGTCGCCCGAACATGGCAAACCGCTTTGTTCGCCGTTGACGCGATGGACTCCGGCCCCGCGGGATTCAGACGCTTTCGTGTGCGCTGTCCCGCCGCGCTCGAGGATCCCCACTATCGCTTCTTGTGCGTCGACGGCAACGGAGGACTCGCCCCGGTAAGCCCGCCTACCGTCGGCGAGAGCTTGGACATTCCCGCGGTTGCCCCGCCCTTTCCGTTTCTCTGGTAGTCGTTCATAGCGGCGGAGGGAGCGACGGTCGCCCACCCGCCGCCCCCTGTCCACCAGCGATGAACGAGCTTACTTCTGCCGTTTGGAGGTGCCTTTCATTGTCATTTTGCCCATCGGGCCGATCTCCGTGAAGCACCATTCCATTGTGTCCTTATCCACGAACTTCATGCAGCCCTCGAAGCGCTTCTTGTTGCCTTGAGCGTCGATCGCATCGGCCTTGCTGCAGAATCCGTCGCAATCTTTGCAGGCCGTAGTCCATCCCGACCCTATTTCGCCCCAATCCGAGATAGACCAATTTCGATACTTGCCCGCCTTGGCGTCCCACCACATGTACTCCTCGTAGGTCATCATTTGACCTTCGCCCATGTCAAAGGTTCCGGTCGAGTGGAGCGCCGTGCCACCGAGCATAATTTCCCCCTTTCCAGTTCCCGCAAAAGTCGTCTGCGGTTCCTTCGACCCAGACGGCATGTGCTTCATCATTTCTTCCTTCGATGGAGACACCATCTCCCCTTTCCAGTTCCACGTGCCGACCATCTTTTCCAGGTTTTTCATCTCCGCCGCCGGACTCGGTTTCTTGGGCGGCCCCATCTCCCGCGCAGGCGCGGCGCATCCACCGGCCGACACGATCAATCCCAACGTCCACAACGAACCACGCCGCATCACTCGCTCCTTTTTTGCAACGCTCCGCTTCCCTCGTCGCCGCAGCGGGAGGCAGATTCCTCGGTCCGCGATCCCCGCCGCGCGGGTCTCAATTTCGGACGTTGTTAGGGTACCGGGGCGATCCCCGCGCGTCAAGCACGTTCAGAAAAAACCCATCCGACCCGGGACCAAGAATCGGCCTCCTTGGGCCGCGGAGTTGAAAACCGGCCGTGGACCGTTTCCCCTTCCCTCGACCCCTGACGCGGGCGGAGAGTGCGACGACGCCCCGTGATCGGGGCCGTTTTCGATCGTCCGTCGCGTTTCTCACGAGATTCTCATCTTCCTTGGTGTATGCTCTCCGTAGAAGGCGCGTTGCTGGAGCACGCGGCCTCATGGGCGTAGTTGAACAACGAAGGAGCGACGTATGAAACGCAAGGGTCTTTCGGTTCTTTGTGCTGCATCCGCGATTCTCGTCGCGGGCGTTCTCGTTGGGGCTCAGGACAAGAAAGAGGCCGCGGAACAGGAGCGGTCGATCAAGGAGGCGGAGGTGCCGGCTGCGGCCTTAGCAGCGCTCAAGAAGCTGGCCGGCGGGGCGGCGATCACGGAGTTCGCCGAGGAGATCGAGCACGGGCACAAGTTCTACGAAGCATCATGGAAAGGTCCCGACGGCAACGTCGACGCGCTGGTCACCGAGACCGGCGATCTGGTGGAGATCGAGGAGGTCCTTGCCGCCCAGAAAGTGCCGGCGCCAGCCCGCGCCGAGGCCGAAAAGGAAGCAGGCAAGGACGCCAAGCTGATGTGGGAAAAAAAGACCATCGTGATGTACGAAGTGCATTTCAAGAAAGACGACAAGGGGCGGGAGATGATCCTTACCCCCGATGGCCGGCGCTTCCATGAAGAGGGCGACGACAATCGGGACAAGGATGAGGACGAAGGAAACGACAAATAGCTCGGCCGCTAGGACGCCGAGCTCGCGAGTCTGGTCCTCGATCCCGGATGGGTCGAGGTATTCCCCCGTGACGGTGGACTCACGGCGGACGTGGATCGATGAAGTGTACAGAACGGGTAACCGGACGATTCATAAGGAGCCAAACATGGCAAGCGACAGGATTGGAAAGAAGAGAAGCCTGCACAGGATTTCGGCGGTACTGGGATGCCTCATATTCCTAGGCCTAGGCGGACGCCTCGATCTCACGAAAGGGACGTGGATGGGCCGCAGAGAGACGATCCCCCTTAAGGAAGCCAAGTTGAATATCGAGCACAACGCCACGGATGAGGACACGGGGTTCCAGGGCGCCATCGATGGCGAAGGCTGGGAGCGGCTGCACGTGACGGGCCCCGGTGGTTTGGTCCTCACCATCGAAGGTCGTGGAACGCTGCGCACACTGGGTCTTACAGAGCTGTTCTTCGAGACGGTGGAACCGGAAAACGCGGAGGTGCCGATCGACGAACTGCTGGCCAACCTTCCTGCGGGGGAGTACACGATCGAAGGCCCCACGGTGGACGGGATGCGAACGACCGGGACGGCCCTGCTGACCCACAACATCCCCGCCGGTCCCGTGCTTCTGTTCCCTGCGGAAGGGGCCACCGTCCCTCCGAGCAATCTAGTGGTCAGTTGGAGCCCGGTGACCCAGACGATCACCGGGGACGACGTCACCATCATCCGCTACCAACTCATCGTCGAGGTCGACGAGGAACCGCATCCCCACGCGATCGGAAAGCGGGGCCTGAGCATCTACGTCCCCGCGTCCGTCACGAGCATGACGGTTCCCAACGAGTTCCTCGAACCGGCGACGCACTACTTCTGGGAAGTCCTGGCGATCGAGGAAAGTGGGAACCAGACGCTCTCCTCAAGCGAGTTCACGACCCAGTAGCCGTCGGGCCGCGTCCAAGCTACGAGGAGCACAAGCCTTGCGCGCCAGGCGTGGGGCTGGTGTTCATTGTTAGCCTTGACATGGGCGACCGGGTTGAGATTTGTGGACATCATCCACGATTAACCTGACCTCAAGGATCGATCAGTTACAAGGAGCTCGAAATATGCAAGTGATTCGAACCCGCAAACTGTCACAACTTACTTTTTGGGTGTGCTTGATCGTCTTCGAAACGGGGTGTCCGGTGGCGCCGCCTAACCAAAGCGATTGCCAAACGGCTACGCCGGATGCGGATATTCCGCTTCCCATCGCCCCGGCCAGTAGTCGAGTGGATCTGGACGCGCCCGTGTTTTCCAATCCCACCAACATCACCAACCCACTGTTTCCCATCAGCGAGCTGCATTCCGTCGTACTTCTCGGCGTGGTGGACGGACTCCCATTTCGGACGGAGACCACGCTGCTCTCCGAAACCCGGATCATCGATCTGGGCGGCGGGCAGCAGGTGGAAACCTTGGTGTCGCAGTATATGGCCTATCTCGATGGTCGCATCCAGGAAGTCGCCCTCGATTTTTACGCACAGGCCGACGACGGCGCCGTCTGGTATCTCGGCGAGGAAGTGAAAGACTACGTGGACGGCGTCATCGTTTCCACCGATGGCACCTGGCTTACCTGCACGGACGGGCCGGCGGCGATGATCATGCCTGGAACCCCGCAGGTAGACGACGCATTCCGGCCGGAGAACGTTTACGGTGTCGTGTTTGAAGAAGTGGTGGTCACGTCCGTCACCGAAACCGTGGACGGACCGCGAGGTCCGGTCCATCGTGCGCTGATCGCCAATGAACTCCATGCGGACGGGACCTACTCGGACAAAACGTTCGCCCCCGGTTACGGCGAATTCTACTCCGCCAGCGGAGGCGACACCGAGGCCCTCGCTCTCGCCGTGCCCACCGATGCCCTGCCTGGGGCTCCTCCGGCGGAGCTCGATACACTCTTCAGCGCCGCGGGCCTCATCTTCGCAACCGCACCTGCCGAAGGATGGGACGCGGTGTCGGGCGCCATCGACCGGATGACCACGGCCTGGAACACCTACCAGGAGGGGCAGGTTTCCCCAAGGCTCGCAGCCCAGATGAACGACGCGCTCGATGCTCTCACGGTTGCGGCTGAAGCTCAGGACGTGGCGACCACGCGTCATGCGTCGATTCAGGTTGCTCGAGCTGCCCTCGATTTCCAATTGCGTCACCGACCCCCTTCGGAGATCGACCTCGCCCGCTTCGATCTCTTCGTTCGTCAATTGTTGGTGGACGCCGATGCGGGCGATCTTGGCGGGGTGTCGAGTGATGTCACCACCCTCGAGTGGATTCGCGACCGGTTCGCGCACGCCCTGGACGGCGCCGTTGTGGATCGCATCAACAATGAACTCGCTGATCTCCGGGTTGCGGCCGACGGCGGTGATCCGTCCGTTGCGATGGATGCCGCTGTGCGCCTTTGGGAAATCCTTGCGGAGATCGGCGCAGCGGAGCCTACCCTCCCCCACAGCGTTCCGGATTTCAGCGCGGCGCGGTTCACGAACCCGACAACCATCGACAACCCGTTCTTTCCCCTGACACCTGGAACCGTGCTTACCTACCAAGGCGAGACGACGGACGGCACGGAGCGAATCGTTCTCGAGGTGTTGACCGAAACCCGAGTTGTGATGGGCGTTACCAGTCGCGTGGTTCGGGATCGTGCCTTCCTGGACGACGTCATCGTCGAGGATACCTTCGATTGGTACGCCCAGGACGATGCCGGTAACGTCTGGTACATGGGCGAGGAAGTAGACGACTACAATTACGGCGAGACGGGCAACTTCATCGACATCACCCACGGAGGGGTGTGGGAGGCCGGGAAGGACGTGGTCGGCCTGGGCGTGATTGCCAAGCCGGGACACCAGATGAGAGCGTCGCCCGCTGCGGGGGATATCTATCATCAAGAGTTCTACCCGGGAGCCGCTGAAGACATGGGAGAAGTCGTCGCCGTCGACGTTCCGGTCACACTGGGAGATGGAACCACGTACTTGACCGTGCAAATTCGTGATTCCAACCCACTGGGTCCCAATGCGATCGACGAATACAAATACTATGCCCCCGGCATCGGCTTGGTTCTAGAGGAACCGATTACGGGGGAGGACCGCATCGAGTTGGTTACGATCGAGTAGGATGTCTCGCAGGTTGCCGTGCGACGGAAAATCGCTTGCGTGGGTCAACGATGGTGACGGTGGAACGCCATGCGCCTTCTGGTGGTCGAGGATTACGAGCCGCTGCGGAAGTCCATGGTGCAGGGACTACGCGAAGCGGGCTATGCCGTGGACTCGTCGGCCGAGGGCGATGAGGGGCTGTGGTATGCGCGCTCGAATGATTACGATGCCATCGTTCTCGACATCATGCTGCCCAAGGTTGACGGCCTTTCGATCCTCAAGAGAGTCCGAAAGGAGGGCCGTCAAACGCCGGTTCTGCTTCTCACCGCAAGAGATACGGTCGAGGATCGCGTGACCGGCCTCGACTTAGGCGCCGATGATTACCTCATCAAGCCCTTCGCGTTCCAGGAGTTGCTCGCCCGGGTTCGGGCGTTGACGCGACGAAAGTACGAGAAACCGGACCCGGTGATCCGCGTTCAGGACCTTGAACTCAACACTTCGGCGCGATCCGTTCGTCGCGGCGATGAGGCGATCGACCTAACCGCGCGCGAATATGTGTTGCTGGAATTCCTAGCCTTGCGGGCGGGGGAGGTCGTCTCGCGGTCCGAAATCTGGGAGCACCTGTACGAGTTCCATTCCGAGGCTGACAGCAACGTCGTGGACGTGTATGTCGGGTACCTTCGCAAGAAACTCGAAACACCGAACCTTCCGAAACTGATTCACACCCACCGCGGCCACGGCTACCGCCTCGGGGAGGCGCGCTGATGACCTCCCTTCGCCGCAGACTGCTGATCGGCACGGGGGCGGGAACCGCGATCGTTTTGGTCGTGGCGGGGACAACCCTCTATGCCATGATCCGAGCGTCGCTTCTTCGCGAATTCGACAAGGCCCTTCGTGAAAAGGCCGCGACCCTGTCGGCGTTGGTCGAACAAAACGGTGATGAGATTGTGCTGGAGTTCACCGAAGACGAGATGGGCGAATTCCAACGGACGGACCTTCCGGAGTATTTTCAAGTATGGCGCGAGGATGGAACCACCGTCGAAAAATCACCTCGGCTGGGAATGGAAAATCTCCCTCGTGAGCAGATTCCCGCGGAGGAGCCCGTGATCCGCCCGCTGGATCTTCCGGGGAACGCGCCCGGCAGAATGGTCACCTTGCAATTCACGCCGCGACTGGACGACGAAGCTCCTCCGCCCACCCAACGTGAACACCTGACGCTGGCTTTGGCGCGCGACATTGCCGACGTGGCATCGTCGCTCGGTCAACTGCGAGTGATGTTGATGGTTGTCGGAGTAGCGGCGACCCTCGCGTCGGTGGGAGTACTCGCATGGCTCGTAGGTATCGGGCTCAAACCGGTGGATCGGTTGGCGAAAAGAATAAGCCTGATCGATGAGGGGCGATTATCCGCGCGGATCGACCCCACGGAATCACCGCGCGAACTCTCCGCGATCGTCACGCGCCTCAATGAATTGCTGGAGCGGCTCGACGCGGCGTTCCACCGCGAAAAGACGATGACCGCCAACGTCGCCCATGAGCTTCGCACGCCGCTGGCCGGAATCAGGTCCACTCTCGAAGTGGCGTTGTCGCGCGAACGAGATTCGGCAACCTCTCGGCAAGTCATGTCGGAATGCCTTCGGATTTGTACTCAGACGCAGCGGCTTATGGAGAACTTGTTGGCGATGGCGAGACTGCAAGCGGGGAAGGAGTCCATTGCGTCGCAGCCCACAGATGTCGGCGCGCTCTTGCAGACGGCGTGGCGGTCCTACGATCAACTCGCCCGCGAGCGAGAAGTGAAAGTGCAATGGGAAGTGGAGGGAGACCTGCAAATCCAGACCGACCCCGAAAAGCTCCAAGTCGTATTCACCAACGTCTTGGAGAACGCCGTGCAATACGTGGATACCGGCGGAACGATCACGATCCACGGGAGCCGGTCGAACGGTAAACTGCAGCTACGGGTGTCGAATACGGGGAGTAGACTCGCGAATGACGATGTGGCACGGGTTTTCGATCCCTTTTGGCGCGGCGACGCCTCCCGCGCTGCAACCGGAACACATTGTGGGCTGGGCTTGCCGCTATGTAAGACCGTCGTAGAGCGACTCGGCGGCGCGATCCGTATCGAGCCAACCCCGGATGGCAGATTCGTGGTTTCCGTGACCGTTTGACCGCTGAGCGGGCTTGTCGAACGGGCCGCTGCTGTTACGCTACGATGGCTCGTTGTGCGAACGCCGATTTCGCGCACCTGGTCCGGCATCGCCGCGAAACAGCGTGGGGCGTTGCCAATCGAGCACGTACGGGGGTGTAGCTCAATGGTAGAGCAACGGCCTTTTAAGCCGTAGGTTTTGGGTTCGAGCCCCAACACCCTCAGTCGCGGAATCGCCCGCAAAACATGCAGAAAACCCCTTGTTTCCTAGGGTTTCATCGAGGTGACACTTAGTGTCATTCATGCGGACAGGACCGGACACCTTACCCCCCTTTCGGACGGGGTTTAGGCTTGATTTCATACATGATTTTTTCCCACCCTTTTCGGGTCGGGTCGAGGCACAGGCATCGTATGTCCCGGTTGCCGACACCGCCTCTCCTTCCGGCGTGTTCGGAAAGAGGTCCGGCAAGGTGTCCAGGGCTTCCGCCGCGACGCCCCGCCCCATGTGGGTGTACCGATCCATAGTGAGGGTGATCGTCGAATGCCGGGCGAGGTTTTGGGCGGTTTTTGGATGCACGCCCCCACGGGCTAGGTTGCTGATGAACGTATGCCGGAAGGCGTGGAAGTCGAGAACCCGCCCCGCGTCGTCACGATACGCCAGGAACCCGCTTTCCCTGCGTTCCTGCTGCTCGGCCCGCCCGCGCACGGCCTTTATCCATCGCTCCCGTGAAAGCTCCAGGTCCGCCCTCAGCATCCGTGACACGCCCGACGGGTGCGGCATGGTGAACACCGGAGCCGCCCGGTCCCGTCCATCGAGGTAGCCGTGCAACTCCGTGACCAACCGATCGGGCAAGGGTTGCACGTCCTCACGTCGATGTTTCGAGTAGGCCGCGGCCACGGTCACCGCCGCCGGGTCCGCGTCGAGGTCGAAAGACCCCGCTGTAAGACTGCGAAGCTCGGCGGACCGAAGACCAGACGACACGGCCAGGGCATAGAGCATCGCACGGTCCGGTCCCGTCATGCCCAACTGGACGGGTGCCGTGCGGATCGTTTCGAGCAACGTCAACAGTTCGTCGGGCTCAAACGCACGCCGATCGTGCCTTCGGTCCGTCCGAGCGTTCAACACTCGCAAGCATTCCAAAGGGCTGTCCGGCGCGCGTCGGGTCCGAACCATCCATCGGGCGAATTGCTTGATCCGCCGCGTGTAGTGGTTTGACGATTCGACCGACAAGTCGTCTCGGCGGCGCTCGGCGAGATAGCCCGCAATGCGGTTCGCGTCGAGGTCCGCCCACGTCGCCGCGTGGATCGCGTCGAGGATCGTCGTCACCCGGTTCTTGCTCAGGTCGGCGTAGGTTTTCGTCGCCGCGTTGTCGAGTAGACCCGCGTGCCAGTCGGCCACGTGCTCGGTCAAGGGCCGCTTGGCGTGCGGTTCGTACGGGTTCACGATCCCCGCGTATTCCTGCGCCGCCCTGCGTTGCAGTTCCGAGACGATCATTTCCGCTGCGGACCGATCGGTCGTTTTCAGGGAGACCTTGACCGACTTCAACGCCCCCGGCGGAGTGTACGATCCCCAATAGAACCGGCTTCGCGCTCGTTCGCCTTTGCCCTTCCGGGTCACCATCGGTCGCCATATCGCCATAGGTCGCCTACGCTTTCGTTCGTTTGTTCGGCTTCAACGTCAAGCCCAACACTTCGCACAGCGCGCTCGCCGACGCAAGCGTGATACCCCGGCTGTGCGTGCAGAATCCATGCACGGTTTGATACCGAAGTTCGGCCCGGATCGTGAGCTGTCGCATACTCAGCCCACTTTCCTGTGCTGCCCGCCGCAAGGTTTGTTCTACCGTTTCCTTCGCTCGCATACCCACAGCATATCACGCCCTTGACACCCTGTCAAGCCGTCGCCGCCAGTTTTTTTCCGGGTCTCGAATCATGCCCGACAATCGCCGTGACCGCTTCATCCCACGTAAGCGTCGGATCGGCCTTTAATGCGTTTTGTACCCGCCGCGCCAGGTCTTTAGGTATCTTCGCCGTTGCCGCCGCCCCGCGTGCATCCTCGCCGATGCCTACAATCGCGTGCTCAAGCGCCGCCACGTGCACCGCCCGGCGATAGGCGTCCTCCAACGTCGCTTGCTCCGGTACGATCTTCGCCACGCCGTTGGCGTCGAGCTTGCCTTCCAGCCACTTGACGAATGCGTCGCTGGGGAATGCGTTCAGTTCAACGCGCCGCTCAGTCAGGAAGTCAATCTCCTCTTGCGACGCGCCGTAGAGGCGGAGCATACCGTCCACGCGACGCGAATGTCTCACCGGCTCGGACTCTAGTTTCCATTCCTCTACGTCGGCGAGCCTTAATCCCAGGTCGATAACTTGGAATGGATTCGTGTACTCATAGCGCTGAGTGCTTTCGCGTAGGGTTTCAAGAATCTTCAACCCCTCCACATCGAAGTCGTGCAACACCAATAACGGGACGTTGTGCTCGCCGCAAAGTGAATCCACTAGGCACCGGCTGGCGACGTTGCTCACGCCCTTGGTGGACATCAGCGCCACGTCATAGCGCTGGGCGAGCTTGACGCGATCGAGCAAGGGCATGAATCCTTCCTTCTCGATAAACAGGATCGCACCGAAACGATTGACCGGCCCGCACGTCGGATACTTTCGTCCGGCGACATCGACTTCAGGATCGGCGACTTCATGCGCCGTCACCGTTTTCAGGTAATCGCGCACCGCAATGGTGCCCAGCGGGGTCACGTCGCCCGAATGCGGTTCGATAAAGTGCCCGCGCGCGTCATACACAACGTCCCAGCTCTGCGCGTGCTCGTTTTCTGCAATGTAGGCCGGTAGCAGCGTTTGTGTGAAGTAAGCATCGGCGAGTTGATCCTTGCCGGTCAAGCGAAGTATCTCGCCGCGCGCCGCGTACATGATCTGCCGGGCGTGCGCCGGTAGCGTGCCATTCGCGGATACTTTCGCATAGGCGTCGTCCATGACCGACCACGCCGCATCCTTAAAACTGATTCTGCGAGCGCGCACCATTGCGTCACGGCGTCTGTAATAGGCGTTGACTTCGCGCTCTTCGCGCTTGCGTTGCTTGGTCCATCGACCGGTCACCCGCTCAATACTCTTAATCAGCACTTCGCTTTGCACTGCTAGTCCTCCATGACAATCGCGGACTTACCGCGGTCGGTGTATTCCGGCTTGGGACATGCGACGTGTATCACAACAATGACCGGATCATCCGCGTCGATTCGCTGGTCTGCAAGAATCGTATCGCAACTGCGCCCGAACGATCCGAGTTGTCGGAACGGATTCACGATCCCCGGCGACCAGTTCACGCCGGTAATGAGTCTGCGCCGAACATTATCGTCATCGGCGTCGATCCATCCGAATGCCGTCTCGATAATCCACGGGCGTCCGTCGTCGGTTTCGCCCACTTGCTTGTCATAGCCGAATGATTCCATCTCGACCCCGGCCTCGACCATTCGAGCCTTGAAGTGATCCGCGCCGATGATCCCCAGGGCCTTGGGTTTGACGGGTCGCGTGTTGCGCTTCATCGACGCGAGCAACTTTCCCGCCACGCCGTTGCGCAGTGCATGACCGTTCACAAGCTCGGATAGTTTTGTCCGGGCGAGTCCCGTTTCCGTGAGTACAAGTTTTTGTTTGGCCGTAGCGCTCAGCCCGTTGAACTCGGACACGACTTCGCGGACAGTCCGGTCGCTCTCGCGGTCATGGTCGTGCGCGATGTACCCGGTCAACAAACGCTCGAATGCAGGCGCGTCATACCAGTGCGCGGACGTGGGGTCGCTGGGACACCACTTCACCCATTTGGGATCTGTCGCCTTGAACCGTTGAACCTCACCGAACCAGTCCAGCTTGAGGGTCAGGTGCGGATTGAGCCACGTGTAGTCGTCCCCGATTTGTAAAAAACGCGCCTTGGCCCGTTGTAGAATTGAGCAAGCTGAAACGGGGTCAACTTCATCATCGGCGTCGAGGTCATCGTCGCCGTCGTCGGGGTCGTTTTGTAAAAAACGCGAGTTGTCGTCGAGGTCGTTTAAGCAAGCTGAATCCGGCCAGCGGACCAGGACGGTAGTACCCTTTTTTCCCTTCACGGAACGCTTGTCCCGCTCGATAACGGGCGTCTGCCGGATACGATCCACCCTCATGGTGATCCCGTTACAAGCGCCCTGCGAAACGATCTCCACCCGGCCTTGTTCACCATGCAGCACGAATGGTATGGCAACGACGGTTTTCAGGGCGTTACCTTGCGCCCCGCGATCCGGCGCAACGTAGGCTTCCCGGCTGGATACCCGGACGCTGAAGTCCACCACGCCGTCGATAACGCTCTCAGGAAGCCCCAGAGCGTTGTCGGCGACGGCGATCCCGTCCTTATTCACGGTGACGGCGATCTGGGGCGCGATCCCGGCTTCCTCACAGGCGTCGAGGGAGTTGTCTACAAGCTCTTTCAGAATGACCAGCGGCCAGTCCCTTGGTCCGTGCCCCGTCTGGGCCGTCAATTCCTTCCGGCTGGCGAAGTCCAACAGCCGGCTGGTTTGCAACGTGGTCCGGGTTAGTTTCGCACCGTCTCGTTTCTTCATTAACCTATCACTTTCTCTGCGCGCACCCCTTCCCTTCGCCCCAAGGCGTTCCCGTCTTGGGTTGACGCGATTTCATCTACTCAAAGGGCGTCACGTCATCGCCCGACCACACACCGCGCCGTCCGCCACGACCGGCATTTGCACTACTCACCGCACCCTCGACCGGCGTCGCGCGCCGGGACAGCTTTGATTTCTTGTTGGGCCGTTGGACCGAGGACGTAGGGGTTATTCTGCGATTAACTACGCAGCCGTTGCCTGGCAACAAAGTCCTCAATTTGAGGCGAAACAAAGCCTTTGGGGGAAGCGAACGGTTGCCCTTGGACCGTCCCTTATTCGAGGGGGGGATTGACCGTTGATTTGTAGACCGGCAACGGCTCAGCCGAACCCGGTTGGTGTGGGGCCTATGTACAAGATTCACCGGGGACCGCCCCCGGCAAGAAACGACATTTGTAAAAAAGCGCGACTTTCGTTGCGCGAATTCAGCTTGCTCAAAATGCCGGTGCGTACAGCGCAAGAGGCGCAGAATCTCTTCAAGTTCATTGCAAAGGGCCTTGGCGGCCTCTAATTCGTTCCGGGGGGTGTCGATAGTCAGCCCGGCCCCGTTGCGTGCGTCCTGTGCGTCCTGGGGCCTTGCGGCCACGGGGTTGTGCCCGCTATGATGGGGGCGCTCAGAATGCCCGCCCGCGTACCCGGTATCGCCTACCGGGCGCGGGCAAGTTTTTTGGGTCATCCGCCCGGCCCTCCATTGGTTGCTTTCGATTCGAGGTAAGTCAGGATGGTCAGTTCCTTCCATCGCATCGCCCGGCCCAGCCGGTAGTCGGGTTTTGGGAAACGTCCGCAGGCCATATTCCGACGTACCCAACGATCCGTAACGGAGAGGAATGCGCAAACGCGCCGGGCATTCCACAGACCGTCGAGGATGGGGGTGCCGCGGCCGTTCACTTTTTGGGACATGGGGCCTCCCGGCGCTTCTGCGTTTCGGCGGTTCGTTCCCGACGATCAAGCTCCCGGCGCAGGATACGCACCTCGACCGAAGCCGGTCCGGTTGCGCGCTCGGTTGCCGCCAACGCGGCCACAAGTTCAGCGGTTGGAACGTCACTTAGCTTCATGCCCGCGATTGTGCGCAAAGGGCGTGAATAAATGTTGTCGCCGGACGACTGCCGGACGCGCCGTCCGGCACGAAACGCTACAAAAATAGGGGTTTCGCGTGAAAATAATTTTGTTGCTGGACGTTTGCCGGACGTTGCCGGACGCTCAGGCGGATGCGCCGTTGCGTGGCCCGCGGCGCACACCGCAGCGCGCCGCAGGGCCGGAACGGAACGGACAATCGGTGCCACGATTAGGCACTTATCTTGCAGAATGCGTTCGGCTGCGTCGCGGCGAAATCCAAACGCACGGTGCAGCTCACCAGTTGCGAATTTCGCGCGACTTCGGCCT
>CAZYEX010000078.1:0-20619 GCA_964646605.1 uncultured Phycisphaera sp. | reverse complement strand
GATCAATCAGGGCGTGCGCCGCTACGACCTTGTGGTCCGGCTCGATCCCGAGGAACGCGAGAGCGTCGAGCAGCTTCGCAACCTGCGGCTTCGCGGCGTGGGCGGGGCCACGGTCCGACTCGAAGAAGTCGCCGACATCGGACCGGAGCGAACGCCCAACCTAATCGCCCGTGAGAATGCGCAACGAAAAGCCGTGATCTCCTGCAACGTCGGCGAAGGATACAACCTGGGCGATTTGGTCGCGCAGGTGCAGGCACGCGTCGATCCCATCGTGCAGCGCGCCGGCTACACCGTCCATTACGGCGGACAATTCGAAGCCCAGCAATCGGCGTCGCGCACGATCTTAGTCGCAGGAATCGGCGTTGCGGTGGTCATGCTGATGCTGTTGCAGCTCTCCACGGGTTCATTGCGGGCGGCGCTGCTCGTGATGGTCAACCTGCCGCTGGCGATCATCGGAGGCATTGTTGCCATTTATCTCACCGAAGCCGCACATCCCTTCGCCAATACGCTTTCCTTGTTTGGCTTACGAAGCGCCCTGTATCAAGCGCCGGTGATCTCCATCGCAAGTCTCGTCGGCTTCATCACCCTTTTCGGGATCGCGGTGCGAAACGGACTCTTGCTGGTCAACCACTATCAACACCTGATGTTGATCGAAGGCAAACCGCTTGCCGACGCCATCGTGTACGGTTCCATGGAGCGGTTGGTCCCCATTCTCATGACCGCGCTATGCGCCGCCCTCGGTCTGATTCCGCTGGCCATGGCCGCGGGTGAACCGGGAAGTGAACTGCTTTCTCCGCTGGCCGTCGTCGTGCTCGGCGGGCTGATTACGTCGACGTTTCTCAATCTCATTGTCGTTCCGGCGGGGTACTCCCTCGTATTCGGCCTGAAAGTCGTTGAAGAACAGAGTGAATCTCGTGGCGTGGTCGGCCGCCTCATGGGCGCGCTTCAACACCGCATGGCCACCAGTGAAAAAGGAGTCTGACGTATGCGTAACTCAATGATGCTCGTTGCGATATTGCTCGGCTTCGGCATCGCCGGATGCGAGCGCTCCGCCGACAAGCCGAGCGGCGCTTCCACCCCGCCCGCTGCGGAGTCAGCCAAGCTCAAGGACGACCATGACCACAAGCCCGGCGAAGTGCATGCGCCCGAGAGCGCGAAAGATGATCCGGGCCAAAAGGCTCAAGCGGGTCACGGGGGAGATGTCATCGACCTCGGAACCGGCAAGATCGGTGAGTTCACGGTCCGGGCCTCGCGCGACAAGGTTGAGTTCAAGGCGGGCGGTGACGCACCCATCGACGTGTGGATCGACGGCGGCGTCGGAAAAGGCGTGACGGCCGTACGCTTCTGGATCGGCACCGAAGACGCCAAAGGATCGATGAAGGCCAAAGCCGATATCGAGGACGGAAAATGGCATACGCATACCGAGGTGCCCAACCCGACTCCGAGCGGCAGCCGACTTTGGGTTGAAATCGAGTCCGGCGTCGGTCAGAAAGTCCTCGGCAGCTTCGATCTGAAGATGTAGGCTCTGGCGGTCCCAAAAAACGGCTTTGAACATCGCACTGGACATCCCGCGGTAGTCGCCGATATACTGAATGAGAACGATGTCGAAAACGACTTCCATCTTGATGGTGGCTTGGATCGGACTGGGGTGTCCGCTGGTCTGTGCCCTAGGCCCCAGGAGCGCCGATCACGCCGCGCCCGCCGACGGATGCTGCGGTCACGACCAAAAATCCGGTGCTCCCAGCCGGCCTTCGTCCCCTTCGCAGCAGACGCCCGCTTCGTGCTTCTGCGCAGGCGTCGGCGCCGCTATCCAAAAGGAGCCGGTAAGCAAGTTCGTTCTGCCGTTTGCTCCCTTGGGCTATGCCGCGCATGGCGCTTCATCGCCGCGGATCGACGATCTCGCAGTGGCGCTGTCCCAGGGTCTCCCGAATCGGCCTCCCGATTCAGACCGAGTACTCCCACTTCTCATCTGATTTCCGTCCGACGGCGCTTGGTTCTGGATGAGTTCTCGGCGGGCCCGTTCGCCCGTCCGGTGCTTCCAGATCGGCTTTGGCGTCGAGAGCCTAGGGCAAGAGACAAAAACTGTGATCAAATACGAAAGGAGTTTGCATGATGACCCATCCTTCGAGGGTAGCCGTGGTGACGCTTGCCGCTGCGTTCAGCGTGACGGTCGGTTGTCGCCGCGAAGACTCGTCCTCCGATTCGGCGACGAAGAGCGCAGAGGTCGGTGACGCCGAGCGCTGCCCGCATGAAATCCGCAACGACAAGTGCCCCTTCTGCACACCGAGCCTCGTGGAGTCGCAGGGGTTCTGCGGCGAACACGGCGTCGCCGAGGCCCTGTGCTATCAGTGTCGTCCATTTCTCAAGACCGCGTTTCGCGCCAAGGGTGACTGGTGCAAGACCCACGAAGCCCCGGAATCGCAATGCGTCCCGTGCCACCCGGAGCTCAAAAACAAGGCCAAACCCGGCGCCGGTCACGGGGTCGCGGATAGCACGCCGCCGCCCGCGGGCGCCTGTACGCACAACATCGACCCGGCGAAGTGCCCCTTCTGCCGCCCGGGACTCGTCGAATCGGACGGTTTCTGCGAGGAACACGACGTCGCCGAGGCACTCTGCGTGAAGTGCCGGCCCTACCTCGAGAAAGCGTTCCGGGCGGCGGGAGACTGGTGTGCCGAACACTCCGTACCGGAATCCCAATGTGTTCTGTGCAACCCTTCGTTGAAGGACAAGAACAAAAGTGACAAGAAACCCTAGTGCACCCCGACATCCCGACGTTCTCTGTCGGAGTGCTTTCGGAGCATGAACATGGTTAGAGGTTTGAACCGCGTGCGAATCACCGTGTGCTGTACGGTCGGATTCATTTCCGCGTTGGCGGCGGGTGTCACGGCATCCGACCCGCCGGCGGGTACAAGCCCTCCGCCGCTCGCCCCGTCGCAGGCAAACGGCAACACCCGTCGCGCGGCCCTGCCTCCCTCGACGACCTGTACGAAGGCCAAATCCATCGTGCGCCTGCAATCTCCCGAAATCGTCCGCACCGCCGGTCTCCAATTCGTTCGCCTCGAGGAACAACCCGTAACGGCCACGATCACCCGCAACGCCGAACTGCTCTACAATGCCAACCGCTACGCACGTCTCTCCCCCCGCGCCGCCGGTGTCGTGGTCGATGTTCAGCGGGATCTCGGCGATACCCTCGCTGCGGGCGACGTATTGGCCGTGGTCGATTCCGCGGAATGCGGATCAGCCAAGGCCGAGCTGCTCCATGCCTTCGCGGGCGTTCAGCTTTGGAAACGCTCCGCCGAGCGGCTGCGATCCCTGGCCCAGCAAGGGCTGGGAACCGAGAGCGATGCCTTCGAGGCGGAAACCAAGCTCGCCGAATCGCAAATCCAGAATGCCAAAGCTAGACAACGCTTGAGGAACTTCGGTTTGCCCGAGTCCGACATCGAAACCGTGCAGCAGTCGCAGGACACCTCGTCGCACTTGAAGGTCACCGCCCCCTTCGAGGGCATCGTCGTGGAGCGCTCCGCCGTTCTCGGTGAAGTCGTCGAATCGAACCACGTCCTCTTCGCAATAGCGAACACGCAATCCATGTGGGCCATGATCGATCTGTTCGAATCCGACGTACCCGTCGTCGCCACGGGGCAGGACGTCCTGTTTACCTTGGAGAGCGCTGCCGGGCGGACTTTCGCGGGCACGATCACCTGGGTCAGTACGCACCTCAACCCGGCCACCCGTACCCTCAAAGCCCGCGCCGAAATCGCCAACGACGGCGGACTGCTTCGCGCAAACACTTTCGGTGCCGCACAAATCGTCGTGCGACGCGGCGAGCGCTGCCTGGTCGTGCCCAAGGACGCCGTGCAATGGGACGGTTGCTGCAATCTCGTGTTTGTGAAGACCAACGACGAGGGGACTGCCTTTCAACCCACGCAGGTCCATTTGGGCATCGACACCGGGCTCGCCTACGAAGTTCTTTCAGGCGTCAAGGGTGGCGACGTCGTGGTCACGTCGGGCAGCTTCCTGCTCAAAACCGAGATCCTCAAGGGCGCCATCGGAGCAGGCTGCTGCGATCATGTGGACAAATTGACCAAGTGACGCGGTTATCGCTCATTCCTTCGGATGGCAACGTTCCCGGGAGACGCCATGCTCAACGCAATCATCGCTTGGTCGCTTCGTAACCGATTCATCGTCGTCCTCGCGACATTGGTCTTCGTGGTAGCCGGGCTGTACGCCCTCGCCCGCCTCCCCATCGACGCCTTTCCCGACACCACGCCGGTACAAGTGCAGATCAACACGGTCGCGCCCGCCCTCGGCCCGGTCGAGATCGAACAGCAAGTGACCTTCCCCGTCGAACAAGTCATCGCCGGACTTCCCAAGCTGACCGACGTGCGCTCCGTGTCTAAATTCGGACTCTCCCAGGTCACCGCCACCTTCGAGGACGGCACGGACATCTACTTCGCCCGACAGCTCATCAACGAGCGACTCGGAACCGTGAGGCTCCCCGCGACCATCGGGCGACCGGAAATGGGGCCCGTCGCCACCGGGCTCGGCGAAGTCTTTCACTACCTCGTCACCGGCAAGGGCGATCACCCGCCGACTCTGGAAGAACTGACCACCATCCACGATTGGGTCATCCGCCCGCAGCTTCGCAGCGTGCCCGGCGTCGCCGAAGTCAACACCTGGGGCGGCGAGCGCAAGCAGTATCAGGTCTTGGTCGATCCCGTCCGCTTGATTCAATACCACCTGACCCTGGATGAAATCAACGACGCCCTGCGGCACAACAACCTGAGCGTGGGCGGCGGGTATCTGGTGAAAGCCGGCGAAGCCACCATTGTCCAGGGCAACGCCCTCACCACCAGCCTCCAACAAATCGCCGACATCGTCGTCAGCGCCCACCAGGGCATTCCCCTTCGCATCCGCGATCTGGCCGAGGTCCGCATCGGGCACGAGATTCGCCGCGGCGCCGTGACCGCCGCAGGTCGCGGCGAAGCCGTCCTCGGCTTGGGCTTCATGCTCATGGGCGAGAACAGCCACGACGTAACCAGGCGGCTGGAGGCGCGGCTCAACGAAATTCGCCCGTCTCTCCCTCCCAATGTGGATGTGCAGGTGGTCTACCGGAGGACCGAACTCGTCGAACACGTCATCGCCACCGTTAAGCGCAACCTGTGGGAAGGGGCGCTCCTGGTGATCGCCGTGCTTTTTGTTTTCCTGGGGAATCTCCGCGCCGGATTGATTGTCGCCCTCGCCATCCCCCTGGCCATGCTCTTTTCCTTCAGTGCCATGGTGCAGTTTGGAATCTCCGCCAGCCTGCTGAGCCTCGGAGCCATCGACTTCGGACTCATCGTCGATAGCTCCGTGATCGTCGTGGAAAACAGCGTCCGCCGTCTGGGCCGCGAGTTCGAGCATGGAAGCCGCCGTCCCATTACAGAGATTGTGCGCGACGCCACGGTGGAAGTGCGCCGCCCCACCATGTTCGGCGAGTTGATCATCATGGTGGTGTACCTGCCCATCCTTCTCCTCGAAGGAATCGAGGGAAAGCTCTTTCGCCCCATGGCCCTCACCGTGATTTTCGCCCTGACCTCCTCCCTGATCTTCTCGATTACGCTCACGCCGGTTCTCTGCAGTCTGTTTCTGGGACGGAAGGTCAAGGAGCGGGAGAACTTCATCGTTCGTTTCGCCCATCGGATTCACCGACCGATTGTCTGGGCGGCGCTACGATACCGCTGGACGGTGACGGCGATCGGCGCCTTGGCCGTCGCCCTGGGACTCGCCCTTTCCACGCAGCTCGGCGCGTCCTTCATCCCGCGGCTTTACGAAGAATCCATCGTCATCAACACCGTCCGTCTCGCGGGCGTCGCCCTCGACGAGTCCGTCCGTTACGGCACGGGGATCGAGCAGACCCTCTTACGAAAGTACCCCGACGAAATCCGTCAGGTGTGGAGCCGCACCGGAACGGCCGAGGTCGCCACCGATCCCATGGGAATGGAACTAACCGATGTGTTCATTACGCTTACGCCCAGAGCGGCGTGGAAGCGCGCCAAAACCCAGGCGGAACTGACCGAGCTCATGGCCGCCGAGCTGGCCGCACTTCCCGGGATGCGCATGATCTTCACCCAGCCCATCGAGATGCGCATGAACGAGATGATCGCCGGCATCCGCGCCGACGTGGGCGTCAAAGTCTTCGGCGACGACCTCGATCAGCTCAAAACCCTCGCCAAACAAGTGCAGGACCTGCTCGACTCGATCCCCGGAAGCGCCGACCTGGTCACGGAACAAATCACCGGCCAGCCTGTCTTGCAGATCAACGTCGATCAAGACGCCATTGCCCGATTCGGCGTTCCCGCGGAACACGTCCTACAGATGGTCGAGGCTTTGGCGGGTATCGAGGTCGGTGAGATTCGTGAAGGGCAGCGGCGCTTCCCGCTGGTCGTCAAGCTCGCCCAGGCCGACCGCCAGGACCCTGACACCGTCGCGGATTTGGTGCTTCGCACCGCCGTCGGCGAACGGATACCCCTGGGGCGGCTGGCGAAAATCCGGCAGATCGAAGGGCCGTCCACCATCCAGCGTGAGTGGCAAAAACGGCGGACCGTCGTCCAGTGCAACGTCCGCGGGCGGGACTTGCACGGATTTGTTGCGGAGGCCCGCCATCGGATTGCCGACGACCTGACACTTCCGTCCGGATACTTCGTGACCTTCGGCGGACAGTTCGAGCACTTGGAACGAGCCGCCACTCGTTTGTGGATCGTGGTGCCCCTCGCCCTCGCCGCCATCTTCGTGTTGTTGTACTTTAGCACACACTCCGTCCGCGACGCCCTCGTCGTTTTCACCGGCGCGCCCTTCGCCGCCGTCGGCGGAGTTTTGGCGCTTTGGATTCGCGGCATGGAGTTCACCATCTCCGCCGGCGTCGGATTCGTGGCCGTGTCCGGAGTGTCCATGCTCGCGGGCCTGGTCCTCGTCGCCACCATCCGCCGCAAGATCGCGGAAGGAATGGATGTCCACCAGGCCATCGGCGAAACCCGGCTCCTCCGCCTTCGCGCCATTCTTATGACCGCCCTGGTCGCATCGCTGGGCTTCCTCCCCATGGCCCTCAACACCGGCGTCGGCGCCGAAGTACAGCGCCCGCTCGCAACCGTCGTCATCGGCGGACTGCTTGTGGATAACACCTTGACTCTTGTGATCCTCCCCGCCCTGTACTCGCTCTTCGGATCGCGCGACGCCGACAAGATTCGCTTGCAGGAGGCGGCGTAGGGGCGTATCCCGGCGAGGTGGCGTTGGCGGCTCGCCCGCCAGCGCCCTTGACCGCGGGTAAGCCCCGGGTTACCCTCCGGCCTGGATTTCGATCAGGGCCGGTTTCTAAAAGGAGGATCGCTCATGGCCTTTGAACTTCCGCCACTACCGTATGCGTCGGACGCCCTCGAGCCGCACATCGACGCCAAGACGATGGAGATCCATCACGGCAAACACCATGCCACGTACGTCGCCAAACTCAACGAAGCCGTCGCCAAACATCCCGAACTCGCCGGCAAGACCGTCGAGGAGTTGCAGCTCGGCATTAACACCATCCCCGACGACATCCGCGGCGCTGTCCGCAATCACGGCGGGGGACACCTCAACCACTCGATTTTTTGGAAAACCATCGGCCCCAACGCCGGCGGTCCACCCAGCGGACCGATCGCCGACGCGCTCCGAAGCGCCTTCGGAAGTTTCGAATCGTTCAAGGAAAAGTTCGCCGCCTCCGCCGCCAATCGCTTCGGCAGCGGCTGGGCCTGGCTCTGCGTCGACAAAACCGGAAAGCTGGTCATCAAGGACTTCCCCAACCAGGACAACCCCCTCACCGAAGGCCTTAAGCCGGTCTTGGGCCTCGACGTCTGGGAGCACGCCTACTACCTCAAGTACCAGAACCGCCGCCCCGATTACATCGCCGCCTTCTGGAACATCGTGAACTGGAACGAGGTCAACGAACGGTTCGGCAAGACGAAGTAACTCCGAGCCGCGAGCCGCCTAGGTGTAGCGTCACCCCTTGTGGGTGACGGCGGACGGCCTCCCCGCGTTACTATGCCCCCCGTGCCCGACGAACCCGCGTGGACTTCCGACCTGCTGACCTCCCCGCACACGACGGCCGACAAGGCTTCGCGCGTGCGGCGGATGTTCAATTCCATCGCCCCGCGCTACGAGTTGGTGAACCGGCTGTTCAGCGCCGGACGCGATTCCTACTGGCGGCGTTGCGCAGTCGAGCTCGCCCAAGTCCGCCCCGACGACGACGTTCTCGACGTGGCCTGCGGAACCGGCGACTTTTCCCGCGCTTTCGCCGCCGCCGGACCGCGCTGTGTCATCGGCTGCGACTTCGCTCACGAAATGCTCCTGCGAGCCGCGGGCTTCAGCCCGCGCGGAGCTACTCCAGCAGGTAACCCACCCGGATCGCCGGATTGCGTCGAAGGCGACGCCCTGCAACTGCCCTTCGCCGACCGCAGCTTTTCGATCGTGTCCTGCGCCTTCGGCGTCCGGAACTTTGCCGACCTCGACCTGGGCCTGCGGGAAATGCACCGCGTCTTGCGACCCGGCGGACAGGCGGTCATCCTCGAATTCACCCGACCCGCCAACCGCCTCGTCCGAGCCGCGTATGAACTCTACTCCAACCGCCTCATGCCCCTGGCCGCCGGATGGGTCAGCCGCGACATGTCCGGCGCCTATCGCTACCTCCCTCGATCCGTGGTATCCTTCCTCGACGCGGACCAGATGTGTAAGAAGCTACGGGAGGTCGGTTTTCCACGGACGGTCGCCACGCCTCTGACCTTGGGCGTCGTTACCGTCTACGTCGCTAAGCGCGACTAGCCATGCCCAAACATCCTACACAACGCAAGAGGCCCGCGCCGTCCGCAATCGACCCTGCCGCGCCCTCGCGCCCCGCGCCCAGGGAATGGATGGACGTCTGGTCGCGTTCCGGTTCGAGATACCGGATCCGCGCCATCCTATTGATGGGTTTGAACATCCTCTTGTTTGCGGGCGTCGCCTGTTTCGCATTCTGGCTGCGTAGCGGCGAAGTCTTCGCCCCTGCCCGGGAAGGCTATTGGGACTTGCTCGCTCACACCTTCCACGGCCTCGGACTGCCCGAGGTCTCGCTCGGCTCGCTCCTCGTGGAACCGATCAGCGTACAAGAAGTGCCCATGCAAATCCCCATCGTAGGCCTCCTCATGGCCGCGCTGATTTCCATCCCCATCCTGGTCGCCATTCTCTACCGCATCGGCTCCAGCTTGGCCCTCATCGCCGTCGTCGGGTTTCTGGCCGTTATGCCCTGGTTGGCGATTACCTTGCTGGCCTCGTGCATCCTCGCCTCCGTGCGGCCCTTCCGAACCCGTTTTCGGTTCATGTCCGCCCTCATCGGATTGGTCCCCGCCGTCATCTACCTTTCCCTCGCCTGGGCCGGCACCACCGACGCCGTCATGGGAAAAATCGACCCCGTCGATCGTGTCAAGTTCGTGGCACCGTGGGTATTGGCCATCGTCGCCTCGACTCTCGTCTTCGCGCTCGTCCTGGCCATCGCCAAGATGGTGAACTATCGCCCCGGCGCCGTCACTCCGCTCCTGGCCGTCATGTTCGCTCTGCCCGTCGCCTTGTTTGAGTTCCACGTCGGCCGCGACGAGTTGTACTACCGCCTCCTCGAAAGACTCGATCAGACCTACTTCGCCGAGGTCAACGCCTCCACCGAACTGGGCCGGTCCACACTCGATGCCTGGCGGCGGCACCCCATCCCGCGGCCAAGCTGGGAATCCATCGCCCAAATCGAGGAGGAGAAATGGCTCTTCGAACTGGCCACGGACCTGGGGCCGCGCCGCTCCGAATCCACTCGACATCAAGTCGAACTCACCTTCCACTGCGATCGTTTCCACCGCGCCTTCCCCGAGAGCCCCTACACGCCCAACGCCCTGTTTATCAAGGCCCGGGCACTCGATCGGCGAGTGGACCTCCCCGAGTTTCGAGCCGCCAAACGAATCCGCTTCTACGACGATTTCCCCAGCGTCGCCTCGCGGCACACGTGGCGCTCGCTGCTTCACAATCGCCCGGAATCCCCCATCGGCGCCGTCGCCGCATTGCAGCTTGCCAAGCTCGAGGCCCGGGAAGGCGGCATCGACCGCGCCATCGAGAAACTGAACACGCTCCTTACGAAGTTCGATGCGACGGTCCTGCGTACACCAACGGGCGAGGCACACGGTGTCCTGCAAGGCGTCCTCGACCGCGAAGCCCCGGAGGCGAGCCTCCGCATCCCCATGGACCGAGTGATCCTTGAAGCCCATCGCCTCCGCGACCTGCTCACCGCCAACCGCGACCCCATCTACAGCTTCGACCCCATCCACGGATCGCATCGCCCTGAGGACGCCTTTCAACTCGGACTCCTGGACCTCGATCCCCGCTATGAGGGCTACGTCGAGAATCTCGAATCGCTTCGCAGCCAATACCCGAACTGCCAGATCGAGGACAACATCGAATTGGAAATCGCCCTGGCGACCGACGACCTCGGCGAGCGCGTCAAACGGCTCGAAGGACTCCTGCAGCGGTTCCCCGACCGCGACGCCGTTCCGGAGGCCATGCTTCGCCTGGCCATCGCCTATCGTGACGCGCGACAACCCTCGCGCGGCGACGAAGTCCTCGCACGCCTCGCCCAACAACACCCCGAGTCGATCTGGGCG
The DNA here is from genome assembly GCA_964646605.1 of uncultured Phycisphaera sp. Taxonomy (GTDB): domain Bacteria; phylum Planctomycetota; class Phycisphaerae; order UBA1845; family UBA1845; genus SBAX01. The sequence continues at coordinate 9,940 of CAZYEX010000078.1, read as the reverse complement.
CGGCACGCCGCCCGCTTCGTGGCCCACGCCCCCGATGCGCAAGTGAGTTCCCTATGGCCATAACCGGTCCCGCCGAAGGCCAGCAGATCGTCGTGGGAATAACCGGCGCCAGCGGGGCCGTCTACGCCCGCCGTACCATCGAATGCCTCGCCGACGCCGGCGCTGCCGTCCACCTCATCGTCACCCCCAACGGTCGAAGACTCTTGCAAGACGAACTCGACGTAACCGATGTTTCAGACCGCGGGTTGATCGGACGCGCGTACGAAGGGTTGATCGTGCATCCCTACCGTGACGTGGGTTCCGTACTTGGCAGCGGCAGTTTTCGCACCGATGGGATGATCGTCTGCCCCTGCACCGCCAACACCCTCGCCGCGATCGCCGCAGGACTGGCCGGCAATCTCCTCGATCGCGCCGCCGCCGTCACCCTAAAAGAGGGCCGAAAGCTCATCCTCGTCCCCCGCGAAATGCCCATGAGCCGCATCGAACTGGCTAACTGCATGAGGCTCTGCGAAGCGGGCGCCGTCATCTGTCCTGCCTCGCCCGGTTTCTATATGCGGCCCACCACCATCGACGAACTCGTCGATTTCGTGGTCGGAAAACTTCTCGACCTTCTCGACATCCCGCACCGTCTCAACACCCGCTGGGCCGACCGATTGGCCGTCGCCAACCCCAAAGCTCACGACCCGTCATGAACGCCGCCCTCCGCGCCGTCCGCGTCTGGGCCGAGATGGTCAAGCTCTCGCACTCCGTCTTTGCCTTGCCCTTTGCCCTGACCGCCGCCTTCCTCGCCGGGCGGAACATCGAAGGGTTGGGCCGACCGTACGTCGGACAACTGGCACTCATCATCGTCTGCATGGTCTCCGCCCGCAGCACGGCCATGACCTTCAACCGCATCGTCGACGCCGCCATTGACGCTCGGAATCCGCGAACTGCCCAGCGACCGCTCCCCGCCGGACGATTGTCGCGCCCCGCGGCACTCGCCATGTTGGTCCTTTCGACCGTCACCTTCGGAATCGGCTGCCTTGGATTCCACGTTTGCTACGCGAACCCTTGGCCGATCCTGCTCGCCGGTCCGGTTCTTCTTTACCTGTGCGGCTATTCCTACACCAAACGCTTCACTCGGTGGTCGCACTTCTATCTCGGATCCGCCGTCGCCCTCTCTCCCGTCGCCGCGTGGCTCGCCATCCACCCGGCGTCGCTGGGACTCGAAGCACTGCTATTGATGCTCGCTGTGACCCTCTGGATCGGCGGTTTCGACATCCTCTACGCGTGCCAGGACATTGACATCGACCGCCGCGACGGATTGTTCAGCCTCCCCTCGCGCCTCGGGCCCGCCCTCGCCCTGTGGATCGCCCGTCTCGCCCACCTCGCGGCCCTCGTCGCCTTCATCCTCCTGGGATTCCACGCCCGCTTGGGCGTCCTCTACGCCGCCGGCCTCGTTCTCGCCGCCGCCGTTCTCATCGCCGAAAACGCCCTGGTAAAGCCCGGCGACTACCGCAAGGCGCACATCGCCTTTTCGCTGAACGGCCTCGTCAGCCTGCTCCTCGGCGCCGGCGCGATCGCCGACCTCCTCCGATCCCTTCCCGCTTCTTGATCCGAGCCGGGAGCGCCAGCGACCGGAGTCGACGTTCTGAACCGCGACCGTAAGGGAGCGGTGTTGGACGACATGGAGAATGGCGAGCGGGGAGGCTCGAACCCTCGCTTCTACAAACTCACCGCGCTGACCTGAAACGCAAGCTGCTCGAGATGTATGGCCAGGTCCACCGACGCCACGTTCACCTCCGCCCGCACCTGCAACGTCACCGGCGCGAAGTTGAGAATGCCGCGTACGCCCGCCGCGACCATCTCCTCGGCCGCCTGCTGCGCCGCCGACGCGGGCACAGCGAGAATCCCTATGCGAATCGAATGCTTCCGAACCGCCCCGGCCATCTCCGGCAGCGACTGAATCCGCAACCGATTCGGCCCCGACGTCGTCTGTCCGATCTTGGCCGGGTCCTTGTCGAATACCGCCACCAACTCGAACCCCCGTTTCCGAAACCCACGAAAGGCAATCAGCGCCCGTCCGAGGTTCCCCATTCCGACCAGCATCACGTTGGACACCCGGTCGGTCCCCAGAATGCGCCGCGCCCGCAGAATGAGTTCCGGCACCCGATAGCCGATCCCCGGATGCCCGAATTGCCCGAAGTAGGCGAGGTCCTTGCGGACTTGGGCGTCGGACAGGCCCAACGCCTCCCCCAACTGCCGGCTCGACACCGTCCGACGGTTCTCGTCGCTGAAGCTTTCGAGTTGCCGAAGGTACAAACTCAACCGCCGGATCGCGGGCAGCGGGATATTCTCTGACTTGGCCATGCTCGTTCCACGGTGCCGATTCCCCCGGTACCCGGGCGATCGCGTTGTACCCTGCGTTGCGGGAATCTACCCATCATGCGGAAAGCTCGTCAAGCGTGGCTTGGATTCCACCTCCGCTTGACATCACCCCGCACCGGTCGCTAGCTTCCCCGCTTGCGAAATTGGGTGAGCATTCCGCCGGCGCGGGAACCCACCGCTTAGAATACCGGCCTTGCAACGGCGGCGGCGGCGCGTCCGTCAGGTTCCGATTTACGCTTGAGGTCGCCAGCCACGCACGGGAATGCCGTGCCCTAGGGAGAGGTTGTATGCCAGAACGCAAGCGTGGACCGTTCCTTTTGGTCCTCTTCATCAGCTACGGGGCCGCCTGCAACGCCTCCGCCCAGGAGCCAGGCCTCGAAGAACAGACCATCGACACCATCCGCCAACTACCCCAGATCAGCGTCTCCGACCAACGCCGCATCGGCGACTGGGTGCAGTCGCAGCTCGACAAGTTGACCGCCTCGGCCAAGGAATCACGCCAGACCGCCGCCGCTGCCTTCCGAACGGCGTTGAAATCCCAGTTCGACAACGCCAACAACTCCGTACCGTTCAAGGCCCAACTCGCCGCACAGACCGCCGGCCTCGCCGCCTCCAAGTTCGCCGATCCCAAGCTCGAACCCTGGGTCGGCTATGCCGTCGCTAGGGTCCTGGCCGACTTCGACAAAGTGGACACTCTCCCCGGACTCCTCGCCGGGCTGAAGTCGCCCCTTGAATCCGTGCGCTATCTGTGTGTCAAGGGATTGTCCTCGCAGAAGGCCAACCTCGCGGCCGAGAAGGACAAACTCGATCAAACCCTCGCCGCCCTGCGCGAGGCCGGTTTGGTCGAGACCAGCCCGGTGGTCCTTGGCCGTCTCTACCTCGCTTTGGCCTACGTCAATCAGGTCCCGGCGGTTTTCGACGTGTATCTCGCCATCTTTGAGAAGCGACTCACCCAGCGCCGGGCCGGAACCATGACGGCCGACGGCGCCGAGATCGAAGCCTGGGAGTTCTTCCGCAACCCCGCAGTCCTCGGCGCACTGAATGCCGATCAGAAGGCCCAACTCGCCCGTCCGCTCGCGGTCTTCGTCCGCCTCGACGCGGAACGCTACGGCGCCACCGGTTTGGACTTTTACGAACTCGATCGCCTCGAGCGATCCCTCGAAGCCCTCGAATCCATCCTCGCCGAACTGGCCCCGGGAAAGGGCGGAAAAATCCGCGACGAACTCGCCGCCGCAGGCCACGACCGTTGCGCCGAAATCCTCGCCGAAACCGCCAAGTGGATCGGCAGCGCCCAAAGCCCCGAACCCGGCGCCCTTAACGCTCCTCCCTTCAACGTTCCCCCCGGTGCCCCGTGATTCACGCAGCGGTGTAGCACCAACCCGAGCGCGGATTGACCGCTTGGAACCGCGACCGACGACGCGACCGAGGAGGTAGCGGTGTCGTCAAAGCGACGACCCGAAGCGCAGCAGGACCAAGACCGCGCCCCACATGCCTGCGGTTCCTTTGCCGTTTCCCAAAAGTCTGATAGAACTTGAAAGGCACGAACGACAACGGGCCCCGGAGCCATCCTGGCATGAAGTTGCTCAGTTTCGACATCGAAATCTCCAACGTCTTCGACCTCCGTCCCGGCGAGGACATCAACAAATACGCCCCCTTTGACGTCGCCGTCGCCGCCACGCTGATCGACGGCGGCGAGCAACGCCTTTGGTACTCGACCGGGCCCGCCGACAAGCCCTTATTGAACATGGATCGCCGCTGCGCACGTGAGCTGCTCGACTACCTCGAACAGATGCAGAAAGCGGATCATGCCGTGTGCGCCTGGAACGGCCTCAGCTTCGACCTTCCCTGGATTGCCCGCGCTGCCGACGACGCCCAGGCCGCCACACGCGTCGCTCGCGCTCTCTACGACCCCATGTTCCAATTCTTCAAGCTGAAGGGCTTTCCCGTCTCTCTTGCCGCCGCCGCGCAAGGACTGGGCGTCCCCTTGAAAAAGTCCATGGCTGCCGAGGACGCGCCGCGCGAGTGGCGCGCCGGCCGGCACCAACGCGTCCTCGACTACGTGCTCGGCGACGCCCGCATGACCAATGAGATCGTCAGCGCCATTCTGCAAAAGAAACAATTGGCCTGGATCACCCGGCGCGGCGAACGAAAGACCGCCCCGTTCCCGCGCCTCAAATCCGTCGCCGAATGCCTCCTAGACCCCATGCCCGACCAGTCCTGGATGAAAACCCCGCTCCCCCAGGAAAAGTTCACAGCCTGGCTGACGCCGTAGCTTGGATCCTCCCTCCGCCGTTCGCTTCACCGCAGATCCATGTTGCGACGTGTCATAGTCATGGCATCGTACTTCTATCTTCGCTCTTCGCTATTCTGCATCCGCCATTCGCCTGAGGTGTCCATCGCCCCATTGGCACATGATCTCAAACACCGGCGCGAGGGTCTTGCCATACTCGGTCAGCGAATACTCGACCTTCGGCGGCACCTCCGCGTAGACCTTCCTCGAAACGATTCCGTCGGCCTCCAACTCGCGGAGCTGTTGAGTCAGCATCTTCGGTGTGATGCCTTCGATGGACCGCTTGAGTTCCCCGTAGCGGCTCATTCCGCCCGACAACCGCCACCAGATCAGTCCTTTCCACTTTCCCCCGATCACGTCCATGATCGCCGTTAACGGGCACTTCCCCGCATTCGGCCCTCGAGCCTTACGGCCCGCCCGCTTCGTCGGCGTCAGCACCATACCGGTACCCCGCCTCCCTCCAGCCGCCGTGCCCAGCCCTTCCTCATGCCCCTTCTCCCGTCGTCCCTTGATGCCTCAATGCCTCAGTGCCTGGTCTACTATCCTAATGGATACTATACCACTTTCAAGTACATACTTGCACTCAAGATAGCTATACTCCATTCTGATCCCCATGACCGCCAACCCGATCGCCGGATTTCGCCTGCGCGACCGATCACCTGCGCAGTTCTTAGGGCGAGAGTCGAGGCGCGCCCTACACGAGCCGTGGCCCGCTCGGCACGACCGGCGAGTGCCGGTGACTCCGCCCGTGGGAGCACGAATGGTGCGAATGGAAGAAAAGGATGACGCAAAACAAACCCATTCACCCCCTTGGCGCTATCAAAAACGCCGATCGATGGGTTCGATTTGGGTTCGTTTGCGCCAAAACAGGCGTAAAAATGGGTTCGTCGTCGTATCCTTCCTGGCCATGGGGGCCTGTGCAGCGCCCCGTCTGCTGCGAAACGAACCCAAACAACAGGAGATGCCCGTGTCCGCGAAACTGTTTCGTGTGATCCTGCCCGTCTCGAACCTCCAGAAGGCCGCCGATTTCTACGCCGCGGTTCTCGACACGCCCGGAATGAAAGTGTCAGATGGTCGGCACTACTTCGACTGCGGCGGGACCATATTGGCTTGCTTCAGCCCCAAGGAGGACGGCGACTCTTGTGAACCCCGTCCCAACCAGGACCACCTCTACTTCGCCGTGGACGATCTGGAAGCGACCTACCAGCGCTGCCTGAAAGCCGGCGCCGCCTTCGCCGAGGGCGAGGTCCACGGCGACCCCGCCGGAGCGATCGCCCATCGCCCCTGGGGCGAACGCTCCTTTTACATCAAAGACCCCTTCGGCAACCCCATCTGCTTCGTCGACCGCAAAACCGTGTATACAGGACCCTGACCCAAACGCGTCCGATATTCGTTTCCGACCCGCGACCGTAAGCGAGCGGTGTATTTCCTTCCGAACCGCGACCGTAAGGGAGCGGTGTTGGTTGCAGGAGTACAAACCGAGTTGGTTGGGCCCGCAGCGGCGTCCACCGCCGTTTCATCGGCGTCGCGCAATTTCCGATAAGTGTTGGGGAGTATCGGTCGAGCGGCAAGCGTTGTCGCCCGCCGGGACCCGGACCGAGCTGCGCATGAGCGTTTCCTTAAGTGTGGTGAAGGGTGACCTCCCGTCGGCGCAAGGACCGCGCGGCGAAGCTCGCGAGCGCCGGCGAGTCAGGCCTTTCACCGTCATGCTCGCCGATCCGCCCGCCAAGACCGACGACTACGACAAGGCCTATCCCAACCTCGGCATCCTCCAACTGATTTCGTATCTGCGCGAAAACACCCCGCTCTCCGACGATGACATTCTTTTTCTCGATCAATTCCATTCGATCGAGGACCATGTCCGCATCATCGAGGAGCTTCGACCCAACATCTACGGACTCAGCTACGCCTTCCTCACTCAGCGCGTGGCCGGCGAAACCATCAACGAGCTCAAACGCCGCTTCCCCGAGATGCTCATCATTGCCGGCGGACCGCACCCCACCTCCGTGCCCGACGATGTCATGAAGAAGACACTCGCCGACATCGTCTGCATCGGCGAAGGCGAAATGACCCTGTCCGACATCGTCAACGAGGCCATCTACGGCGGGCGGGATTTCACCAAGATCCCCGGTCTGTTGATCCGCACGCCCGATGGTCCGCTGCGAACCGACAAGCCGCGTGCCTACGAGAACCTCGACGAACTACCCTTCATGGCCTGGGACCGCATCGACTTTTCCAAGTTCGTCGGACAGCACTACTCGAAATCCAACAAGCAGATGTGCATCGTGATCAGCCGGGGATGCCCGTACAAGTGTACGTTCTGCTCGCTGCCGGTCTGGCGAGCGGCCAAACCGTACGTCCGCATGCGCTCCCCGGAGCACATCGCCCGCGAGGTGGACTGGCTGTATCGACTGGGCGTCCGCGAAATCAAGATCGTCTCCGACGAGCTCAACGTCACCTTGCCCTGGGCCAAGGAGGTGTGCCGCGCCATCGCCGGTCTGGGCCACAAGGACCTTTTCTTCCAGTCCAATCTTCGCGCCGACAAGATCGACGACGAACTGGCCGAGCTGTTCATGCGCATGAACATGTGGTTGGTTCACCTCGGGGTCGAGAGCGCCAACGACCGCGTGCTCATCGGGATCGAGAAAATGATCACCGTCGAGCAGACCGAACGATGCCTGAAGTTCCTCAAGAAACACAAGATTCGCGTGCTTCTGTTCATGATGGCCTTTCAGTTGTGGGAGAAGGATGGAGAACTGCAGTTCGAAACCCCGCGCGAAATCCGTCATTCGCTTTGGTGGGTCTGGAAACAGTTCCGCAGGCGGCGGATGCACTACATGACCTGGTCCATCGCCACGCCTATGCCCGGCGCCCCTTTGCAGGAAATCGTGGAAAGGCACGGCTTCAAGTCGTCGGATCAAGTTCTGGACAACTGGAACCGCAACAAGGATTACCTGGGCATTGATCTCACGACGCTGGGCATCACCGAGAAGACGAAGATGCGCCTGCTTCGCGCCGGGATTCTGTCCAAGGCTTGTTTCATGTTGGTGAGCGGGAACTTCGACTGGCGAAGGCACTTCTACCGCATCGGCATCCTCTTTCGCAGCTTCTTCGGCAAGTGGAACACCCGCGCCGAGAGGATGGCGCCCATTAGCAACACCCCCCTCCGCTTAAAAGTCGAAGGGTAGGGGTGAATCACGAATGGGGGCGTCGAAGGAGGGTCAGTACGAGACGCCAAGTGCGATCCTGTTCTGCTCCAACCCAAACCGATCAACCCAACGCTTCGAGGTCGGCGAGATCCTGAGCGCGTCCCGCAGCCCGCTTGTTGGCTAAGAGGTCTTCCCGCGAAATGAACCCGACCTCGACCCCATCGACGACTTGCGACTCCCGACGACCATAACAAGCGTCGAAAACGACTCCGGAGACGCTGGTGAGCAGTTCGATCCGCAGTGGCGGACTGCCCATCCGGATCACTTTGCCCGCCATGTGCAACGGAGCCGCCGCCACCTGTTCCTCGGGAAACCCGAACTTCCCCAGCGCCCGTCGGACGCAAGCGACATTCTCCGGTGAGGTGGCGATCCATAGGTCCAGATCGCCCGTGGCGCGGGGGTGGCCGTGGAAGGCGACGGCGTACCCGCCTACGACCAGATAATTAGCGCCGCTCGAGGTCAGCAACCTCAAGAGCTTTGTGAATTCGATCGGAAACCGGATCATAGCCATACATGACCTGTCGCAGGAACTCGAGCGCCGCCAGCCGTTCGTCCGGCGTGCGCGCCCGCCAGTAGCGACGAGCGTCGTCATCGTCCAGCGTGCCGACGCTGAACGAGTGTCGATCCAAACGGTCTTCGAGCAGCGCCATGCCCAGCCTCTCTCGTCCGTAACTCGTCGCCACCGACCTTATCGCGGCATCCTACCTGATTACGATCCGAATGGCGAGCGTCGTTTCGTAGACCCAGGGCGGCCCCACTTCCATCGCATCGGCATCCTTGTCCGCAGCTTCTTCGGCAAGTGGAACACCCGCACCGAACCCGCGGCAACGCCGATGCTCAACACCCCCCTCCGTGTCAAGGTCGAAGGCTGAGCGCTGCGCGAGGCAACGAGGCAGCAAGGCAACGAGGCAATCAGTATCGCGACTGCCAAAGAGCGGTCTGCCGCGAATGCTGAATGCCGATCCGAGCCGCGACCGTGAGGGAGCGGGTCCATTGCCGATTTCCAATTGCCGATTGTCCATCCGAGCGTGGAGCGGAAGCGACACGATTCCCGACTAACGACCCGAGCCGTGGGCTTCAGCCCGCGCGACCCCGCGATCGCCGCCGTCAGATGGGGATGAAAGCCCGTAGCTCTTGCCGGTAAGGTACCGGCAGGGTTTTTTTGATTGGCAACAAAAAGGAGCTACGGGTATGGAGAAGTTAGCGGTTTTCGTCGGTTTGGACTACCACAAGGATTCGGTGCAAGTTTGCGTGCTGGATGGGGGAGGCAAGGTGTTGGGCAACCGAACGTGCGACAACGACCCGCGGCGGGTCGTGGACTACGTTGCGACGCACGGCGGGGTGCGTGGGGCGGCCATGGAATCGTGCGAAGGGGCGGCGGACTTTGCGGAGGGATTGATCGCCGCCGCGGGTTGGTCGGTGGACCTTGCGCATCCGGGGTATGTGCATCGTCTGCGACAGAACCCGGACAAGACGGACTATTCCGATGCACGGCTGTTAGCAGACCTCGAGCGTGTGGGGTACGTCCCCAAGGTGTGGTTGGCGCCGCAGGCGATCCGCGAATTGCGGCGTTTGGTTCGTTACCGTCGTCAGTTGGTCAACGAGCGGCGGAACGTAAAGTTGCGGGTTCGGGCTTTGCTGCGAGCGCATCGTCGTGGTTGCGCCGCCCCGCGTTGGGGCGTGGCGTGGTTTCAGTGGATGCGAGGTGTGGAGCTTCCCGAGCAAAGTCGTTGGATTCTCGATCGACATCTGGACCGGTTGCAGCAGCTCAATGGCGACGTCCAGGGCGTCGAGCGACACCTGGACGTGGTGACGAAGGACGATGCGGTGGTGCAAAAGTTGCTGACCCTTCCCGGGGTGGGACCGGTGATGGCCTGGGTGTTCCGCGCCGAAGTGGGCCGCTTCGACCGTTTTCGTTCCGGCAAGCAGTTGGCTCGATTTTGCGGGTTGACCCCGTGGAATGCGTCGAGCGGATCTCGACAAGCGGACGCGGGTTTGATCCGGGCCTGCAACCACGATCTGCGGAGCGTGTTGATCGAGGCCGGTCATCGTTTGAAGCGTTGCGATCCGCGAT
>CAZYEX010000077.1:0-5774 GCA_964646605.1 uncultured Phycisphaera sp. | reverse complement strand
CCACCAGCGGTGCCAGCGAGGCGTAATGCACATGACAAATCTGCGGGAACAGGTGGTGCTCGATCTGGAAGTTTAGCCCTCCAACGTACCAGGACAGAAGCCGGTTTCGACGGGCAAAGTCCACGGTTGTTTCGACTTGGTCCGCCGCGTCGTAGTAGCTGGCCCATTGAAGTTTGACATCGACGCTGGGGCCGTCTTCAAAAACAAGATATTGGTTCCGCAGACAATGGAACTCGCCTAGTCCGTTCGGGAAGTACGGGCTGCCCGTCAGCAAGGTAAGAACCTCCGCGGCGCCGCGGCTGTAGGCGCTGTGACCGGAGGTGTATCCTGGAAACGGTGGTGTGACGAAGGTCGGTCGTTGATAAGGCCACCAGTTTTCGGCGAGGATCCAACCTACGCCCGCGACCGTCGTCTGGGGGTTGGAGATGTAGGTGGGTCCGCGCCAGGCGAGGAGGGCGATTCTCCCCTCATCGCCGGCAAGGTGCGCATGTCTCTGGCCAGGGGCCGTGGTCTGGGCGGTCACGACTTCGATCAGACCGGGGTACAAATGAATGCCGCTAGGATGATACGACGGCTGGTTCGGATCCGATGATTGTCCGCGATCGGCCATGTAGCGAATAGCCGAGATCGGGCGGGCGCTATCGTACCAGCCCTTGGTTCCCCAAACGGCAATGGCCACGTCGTGCATGGCGCCGCCCAGGGCGAGGTAGCATTTTACGTCCCACTCCAGCTCGTCGAGGACCGGCCCGGTTCCGCCGAGACGCTTCTCCAGTAAGTTGTCCGCTGCGTAGTTGAGGATCGTGAACTAGTGACCGGGGGGTGTTTCGGAACTCGGTCCATCCGCCCAGAACTCCGCGAGCGCTCGCGCGAAGTCGCCGCGCGGGACAACCTGGGGTTGATACGGTTGTCCCGTCACGGGGTTGAAAGGGTAGCCCGTGCTCGTGTCGCCACCGAGGATCAGGTCGTAGACCAATTCGTAATCGGCAGGGTCCGGAAGCGGCAAGTTCCCCAGAGAGGCAGGCGAAATATCCCAGAAAACGCCGTCCGATGGATCGAGGTTGCTGCTCCAGATCGCGACCTGCTCATGGCCCCATTTGAAGTAGTCGTCGCCGATGCCGCCGAGCATCGGCGGCGGGCCCGGGTCGTGGTATACCCAGTAATCGAAATCACCGCGATGGTAAATGGTCCGATCGGCCGTGGACAACGAAAACGGCGTAACCTGTCCCCATTCCGGGGTCAACGCGGGCGGGAAACCGCCGACGATCACGTTTCCGCTCTGGTCGATGAAAAAATCCAGCGCCAATGGCTGCCAGCGATTCGGGTCGACCATCTCCGGGTTGCCGGGAAGCGGCGGGACCAGTGGGAGGTTGAAGGGGACATAGTGCCGATTCGCGTAACTGCCTTGCTCATTCGAGTTGTCGTTGAGTCCAAACGACAGCACCGCTTGGGCGACGCGGTTACCCAAGGCCGCCGGCGAATCGCCCACCGTAGACGCGAAGTCCTTGTCGTAGCCGAGCGCCGTCATCTTGGCGTCAAACGAAGGCAGAGACGTCGCCGCGCCCGGAGAGTTATTGAATCGGGTCCGGAGAACGCGGTAGGCGGCGAAGCTGACGGCCTCGCGACGGGCGGCCTCGATGTCGTCCGCGTCGGCATGTTCGTGGATCAGAAAGGTGTCGGCCGTGTCATCGTACGCCGCCCATGAATCCCACATCGCCATGGAAACATGAAAGAGATTTCTGGCATGAACGGTGGGGCGGGCGAAATCGCGGCGGATCGCGGACAACATCAGCTCGTTCCACTGACGGGCGACGGAGTGTTGGCCGAAAGAGGCCCGAGCGGCAAGGGCGACGACCAAAAGCGAGACGTGCATGGGCCATGAGCCGCGTCGAACGCCGGAGCGACTACCGCGGATTCGTCCAAACCAAAATACGGATGGTCCGGAAGAGAATCCGTTTCGATTCGACACGTTGCGCGATTCGGTTATCATTCCGCCTCCTCGCTCCGCCAGCCGGACCGTTGAGTTCTTGCGGGACCGCGTCGCGCGGTGATCTGAGCACGCGGCATCGCGAAAAAAGATCGACGATCCCCCGCGCGCCGGTCGATAGCCAACGAAGATGATCAGGATAGCGTATCCCGTCGGCGAAAGCAATGCCTACAGCCGGGCTGTAGGAGCTGGCGTTCTGCGGTTTTTCACGTTGTCGGCGGGTGTTCGTAGCCGCACATAAGAGTGCGCGCTCGGTCCCGGTCCGCTTCACCTGTTGCCACGAAGTTCTCGGACGTGCATGATCGAGCGGGCAAGTCCTTCCCGTTCTATGGGAGTTTCGGTATATTGGACCCTTTTGGGCCGGTATCGCGATGTAAAGTGCGCCGTTTTTCGTGTGCGGGGGCGCGGGTGTCCGTCGGTCGCGGGGTAGTGCAGGCCGCCGTGAGGACCCGCGAGACGTTAGGATTCCGGGGGTTCGGAGTATGGGTTCGCTCGTGCGCTTCTCGCGTTCCCTCCTGCTGGCGTGGTCGTTGACCGCGGCGGCATCGGCCCGCGCGGAGCCGGTGCTCGGGGACGTTGACCAGGACGCCGACCGCGATCTGGCCGACTTCGCCGCGCTCTCGAACTGCCAGTCGGTGTCACCTTTTTCTGATCCTCAAGTCTGCGGTGTTTTCAAGTTCTCACCAGGCGTCGAGATTGCGGCCGAGGATTTCCGTTTGTTTCTGTGCGGCTTCGGTGGGCCGGGCGTCGTAGTGCGTGCGGTCACCGTGGACCCGCCGACGTCTCCCACCGCCGTGACTGATGTGATGCTCACCGGCGCCACGGCCGGCGCCTTGCTCGTCCAGGTCACGGGCGGCGCGCAGGTCGTGACGATTCCGACCGAGGAGTGCGAATTCGCCGTGCCGGTGGAGCTTCGACCGAACAGCGTGAACCGATTGTTCGTGACCGGCTTGTTCGGCAACGGCGCCGCCAGCGCGCCGTTCGGGGTTGCAATCACGCACGACGCGCAAACCCCCAACTTGTTCGTCGATTTCCCTGCCGCCCAAGCCGAAATCGCATCGGCGGGCACGGACGTCGCCGGGCGCGTCGGCGATACGTTGAGCGGATTCGCCGGGATGACGGTGACCGTATCGGTCAACGACGGGCCGCCGACCCCCGCGGCGGTGGACATCGGGATCGGACCCAACGGGACGTACTTCGCTCCAGGATTGCCCCTCGACCTCGGCGAAAACATCATCGCGGTCACGGCGGTCGACGGGGTGGGAAACTCCGCACAGAAGCAGATCACCGTGTCCCGTACGGAGATCCCGGCCGGGGCGGCGCAGATGCAGGTTCTGTCCGGCAACGGACAGAGCGCGCCGATTCATGCCGCACTCCCGCAACCCATCCGAGTGGAGGTCCGCAGCGCCAAGGGAGTTTCCTTGCCCGGCAAGCTGGTCACTTTCGACGTGGTTCGGAGTGACGGTCGATTGGCAGCGAGTGCCGGTGGGTTGTTTCCCGGCACGAAAACACTCCAGGTTTTCACCGACGCGCAGGGAATCGCCCGTGCCTTCTGGCGACTGGGCGGCGACGCAGGGCGCGGCAACAATCGCGTCGAAGTGGTATCCCAGGACGTGGCCGGAACGACCTTCTTCTGCGCTTCCGCCACGCCCGGACCGGCGACGCAAGTCAACATCGGCGGGGGCAACAACCAGCGTGCCGAGGCGGGCGCCCCGGCCCCCGAACCGCTCAGCGTTTGGGTCAACGATTCGTGCAACCCCGTGTCCGGCATCGCCGTCACATTCTCCGTCCGCCAAGGCGGCGGGAAGATCAATGACGCGGACGAAGTCACCTTAGTCACGGACCCTTCAGGCCACGCCGAGGTCGCCTTCTTGCTCGGAGCGGCGGGCGGCAACAACATCATTGAAGCCGGTTTTCCGAAAAACCCGAACCCTCCGGCCGTATTCACGATCGTCGGCGTCGTCCGTGATGCGAAGAAGCCGACAACTTTCTCCGGGTTGGTGCTCGACAACGCCGGGCAACCCATCCAAGGGGCGACCTGCGCACTAGTTTTGGGGGGAGTCACCTTGCCCTTCGTCAATTCGGACCTGGAGGGGCGGTTTCGATTCGACGTTATCCCCGGTGCGGGCCCCGCGGATGTACACGTCTTCGGAGCGAGCGCCACGCACGTCGGCGGCGCGGACGGCGTGGACGTGCCGCCCAACTCCTTCCCCGCGCTGCGTTTCAGCACCATCATCGTTCCCAACGCCGCGAACTCGTTGTCTTCGCCGGTCCTCTTGCCGCGGCTCGACCCGGCGAATCTGCGATCGTACAGCACGACGCAGGACACCGAGCTGACCGTTGCGGGCATGGCCGGATTGAAGATGATCGTCAAAGCCGGTTCGATGAAAATCCGCGTCGGCGGACCGTTCGTGCCCGCCCCCGATGGCACGGCGATTTCATTGAATCAAGTCCACCACGACGACGTGCCCATGCCCCTGCCCGACGGGGCCGCGCCGCCCTTCGCCTGGACTTTGCAGCCGGGCGGGGCGCGCTTTGATCCGCCGATCACGATTATCTACCCGAACATGTCCGGCCTGCCCGCCGGCGCCATCGCCAACTTCCTGAGTTTCAACCACGACACCGGTAAGTTCGAGATCATCGCCAGCGGACACGTGAGCGCGGACGGCGCGACGATCGTCAGCGACCCCGGCGCGGGCATTTCCGTCGCCGGTTGGGGCTGCAATTGTCCGCCCTATTCCGTGACCGGCGAATGCTGCCACTGCAAGCAATGCCAGCAATGTCAGGGGGGGCTCTGTTTCCCCAACGGGATTCCCTGCGGGAGCGGGTGCTGCTCCGACGGTCAATTGTGTTGCGAGGGGACTTGCGTTTCTCCGGATGTGACCTGCTGCGAAGGGGGAAGCACGTGCCCCGCGGATGAGACGTGTTGCGGCAGCTCTTGCTGCCTGGAGGGCGAGGAGTGCTGTGAGAACGGCTGCTGCCGGGCGGACGAGGAGTGCTGCGGCGGGAATTGCATCAGTGCGCTGAACATCTGCTGCGACAACGGGGTCGAATGCTTCCCTGAGTTTCCGATGTGCTGCGGGAGCGGTTGTTGTGTCGCGGACGGCGTCTGCTGCAATGACGACTGTCAGATTCCCGGTTCCGAGTGTTGCGGCGACGGGCGCGTCTGCAGCCCGCCCACCGCGCGTTGCTGCGGCGAGACCTGCTGCGCCGAGAACGTCGAATGCTGCAACGGCGTCTGCGCCGCACCGGGCGCGCATTGCTGCGATGACGCGAACTTCTGTTCGGGTGATACCCCGCTGTGCTGCGTCGAAACGTGCTGCGCCGCGGATGGGGTCTGCTGCGACGGGGCCTGCGCCGCGGCCGGATCGGTGTGCTGCGACGGCGGCAGAACTTGTCCTGGCGATGCACCGCTGTGCTGTGGCCAAGAGAACTGCTGCCCCGCCGATGCATTGTGTTGCGGCGATAGTGGTCTGTGCTGCCCGCCGGACACGATTACATGCTGTGGTGACACTTGTTGCGGCGTCGACGAGCTCTGCTGCGAAGGTTCATGCCATCCCGCACCGGGTACCTGTTGTCCCGACGGCACCGTTTGCAGCGGGTTGGGCGCGGTGTGCTGCGACAGTGGCTGCTTCCCGGAGTTTTCCGCGTGCTGTCCGGACGGGAGAGGTTGCCCCGGCGACACACCGCTGTGCTGTGGCCAAGAGAATTGCTGCCCCGCCGACGCAACGTGCTGCGGCGAAAGTGGACTGTGCTGCTCGAAGATTCAGACTTGCTGCGGTCCTGGCGC
>CAZYEX010000076.1:0-23985 GCA_964646605.1 uncultured Phycisphaera sp. | reverse complement strand
TCCCGACGATCCGCGACTTGGTATCCTTGCTTCATGGTGGTGGCTCCTTAAAGAATTCACAACCCTACCCGCCTACACAACGGATAGGATCGAGCCGCCACCATCTTTTTCAACCTTCAACTACGAACGGGACATGCTCTGGCCAAATGGGTTGTCCCATTGCTCGAAGACTACGGCAGATACGACAATCGCGATTCGCGTATATTCGAGTATAAATACGTCACAGCAGTCGACGAACAGGCAAGCGGCGCCTCGATCTGGGCCATGCGATTTCTCCAAAGCTTGTCATATGTCGTCCTCATAAAAGGTGGCCTGTCTAGGTGAGCGGTTGAAGGGACGGAGGTTGAGTGATCGACCCGACATCTGGGAGGCCTCGGTTTGTTCGCGCCTTCGTACCCGGCGGGACGTTTTTCTTCGCGATCGTGACCGTATTGACTTGCACTCCCCACTAGATGTAGACTAGTCTTCTGATTGCGCTGTAAGGGAATCATGGAGTGAGACGTCTTGTCATTTCGGTGTTCTTGGCTCTTGCCGGATGCGGGTCAAGTGTGAACGTTTCCGGGCCCGGCTCCGATGACGACGTCGCAAATCAAGACACCCCAATCGACAGTGATTATGACGGCATAGCAGATGGCGACGATGCGTGCTCTGAAACCGCATTCGGACATCCGACAGACGGCGACGGGTGCGCTTTGGAGCAACTCGACAGCGATGGAGACGGGCTTTGGGATTCACAGGAGGGAATCATCGGGACTGGCCCGAATGACCCCGATTCGGATGGCGATCGACTGGACGACGGGCTAGAGATTGCGATCGGCTACGATCCGCTCTCGGTTGACTCGGACCACGATGGTCTCGACGACGCCGGGGAACGGAACGCCGGTACCAGTCCATTCTTTCGTGATACGGACGCTGACCTCCTCATCGACGGTGCAGAAGTCCACGATCATGGAACGAATCCCCTGCTTCCAGATTCAGACCGGGATGGTCTCCTCGACGGCGTTGAAGTTGACGAGTTCCACGGCTCAAACCCCTTGAACCCGGATACCGATGCGGACGGCTTCTTGGATGGAGAAGAGTGGCCTTTGGGTCTTGATCTGCTCCTCCCCAATCCGATCGGCGTCGTCGTCGACGTCTACTGCCCAAATTTTGTGTTAGTCCAAAGCGGCTCTTTAGAAGGCGTTTTTGAGGTGTATCGTGAAGGGGTGAGTGCATTCTCGCTCGCATTCCTGCCCGGTGATCAGGTTGCCTTTTCAGCCGAAATCCTGGCTGATGACCCTATTGGCCCTCTTCGAGCAAATTTGCGGACTTTGGAAATCGGATTCGGCTCTTGGCGCGGCGTTCTGTCTGGAGAAGGACATCGCATTACCGATTTTCGTCCAGGGAGTCTTTGGCCCCTCTACCTCTCGATTCAGATTGTTCTTGCGAATGGGCTTGCGTGGGAAGTGAATTCTTTCGACTCTCGGAGCGCTAACGTTCTCGATTGGTACGTGGGTGACGAGATCGTTATAGCAGAGAAAGTTTTTGAGGGCGTACTTTTGTCGCAAATGATAAACACCAACAAATGCGAAATGGTGTTGGTGTCGCCTGGATAGGAGTCTATGGCGGGGTGGCACTGATGAATGTCACAGCGTGGCACTGCTCCTGAACAGTGCCTAGGCGACCGCGTGAGGTCCGAGCGCCGGGTGCCGCTGGCAGCTTGCTGCCAGTGTTGTCCCTGATCGGAACCGAGTGCTGCGCTTGAGGATCCCGCTCGGAGCGGGCCCCGACTTCTGTCACGGAAAATGGAGTGCCATAGGCACGGCACGCGGAGCGCGCCCAAGGCGGGAGCACGACACCCTGGGTTCCAACCCTGGGTCACGGGGACGCGAGCGTTATTCTCCCCCTCCTCCCCCCGGCGACTTCGTCGCCGGGGGGAGGCGGGGGTTGGGGGGTGGTGGGGGCGACGGTGACCCCCCAGTGAACTGGGGGGCTAGGTTCGCGCGTCCCTTCCGGGACGACTCCGGTCGAACGCAAAAAAACAACGTGCGAGGTCGGGGGAAGGTCGGGACCGACGAGGCACGGGCCGAAGCGCAGCGCGGGGGAGCGGGGGTTGGGGCGACGGACCCTCACCGTTCAGGCTTCCGCCTTGGTCGCCTTCACCCTCTCCCTGAGAGGGAGAGGGGGAGGGGGAGGAGTGACGGCACTGGCGGACGAGCCGCCAGTGGCGCCCGGCAGAATGGGCAGTGCCATTGGCACGGCACGAGTTTAGCCCCGGGTTTTCAACCTCAAGTTTACCCACATTTTAGGAACCCCACGGCGAGCGCGCCATCGACCATGCTCTGCAGTTTCGTCCAGCCTCGCCATAGGACGATCCAGCCTGGGGGGTGGTCGTGGCGACGATTTTGATGTCCGCCAAGCCGGGCCAGGGCGTGGAAGAACTCGTGGATGGTCAAGTCGGTCCGCACCACGCCGAAGCGCCAGCCCGACAGCACGGACACATGCGTCACCGGCATGATCTCCGAGGCGGGCCGTATCGGGGCATCGGCTTGGCGACTCGCAGTGCGCAGCTGCAGCAGCGATAAGGCCACCACGGACAGCAAGGCGATCACCGGCTCCAACCGTTCCTCAAAGGTAAACTGCAGATCCTCAATGCTGCAGCCGGTCTTCTGCGCCTTGTGGTATTCCTCGATGATCCAACGACAGGCATACCAGTCCACGCGCTCACAGGCTTCCGCGAAGTCTCGCGCCGGCACGGACGTCAACAGGATCCACTCCACCGCCTCGCATTCCTGGGGCGGATCGATCTCTCGAACGTGCACCACCCACGTGGTCAGCGGGACGCCGCGATACTCTCCACGCGGCTGGGGCGGCGGGAGCAATGTGACCGCAGCGCCCGCGATGGCCACCTCCGCCGTACGCGCCGCCTTGCCTCCATGAGAGGAAATCTCAACGGTTCGGCGCCCAAGCTCCGGCAGCGAACGCGCCAACCCGTGCAATTTGCAGCGAACCGCCTGCCCGTCTTGCTCGACCTCCACCCAACGATCGTGCTGGGAACGCACCACATACGCTTGGGACAGGGCATGCCGATGGTCCAGGTATTCCAACAAGTCCCCGGCGCGATCACACACATCCACCCACAACATTCCCTGGGGAGCCGGTCCGATGGCCTGCGAGCCTCGTTTCCACAGGCGACTCTCGCGTGTGGCCCGCTCGCGACGCTCCTCCCGCGTCTCCCCCGCGCCCACGTCCGGACGACAGAACAGAATCTGATTCGCCAAGCCCAAAACCTCACCCGTGCGAGGGTCCACAGCCAGCGAATTGTGGCACAGGTAGCCGCGATGACTGCCGTTGCCGATCTGCCCGATGCCGTGCAGCGTGGTCTTGCCGGTGTAGTCCAACTCTGTGGTGTCGTGAACGACAAGCACCACGCCGTCATGCCCACGCATACGTTGCCGCGTCCGCTCGCAGTGCGAACGCAGAACGCTCTCGTGCGTAACCGTGGAACACGTCACCAAGCGGTACAGTCCCTTCAACGAAGCCGGCGACCGCAACTTGTCCGGCAACGTACCCCCGGGATGCTCCAGGATCCGATCGGCGGTGTCCACCAAACGCCGCGTTCGCCGCCGGTCTCCCACGTCCGACCCGCCAAAATGCACTTCCCCGAAACTCAACCGCCTCGCCTGCCGAGTCTCCATCCACCGGCCTCCTTGTCCAAACAACCCCCGGAATCCATTCCAGGGACCCGTAGCCTACCAAAGATGTGGGTAAACTTGAGCTTCACGCCCCGGTCGAGCCGGCGCAGCCGGCGTCAGGACGGGGCCGGTTGGATGGTAGCGGTCATGCTCCCTTGACAGCGGGGGATGCGCCAGTCACGTCCAAAGGAGTGGATCTGGTCGCGTTTGAGTTCGGCGCGTTCAAGGGTGGTGGTATCGACGATGACTCGGCCCGTGTGATCGACCTCGTGGGCGAGTTGGAAGGCGTTCTCCGGCGGCAGGCCAAAGAGCTTGCGTAGCATTTCCAGGACGTAGTCGTAGGTGTGGTCGTTGTCGTCCAGAAGCACCACATGATACTGCGGCTGGCGCTGCGGCCGCGTTGGAGTTTGGGGGGCCGGACGAGTCTGCTGCGTGCTTTCCACCTTCGTCGTTGTCATGGGCGGATGTTCTACCCCCCGGTCTATTCGACTTCAAGGGGATAGCCCCCTTTGGAACCGGTGCTCACGTCTTTTTACCTCATGCGGCACCGAGCACCGGTAACGACCGCCCCACCGGGGAGTCGGAAGGTTGGGATCTCGAGCCAACCTCCACCAGCGTGCCGTGCAACGTCAAGGCCGTCGCCGCGGTAACCCGAACGGCGGCGAGCGTTCCGATGTGCTCCGGCCGGCCCGCGAAGACGACGATCCGGTCGCCGCGGGTTCGACCGACCAGTTGATCCGACCTCCGCCAAGTGACCTCCTGCCCGCGGGACTGCTCGGCCTCTTGCGCTTTCAGCGCCGCCTTGCTGAATCCCTCGACCAGGACCTCTACCGTGGTTCCCACCAACGCCTGGTTTTGGGCGATGGAGATACGTTCCTGAAGCGTAAGGAGTTCGACGTTCCGGCGACGTTTCACCGACTCAGGCACGTCGTCGTGATCGCGTTTGTCGGCAACGGTGCCGGGGCGCGGCGAATACTTGAAGACGAAAATGTTCTTGAAGCGACAGCGCTGGATCAACTCCATCGTGCGTTGATGATCCTCCTCGGTCTCGCCGCAGAAACCGACGATGAAATCGCTGGCCGTCGTAAGCCCCGGGACGATCTCCCTAGCCCGGTCGATCAGTTCGACGTACTTCCTCACGGAGTATTGCCGCCGCATCCGTTGCAGGACCGGATCGCTTCCGCTTTGGGCGGGGATGTGCAAGTACTCGCACACCTGGGGAATGTCGCGCATGGCATGGAGGATATCATCGGTGAAGTCGCCGGGATAGCTCGTGACGAAGCGGACACGCTCGATGCCCGAAACGGCGCTGACTCGCTCCAGAAGTTCCGCGAAGGCGACACGCCGACCGTTCTGCTGACTGACGTAGCTGTTGACGGTTTGGCCCAGAAGGGTGATCTCTTTGGCCCCGCGGTCGGCCAACATCTTGGCTTCGTCGAGGATAGCGCCCGGCGGTCGGCTGCGCTCCGGACCGCGGGTAAACGGAACCACGCAGAACGTGCAGAACTTGTCGCAGCCGCGCTGCACGCGAATATACGATTGCAGAACGGAGTCGCCCGGCGCCGGATCGCGGGCCAGGTCGAGGGCTTCGACGGAGTCGTACTCCAACGCCCGTTGCAACGGGGTGCTCTTCCGCGACAGTGACTGGGCCAAGGCGATGGCACGAGTTCGGTTCGTCTGTACGTCCTCGATGAGCGCCGGCACCTTGTTGAGTTCGCCTGGGCCGCAGACCAGATCGACGTGGGGCATCTTGTCGAAGATGCCGTCGGGGTCGCGCTCGGCCATGCAGCCGATCACCCCGATGACCATGTCCGGACGGAGTTCCTTGGGCCTTTTCAGCGCCCCCAGCCGGGAGAGCACCTTTTGCTCCGCGTGTTCGCGGACCGAGCAGGTGTTAATGAGCACCACGTCGGCACGGGTCATGTCGGGCGTCGGCTCGTATCCCACGGCGCGAAGCTGCCCGAGAACAAGCTCGCTGTCGAGCATGTTCATCTGACAGCCCATCGTCTCGAGGTACAGCGTCTTGGGTTTTTCCGGCACGCCCCGCTCCCGTAGTCCGTCACAGTCCGGGGACGATTCTACGTCGGCTCGAGACGCCGGGAAAGCCCAGCCAACGGTTCGACAGGTCGGCGCTAATCGCACCGTTGCGGCGAAGAAAAATGCATGGCGCGGCTACTGAGAGCGGTCGCGGGCCGGTGCGTCGTACATGGCGATCAAGCACTTCGCCAGGTCGGACCTCGTTGGATTCCGTCCGTACGCCCCGGTCAGGGCCGCCTGAAGGCTGTCGGACCGGCTGCCCGTGCTCACCACGCGAGGAGCGCGCGGACCCCAGTTCAGCGCGGGTCCGATCCGTTCCGGGTGGAGCGAATAGCCCGCTGCGAAGGCGAGAACGACACAGGCTGCGTAACGCACGAGCGCGCCAAACCATCGTGTCAGCGGAGATGGAGGGTGTAACCCGCACGCTGCGGTGGAGAGGATCAACTGATCCCCGACCCGCTCCAGTCGCACGCCTTGGGCGGCAGGGAGCATCTGCAGCGTCGTGACCGTCCGCCGCAGAGACGCGAACTCCGACCGGCAACGGGCACATTCGGCCGCGTGGGCATCGAAGGCCTGACGATCGCCCTCCCGAAGTTCGTCGCCGAGCGCCTCGGCCAGCATCATCTCGAATTCCTGGCAGTTCATCGCTTATCCTCCTCGCCCCAGCGGGGTCCCAAACGATCGCGCACCACGCGAACGGCGCGAAGATAGTGCGTCTTCGCCGCCGATACGCTGATATCGAGCTCCTCCGCGACCTGGGCGAACGTCAGGTCATCGTACACCTTCGCGATCAGCACGCTTCGCTGCATCTCGCTAAGCTCATCGAGTGCCACACCGACGTCATGTCGGAGGGCGGGAACATCCATGGCCTCGACCACAGGGCGATCCGACGGCGCCGTCGCCGACCATTGTCCGTCGCAGTCCACGTCTCGATCGCGCCGCCGCATGTCGATGGCGCGGTTGACGGTGACCCTCCGCAACCATCCCGCGGGCCGGACCGGCGGCGCGATGGCACATTGCCGATCCCACCGCACGAACACGTCCTGCACCACGTCGAGGGCGTCGTGATGTCGCCCCAACAAGCGATACGCCCAGCCATAAACCTGCCGGGCGTACTGCTCGAAACCGCTCGAGGCTGAACCGGTCAACCATCCCATGGCCGTCCCCTACTTTGGCTCCGCGTCCAGCGGCAGCCGCGAAGTTACCAACAGTTCGTAGGGCCGATCCCGAACCGCCTGCCCGTCGAGTTCCCACACCACCAGTCCGTCCTCGACCTTGTCGCCGTTGTGGGCGACCAGCGTTCCCGGCATGTGTACGCCGATCTTGAACGCGTGAGCGCCGAGCTGGTTGGTGATCTCGTACGCCTTGCGGGTTCGCTCATACGACGCCTGGAACCGACCGATCCGCTCGTCATCATACTTGGCTTCCTTGCGAAGGGAATCGACAAACGCCCGGCGGGACTGATCGAAGATGGCCTGCGTTTCACGCTCCAGGCGTTGGTCCCGCTCTTCCTCGGACAATCCCTCGAACTTCTTCGCCAACGACTCCCAATCGGTCTGCTCCTGATAGACGCGCATCAAGGCCTGGCGGGCGAGCAACCAATGATCGGGCTTGAATGATGCGTCGGTCTCGCGCAGGGCCCGTTGGGTGAACTCGATCTGCTTGAAGGCCTCGGCCTGGCCCAGCGCCTCGATGATCTTCACCCGCTCTTCGCCGGTCAGTTCCTCCGCCTTCTTGTCGGCAAGCTTCTTGATGTTGTCGTCGACCGCTTGATCGGCCCAGTATTGCACATAGGCCCATTCGCGCGGAACGTACACGCGACGGAAGTGCAGATACACGCCGTCGGGTCGCCGTTCCCGCCGGAGGGTCGTGGGGAAACTCAGATAAAGCCCCGCGTCGGGATCGTTCGGCGCCGCGTAGCTCGCAGGCAACTCTTCACCGGGCCCGAAGGTTCGGCGACCCTCGAGGGTCACGGTCTCCTTGTCGCCGTCCTTCTCCGTCCGCCGGTGAACGCTCCACCCGCCGGCCTGCGACGGCATTGCGTCCAGCCCCTCGAAGTCGCCCTTCTCACCGCCATACTCGATTTCGATCGTCACCCCGCCGTCGGCCTTCACGGTGATGATCTCTTCCCGCTTGAGGCACCCCACGAGACACCCAATCGCAACGACCCCGCAGGCCGCCGCACCGACCACCATTCGCCTGTCCATCCGACGTTCCTCCTTAGCTTCCGCGTGCCAAAAACTCGTTTGCCGTTCCGACACACATCAGACGTGGACACCGCGGCTTTGGACGACAGGCAATTGCAGTTCGTCTGACCCGCCTGGACCGGGGGTCGACCCGAGCGATGCCTACAGAATGCAGTCAATCAACAATTTTTACAGCCCCAAGGGCATTTTGGCCGACGGGTTCCGGTTGTTTAGCGAGCTGACGCCTCGGAGGTCAACCGCTCGACGACCAGCACGGAGCCTGACGGCAGGGTCCGCCACAACCGCGGGGGGGCGAAGTTGGCGTACCCTTTCACTCCCGAATTCCAGAGATTGTCCAACGGATGGGCGGCGTTGGTCACGACATAGACCCGCTGAGTTTGCGGGGCGTCAGGGGTGGCCAATTCCTGGATTTGCTTTTGCCACATGTAGTAGACCGTCGCCGGCGAATAGGGGGCGACGACGGCGCAGAGTTCGGTGCCAATACTATGGCATTCGTCGATCGCGGGCTCCACCTCGACCAGTCCGCCAGGCTCCGCGCACAATCGAGAGAGGAAGGGAACAGTGCCCAGCGGAAGCAAACCCAGTGCGACGCAAAGGGCGATCGGGACCGTCGCGGTCCAGGGCCTGCGCGTGACCCGCCCCATCTTGAGGCCCAACTCCCACAGGCCGCACACCGCGCATACCAGCGTCATCGGCAGCGCAAAAACCCAAGCCCGTGCTGGTAGCGGCGCCCGCATCGCGGCCGCCAGGACCAGGGGGACCAACAGCGCTGCGATCGGGGTCAAGTGGCGCGTCGAGGTCCGGCCAGGCGCGATCGTCAAGTACGAACCCAGCCCAAGAACGAAGACCACGCTCCAACCCACCCCCGCATCGCGACACCACAAGCCCCATGCTTCCCCGATCATCTCGGCGACCGAATGGATCTGTTTTCCCAGAACGCCGTAGGCCATCTCTCCCGTCGATCGCAAGCCCGCGATGCCCGCCGTCGTAAGAACGGGAAGGTAAAGCGCGAACGTCCACAGCGCGAAGGATGCGACAGCCAATGCGAGCCCTCGCGCCGACTTCGATCGGCCGGTCAACACGACAATCAGAATCAGGACGCACAACCCGACGAATGGAAACACCATCACCGGGACGGTATACGTCCCCGCCGCCGCCAGACTTCCGAGCAGAATCCACCTCCGACGCCGGCTCGGATCGTCGATCAAGCGCACGGTCGTGCCGACCATCAGCGTCGCGAGAAGCGCCAGCAGCGAATACCCGCGAGCGTTGGTCGAGTATTCCACCAGGGCGGAGGACGCGCACACCGCAAGCGCCGCACACACCGCCACTCCGACTCGCCGACTTAGGACCCATCCCAACCAGGCCGTCGCCGGGATCAGCAACACCCCGGCCAGGAATGCAGGAATTCGCAGCACCGCCGGTTCCGTCCCCAGAACCCGACTCACACCGTGGACGAGCAAGGTGTGCAGAACGTGATTGTTGGGCATGTAATGAGACGCGATGTAACCCGGCGACTTGGACACATAGTGAATGTAGTTGTAGGCCTCATCGTAGCGCATGGGGTGATCGAGAAATCGCCAACGGATCACGACGCCCAGAACGGTGATGGCCGCGACGGCGAGCATGACTCCACCACGCCGACCCGGCACGACTCGATCGGCGGCGGCGGTTCCGCTGTCTTGGGACGAGTGGACGAGGAACGTTGGGTTCACAGAATCACGCGGCGACGCCTGCACCCCCCTTTTTTCGGACACTCGCGGGGTCGAGTGAACCCCATACCTGGGATGAGGACCGCGCCGTGTGACGCGCTCGTATCCCCAACCCCGTCGATTACGGGCAAGAAATGCGCGGTCAATCTCCGATACTTCGCAAGGCGCCGCCACCTTGCCCCGAGCCGTCGCTTTCAGGCGGGGGGTCGTGGAACGAACGTCTTGCGAACGCCCGAGTGGATCATGACCGCCGCGACCGTCTCCGTCAGCACCCACCGCGACCGTCTGCTGGAATTCCTCCGCGCCGGGCGTTTCTACGAATTCCTGAACGGCGCCGACCCCTATCTGCAAGTCGTCCCGGACGACGACTACATCCGCCTGATGGCCGTGCGCGAGTACCTTTCCTTGGGCTTGGTCCCGCCCGCCAAGGAATTGCTCTTCGTCGATCCCGCGGTTTGCGTCCTGCCGCCGCAGCTTGTGGCCTTGCGAGAGCATACCGACGCCTTGTCGGCGGCGACGATCCCCTGGTCTCTCTTCCAAGGAACGTTCGACGCCAATCTCGCGGCACTCGACGCGCGGGACGCAGCCTTCGGCGCCATCCGCGATTCTCAGACCGAATTGCAAGAGAACTTCGAACTGCTGCGTGATCGCCACGGGGTCTACCAAGTCCGACAACGGTTGTCGAACGGCGCTCGACAGTGGCTTCCCTATTTGGGGAATCACGGCCGCGTGGATGACGCCCGCGCGCTTCCCGACGCGATCGGAACAGCCATGCCCGGACCGTATCTGTTCGAAGGTATGGGCATGGGACGATTTTTCGAACGCGTGTATCAGGCCACCAAAGACACATTTTTGGGGTACAGTTGTGCGCTGTACGTCATCGAGCCCGAGCCCGCCTTTCTAGCCGTGGTTCTCCACCTCGCCGATTGGAGGGAAATTCTTTCCGACCGGCGAGTGATGCTCTTCGTGGGAAAGGAATGGCAGCAACGGCTCTTGCAAGCCTGGGAGTCGGACCCCGATCTTCCTCTGCCCTGCCAGGCGTTCACCTGCGGAAGGTCGAGCGTCGGCGCCGATCGGGCGGTCCATCAGGCCGCCGAAGCGCGCTCTCGCGCCGTGCGCGCATCCTATGACGAACTCGAACAACGATACGCCTCCCGGACGATTGCGTTTTGGGCCCATCGCTTTGAAGAGGCTTTGGGGAACAACGGGCCGCCCTTACGCATCCTTGCCGCGGTCAGCACCCATACCACGTTTCTGCAACATTCCATGCGCGACGCCAAGCGAGCTTTGGAGGCCCTGGGACATCAATGCGTCGTACTGACAGAAAGCACGCCCTACACCACTACCAGCCCGCGGACCTTCCATCGGGCCATCCGCGAAATGGACCCGGACCTCTTCTTCGTGCTCGACCATCTCCGCCCCGAGTTCGAATCGATCATCCCCTCCCATCTCCCGATTCTCACCTGGGACCAGGATCAACTTCCGCACGTGGTGACGCGGGCCAACCTGCAGCGCATCGCTCGGCACGATTTTCTGGTCGGATGTTCCAAGTCGCACTGCCTCTCGCATGGATGCGATCCGCGGCAGATTCTCCACGCCCGCGTTCCGACTTGCCCTGCGCAGTTCGGCGGCGACGATCTGACCGACGAGGAGCTGGCCCGTTGGACCTGCGACGTCTCCTACGTCAGCCACGCCTCGCAAACCCCGCAGGCTTTTCACGAGCAGGAACGAAAGGGCTTCGACCATCCGCAATTGAGCCGTTTGCTCGACGTCATGTACGAACGTTTGCCGGAGCTTCTCCGCCGCTATCGAACCGTGGACGGCGGAGTGATGTCTGCCGTCCTTGGGGCCGCGTGCCGTGATGTCGGAATCACCCGTCTGGACGCCGACCTCGAGGAGCGTCTGCGAAGCTGGTACCTCTGGCGCCTCGGCGATCGAATCTTCCGCCATGAGGCCTTGGAATGGGTCGCCGAGTGGGCGCGGCGTTCCGGGCAGGGCTTTCGCATTTACGGCAACGGCTGGCAGACCCATCCCACGCTGTCCGATTTCGCCGCCGGTCCGGTCTCCAATGGTCGCGAACTCCTCTGTGTCTACCGCGCCTCGAAGATCAACCTTCAACTGATGCCCGCCGGGTTCATCCATCAGCGTTCCCTGGACGGTCTGGCCGCGGGCGGGTTTTTCTTGACCCGGCTCTGTCCCCACGATCTTCGCGGGCGGACGCTCCGCCGCCTGGACCGTCGAATCCGCGAGTTGGGAATCCAAAGCACTGCCGATCTCCTCGCCAGCCAGGATTCGGCGATGGCCGGACTCCTGCGCGACTACATGGGCGACTGGCTCGGACGGATGGACCACGTCAAGTACGACCTTCTGCAAAACATCCAACTCAACGCCGAACTTCTTTTTCCGGACGAAGTCTTCGGGGACTTCTCCGGCATTGTCTTTGACATCTCCCTAGAGTTCGAAGCCCTCGCCGACCGGTTCCTCTCCAACGAGTCTGCCCGCCGCGCGACGGCAACGCGAATGCGGCAAATCGTGGTGGACAAATTCAGCTACAAAGCCGCCATGAGCCACTTCCTAAAGGCCATGGCCGCGTATTTGCATGCCGTCGCGTCCGAAGCCACGGCGAACACAAGCAGCCCGCACTGACCGCCGATAACCTCTGGGACAAAGTTCGCGCAACTTCTGCGCGAACCCTTGCAGCGGTCCACGACGCGCCGAGGTCCTTGTCATGAGCGATGTACCGCTTTCCTTCGCCGGATCAGGCGCAGTCGGTGCGTTCACCCCCACCGCCAGTGACGCGCTGCGCTGGCGCGAATCGCTCCGCCGCTTCTATGGCCGGGCGCGCCACGCCGTCCGCGACCGCTGGCTGGATTACTATTATGTCCGTATCAAACATCGCCTCGCCAACATCATTCCTTCAGGCAGTCGTGTCCTCGACATCGGTTGCGGAACAGGCGAACTGCTTGCTTCCTTGCGACCCTCCCTCGGCGTGGGCGTGGATCTCAACGAAAGCGCCATTGCCGAAGCCCGCCGCTGCCATCCACACTTACAGTTCGTCACCATGCCCGGCGAAGACGTAGGCACGCTCGATGACAAATTCGACTATGTCGTACTTTGCCAAACGATCGGTGAAATCTACGACCTGTTGTCTCTGCTGCGCGCCCTACAGTCCGTCTGCCACGCCCGCACGCGCCTCATCGTCCTCCATTACAGTCGTGTCTGGCAACCGGCACTGCGCCTCATGGAATGGTTACATCTCAAGAGTCCCTCCCCGGAGCAGAATTGGGTCCCGACCGATGAAATCATCCATTTGCTTCGGCTGTCGAATTACGAAACCGTACGGGTATCCGGAATGACCATTGCCCCGATGTACATCCCCTGCGTTTCGGCCTTTCTTAACCGCATCGTCGCCAATCTCCCCGGCCTCCATCAGTTCGGACTCAACAACCTCATCATTGCCCGCTCCACGGCTCCCCCTGTCACTCAAGCAGAACGCCCCGCGAGCGTCTCCATCATCATTCCCGCCCGCAACGAGGCCGGTCACATCGCCTCACTTTTGCAGCGCATTCCCGCACTCGCCCCGAAACAGGAGATCATCTTCGTCGAGGGACGCAGCTCCGACGCGACCTGGTGGGCCATTCAGCAAGCGGTGCGCCAGTATCGTGGTCCCTTCATCATCAAAGCCATGCAGCAAGCCGGGACCGGCAAAGGCGATGCGGTCCGAAAGGGATTCGCCGCCGCCACCGGCGATGTATTGATGATTTTAGATGCGGACATCAGTGTTCCGCCAGAGGAACTGACCGCATTTTTCAATGCACTGGCCGACGGCCAAGGCGAGTTTATTAACGGTTCCCGCATGGTGTACCTGATGGACCCCAAGGCCATGCGCTTCTTGAATCTGCTGGCAAACAAACTGTTCGGATGGATGTTCACCTATCTCGTATCTCAGCGCCTCCGAGACACCCTGTGCGGTACCAAAGCCATGCTACGCAAAGATTACGAGCGCATCGCGGCACAGCGACAATACTTCGGCGATTTCGACCCCTTCGGAGATTTTGATTTGCTTTTCGGCGCCGCTCACGCCAATCTGAAAATCATCGACATGCCCGTCCACTACAAATCCCGTACCTATGGTGAGACCAACATTTCGCGCTTCCGTCACGGATGGTTGCTATTGCGAATGTGCGTCGTCGCCGCCCGCAAGTTGAAGTTCGTCTAACGGATCCCCCCCCAACGAGGTAAGGCCGAGCGCACTCAAGTAATCGCGTTTGACAATGGCGGCCTCCTCAACCGAGCGGCACTGACGCAAGGCGTGCTTCCCCCAATCCTCCGCGCCGCGTACATTCCCGACCAAAATCTCGTATCGTGCGCCCAGGATGGCCGGAGCGACCAACGAACGTCGAGCGGGGAGCGATTGTACAACGACGTTCAGCCCCTTCCATAGTCCCGCAGTCCGGTCCGCCTCGCCTTCGACCTCCACCAAGAAGAGGCCGCTGAACGTATGCACA
Source organism: uncultured Phycisphaera sp. (assembly GCA_964646605.1). GTDB lineage: Bacteria > Planctomycetota > Phycisphaerae > UBA1845 > UBA1845 > SBAX01. The sequence continues at coordinate 9,847 of CAZYEX010000076.1, read as the reverse complement.
CGCAGGCTTGAACTGTCGCTCTCCGGCGGCGGCACGTGATCGTCGCCGACGTACATGCGGTCTCTGTACACCACAATCCATACCCTCCCGCCGCGCCCCGTCCACGGCGAAGCCAACAGATCGGCCGCACGCGCGCCGAGGTCGATTCTGAGAAACTTTGCCTGTTGCGGCCCATATCGCCACTGACCATAGGCCGCAACATGGAAGCTGGGCGGAACTGTATCACTTCCGCAAACCGCAAAGGCGTCCTCCGCGGATGCATGTGTCCTCAAATAACCCATCAACCCGCGCCAGTCACGCTTGTCAACAGTCACGAAGCCATGCGTCGTCGCCCGAACCATAGGCACCCCAACCGATGCAAGCACCACGAGGAACGCCGTCCAGGAAGCAGCGGGCGACCACCGCGCAAGCCGTTCTCTTATGGAATTCGCGCCGACCGCAATCATCCCCAACACCGGCGCCGCGCCGATGAGTAGGTATTGAGGTTTAGGGATCGCGTTTCCCAAACAGGTATACACAGTCGCATAGATGACCGGAAACGCGGCAAGCGCGACACCCGCCACACTCGCGCGAACGTGTTCAGGTCGCATCCTGCTCATACACAAGACCGCAAGGCCGGCAACGGTCCAAACCGCCGCAATGGCAAGAACAACCCAACTCCCCGGCACCGCCGAAAACGGCATGCGAGTGGAGTATCCCCAGAACAATGCCGCAAAGAACTCAATCAGTTGGTTACCCCAACGGAGAATCCAGTCGCCGGACTGCGCGGTTATGGCTCGAAAGTTGCGAGCCAAAACGATCAAGAAGAACGGTGCATACAGCGTATACGCGATGCCCATGACCATGCAGGTCCACGCGAACGCTCGCCGCTCCTCAATGAACGGACGACCGTCCTGCGAACGCCCCCACCACCGGCGCAAAAGCGTTAACGCCGCAAAGCCCAGGATTCCACACGCCAAAACATGCGGATCCACCCATCGTACCATCAACAATAGGAAGAACGCCGCGCCGAAGATATACCAAGCCCCCGCGGTCACCTTTGCCCGCGCACGTTCGTACGTTACAACGGTGAGGAGGGCAAGAAGAAAACACAGCGCGTACGGCCGTGCCTCCTGCGACATGTAGACATGGAGCGGGCATACGCCAAGAAGGATGGCGGCCCCGATCCCCGCAGTCCATCCCCAATGCCGACGGACCCACCAACCCAGCAACGCGACACCGCCGGCCCCGAACACTGCGGCAGGGAACCTCACCCACCAATCGCTATCCGCAAGTCCCAGTCGGGCGAGAACGCCGCCAATGAGGTTTTCGAGCGGCGGCTGACCCTCGTCGGCGGCCTTCAATACCAGCTGCCACGGTGATAGGTAGTAGGTCTGGACGGTGACAAGCTCATCCATCCACAAACTCTCTGCATCCAGTTTGTAGAGGCGAATGGCCAAAGCGGCTATTCCCGCCAACGCCAGGCATACAAGAGCGTACCAGTTTTTGGATGCTCGATCGGAGGTCATCGACATGACGGCGGAGCGCATAGACGAGATCACGGCGACTGCGGCAATTGCGTTTCACCCGACGCTGCGTGTTCAGCAGGTGGGCTCGCACACGGGGCGTCGCGCTTCCAGCCGCGAATGCACACATACGTCGTCAGAGCCCGCGGCCAGTACTGCGGCGAGTATTGCAGGGTATCTACGTCCAGTTCCGCCGACATGGCGCGCACAACTTGATCGTTGGTGGTGACGTGGTATTGTTTGGCATTGCATCCCAGCACAGTCAGGGCAGTGTTCATGAGGATGTTGACGCCGGGAACGCCTACGACGTAGCAGCCGCCGGGTCGCAGGACGCGGCGGACCTCCGCAAACGCCGCGGCCTGCCGGTCTGCGGCCAGCTCTTCGTGAATGCTAATGGCCAAAGCGGCATCAAAGAACGAATCCGGATACGGCAATGCCGTTGCGTCGCCCTGACGCAGCACCAAGCGCATGGGCCGTGCCGCGAACGCCTCGGCCACGGAGTTCGCGTGGGCATGTAGATCGATTCCGTGAAGTTCATCGAACCTCTCGGCCAAGTTCAGGAACGATACGCCGCTGCCGTATCCGATTTCCAGCACGCGATGCCCACGCGGAAGAAGTGCCACGCATCTCGACACGCGGCGGCGGAATAGCCGTCCAATGAAAGGAAGGTGGTAGTACCGAATGGGATCGGCCTCACCGGTCCACGCATACTGCTCCGCCGCCAGCATCTGTAATCCCATCGTCTGTTCCATTTCCCACGAAACTCAGACCGCCGTGCGTATATCGGACTGTCAAGCCGCATGAAACATCCGGCGACGCGCAAATCCGGCCCGTTGCCCCAGAACGTATGCCTCGCCCGACGCGTTAGGCCCAGATCAGGGGCGGAAGTATGTTATCAGACCGCGTGTTCCTGCCGATACATGGATCACTTATGACTTTCGCGGCTGCGAGGCTTACGAATCGGGAGGTCGCCGATCGTTTCGACGCCGCCGCCGAGCAGTACGAGCAAATCAGCAATCCCTACACGCTCGAACGACGGGCCACTGCCCTCGCCCAAAACGTTCGCGGCCGATGTCTTGAAGTCGGCGGCGGAACCGGCGCCGTGATCGAGCGACTGCCGAACCGATCCCTGGCCGTTCATTCCGACATCGCTCCGGGTATGTGCCGTGTCGCCGCTCGACGGCTGGGTTGCAAGACTGTCTGTTTCGATGCCGAGTCGATTCCCTTCGCGGATGAATGTGCGGACACCGTGGTCAGCGCCGAGATGATCTACTATCTCCGGCAACCGGCGCGTTTCCTGGCGGAGGCCTATCGGGTTCTACGACCCGGCGGACGGTTGTTGCTCTCCACCACCAACCCGACCGCCACCTTCCTGGAACGCGGGCGAGCGCTGCTGCGTGGACTCGGCGTTCGGCGGATGTTCTTCGATGACGGCTCGCCATCGTTCCCGAATTTGACCGTGCTGACTGGAATGCTCGAAGGCGCAGGCTTCACCGTGGACGACGCCAACTACATCGCCCCGCTACCCTTCGCCTCCCTGCATTGGATGAACCAGTGGGTGGAGCGGACGCCTCTGCGTCGCCTGGGGCTCTTCGTCATCCTTTCGGCGCGTAAGAAGAACGCCGCACACACCGGACTCTAGTCTGAGTCCGGCCCGCAGCGTGACTTCCCTCCAACCGCCTCCGCTGTGAAGAAACTACATCCCGGAGCGCGGATGGGCTTCGTCGTAGGCCGTTTTCAATCGCGGCGCGGTCAGGTGCGTGTAGATCTGCGTGGTGGAAAGCGACTGGTGACCCAGCAGTTCCTGAACGCTTCGCAGATCGGCCCCGCGGTTGAGCATGTGCGTGGCGAAGCTATGCCGCAGGGTGTGCGGGCTGATGCTCGGGTCCAGCCCGCATTCGGCCAGGTACTTGTCCAGCTTTCGGCGAACGCTCCGCGTGCTCAGGCGCTGGCCGTGCTTGTTGACGAACAACGCGCTCTGGTCGAATCCCGGCGAACGCGCATCCATACGACGAAGGTCGAGGTATTTGCGAATCGCGGCGATCGCCGTTTGACCGATCGGAGTGCTGCGCTGTTTTTTGCCCTTGCCGCGAACCCGAACGAGCTGCGCTTCGACATCCAGATCCGCGAGGTTCAGGTCCACCAGTTCGCTGACCCGCACGCCCGTGGAAAAGAGCACCTCCAACATCGCCCGATCGCGAGCGCCCAGCAGATTTCCATCATCCGGCGTGGCCAACAGCTTGGTGATCTGCTCCAGCTCCAGGAACTTGGGCAACCGCTTTTCCTGCTTGGGCGTGCGAATGGTCGACAATGGGTGGTTCTTCACGTATCCGCGACGAAGGCAGAACTTGTAGAAGCTGCGCAGCGTGGCGAGCTTCCGCGCCACCGTGGACTTGGAGTAGTTCTGCGTCCCCAGGAACGCCAGGAACGACTTCACCCGCTCGGTGTCGACGTCGCGGAGTCTCTGCTGCAGACCCGAGTCGACAAGGGTCGCGGTGTCGGCGCCGACGGGGCTGAGTCCCCCCGCCGCAGCGCGTCCGCCGGAAACCGGTGAGGTGAAGTTCTGTCGTCCCGCCGCCCCGACCGTGTCCCCGTTCAGAAAGGCGCAGAACTGGGCCAGGTCCGCCGCGTAGCACTTCGCCGTATGCGGAGAGAAGTGCCGCTCGAACTTCAGGTAATTCAGGAACTCGTCAATCAGAGAATTCTCTTTCATGATCGCTTTTTCACATCGGCGAAAGAACCCTCGTCCACCTGATCATATTCCTCGACCACGTGGCGGTCACCGTCCCTGCCCCCATGCTACGTCGCGATCTGATCGAGCTCCGTCTCCAATCGCCGGCCCATTTGGTAGCTGAGCACGGCCGCGTCAAACCAGTCAAAGCTGCTTTCCCGATCCCCAGCCAGCTCCGCGAAGGCGTCGATCACCTCGGACTCCTGACCGACGCCGTAGCGAAACAGAAACCGCTCCTCTCCCTTTACGAGCGACAATTGTCGGATATTGTCCATTCCATTCCGACCCATCAGTTGCGGGCATCCCCCACCGCAACCGGCCAACCCTGGCTGTTCAATAGTCGCCGGATCGTCGAGTAGCAGCAGTACTGAATGAAATGCTGCTGACTGACCACGTATCTTCGCCAGCCGAACGGGCTATCATCCCCGTTCCGTTGCCGGGCAAACTCTCGGATTTCCTGCACGACGTCGGCGTGCGAGGCATCGAACCGCCGTTGCGATTCGGCCACCAACCGCCCGGCCGACGACTCCCGCCCGTCACGCCGTACCGTGTCGTCCCCGTGATCCGTGAGCGGCGCTCCATACGCGGGCCGCGGGTTCGCGGCGAAGAGCTGGGCGGAGATGGACACGCTCGGCGGATCATAAGGGTCATACTCTGTCACTGCGAAAACGAGAATCGCATCCGCCCCTACGAGGGCCGCGATCTCACTGGCGTGCCGCGGCGATTTCACCCGATCCGTTCCTTGAACGGAGAGCACCGCGAGCACGCGACTGACCGGAACGACCGACACACGCTCCGCATGCATCAATTCGCCGGCCATCAAATCCGCGAACCGGTCGGGGTCGAAATCCGTCGACCCGCTGAGGTTCACCGCGGGGGCCACGGCGATCGTTGCCGCACCCAAGACCGGATTGGGAACCACGAGCGGTTCCACCCCCCCGCGCTTCGCGGCGCATCCCTGTGCCGCGAGTATCCCCAGCCCCAGGGTCATCAGGGCCCATCGAACTCCCTCGATACGTTCGCGTCGGGTCATCCTTGACCTACAAGTGCCTTGCCCTGGCTTTGACCGCAACTTCAGACCGGACGTACGCGCCCATACGGGGCGCGATCACCCAATCCCCCGTGCGGCCCGCCGAACCTGGGACGCACGGTTCATCGTCCAATTCACATCCAGCCTTGCGTCCCAGCATGAGGTTTTGGCGACATCCCATAAGCGTCCAGCGGAATTCGCCGCATCGACGACGAACCCTCGACGGCGCTGGGACGCGAGCCTTCGACACCGCGCGGCAGCGGGTCCAGCGTTGTCAACCGACCGCCGACCCGCGACGGAATCCCGTCGAACAGGCGGCATTTGTCCGATAACCACTCCTTTTATCGGTGTCCGCTGCACCCTCCCTGGACCTCCAATGGATTAGGCCCGGATCACGCCGTCCCTTTGCCCGGGTGCTCGAAATCCCCAGAAACGCGGTTCTTGCCAACTCGCGCACAAATCCCCCAGACCGGCAACGATCGGCGTCTCACGTCGGCTGAAAGCCGGTGGTTCCGGGAAAGTTCTGGGACCGGGGCAGGATTTTGTGAAAAAATGTCGCCTTGACCAGGAATCGCGGCTACACTTTGGGCGAGGTTGACGCTCAGATCTCCCCGGAAGCGTCGTGAGGGGCCTTGGGATGGGAAGGAAGCGAGTCCCCGCCCGTTTTGGGTCTAGGTGTGCATAGCGCAGTTTTCGCGCGCTCGCACGCCCGAGCGTCAACGGGGGATCGGGATCATGATCGTACGTGGGAACGGTCGCAGCATCGAATGCGTCTTGGTGGACCTCAATACCCAGCGGGACTTCTGTGAACGCGACGGAGCGTTCCCGGTCCACAACGCGGCGCCGCTGATCGCGCAATTGCGGCGGGTGATCGCGTGGGCGAGGCGGAACCAAGCGCCGGTGATCTCCTCGGTCGAGGCCCATCGTCCGTTCGAACTGTCGGACAGCGGCAATCCGATATGCTGCGTGGACGGTTCGTGTGGGCAGCGGAAGCTCGAATTCACGCTCCTCCCCCTGCGAGCGTGGATCGAGGCCGACAATACGCTCTCCGTCCCCATCGATTTGTTCTCCCAAGTTCAACAGGTCATCTTCCAAAAGCGAACGGACGATCTACTGGGAAATCCGAAGGCCGACCGGCTTCTCGGCCAGCTTCCCGTCGACGAATACATCTTGTTCGGGACGGGGTTGGAATGTTCGGTCAAGGCGTTGGCGCTGGCTTTGCTGGCTCGTGGCAAGCGGGCGACGATCGTGGTGGACGCCTGCGGGTATTGGAGCCGGTCCACGGCGGACTTGGCCGTTCGGCAAATCGAGGCCAAGGGCGCGCAACTCATCAACGTCGACGACCTGCGGGGTCGCCACCTCGATCGGACCTACAGGTACCCCCGCTTCGAGCCGCCGCCTCGAACCAACGGACACGCTCGAATCGCCAATCCCATCGTCCCCCCAGGTTTGAACGGCAAGTCAACGGCACCACATTTGCAAGCCGAGCCGCCCGCGAATACCCTGCGAAACCGCAACGGGCATTCCAGGCCGAAGGGGATGTAGGCTTCTCCACCCTCGCGGGCGAGAAGCGACGCCCGGGATCGGATGTGCGTTCGGGATTGTCATGGCGAAGAAGAAGAAACTTCCCAAGCTGCTGGCCATCCTCGACGAGGACCTGTGTACGGGCTGTGACGCCTGCGTGGCGGTCTGCCCGGTCGATTGCATCGACAAGATATCGGATCCCAAACATCCGGGCTACGCGATGGGCGTCTGCACCATCGACCTGCCGGTCTGCATCGGCTGCAAACTCTGCGCCCAAGTGTGCCCCTGGGATGTCATCACTATGGTCCCCACCGAACAAGTCCTGCACGAGCCCAAGTTCGCGGAGCTGCTGGCGGAGTAGGCGCGACAAGGCGCATCACCACTGTTCGTGGGCGATGGGATCGCATCCGTGCGTGGAGTTGAAGCGACGCGATGGATTGCCGATTGCCGATTTCCAACTGCCGATGGGAGACGGGGCGACGCCCTGAGCGCGAGCGATGGGTCGGGCGAATGCGGAATGGGGAACAGCGAATGTGGATCGAGGGACGAAGAAGATGGGTTCGATTGATGCGGAAACCGTGAAAACGAAGACGAACGAAGCCATTTTCGGCATGCAAAACCGCGTTTTTGACCCGGCCGGCGTGGTTTTTGGGTTCGTTTTGGTGAATTCATTTTCTCATTTCGAGGCACTTAGGCCAATTACCAAGTACGAATTACCAATGACCAGTTAGGAGTGATCCGGAATCGCAACTCTGCGGTCCGCATTTCGCGCCCCCTGGCCGTTTTCCGCTCTCCGGATTCCGCCGGCTGCCAGGGGCGGCGAGCCGACACCGGAGACTTCATAGGAATAACTTGGGGGGTGATCGGTGGAGGGATCGGTTGAGAGCGATCGGGGCGTCCAGAACCCGAGTCGCGGGCCGCCCGCATCTGCGGTCGTCTGGCTCGTTTCTCGCCCCGTGATGCACGCGTCCAAACAGTCCGTTAGAATATGGTAATGTCGCGTCGCAGCAGACAGCCATCCCGCCCGAAAACAGGCACAGTATCCAAGGGTGCGCTCAAACTTGCCCTCGCGTGGGTTTCCAGGCCCCTTCGAGACATCCACGATCGGTGGGGAGTCGGTGGATTCGTATTCGGTCTGTTGGTTCTCGGGTGCGCGCTCGCTTGGTGGAACTGGGCGCACATTCGTGACCTTCCTGGGGTCCGCCCAGTGCTGGACTGGCTCACCCCGACGCAACTACCCGCAGCATCACCGGATCGCTTCTCGATCGCGGTGGCTCACTTGGAGGACGACGTACACCAAAAAAATGAGCGTCTGATCCTAGAGGCCCTGGAGGAGTATGGAGCCGTGCAGGTCCTGCGATTGGATCGTACGATCGACCTAAATGGAGCCGATGTTCAGCAAGCCGTTGCCGCGGGTCACGATCAAGCGCGAGAACTATTAGAGCGCTCCCGCGCCGACGTCCTAATCTGGGGCAAGGTGCTGCAAAACGCGGAACACACGAGATTGAAGTTGCGAATGACGCCAAACCGCGCAGAGCGCTTCCGTATGGGCGGAAGGCGATACGCATGGAATACAGATCTCAACCTTCCCGAGTTGTTCTGGGCCGACTTGAACAATGTACTTGGGATGGTGGTCTCGGCCCGATTGGACGCGTTTATGCTGCGACAGGGGGAACTCAGTTCGACGGATATCCACCCGTACATCACCCAAGTGCAACGGATCTTGCATGCCTCGCCGTCCCAAGAGAAATGGAGCGCCGACGATCGCGCGGCTCTGCAATACTCGCTGGCAATCGGGCTCTCGATTTACGGAAAACAAACGAGTTCCGCCGACGCACTCAAGGAAGCGATCAACCTCTACCGGTCCGTATTGAAAGCCTGCACCAACGAGGCGAGGTCGACCACCCTCGCCGAAGTGAAATACAACCTGGGCTTCACGCTGGTTCGCCTAGGGGCCATTGACTTGGACAACTCACACATTGAAGAGGCGATCACCCATCTGCGCGAAGTCTTGGCACAACGTCCGCGCAGTTTGGACCCTCTGGATTGGGCACACACAAACTCGGCGCTCGCTTCTGCCGAGTATGCACTGGGTTGGCGATTCCAAGAAACCCAGCGTCTGGAGGCGGTGCTCGCCATGTATCGCGAGTCGCTAAAAGAATTCACGCTTGAGCTCGTTCCGCTGGACTGGGCGTATGCCAAGTACAACATTGGCTTAACGCTTAAGGAAATCGGAAAAAGGACACGCAACATAAGGACTTTCGATGCGTCTGTGCAGGCTTTCCGCGATGCCCTGCAAGTGTTCGATCGAGAACGGTCCCCGCGCGACTGGGCGGATACGAAGCAGTCACTCGGGAGCGCTCTCGACGCAATGTCGGCTCTAGAATCTGGAACCGAGCGGGTGCTGGAGGCGATCGAGCACCTGCGAGACGCGCTTCACGAACAAGCTCGTGAACGAGTGCCCCAGGACTGGGGTGGAACACAGCTCTCGCTTGCGGACGCCTTGCTTACGTTGGGGCTGCGGTCGCCAGGAACAGGGACTCTTACCGATTCGGTCTCACACTTTCTTGCGGCACAGGAAGAGCTGACCCGTCGACGTGATCCGATCAACTGGGCGAGCGCTGAGAGTGGCATGGGGCTGGCGCAATGGGCAATCGGACTCAGAACGAAGGATGCGGAGTCAGTGTGCAATGGGCTCGCACACTGCATCTCGGCTTGGTCGACCTTGTCAGACGCCAATCACTGGGCCGCACGCCGGATCGAACGGAACGTGCAGGACATCGTTCTGACGTTGAGCGACCAGTTACCCGGCGAGATTTCAGAAACATGCCTTGATCACCACGCGGAAGCCCTTGATCTTGTGCTTGCACGACGTTGGCCGGGATGGCGAAACAAATAACGGTTGCGGGCGTCGTGGACCGACGCTGAAACGGTGGGGTAAGTTCGGGCGTCCCGATGGGACGCGAAGCGGACCGTTGGCGTTCGCCGTTGGGCACTGCTCAAGAGCAGTGGCACACGGCGGGCGGCGGGCGGTGTCAGAGGGTGACAAGGCGGGGC
>CAZYEX010000075.1:0-1805 GCA_964646605.1 uncultured Phycisphaera sp. | reverse complement strand
TCAAACGACAGTCGTTCTTCGGCCACCAACGGTCGATAGTCTTCGACGGTGCGATAAAGGGCGCGCGACGATTTCATAAACTTGTCGTTGAAGTAGTCGTCCCTGAAAAAGTCATTATTTAGGCACAGAGTCGGAACCAGGGGCGCGAATCTGGGGCGATGGGCGCGGGTTCGGGCGTGAGTCGAACGATCCGTGCGGAGAGCTGGAGCGCCGGAGGCTGCGCAGCGAAGTCATGGAGCCACTGAATCAGCGCAGCGGCAAGCCGCCGGAGGAGCTTGCGGAGGTTGGACCCGGCTGCGGCGAGCACGGCGTTGATCGCATCGCCCGCCAATCCGGCCAGGAAGCAACGATCCATTCGATGATCGCTCTTGAGGTGGCCTATCTTGGGCTCGACGGCGCTGCGGCGTTTTCGGCGACGGCGTTCGGCCCGCGAAGCTTGAGCGTTTCGTTGTCCGGCGATGTGTACGTTCACCGCCTGGCTGCATCCGTGTCCGCGATAGCCCTTGTCGACGTAGGCGTCGGTCACGGTCACCCCGGTCACGGCTTGGACGGCGGTTAAGGTCTCGGCCAGGGTATGTCCGTCGTAGGGATTGTTGGGGAGAAGTTTCGCGCCCACGATCCAGTTTCCGCGGTTGGTGGTGGCGATCCCTACCTTCTGTCCGAACTCATAACGCTTATGCGCTTTACCCTTGCTGATGCATTGCACCTCGGGTTCATGCAGACTGTAGAGCTTGTGCGTGTCATGCGGTTGCTGTTGTCGTACACGATCGGCGCGCTCCAGCAGGGTGGCCAATACGGGATCGGGAGCGCTCGCTTTGCGGCGAATATCACGAATCAACCGACCCGCATAGGTGCGAAGCTTTCGCAGGGAACGGCGCATGCGTTTGTATTGTCGAGCGTGGGCGTAGCGACTCACCTTGATCGCCGCGATTTTGCCCACCCGCAAGTACGACTGGCGTAGCGCGATGCCTCGGGACCGAGCCGCACCGACCAACTTCTGAATGGCTCTGTACAACAGTTTGGAATCCGTGGGGTAGGTGATGTTCTTCTCTTGCACGGTGGTGTCCACAATGACACGCTCCAGATCACGCGTGGAAACGTGCCCTTCACGCTTGGCCAGTGCGATGGTCTCGTGCAGCAACTCGACCAGCCGATCGGCCCCGACTCTTTTTCGCCACCGGGTCATGCTCGTGGGATGGATCGGGCACTTGTGCTGAAGATGCGTATAGCCGCAGAAGGACTGCCAGTAGGGATTCTCCACCCACCGCGCCACCACCGATTCATCCGATTCGTTGAAGGTGTATTTCAGGTATTGCAAACCGACCATCAACCGAGTGGCCTTCGCCGGAGCGCCCAGGTCCGGAGAATACCCGCCCGCAAAGGCGACCTCGAACCGATCCCAGTCCATCTTCGCGGCCAGTTGAATGAGCTCATGCGCGGGGTTGAGCAGTTGATCGAAATGAGCCTGAAACAACTCGAACGTGTCGCGGTCTTGCGCTTTGGGCTGCATGGAATCCATTCCTTGTTTGCCAGCTTTTCACCCTTCCTCCAAGGGTTTCCGGCAAAGTATATCCGCTACCTCATCGCATTTCATGCAATAAATACCGGGATCAAGAGGATTTTTCAGGGACGACTACTTCAAGGGAATGGTTGTACTTTTGCTGTGATAGCTTCTGGGCAAGTTCGGCATGGCCGTCGCCGCGCGCCTGATCCATCATCCGCGTGAAGAGGTCGTCATAGTAGGATTTCTCGTCGAACTTGCTCCCTAGCTCGCGGTTGACATGGATGGCGTGGTCGAAGGCCTG
>CAZYEX010000074.1:0-46560 GCA_964646605.1 uncultured Phycisphaera sp. | reverse complement strand
CATGAGCGTCTATCGCACCCTCCGTCTCCGCGGACTCGATCCCACCAAGACCATCACCGCCGCCCTGCGAACCTGCTTCCAAACCGGAAACCTGCCCCCGTTACCCCACCAACCCCCTGCAGACGGCTGAAGAGTTACCCTGAATCATACAGGCACAATCCGCCACGTCATCCTTTGGGACAATCTGGCTGGTCCGCTGTCCAGTTCAACGACGCCCACTTTCTCCGGGACGACGAACCCGTACTTCGTCCAGCCCGGTTTCTGGGACCAATTGAACAACGTGTGGGTCGATGGGGACTATCACCTCACCCAAAACTCGCCGTACATCAACGCCGGTGACCCCAACTACCCCACCGATCCGAACGCGACGACACAAGATATCGACGGTAATCCGCGCGTCGTCGGACCCCGCGTGGACACCGGAGCGTTCGAGTTTCAAGCCGAGTGCGCAGGCGACGATTTCGACGGCGACGAAACGCCCGACGTGTGCGACCGCGACATCGACGGCGACGGGATCACGAACGTCCCCGACCAGTGCGACTACACGCCGACGGGCGTGGCCGTGGACGGATCGGGCCGCCCCCTCGCCGACCTGAACCACGACTGCATCGTGGACCTGCGGGACTTTGCGATCTTCCAGCGCGACCTCTTCGGCCCCTGACCACCGACCGCCCCGCGCCGGGGACAAGCCCCGACGCTACACGATCCTGCAGCGCGACCTCATCGGCCCCTGACCCCGGCGATAACCCGCCCCCGCACCGCCCACCTTCGCCCAACCCCGCTCCGTCTCCGGTCACGGGTAATTCGTAACTCGTAACTTGCCCCTGGTCATTGGTCATTGGTAATTGGTCATTGGCAATTCGTATCTGGTAACTCGTACCTTCGAGTCCGACTCGATTCGGATGACCTGCGCGGAGGATTCACTCCTCGCCGACGATATGATCTTTGATCTTGCGAAGGGCCTCGCACTCGATCTGCCGCACACGCTCCCGCGTCAGCCGGATCGCAACCCCGATTTGCTTGAGGGTCATGGGCTCTTCCCCGTCCAACCCGTAACGCATCCGCAGGATTTTCGACTCCCGGTCGTCGAGGGCGTCGAGCAGGGCGACCATCTTGTGAGTTTCCCCCTCGTTGAACATCGCGTCTTCGGGGGAGGGCGTGCGGGAGTCGGCGATGGACTCGGTGAGGCTCTGCCCGTCGGAGGCGTCCGAGTCGTTGGTGGGGGTGGAAACGGCGCGGACCGCGCTGCGGATATGATCGAGCTTGCTCACCGTCATTTCCAACCGCTCAGCCAATTCCGCAGCCGTCGGTGGGCGGCCTTCGGTTTCGATGAACTGTTCGCGGGCCTCTCGAAAACGCGAGATCATCTCCACCATGTAGGCCGGAATGTGGATCGGCTTATCGCTGTTGATCAAACTCCGCTTGATCGACTGCTTGATCCACCACGACGCGTAGGTGCTGAAACGAGTGTTCTGGTCGGGGTCGAACCCTTCCACGGCGCGGATCAGACCCAGGTTCCCTTCGTTGATCAGGTCGTTCAGGGGCATGCCGCGTTTGGCGTACTTCTTGGCGATGTTGACCACCAGCCGAAGGTTGGATTTAACCATCGTCTCGCGGGCCACGGCGGCCTCGGCTTCGCTCTGTTCTCGCTGCGCCAGGGACACGTCGCCGCGTCCAAACCGTTCGCTCACCTCGTGCCCGTTGCGGACGATATGCGCCAGACGCTTCTCCTCCTCCGCGGTGAGAAGCGGCGACTCGTTGATCTGCCGCAGGTAGCTTTGTAATCCGGTATCGATGGCGATGGCGGCGCCCTCCCCGTTTGAAGACCCCAACCGCAACCCGATCCGCAGCCCTAGCAGCCCCTCGGCCTACCGAGCCCCGAGCGGGTTATTCGTCGGGCGAGGCGTCGGTGCCCACGGAGGCCGCATCGTCGTCGCCTGGCCTCGCCGATTTCGGCGGCGGAGCGTGCGACAGCGGTTGTTGGGCTCCGATCGAATCGCCCGAAGCGGAGTGCAACCCGCCTCGCCGGGCCCTGGACGCTTGGGCAGACCCGCCGTCGGCGTCCAATTCCGCCGACCACTCGGCCCGCTTCTTCGACAACCCGATCTTGCGCTCCGCCGGGTCGACCCGCAGAATCTTCACCAGGACCTTATCGCCGATCTTGACCTCGGCGTGCGGGTCTTCGACCTTATGATCGGCCAATTCGCTGACGTGCAGTAATCCTTCGAGGTCCTCTTCTAATTCCACGAAGACCCCGAAATTGGTGATCTTGGTGACCGTCCCCTCGACGATCTGACCAGGAATGTAGTTTTCCGGGACCGCTCGCGCCCACGGATCCTCGTGCAACTGCTTGAGTCCCAAAGCGATCCGTTGCTTCTCCTCCTCGACTTTGAGGACCACGCACTCGATCGTGTCGCTCTTCTTCACCACCTCCGAAGGATGCCCGATTTTCTTCGTCCAACTCATGTCCGATACGTGCAGAAGTCCGTCGATCCCCTCCTCGATCTCCACGAACGCCCCATAATTGGTCAGGTTGCGGACCTTCCCCTGAATGCGCGTATTGGGCGGGTATTTCTCCGCCACGTGCGTCCAGGGGTTTTCCTGAGTCTGTTTGATGCCCAGGGAAATCTCCTGCTTGTTCTTGTTGATCTCCAAGGCGATCACGTCGATCACGTCGCCGACGGTGAGGACCTCCGAGGGATGGTTGATCCGTCGCGTCCAGCTCATTTCGCTGATATGCACCAGACCTTCCACCCCCGGTTCGAGCTTGATGAAGGCCCCGTAGTTCATGATGTTGACGACCTCGCCTTGCAGACGCGATCCGACGGGGTACTTCTGCTCGATCTCCTCCCACGGGTTGACCTTGAGCTGCTTGAGCCCCAGGGCGATTTTTTCCTTCTCGCGGTCGATGTTAAGGACTTTGACGTCGACCTCCTCGTCAATCTTGAGAATCTCCGAGGGGTGCCCGACGCGGTCCCAGCTCATGTCGGTGATGTGCAGCAAGCCGTCGATGCCCCCCAGGTCGATGAACGCCCCGAAGTCGGCGAGGTTCTTCACCAGACCCCGGCGAACCTGTCCGACCTCCAGCTCCGACATCAGCTTTTCCTTGGCCGTCGAGCGCTCCTCCTCGATCAGCTTGCGCCGCGAGATGACGATGTTCCGCCGCTCCGTGTCGATCTTGAGAATAACGGCATGGATCGTCTTGCCGATGAATTCGCCGATGTCCCCCGGACGGCGAATATCCACCTGCGACGCCGGAAGGAAGACCGGGTAGCCGATATCCACCAGCAGCCCGCCCTTGATCTTCCGCATGACTCGTCCGTTGACCGGATCGCCTTCCTTCTTCGCCTCCACCAGCCGCTGCCAATTAAGGATGCGGTCGGCTTTGCGCTTGGACACGACCACATGGCCGCTGTCGGATTCGACGGTCTCCAGCCAGACTTGCACTTCGTCGCCGGGTTCGATGACGCTGGGGTCGTCCCATTCCTCGACGGGAATCAGCCCCTCGCTCTTGAGCCCCACGTCCACGACGATGTCGTCGCCGGCCCGTCCCACGACCGTGCCTTTGAGGATGGTGCCGGGCTTGAACTCCTCGTCGCCCCCTCCGATGATCCTGGTCAGGGCGACATCGGTGTCCCCCCCTCCGAAAAGGGTGGACAACTCCGCATCCAAATCCCCACCCGCCGAATCCAGTTCAGCAATCAGGTTGTAATCGACCATAACCGCGTGCCTCGGCCTCTCGCGCAACCCGCCATCAACGCGCGATCGACCTACTCTCTACCAGTCAAAACGCCGGTTGCACAAGCAACCAACCGGCTATCCCTCAAGTTCGGACCATCCCCGCGGACGCGGACCGCTCTGCGCCTCCCTCGCGATGATGGAACCGGCTTTAGCATACGCTCAGCTTGTGAAACCCGTGGCGTCGCTTGCGGCGTAACAGCTTGCGACCGCCGACCGTCCGCATCCGCGCCCGGAAACCCTGCTTCCGCGCCCGTTTGCGGTGGCTGATTCGATGGGGATAGTGCATACCCTGTCCTCTCGTTTCGTATTCCCAGCTCGGACCCCGCCAACTCGGAGCGACCCTGTTCGCCCCAAAAGAACCCCGGACTCTACCCGCAACCGGGACCACTCACAAGGGGCAGCTTCCATCCGCCCAAACCCGCGAATTTCGCCCCACTCCGGGCGGTATTCCCTTCCGATCCCCGCTGTTATGCCCTCCCTTTGCGATCCATGCCTTCGCTCGACGGAATCCTGGGTGCGATGCCCTAGCCCACGCCGCGAACCCCGAACGCCGCAGTCGGCACTTTCCTCCGCGATGGCCCCAAGCATGGTCCGCGTGAGCCGCACGCGGGTAGCGAAGACCGGCTGCCCCAACCGTGACGGCTCGGACCGCCGTCCCTGTTTCCTGCTTCTCTGCGTTCGGATGTTTCTGTTTGTCCCTTCCTCATTCTAGTCCCCGCCCCGCCCCAACAATCGCCCCACCTCGACAACATCTTTGTCCCCCCGCCCCGAGAGGTTGACGATCATGGTGGATTCTTTGGGGAACGTAGGTGCCAAACGAATGGCATGAGCGACGGCGTGCGCTGGCTCGAGCGCGGGGAGAATCCCCTCCGTTTCACTCAGGGCCACGAAGGCTTCGAGGGCCGCACGGTCGTTCACCGCGGCATATTGCACCCGACCGATCGTCTTCCAGTGGGCGTGTTCGGGACCGACTCCGGGGTAATCCAGCCCCGCGGAAACGGAGTGTACGGGCATGGTCTGTCCGTCGGCGTCCTGCAGCACGTAGGTGTGCATTCCGTGCAGCACCCCGGGCGAACCCACGGACAGCGTGGCCGCGTGCCGACCGGGCTTGAGCTCCTCACCCGCCGCTTCCACGCCGATCAACTTTACGCCGGGATCATCCAAGAACGCGCTGAAGATCCCGGCCGCGTTGCTCCCCCCGCCTACGCACGCGACGACGGAATCCGGCAGGCGCCCGGTGATTTCCAAACATTGCGCCCGCGCCTCGCGCCCCACGATGCTCTGAAAATCGCGCACCATCCACGGATACGGGTGCGGCCCCATGACGCTGCCGATCACGTAATGCGTGTTTTCGCTGGAGCCCATCCAGTCGCGCATGGCCGCGTTGATCGCGTCCTTGAGCGTCTTTTGACCCGTCTCGACGGGAACGACTTTCGCACCCAGAAGTTCCATTCGGAAAACATTGAGCTTCTGTCGGCGGATGTCCTCCGCCCCCATGTACACCATGCACTCCAGGCCGAAATGCGCCGCCGCGGTCGCCGTGGCCACCCCGTGTTGACCCGCCCCCGTTTCGGCGATCACCCGCCGTTTGCCCATGCGGCGAGTGAGCAGCAATTGACCCAGCGTGTTGTTGATCTTGTGCGCTCCGGTGTGGTTGAGGTCTTCGCGTTTCAGGTAGATGCGGGCCCCGCCCAGGCGTTCACTGAGGCGATCGGCACACTGAAGCGGACTGGGGCGGCCCACGAAGCTGGTCAGCAGTTGGTGAAGTTCTTCCCAGAAAGCGCGATCCGTCCGCGCTGCGGCGTACACCTCGCCCAGTTCGAGCACGGCCGCCATCAGCGTTTCGGGCACGAACCGACCGCCGAATTCCCCGAACCGCCCGCTCGCGTCCGGGTCCCAGCGGCTCTTCGGCGGCGGCATGATCTCCACGTTCATGGAGCAGCGATCCTACCCGACGCCCGATCGAAACCCAACGGTACGCCGCCTCCCAACAATCCGGAATCAACACCGGGACTCAGAGGGTGCGACGCGCCTTCCGATCTGTGTGTAGCGCGGCGAATCGCAACGCCATTCGGTGAGAACAGTGCGGAGCGACCTGCAACTCAATTCAGGTCCTCGAAGCCTGGGAAACGTGAAGCGGGTCCATGACCAGGAACCTCGCATAGCGCGAAAAATCGGCGGCGTTGAAAGTCAGTGCGGAGTCCATACGGTGAATCTCCATCGCCGCGACAAGACGGGCGTCGTGCGCATGTTTCCCTCTGACGTCGAACTCACGGACGAGTCTCTCCCAGGCGGGGAAAATGGCGTCGTTGTCGGGCAGAATGGGGAACAAGGCCTTGGCCTGTTCATGCTTCTCCACCACCACCGGAACCGGCAAACCGAGTCCGTTCTGCTCCAACGGTCGGGTGCAAACGACCCAGAATTCGTAGAGCACCTGCGGGACAAGAAAGAGCTCGTCGCCTCGACCGCGGAGTATTTCGACCGCGCCAAGCGCAACGGCGTGGTGAGGATGTCCCGGTTGAGCGATGCGGGCCGGCACGTTCGTATCGACAAGGACCCTCATTCGCCGCGTCCGGCGTAGATGCTTTCCCGCGTGTCGTCCGCGACGCGGGGAAGTGTCGGAAAGCCAGCCGCCCACGCGCGCAACCTCGCGGACCATTGGTCGTGGGGCATGTCGGAAGCGGCGTCGGCTACATGGCTTCCGTTACCAGCGATTCGGCGGAGGTAGTCCGGCAGGGTGAGCCCGAGGGCTTTGGCCTGAGCTTCGAGGATTTCGGCGGTCGTTTCGTCGATGTGAACGGTCATCATCGCATCACCTCATTTTCGCACGCGGCCCGATAACGTCCATCCGGACTCGCCGCGCGATCCCTCCATTATACCACAGCCGAGCGTGGGAAGAACGGGGGTCCCAGACGGGATCGTCGACGGCGGTGCGGAAAAGTAGACGCCGCAGGTGTATCCACCGCCAACGCGGGACTCTTGGGTGTATCTGGGGTCAACGCCGCGTTGACGGTCTGCCAGAAGCGGTAATAGGCTCCGCCATCCATGGGCCGTGACCGTCCCTAGCGCCCAAAATCGAACGAGAGCTGCACCAGGTCGTGTCGAGGCGGCGCCGTCGGCGAATCCGCCGGCGAATCGTGGACCGATGGGGCCACGTCGAACTCGTCATGGTCCAACCCGTATCGCCGCTTGGAGATCTCGAACAGATCGCGGATGCTGTCCCAGTAGGTCCCGGAGCCGCGCATCCGCGATCCGAACCGCGAATCGCTGATCCGTCCTTCGTGGATGTCGCGAAGGCGGTCCATCACGCGCTCGGCTCGCAACGGCATGACCGCACGCAGACGCGAGACGAAAACTTCCTGCACACTGCCCGGCAGTCGCAGCGCCGTGAAGCTCGCCGATTGCGCCCCCGCCGCCGCGGCCTGTTCGAGGATCCGCGGAATGTCGCGGTCGTTGAGTCCTGGAATCACCGGGGCGACGAACACGCGCACCGGAACTCCCGCGTCGTGCAATCGTCGCACGGCCTCGAATCGTCGCGCGGGCGGTGGGGCCTGCGGTTCGATCAGCTTGGCTGTCGTCGCGTCGAAGAACGGGATACTCATACAAACGCTCGCCCCAGCGACCCCATTGAGTTTCGACAGAATGTCGGCATCGCGCACCACGAGGAACCCCTTGGTCACCACCATCGCCGGATTCTTGAACTCGATGCACACCTCCAGACACGCACGCGTCAGCCCATAGGCCGCCTCCAACGGTTGATAGCAATCCGTGATCCCCGAAAAATTTACCAGCTCGCCTTTCCAACTCGATTTGCGAAACGCCTCGCCCAGCAACTGCGCCGCGTTGGTCTTGACCACCAGCTTGGTCTCGAAATCCGTTCCCGCCCCCAGCCCCAGGTATTCGTGATAGGGCCGGGCATAACAATACGCACAAGCGTGTTGGCACCCCCGATACGGATTCACCGACCAGGTAAACGGGAGATCCGGACTGTCGTTGCGCGAGAGAATGGACCCCGAGGTTTCCTCGTACACCTCGACCCGCGCCGGCGGGGGCGGCTCCAGCCACTCCACGTGCTGCGACAAATAAGGATTCGGCGGATTGTCGATCGCTCGTAGTTTCATGCCCGCGCCAACACCCTCCCTTGCCCCGGCAACTATATTCGGCAATTGTTAGGGTGTCAAGGCGGGTAGCGGGCTAGTTTGAACCCGACCGTCCGATTAGCTCCTCGACCGACCAGTCATGATTTTTCATCGCCCAGGTCATCGCTTCCTCCATCCATCACCATCGGGGAGCAACGGTGAAGCTGGATGCGGCGAGCGTCGTGCATTACCCTGTCCGGTCTAAGCTCTTCCAGAAGTTGCGCGATATGCCATGCGGGAACGACGGTGCCAATACCGCTGTTGCGCTCGACATAGCGGCCGTCTGTTGTCTTGTTGCCGTTTTTCTCTCGCGTGCGTTCTTCGCGCTTAAGATGTCCTAGGTCAACCCCCAAAAGCCACGGCCCGAGAGTAGCCAATACGATCGAATTGGAGCCCGGACGTTGATGCCCTGGAGGAATCCATACAAAAACAGGCGACCCGCTGAATCCTCCAATAGACTTTAGTTCGCAAAGGAACGACTCGACATCGACATCAAGATGCTTGTTCCGTATTTTCTCGATTGGCATCATGGCGATGTTGCCAAAACGCGCCGATGGCGTGTTTCGCTGCTTCCCAGCATGATCGATCAAGCGGCCAACCAAGAACACGTCATCGCCCATGCCGATTCCCTCCTTGTCGATGATCGCAGGGGTGATGAACATTTCCTGTGGGACAAGCTTGAAGGTGTGCCCGATATCGAGCTTGATCGGGCATATGGCTACGTCGTTGACCCTTGACTGATGCCACTCGCCATATCCTGTTTCGATGACGGCGGTTTCCCCACGTTCCGTATTTAGTCGAATGGTCAGGCAACATTGATCGAGAACATGGCGGTTGGTTACGGCATACGAATACAAGGCGTGTTTGTCGAGTTCGCCAGGAGTGCTCACCAAGAACCCGCTGCCGCCAGAGTCCCTGCCTTCGCGCGCCGCCTCAGGGCTTGCATAGAGGTAAATCACGCAATCACGTAGCTCATCGGATAGGCGCGGCATCGTGGCCTCGGATCGAGTATACCAAGAACCATTTGGGTGTACTACGCGGCTCCAATTCTATACTCGGGTGGCTACATCGCCAACAGCCTCGATTCACGCCGAATGCGGCAAAACCGCAATTCGCATTGCGGCGCAACAAGCCGCGGAAAACGGCGGCGTGCTAGTTCGTAGGGTCCGCTGTGCGGCCCGGTCATGCACGCCCGTCACCTTAGGGCGGTGCGGGCGGAGGCGCCTGCACCGCCGCGGGCGAGGGTTCGGCGGGTCGAAGCGGCGAGGATCCGTCCACCTCGATGTCCGCGATCCGCACTGACCAGAGGTCCTGCACCTCGAAGCTCACGCGAATGGTGGCCGCACCGTTGACGAATTTCCCGGCGATGGCGATGCGGGGATTGCCCTCCGGGGACATGGTGACCCCCTGTTGCATGTCCAGCGCCGCCGCGGTCAGCGCCCCGTGCTTTTTCTGCACGAGCCGCAGCCACTCCCGCAACGGCTCGTCGTTGACCGACTCGTTCCACTCCGGAGTCGCCAGCTCCCGAAGCGTCGTAGCCCCCGTTTCCCCGCCCCCGGCGAAGACACTCGGCAATTTACCGGGAACCTCCGCCATACGACCGAAGAGCATGAACGCGATGATGGCCAGTACGGAGAAAGCGCCGGTGACAAGGCTGATGGGGATGGCCGCGATCGCCAGGCCCATCCCGCGACGACGCCCTCCGCGGGTCGCGAAGATCCCGACAATGGCGAAGACCAGACCCAGAACGGCCGTGATCCCGAGGCATCCCAAGATCGCAAGGATGAGCGCCGCGATCGCCGTGGCGCTCCAACGCGGCGGTCCGCTCTGCGCTTCGCCGTAGGCGGGGATTGGTGGATAGGGCGGCGGGGTGAAGCTGGTCATGACGTTCTTCCTCCGAGAAGTCAGGCGCCGTTAGGCGGCGCATCACATACGCGGCAATGCAGCCTCAACCGACCATCCGGTCAAGCTGCGACTTCGCTCTTTCGTCCGGCCCGGAGAATGCGACCGAGCACGGAGCATTCTTGCCGAGGTCGAGTTGGCAGAAGGAGCATCACGGCTCGTCGGTGGATGTGGGGCGGTCCGAGGGATTGATCTCGCCTCCCGCGTCGTCGTAGGCGAGCGGCCGCGAGTACCAGAACATGGCCACCGCCGCCGCGATCCCCACGGAGACGAATTGGATGGGCAGAACCCGCAAGAACGGGTTGGCCGGAACCCCTGCGGGAAGTCCGCTCACTCTGTGTAGCGCCGCCCAGCCATATCCCGCCCCCGCCAGAAGCCCCACGGCGAAGATCGGCCAATGCACCGACGGAGCGGGCACGATTCGCGCCGCGAGATACGACGCCATGCAGATCGTCGCCGCCACCACGAAACACGACTGCCCATGTTGAATCGACCGCGCCGCCATCTGACTCGACAGCGTATAAAACACCACCATCCCCGCCCCGAAAACGATCAGCAGGTGTTCCAACCCGTCTCGGATCGAACCGCTCGGCGCCTCCTCCCCCGAGCCCACGCCCGGCGGCGAGAAGAAACACCAGCGCGTCACCACAGCGGAAATCACGACGGCGATCAGCATGACCACAAACCATGCCATCGCCTCCAGGGCGAACTGACCCGCCAGTGCCGGTTGCGAAACCTCCGGCGTCTCCGCCCCTTGCAGAAGGAAGTACGCCGTCGTCCATCCGCGCAGTGAGACGCTGGCCAATCCCACCGCGGCGGCAAAGGCCCCGACGTAGGGAAGACGCCGTCCGGCGATCACCGTCGTCAACGCCGCCGTCACCGCGGCCAGCCCCGCCGCCTGCAAGAGCATCATCCACCCTCCGCCGCGCGTCAGGATGCTCACCGCCCCTCGGGGATCGTCCGGGGCCATCGCCAGCCAACCAATCGTGAGAAAAACCGCCCCCGCCAGCAACCACGACGACCAGAAGGCCGCCCTGTCCACCAGCGTCGGATGATGTCGCGCGCTCATAACCGAACTCGGTGCGTCACTCATTGCCCGATCCTCCCCCTACTTCATGGCGGCGTAAGACGGCTGCGATCTCATTGCGAGCGTCGGCGTCCAACGAGCAAAGCGGGAGGCGAAACTCCTCCTCGATCAGCCCCGCCACGGCCATCGCCGTCTTGATCGGCAAGGGGTTGGGTCCGAATCGACCGATCCCCGTCGCCAGATCGTAGACCTTGCGATGATGGGCCCGTGCCGCCGCCAAGTTTCCGTCCAGCGCCGCGACCGTCAGCGCCTTCATCAGCGACGGCTGAAGGTTCCCGATCACGCTCACCACGCCGACCGCGCCCAGGGCCATCATCGGCCACGCCAGTGTATCATCCCCGCTCAAGACCGCAAGATCGCATCGGGTGACAAGGTCCGTCACCCCCTCAATGCTCCCCGTCGCGTCCTTGATCGCCGCGATTTGGGGGAAAGCGCTCCGCAGCCGCGCCGCCGTCTCGTTGCTCAGCGCCACCCCCGTCCGCACCGGCACGTTGTACAGCACAATGGGCAAGTCCACCGCCTCCGCGACGGCCGCGAAATGACGATACAACCCCTCCTGCGTCGGACGGTTGTAATACGGTACGACCACCAGGACCGCGTCCACGCCCATCGCCGCCGCTTGTTTCGTTTGCGCGATCGTCGAGGCCGTGCTGTTCGTACCCGTCCCCGCCATGACCGGACAACGACCCTTCGCCGTCGAGAGCACCGTTTCCAGGATCCGTCGCCGCTCCCCCTCCGTCAGCGTCGGTGTCTCGCCCGTCGTGCCCAGCGGCACTAGCCAATCCGTACCACCCTCGATCTGCCGCGCCACCAACGACCTGAGCGCCGGATCGTCAACCTCCCCGCCGCGAAATGGCGTAACCAACGCGGTCATCGAACCCCGGAGACTCATCCTTGAATCAACCGCCGACATGAAACAACCTCCGTTCAACTCCTGACCGGTAACGCGTACACAGCATCAAGCATCGAATCATCGCGTGCCGGTTCGTGACCCTCGCACGCCTACCCATTTCGACCGTTCCGCCGGGTTCGCCGGCGTGCTTTTCCTCGCATCAAAGGCTCGAGGCGCGTAATATGGATGTTCGCCACGGTGGCGATCCGTTGAAACGGACCGTCCGAGCGCCCGGCGATCCCGACGTAGCAAGACCGCCGTCCCACCATAATTTGATCGGGGTGATCGATCTTGTAGGCGATCCCATCCGACACGTGGATGCGAAACGGCTCAAAGGGTTGATGTTTGACCTTCAGGTACAACTCATCTGGGTCCATAGGGACTCCTTCAACATGCCCCTCCGTCGCGTGGGGAATGTTTGTCCAGCAACCGCTTCATCTCCCGCACCGCCTCACGCATTCCCACGAAGACCGCCCGCGAGACGATGGAGTGCCCGATGTTGAACTCCCCGAATCCCACCAGCGCCGCGACCGGGCCGATGTTGCGATACGTCAGTCCGTGCCCGCCATGAACCTCCAATCCCCTTCTTCGTCCCACGGCGATTCCATTTCGCAAAGCCTCCAGAGTCGCCTCGCGCTGAGCGTCGGTCTTCGCGTGGGCGTAGGCGCCCGTCCACAGTTCCACGGCCTGGAACCCGATGTCGGCCGACGCCTCGATTTGCTCGGCCAGCGGTTCGATGAAGGCGCTGACCACGATCCCCGCCTCGCGCAGCCGTCCCACCGTTGTCGCCACCCTAGCCCGGTGACGCACCACATCCAGCCCCCCCTCGGTGGTCAACTCCTCCCGCCGTTCAGGAACCAGCGTACACTGGTCGGGCTCGAGCCCAACGGCGATGGCCACGATGGCGTCATCTGACGCCATCTCCATGTTGAGCTTCACCCCCACCGTCTCGCGCAGGAACCGGGCGTCGCGGTCGTTGATGTGCCGGCGGTCCTCGCGAAGGTGGAAGGTGATTCCATCCGCCCCGCCGAGTTCCGCCTCCACCGCCGCCCAGACCGGATCCGGTTCATCGGTCCGCCGGGCCTGCCGAACCGTCGCCACATGGTCGATGTTCACGCCCAGTTGGGCCATAGTGCATCCTCGAACCCCAGGGATTATAGCCCGTTGCCCTCACCCCGAAAACAATCGCACAGTGTTGAGAGACGGCCCCAATTTCCGATAGGAGAAACGACGGTCGTCGGAAACGGCAGGGCAGCGAATCCATGTCTCAAATCCCGTCGGACATTGCCGCCTCGGCGGCCCAGACCGGCGTGCAGGCTCGCCAGGTCACCAACGACCGTGAAGTCCGCCGCGCCGGTCAGGCCCACGCCGCTTCCCAGAGAGTCAAGACCGTCAACGACGCCGACACCACCGTCGAAACCACCAACGCCGACGTCGAGGTCTTCACCAACGCCGAAGGCCAAGGAAGCCAGGGACGACAACTCGATCAACTACTACCTCCCCAGGAAGAACCCGCCCCCCCCGCCCCGCCCGGAATCACCACCGGCGAGGATGGACGCCTGCACGTCGACCTCGAGGCCTAGCCGATCGCCTCGCTGGTTCGGTTCCCTTTGCGGCAATTGCCAATCCGTGACCCAATGGGCTTCTCCGTAATTGGTCATTGGTCATTGGTCCTTCGTAGTTCGCCCGCGATCCCGACACGACGAACAAAGCGATTCCTGATACAATAAGCCTCCAATGCAGTGGGACCCTACCGACAAACCTCGCCTCCGCCCCGTCGAGGCTTTCCGGATTCCCGACGGGGAAGAGGTGACCGTCGGTCTGCGCGATCGCTCGGGCATCTCCGACGTGGTGCTCAGCATGTCCGCCCCGGCTTTGCAAATCCTCGCATTGATGGACGGCGAGCACACTTGCGACGACATCCGCCGCGAGTTCCAAGCGCAGTTCCACGCCGCCGTCTCCGAAGAAACCCTCCACTCCCTCCTCACCCATCTGGAAACCGCGCACTTCCTCGACGGCCCGGGATTCGAGAAACACTACCGAGCGCTTCTCCATGACTACCGCGAAGCCCGCGTCCGCGGAATGCCTCACGCCCAGGGACTGGGCATCGACCCCAGCGGGCGGGTCTTCGACGAAATGCTCTCGGACACGCCCTCGGAAACGACGACGGACCGCCTAGCCGGGATCATCGCCCCGCACCTGGACTACCCTCGCGGACGACCCTGCTATGCCGCGGCCTATGGGATGCTTCGTGGTCAACCGCCTCCCCAACGCGTCGTCATTCTCGGCACCAACCATTTCGGCCGTTCCACCGGCGTCGTCGCCACGGCCCGCGATTTCCAGACTCCCCTGGGTACGACCTGCGTCGATCTGCCCTTCCTCGAAAAACTGGAGGCGAGTTGCGGCGGCTTGCGGAACTTCGAGCTGGACCACGCCCGCGAACACTCCGTCGAGCTGCAAGTGGCCTGGTTGCAGTTCCTCTTCGGCCCCACGAGCTTCAGGATCGTCCCCTTCCTCTGTCCCGATCCGACGGCGCCCTTGGCGCCCGGCGACGTGGGGCCGGTGCGCTTTGCCTCCGCATTGAACGACCTTCTGGCCGAGGACGGCCGCGACACCCTGCTCGTCGCCGGCGCCGATTTGAGTCACGTCGGCGCCAACTTCGGCGACGATCGCCCGCTGGATGAGGCCTTCCTCGCGGAGGTCCAGCGCCGCGACGACGAGGCCCTCGATCGCCTGGCCGCCGCTGACGGCAACGGCTTCGTCCTCAGCGTGGCACGGGACGATAACCCGACACGCATGTGCAGCGCAGGCTGCATGTACTGCCTGGCCGCCGCCCTACCCGACGCATCGCCGCGTCTCTTGCGGTATCATCAGGCCGTGGATCAAGAAACGCAGACCTGCGTAACCTGTGCCGCCGTGGCCTACGCGGCGACCAGCGATGGACGCTGACCCGCTCTACCGGCGGATTCTGTCCGGCGAGGCGGGGTCCTGGGCCGCTCCTCTGCGTGCCGCCCTCACCGTCGCGTCGTGGGGATACGCCGCCGCCATCGCCGTCCGAAATAGCAAGTACGACCGCCCGGGCAGTGCGGCGCGATGCTCCGTCCCGGTTATTAGCGTGGGCAACATCACCGCCGGCGGCGTCGGAAAGACCCCGTTCGTCATTGACTTGCTACAACGCCTGCAGCGCATGGGTCGCCGCCCAGCCGTGATCGCCCGCGGATACGGCGCTCCGGCCGGAGAGTCGAACGACGAGGAACGTCTCATCCGAAAGCACGTCCCTCATGCCATCTGCGTCATCGACCCCGACCGAGTTCGCGGCGCCGATCGGGCCGTGGGCGACCACGCCGCCGATGTCGTCGTCCTCGACGACGGATTCCAGCACCGCCGACTGCACCGCGACCTCGACCTCGTGCTCCTCGACGCCACGTGCCCCTTCGGATACGACCGCCTCCTGCCCCGCGGACTGCTCCGCGAACCGGTCGCGGGGCTTCGCCGCGCCGACGCCGTCATCCTCACCCGGTGCGATCAAGTTCCCGACGATCTTCAGCGGACTCGACAGAGGGTCCGACTGGTCGCACCGAACGCCAGCTTGTTGCAGTGCCGTCACGGTGTTACCGGGGTCGAACGCTTGGACGGCGTTCCCGTGGACGGCGGTTTGCGGGGCCGCCGTGCCTTCCTGATCGCCGCCGTCGGCAACCCGGCGACCTTCCGCGCCACGGTGTCCGCCCTCGGCGCGGCCATCGTCGGCTGGCACTGGTGGTCCGACCACCACGCCTACACCCCACGCGACCTCGCGTCGTTGCGGCGCCGCATGGTCGGGACCCCGCAGGCCGTACTGGTCACAACCGAAAAGGACGCGGTGAAGCTCTCCTCACTGCCCGGTTTGGACCCCGCCTCGATCCTCGTCGTCCGCGTCGCCATCGAGATGGACGAAGACTCGGATGCCATCCTCGATCACCTCCTTACGAGAGCACTGGCAGTGATCCGCCGCTGACCACATGCCCACGAACGAACTCCAACCCGACGTGCTGATCCTTGGCGGGGGCGCCGCCGGTTTGTGGCTGCTCGACGAACTCCATCGCCGAGGCTTCGCCGTGCTGCTCGTCGAACTGCGTGCCCTGGGCGGCGGGCAAACCATCGCCTCACAAGGAATCCTCCACGGCGGCTTGAAATACGCCCTCTCCGGCCTGCGATCCGGTTCCACCGACTCCGTGCGCGAGATGCCCGCACTTTGGAGTGCGTGTCTCTCCGGTGACGCCCATCCGAATTTGCGTCAGGTCCGGGTCCTTTCACCGTGTTGTTATCTCTGGCGAACGGAGTCCATCACCTCGCGCCTCGGCATGCTCGGGGCCCGCGTCGGACTCCGCACCCCCGTCGAGAGGGTGCCGCCGGCCGATCGCCCCCCAGTCCTTCACCAATGCCCCGGCGACGTCCTCCGCGTGGACGAACCCGTGATAGACTCCCGATCGCTCCTACAAGCGCTGAGCGACGCTCATCGACCGCGCATCATCGGCGTCGCGGACCCTTGCAACGTCGCCTTCGAGCGCCGCGAGTCGCAGCAACCGATCCGCGTGCAACTCCACCATCCCGACACCGACGATACGCTGACTCTCGCGCCCTCCGCGACGGTCCTCACCGCCGGGGAAGGCAACGAAGTCCTGCGAAAAGCCCTGGGTCTTCCCCCCGACGCCATGCAGCGACGCCCCTTGCACATGGTCATGGTCCGCGGACCGCTCCCCGACCTGTTCGGACATTGCGTCGACGGCGGCAAAACCCGGGTGACCGTCACCTCCGCCGTCGATTCCCAGTCCCGCACCGTCTGGTACCTCGGCGGCGAACTGGCTGAACAGGGCGTGCAGCTCGAACCCCATGATCTCATCGCCCACGCCCGCCGCGAGTTGATCTCCGTGCTGCCCGGGATAGACTTATCGCACACGCAATGGGCGACCTATCGCATCAACCGTGCCGAGGGACGCGCACCCGACGGACGACGCCCACAGGGCCCCTTCCACCGCCGCGAGGGGTCGGTCATCACCGCCTGGCCCACCAAGCTGGTCCTTGTCCCCCGATTGGCGAGGGACATCGCCGACCAGCTAGGCCAACCCCAGCGGGGCGGCGAGATTTCTTTCCCGAAGTCCTGGCCGCAACCGCCGGTCGCAACCGCACCGTGGGAGATGACAACGGAGTGGCACGCATGACTCCCGCGATATCCCCCGTCGGATTCGGGGCCTTCAAGATCGGCCGAAACGTCGCCGCCAAGTACGCCGCCGCCTACGACCTGCCCGACCTTCCCGCCGTCGAAAAACTGCTCCACGGCATCCTCGACCTGGGAGTGACCTACATCGACACCGCCCCCGCCTACGGTCTCAGCGAGGAACGAATCGGACAAACCCTCGCTCACCGCCGCCGCGAGTTCGTCCTCTCCACGAAAGTCGGCGAGTTCTTCGAGAACGGCATCAGCCGCTACGACTTCTCACCCACCTCCGTCCGGCAGAGCGTCGAACAGAGCCTCCGCCGCCTCCGCACCGACGCCGTCGATCTCCTCTTCGTCCACTCCAGCCGCGACGACGTCCGAGTCCTTCAACAAACCGACCTCGTGGATACGATGATATCCCTACGCGCCGCCGGCCTGACCCGCGGCATCGGGTTCTCCGGTTATACGTTGGAGGCGTTCCGTGCGGCGCTCCCTTGGACCGACTCGATCATGGTCGAGTACCACTCCGACGACCTCACGCTCGCCCCGGTGATCGCCGAGGCCGCGGCCCGCAACGTCGCCGTGATCGTGAAGAAGGGCCTCGCAACCGGCCGAATCCCCGCCACGCAGTCCATTCCATTCGTTCTACGGAATCCTGCCGTAACCACGGTTGTCGTCGGCAGTCTGAGCCTCGATCATATGCGCGAGAACCTACGAGTCGCCCGTACGGTTCGCAGTGAGCGCGTTTTCAGCCCCTCTCTCCCATGTGGTGAGGGTGGCCCCAATCCCTCTCCCTCTGCGGGGGAGAGGGCAGGGTGAGGGGGGCCCAGTTCGACGTGAAGGAAACCACGTGAGCGCGATGAAACGCCCCGCCATCTTCCTCGACCGCGACGGAACACTCATCGAGGACGCCGGCTACATCGGCGACCCCGATCAGGTCCGCCTTTTCCCCGACTCCGCCCAGGCCCTTCAACGCTTCCACGATGGCGGATTCGCCGTGGTCCTGGTCTCCAATCAATCCGGCATCGCCCGTGGCCGGTTCAGCGGCCCCGACCTCGAGCGCGTCCACGCCCGGATGGAATCCCTGCTCGCCCAGGAAGGAGCCCGCCTCGACGCCCACTATTACTGCCCCTATCTAGACGGGCCCGAGGCCGTCGTCGAAACCTACCGCCGCGACAGCAACTTACGAAAACCCAAACCCGGAATGTTGCTTCAAGCCGCAAAAGAGTTGAACATTGACCTGTCGCGGTCCTGGATGGTGGGCGACGCCCCAACCGACGTACAGGCGGGCCGCACCGCCGGCTGCCGGACGATCTTGATCGGGCGAAACGATCGGACCGCGCCCGCGGATCTTGATCCGTCGGTCCCCGTCGCCGCCGACTTGCTGGAGGCTGCTCGAATCGTGGAACAAAGCACCGAAGGCACCCCCGAGCCGTGGACAGGCATGAGCCACGAACCGCACGACGACCGCGTCGCCGCCCTCCTCGAACGAATCCACGACCAGCTCGAACGCGCCTACCGCCGAGAGCGACAGCACGACTTCTCGTTCCTTCGACTGTTCGGCGCACTCCTGCAAATGCTGGCCATCGTCGCGGGCCTGTGGGGACTCGCCGGCCTCCTCGACGATCACCCCGACCACGCCGCCGCCCGTCTCGCCCTCGCCGCCTTCCTCCAACTCGGCTCCCTAACCTCCTTCGTCATCGACCGCTTCCGTTGAAGCGCCGCCGCGCTGCCCCAGCGAACAAGGTAACTCACTTGCAGGACCACCGTCGCAGACCATCCTCGTCGAACTTCCTAATCCAGACGGTTCATTCGTCCCCTCCCCCGATCGCTCGGCCTCACGGAATCCGCCGATCACCCTCCAAGTTCTTCCAGCGGGCAATCCGCCGCAGGCGGCGGAACCCTGTTGCGAGAACGCGCATGGCTCGATTCGGCGACATCGTTACCCGGCAGTCCGTGCCCGACCCGACCGGTTCGGATGCACCCGCGCACCGCCCGAACTGTGACCGCGCATCACGAAAAAAAACTAGAACGCACAAACGAACCGCTGGCGCGGCGGCGTTCCATCGGGAAAACGCGGGATCGTGCCTGGCGGGATCACCCTCGGGCGGCGACGAGTTTCTTGGTGGTCTTGTCCAGCGTCTCCCACCCGCCGGCGCCGGACAAGAGGTCCACGACCCGTCCGGCGCGGTCGATAAAGAATACGACCGGCACGCGGCGCTCCGGAATGCCGTATCGCTTGTGTACGTCGCTGCCGTCCAAAAGGATGCGCTGGTTGAGCTTCTCCTGCTTGGCGTACTCCTTGAGGAGATTGTGGTCCTCGTCCCAGGCATTGACGGCCAAAACGACCAGACCGTCCTTCTGATGATCGCTCGCCAAGCGGCTTAGGTGCGGAGCCTCCGCACGGCAGGGCGGTCAGCTATAGGCGAAGAACGCCAGCAGCACGGGTTTGCCGCGCAGGTCGCTCAGCTTGACCTTGGCCCCGTCCAGCCCGTCCAGCTCGAAGTCCGGCGCGGGTTTGTCGATTCGCGCGCTCCGCAACTGCCGCACGTCGGGTTCCATGCACCCCGCCAGCCCGAACGCGCCAAAGATCGCCGTGGAAAGAAAAAGCCGTCGCATCACCATGTCTCCGTAACAGCCGTGTCGCAGCCCCACTCTCGAAGCAAGGGGTGATTCGAAACGGTAGCCTGGCGCGGCCAGATTCGCAAGGCAGGGAACAGGGTGACGCGGAGCCAACTTCGCAGACGGTCGCTGCGTACATAGAATCTGGACAACGCCGCCGGCGGATGCCGAGGCGCCTGCTGGGGCGTGCGACGTTGCTGGGCGTTGGGTCTAGGACAGTCAAGGAGTTGCCAATGTTTCCTTCTGCCGCCGGTTCAAGTCGCGGGTGGGTCGCGCTGTTCGTTACCCTGGCCGGGTTTGCCACGGCCCAGGGACAGCTTCCGCCCACGCCGCAGGAGACGGGAAAGGACCAACCCGCACGGCCTCAATTGTACGTCGCCCAGCGCAGCATCGACCTGGGAACCGTGCTCGAAGGGGACAAGGTCACTGCGACCTGGATGCTCGAGAACCGGGGCAACGCGGACCTGGTGATCGATCACACCGCGGCGAGCTGCGGGTGTACGGTGGTTCAACTCAACGACGAGGAGAAGGTGATCCCCGCCGGCGGAACGCTGGCCCTCAAGGCCCAGTTCGACAGCGCCAATCGCCGCGACGAACAGGTCAAGACCATCTCGGTTCATAGCAACGACCCGACCGAGCCGGATCTCAGACTGGAATTCAAGGCCACGGTCGATTTCGTCTTCGAGATGGACCCCGTGACCATGCTCAATCTTCGCACCGTCCGCCGCGGCGACGGTTCTGTGAAGACGCTGGACTTCTACCCCGGGGGGGGGCGAGAGTCGCTGACCCTGCGCTCCGTCCAAGTCGCGGAAGGCACGCCCCTGAACGTCGAATACGGCCCCTTCGAGGGTCGGCGGGGTGCGGGCCAGCGCATTCGCTTTCTGGTCGACGATTCGGCCCCGCTGGGACAATTGAATTCCGAGGTCAAGGTCGAACTGACCGTGGATGGAATCGACCGCGAGCGTTCCATCCCCATCCGCGGCGAGGTGGTGGCGGACCTGACGTGGTTGCCGAAGGTCCTGGATGCGACTCGCCAGACCTCCTTGCCCGGGAAGAAGTTGCCGACCGTCTCCCTGAGATCGACGGCCAAGACCCCGGTGCGCATCCTGGAGGCCTCCGCCGGGCCTCTCTTTGACGTCACCGTCGAGGCCGGGAAGAGCCGCGGCCCCGAGCAGGAGCATGCCATCACCGCGTCCTTGCGACAGGACGCCAAACCGGGACCCTTCGCGTCGATCCTACGGGTCGTCACCGATTCCTTCGATCAGCCGATCGTCGAAGTACCCATCTTCGGAATCGTGGCCTCCCCCGTCGAGGTGGACCCGCCGTTGATTCTTCTGCGCGATGACGGTTCGGCGAACGGCATGCGGCGGCGGATCAAGGTCCAGGCCGCCCTGACCTCGACGATGCTGGAAATCTCCCACATGGTCTGCGACAATCCGCTCGTTGTGGCGGAGATCGATCGGCAGGCGAGCGGGCGCTACCAGCACATTCGATTTGTCGAGGTCAAGCTGGCGGGTAGGGCATCGGAGGCGGAACCACAGGCGACGTTGCGATTGACCACCAACGTCGCGGGCGCCGAGCAGGTGGAGGTTCCCGTTCGGATCCAGGCCGGTGCGGCGAAAACGCCGTGACCCAGTTTTCACAATGCGGGGGACGAATTCGACATGGGCCAACAGAGCAACGAAAAAAAACCGGCCGTAGCCAAGGTGTTATCGCCATCGCATGAGGGTGAGGACACATCCCGGCTTTCGTTGACTGCCGCGCGTGGTCCCATCGGCACCGCCCCCGCGGGTCCGCGCTGGCCGCTCGTTTTGGCGGCGCTGGCCTGGGTTGCCTGGATCGGCATCCTCATCGCCCTGCTGGTTTCCAAAGGCGGTGGAACCGCGGCGTGACCGCGCAACCGACCATCACCCCTCCGAATGCGACTCGGCGCAATTCGACCGAGGCGACCTCAGGGCATGCCACACAGCGATATGTTCGCAACCTCGCGGCGCTGCGGACCGTGCAACCAAGCGCGGCCGCGCTGGTCGAAGCCGCCTCCATCACCCAACCCATCGAGTTCACACCGGGGCGGGATGGCTCGCCGACGTTGCGGCTGCGCGACGCCGACGGTCGATGGCGGTGGTTCGGCGGGTCGTCCATGCCCACGGTCAGCGCCGCGGAGCTCTTCAGCACGGTCCGCGCCGACGTCGGGAATGTCTCCTTGCCGGGGATCCTCACGGGCCATGAACCGCTGGCGATCCTAGAACGGCTGCCGGGGTATCGAGCGGTTTTCATCTTCGAGAGCGATCCGATCCAGGTGAAGCTGGCCATGCACCTTTATGATTACACCGCGGCGTTGGCCGGCGGGCAATTGGTGATGATCGTGGGCGACGAGATCGAAGCCCGGTTGAGCGAGTTTTTCGAGACCCGCCCGGGTTGCGAACTGCCCACCCAGTTGTTCACGGTTCCCCAGCACTCCGCAGCCCAAATCGCGGTTTTGCAAAAGCGTCTGGAACAGGCGGGCGAATCCGTACTCCACTTCCAATCCGGGGTCACCGAAACATTGTCGCGGGCGCTGGCGGGACTGGGGCGGGAGGGATTGCCGAAATGTCCGCGGACCGCCGTGCTCAGTCTGGACCCGTCGGCAGCAACCGCCCAGCACGTTCGTCGGATCGCACGTGCCCTGGAAGCGATGGGCTGGGCGCATGAAGTTTGCATTCCCGACTCGCCTGATAGATGCCACGTCGTGGCACGTTTGCAAGCCGTGGAGCGGGTCGGGGCGGATTGGGTGTTGCTGGTCAATAGCTCCGCCGGTTCGCTTCGCGGGCTCTTGCCCACGTCGCTTCCGGTGGCAACGTGGTTTCTGCCCGGCGGCGAGGCGCCGCGTGCCATGTCGACCCTCTTGGGGCCGCATGATGCCGTCTTTGCGTCGACCTCCCGCCTCGCAAGAGAGAATCAGGCGGCGGGGGTTCCCCAGGGCCGAGTGCTGCGCTGCGAGGTCGGAGCGGACGACGTGTGCTTCGGTCGCGTCGGTCCCACCGATACGAATCCGGACCGAGTCGAATGGGACGCCGCGGTTTTCCTCGACCTTCCCGACGATCGACCCGAGGGCTGCGGGCTGACTTTGCCGAGCCAGACCACGCTCTGGCGCGAACTGCAAGGGCTGGCGGAGGGCGATCACGACGCGACCTGGATGGACGATGCGTCGCAGATCCTGGCGGAGGCCGAGACCGCTTGCGGTGTGAAGCTCGCCGACCCAACCGGCCGGGAAACGATGCTCTCGCTGATCGTGGAACGCCTCGCGCCGCGCGCTGCAATGCGTGAAGCCGTTGAAACGCTCGCCGCCGCCGGCCTGAGAATCGGCGTCTGGGGCAGGAACGCGCAGTGTGTCGGAAGGGGCGGCGTGCATGGGGTCGGTTCGATCCCCGCGGGCGAAGCCCTCCACGCCGCGCTGCGAACCGTCGGCTTGCTGGTTGTGCCGTGGCTCGATGCGGCGGCGGTACAAATCGCCTTGGACGCGATGGCCGTCGGTAAGTACGTCTCTGTCCGCGGAAGTGCGGACCGTTTCGTCAAGCAGTTCCCCGGGCTTTCGACGCTGGTCCCGTTCTTGTCGTTCTATAGAGACCGCGACGAGCTTGTCGCGTGCGTCAGGGCGACCCTCGCGGTCGGAGAGGATTCGGCGCGGCGCGAACGCCTGACGGCGCTTGTGGATGACGAACACAGCCTCCGTCGCCGGTTGATGTTCCTGGTGGACGAGCTTCGCCGCCGTAACCCTTGAGGATAAAACGTGAACCGTACCAAAGTCGGCGTCATCGGCATCGGGATCATGGGCGAACCCATGGCCCGAAATCTGCTTCGGGCGGGATTCGAGGTCGCCGTTTTTTCGCGCACCATAGCACGAGCTGAGAAGCTCCTCGCGGAGGGTGCTCGCGTCTGTCGCTCCTCGGCGGACTTGGCCCAATCCGTCGAGGTGGTCATCTCCATGGTCAGCGACTCCCCGGACGTCGAGGCCGTGTACCTCGGTTCCAAGGGGGTTTGCGAGGGGCTCCGCGGCGGAACCCTCTGCATCGACATGTCCACGGTTTCGCCGCAGACGGCACTCAAGGTCGCCGCCGAAATCGAGAACCGCGGCGGACGATTCCTGGACGCACCCGTTTCCGGCGGAAAGACCGGGGCCGAAGGGGGGAAGCTCGCCATCATGGTGGGCGGCGATAGGGCGGACGTTGCCCGAGCGCAGCCCGTCTTCGACGCCTTGGGCAAGCTGACGGTTCACTGCGGCCCGGTAGGCAACGGTCAAATGACCAAGCTCTGCAACCAGATTCTTGGCGCCCTGAACCTCCTGGCGGTAAGCGAAGCCATGGTTTTCGCCCGTGCGGCGGGACTCGATCCCGCGACGATGCTCAAGGCTCTCTCCGCCGGGGCGGCGAGTTCGTGGATGTTGGAGAACCTCGGACCGCGCATGGTCGCCCGCGACTTCGCCCCCATGTTCATGATCGATCTACAGCAAAAGGACTTGCGAATCGCCCTCGCCACGGCGTTGGAAAAGAAGGTGCCGCTGCCTGGCACTTCGTTGGTTTCGCAGTTGCTCGCCGCCAACCAGGCGGCCGGCGAGGGTCGCGAGGGAACGCAGGCCCTGCTCAAGACCTTGGAGCGCTTGGCCGGCACCGAAAAGTCAGGGCCGTGACCGCCCACGCCGCGTCGGTTATCCCCAAAAAAACACTCGGCTCCGCCCTCCGCCGTAAGCGGGTGCGTCGCCGAATGTTTTCTCCCCCTCCCGAAGATATCACAGCTTCCGGAACAAGCCCGACGCACGGTCGTGCCAAGACCCGGACAAAGTGAACAAACCCCCTGCGCAAGCGCAAACCACGCGCCGCCTGCACCTCCTTGTGGTCCTCCCCTCGATACCGCGTACCTGGATGTGACGACCCGCAGGACTATCCTTAAACCCACGGTCCCGCCGACCCGTCAAACAAGTCGAATATTACCCATACGGTTGGAAGGGTGTCAAGAGAAATCCACCCAGATTTCCGAGTTTTTTTTAAGCGCCATTCCTGCCCGAAACCCCGCTCCGTGGATTCCCTTCGGGTGAGCCTGCTGTACCGGGTAGGCCTGACCCAACGTTTCCCTCGGTCGTTTCCGCACGACCGGAGCCGCAACGCTCGGTCCGACCCTGCCCGAGTGCGACCGGAACGCCGAGATTCACAATCTGTGATTTCTTCGACTTCAGCGGATGTCCGTGGGACCGCGCCCGGACCTCGGTTTGGGCCAATACGGTCGGCCTGCGTCACGCCGCCTGGGCGTCGGCCAACTGCACGCTGACTCGCGTCGAGACGCCGGGCTCCTGCATGGTGATCCCGTAGAGCCGGTCACCGATGCTCATGGTCCGTTTCGAGTGCGTGATGACGATGAACTGCGACTCGGAGACGAACTCCTTGACGATGCGGTTGAAGCGATCGTTGTTGGCCTCGTCCAGGGCCGCGTCCACCTCGTCCAGAATCGCAAACGGCGCCGGTCGCGTCTTGAAAATGCTCATCAAGAGCGCGATCGCGGTCATCGACTTCTCCCCGCCGGACATCAGCGAGATGGCCTGCAACTCTTTGCCCGGCGGTTGCGCGACGATCTCGATCCCGCAATCGAGGATGTTGCCCGGGTCTTCGAGGACGATATCCGCCCGTCCGCCGCCGAACAGCTTGCGGAACAAGGTCCGGAAGTTGTCGCGGATCTGTTCGAAGGCGGCCTGAAAGCGATCCTTCGATTCGTTGTTCAAACGGGTGATCAACTCCTCCAACTGACGACGGGATTGGGTCAGGTCGTCGCGTTGCGTGGTGAGGAATTGGTGACGGCGTTCGAGTTCCTCCAACTCCGTGATGGCGTCGAGGTTGACGTTGCCCAGGCGCTCGATCTTCCCGCGAAGCTCGCTGATCTCGGACTCGATTTGCTCCCAGTCCTGGTCCTGATGTTGATACTGCTGGTATCGTTCGGCGAGGTTCACGCCCAGTTCGTCAACCACCCGGGCGACCAACTCGTCGCGGCGGACCGTGGTTTGGGCGAGGGTCATCTGCTGTTCATGGAGCCTTCCCTCCTGGGCGGCAAGTTCGGAGCGGACGGCTTTGACCTCATGGGCCAGCGTTTCGAGGGTCCGCCGCAGGTCGTCGCGCTGCCGGCGAAGATCGTCGGCGCGCGTCTCGAGCTGCGCGGCCTCGACCGTGAGGCGGGCCACGGACTCCACGGCTGAGGCGACCGTGTTCTGCGAATCGGCGATGCGCGCGTCGCACTGCTCGAGGTCATGTCGTACGGAGGCAATGGCGGCGTCCAACTCGTGGAACGTCCTTCGCAGGGCGTTGATCGTCTCCGCGGCGGCGTGACGCTTTTCGGTGAGCTGTCCGAGGGCGACCTTGGCCTGGGTTTGACGCTCCTGGACCTCGCGGCGGGACTCGACCACCTCGTCGATGCGCTGTTGATGTTCCGAGACGCGGCGTTCGCGCTCGGCGTTCTCCCGCTCCAGGACCTGAAGCGACTTACCGCCTTCGGCGCTTTTTTCCAGGACTTCGTTGATTTGCTGTTCGAGGAAAGCGACTTCCTGGGCGACGAGGGGCTGTTCGTGCGCTAAGCGCTGCACGGATTCCTCGATGCTCCCCAGAGCGGCTTGGGCCTCGACTCTGGCCGTGGAGGATTCATAGATGGCCGTGCGAAGCTCCTGTTGCACGGTGTCGAGGTGGGTGACCTCGGCCTCGGTGCGGTTGAGTCGATCGCTTACGGTGTGGATGCGTTGGTCGAGTTCGCCGAGTTGCACGTCGATGTCGCGGAGTTCACTCTTGCGCGAAATGAGCCGAGCCGTCGATCCGGGAGGTCCGACGACCACTCGCCCATCGGGTTCGAGGACCTCCCCGCGCCGAGTGACAAAGCGATGGCCCGAGACATCCTGGCGGGCCAGCGACAGGGCGTCGGCCAGGGTCTCGACGACAACGACCTTGCCCAGAAGATGTCGGGCGACGCGATCGTAAGCCTCCGGGAAACGCACCAGGTCCAGGGCCCGGGCGACGAACCCGGGTTGACCGGAAAAGTCGCGGGTGTTGACGTGAGGAGGCATCCGGTCCAGGCAGAGGAACGTCAGTCGTCCCGGTGCGTCGGCGAAGACTTTGGGTTGCTTCCACAGGGCCTCGCCGTCCTCGACCACAAGGCACTGGTCGCATTCGCCGAGGGCGGCCTCGATGATCGCGGCATACTGCACGTCGGTCTCGATGAGGTCCGCGACCAATCCCACCACGCCGGACAACGCACGCGGATGGTTGCCCTGCCGCTTGTCGTCGAGGAGTTTGCGGACCCCCTCGCCCACACCGTCCATGCGCGACTGCATGTCGTGGAGAAGGTCGCGGCGGGCGAGGAAAGCACTGCGTTGTTCCTTCGCCGCGGCGAGTTCATCGACCAGCCGTTGGCGAAGTTCGTGGGCGTGACGGGCGTCAAGCTTTTTTTCCTCGAGCTTTCTCGTCTCGTCGGCGATCAGCGTTTCAACCTCGCGCAGTCGGCGGTTGATTTCGGATTTCTGCCGCAGGGTGTCTTCCAACTCGGTGCGGATTTGCACGTCACGGAGGGAGAGACGTCCTTTCTGGCCGACCAGGCCCTCGCGGTGGGTATTGAAACGGACGATCTCATTGTGTGTTTGTGCGCTTCGCCGCAGAAGGTCGATGATTCCGGCCTTTTCGTCCTCCAGAATCGCCTGCGCTTCGGTGAAGGTCCGGGCGAGCTCCCGATCCTTCTCGTGAAGTTCGTCGATGCGGGCGTGCAGCTCGTGCGTTTCGTGCTGCAAAGCGACGGCGGTCTGTTGGACTTGCTCCAGTTCGCGTTCGCATTCCGTCCGCCGTTGGGTGTCAGTCTGCAGACGTTGGTCGGCGCGGGTCCGCTGGGCGTGCTGCTCCTCGATGCGACGGCGCGAGGATTCGATCCGTTCCTGCTGCGCGGCAAGCGTCGA
Source organism: uncultured Phycisphaera sp. (assembly GCA_964646605.1). Taxonomy (GTDB): domain Bacteria; phylum Planctomycetota; class Phycisphaerae; order UBA1845; family UBA1845; genus SBAX01. The sequence goes on along the minus strand of CAZYEX010000074.1, from coordinate 19,032 downwards.
TTTGGTGCGGACCACGTCGTTGTCGGCCTGATTGATCTGCTCGGCCACTCGGTCGAGCTGCAGGGTCAACTCGCTCTCCGTGGTTTCGTGCCGATCGATGTCGGTGCGCAGAGCGGTGATGCGGTCCGTACACTCCTGGGCCTCTCGCGTGAGGGTCGAAATCTCCTCGCTGAAACGATGATACTCAGCCAACGCGTAGCTGGAACGAAGCTCGCTGAGGCGGGCCTGATACTCCTTGTAACTTCGCGCCTTCCCGGCTTGGAGCTTGACGCTGCGCAGGCGTTTTTCGAGTTCTTCGATGATGTCCGCGACGCGAAGGAGGTTCTGATCCGTTCGTTCGAGCTTCCGTTCGGCCTCGCGCTTGCGCGCTTTGTACTTACTGATGCCCGCGGCCTCCTCGAAGATGATCCGGCGGTCGACGGGGTTGCTCTGCAAGAGTTGATCGACGCGCCCTTGCTCGATCACCGAATAGGCGTCCACGCCCACGCCCGTATCCATGAACAGCTCGCGGATGTCCCTCAGCCGGGTCACGTCGCGGTTGAGAAGGTATTCACTCTCTCCCGAGCGATAAAGTTTCCGCGTGACGGTGATCTCGGTTTGATCCGTCGGCAACGAGCGGTCGGAGTTGTCGAAGACCAGATCGACCTGGGCCACGCCGCTGCTCTTGCGCGAGCTGGATCCGTTGAAGATCATGTCGGACATCTGCCGCCCGCGGAGGGAACGTGCCGATTGTTCGCCGACGACCCATTTGAAGGCGTCGACGACGTTGCTCTTCCCGCAGCCGTTGGGACCGACGATGCACGTAACGCCCGGTCCGAAGTCGAAGTCGACCGCGTCCGGGAAACTCTTGAACCCGCAAAGCGTAACGCGTTTTAGAAACATGAGTGGGGGGACCTCCCTGTGCCCCGAGGACCGCCCTCCCTGGCGGTCAACCGAAGGATTCCGACCCGCGACCACGCGGGGTTCCACCGGGGGGAGACTACCGCACGCCGAGGGCGGGTGCAACCCCCAATCGGCGAGTTTCAGGTCGGCAGCAGGGGCTCCCCGCCGTTCGCTGACCGCCGTGATGCGGCGGCTTCGCGTCGTATCCGTGCCGATTTCCGGGGCGACCGGCTCAGACGATCTTTGACCTCGCTGCCAACGTCGGAGTAGCGTGACCGCGATGTCAGGCCCCGAAATCTTCGTCCTGGGCGGTCCCAACGGGGCGGGTACCGGGGCGGCGAAGTCGAGGTTCGGGACCTAGAGAGGTATGCAACGATCAAGCGACAAGCCACCCGTGGACACTGGGGCGTTGGACGCCGAATTCCTGAAGCGCCGGCTCGAGGCCACCGCTGAAGGGCTGAAGGAAGGCATCCGCCGCGAAATCGCCCGACGGGAAAAACCCGGCCTGCCCATCTACGTCGCCGAGAACGGAACCGTCGTAAACCGGCAAACGACGCGTACAACACCGAACCCCGCCGAGCCCTGACGGTCCGTCCTTGCAGGCTCGATGCGAGGCATCCTCCCGACCGCGGGTGTGGTGTCGGGAGGAATCATGTGACCTTCCGTCGCGCTGCGCGGCGCGCGGTTGGCTATCAAGATCTCTCTTCTTGACGTTGAAGAACGTTCCGCAGCTGCTCCGGTGTCAGCATCGGGTCGTTCCGGTGCAGCATCGCGTGGCAATTCGGGCACACCGGGCGAAGCTCACGTAACGGATCGACCTCGTGTTGCTCACGGACTTCGGCGAGGGCGGTCAAATGATGGACTTCGATGTAGCCAGCCCCAAGGTCGCCATAAGTACGTCCGAAATCGAAACCGCAAACTAAGCACTTTGTACCCCAGTGATCCAGGCACGCCTGTCTCGCAAGAGCGTTGCGTTCGAATCTGTCGACAGAGACGGTCCGCACAGCTCCCTCGGCGAATCTGGTGCCATTGGCGATTTCATCCGGACGATACTGGCCCACCAAGCGACGACGATATTGGCCCCAGAGTTGTTCGAGCCTACGAGCCACTCGCGGCGGGATGACCGTTCCTGACGCCTGTGGGTGCCAGTTCATTTCGGCAAATTCGTGACTTCGCAGGTCATCGAGCCCGAGAATACCCTCGGGGTTCCGCTCGGGATCGATCACGACATCAAAACGCAGGTCTACCACGTTCGCGGGTGTCCCGATCTCTGCCCGTTCGGGATCCCAATGCTCGACCTGTCGGACCTCCGAGATGGCTACGCCGGATGCAATTATTCCGCGAGGGTCTCGTCCTTGTCGTAGGAGGAAAAGACGATCACCGGGAGCGATCCGTTTCGTCGTGCCGGTGCTCCATCGGAAAGGCACCTCGTCGCCTCGTTCAAGTGCCTTAGCCTGTTCGGGCAACTCCGTCCACGGCCAGCGATCCGGGTTCCACGTCAGTAGGAATGCAGCCATGACCATCTCTCCAACTGTGGCTATGGCCCTCGGCCCGGCTGGGGCCGAGACTGGACCTCCGATGGATCAGCCGCCTCGAAGAACAACCCGACGGCCTCCATCAGGTTGGCTCGGGCCTCCTCGATCGTGTCCCCCTGGCTGGCAATATCCATCTCCGGGCAGAGGGAGACGTATCCATCGCCCTCGCGTTCGATGACACAATTCAGCTTGTGAATTTTGGGCATAAGGTTCACCTTCCTTCCACGGATTGTATTGCAAGAGCGGCGCCTACTCAATCCCTTTTTCCGCAAGCCACCGTTCCGCGTCGATCGCGGCTTTGCAGCCCATTCCCGCGGCGGTGACGGCTTGGCGATAGACGCTGTCCACGCAATCACCCGCGGCGAATACGCCTTCGACGTTGGTCGTCGAGCGATAGGGGTCTTTCAGTTTGATGTACTTCTTGGCGTCGAGTTCGAGTTGTCCGCCGAGGAACTCCGTCGCGGGCGTGTGACCGATGGCCATGAACAGACCGCCGAGAGTTTGGTCCGACTCCTTCCCCGTGACCGTGTCCTTGAGTTTCACGCCGCTGATCATGTTGTCGCCGAGCACGTCCACCACGCCCTTGTTCCACAGGAATTCGATTTTGTGATTGTTCTTGGCCCGCTCGACCATGATCTTCGAGGCGCGAAGTTGGTCGCGGCGATGGATCATATAGACCTTGGATGCGAACTTGGTGAGATAGGTCGCCTCCTCGACGGCCGAATCGCCGCCGCCCACCACGCCCACGACCTTGTCGCGGAAGACGGGCAGGGCCCCGTCGCACACCGCGCAGGCGCTCACTCCGCCCCCGGATTGGGCCAATCGCATCTCGTTCTTCAAGCCCAGCCAGTTGGCCATAGCCCCCGTGGCCACGACGACCGAATGGGCGGGGTATTCCTTGTCATCCTCTCCAACGACGACGAACGGCCGCTTGGAAAAATCCACGCGCTTGCAGTCGTGATAGGCATAGTTGTGCCCGTCGTCGGCATTGGAGACGTCGGGTGTCAGGCCGTTGTCGTTGACGATCCGTGTGCCGAAGCGCACGGCCTGTTGCTCGAAATAGGACATCAGCACCGGCCCGGTCACTCCATGCGGAAAACCGGGATAATTCTCGACTTCGGTGGTGAGCATAAGCTGCCCGCCGGGCAGAACCGTCGTGGGTACGGACTTGGGCCTTCCGGCGAAGACCAGCGGCTGCAAGTTGGCCCGCGCCGCGTAAATCGCCCCCGTCCACCCCGCCGGCCCCGACCCGATGATGATCAGTTTCTCGACGCCGTCTTGCTTCGTCATGCAGAACCTCGTGTCGTCCTCGTTTTCGAATCACCCGGAACCACGACGACGATCATACCCGCGCGTCGAACGCCCTCCAAGCGTTTGACCGGCACGCGTCGACCTCATACGCTCCTTGGGATTCCCATGACGCTCCCACGAAAGCTGGTGCTTGGTGTTGCTGCCGCGATTCTGTGGTCCGGGTGCTCGGCGCGGAGTGCGTCAGTCGACGTGACCTCAACCCCCTGGGCCGAAAGCGACTTCACCGGTCGGCGATGGGACACGGATCATTTCGTCATCCACAGCACGCTTGCCGACGCGGAATTCGAGGCCGCCGTGCCCGCCTTTCTCGAATCGGCTTATGGACGATATGAACAGACTTTCGCCGGCCCGCCGCCGTCGATCGGCAAGTTGACCACCTACGTATTCGGTTCGCGCGTCGAGTGGGAGCGTTTCACGCGGCGCCGTTATCCGGCGCGTGCCGACCTCTATGGCCGGATTCGCTCCGGCGGATTCACCGAGGGGACCACCGCGGTCTTGTTTTTCGTGAACCGCTCTGCCACTCTCGCCACGCTCGCCCATGAGGGTTGGCACCAGTACGTCAGTGCCCGGTTCGACTTCCCACTGCCCGCATGGCTCAACGAGGGCCTGGCCTGTTATCACGAAGCCGTCGAGTGGAGCGGGGCGACCCCGAGCTTCACGCCGGATCGCAACAGCTTCCGCCTCTACGCCCTCCGCGAGGCCCTGCAACGCGGCGAGTTGATCCCCCTGCGCGAACTCCTCGAAACCGACGCCGGCGAGATCATTCGCCACCGTCACCCCGGCGTCTCGCAAACGTACTACGCCCAGGCCTGGGCGTTGGTGACATTCCTGCGGCACGGTGCGGGTGGGCGACACGCGAAGTCGTTTGACCGCCTCCTCGCCGACATGGCCAGCGGCGCCTATCGCGTCCACGCGGGCGCCGCCCGTCTCTCCGCCGTCGAAGGGGTCGCTAGGACCGCCGCCGTTTTCGAGTCTTATTTCAACATCGCCCCAGACCAACTCGAACCGGAGTACCGCGACCATATTGTGCGTGTGGCGGGTTTCTGAGGCGGGTACAGTTTCTGACCGCCCCTTACGGCGCGCGCTTTACGAGCCAGTCGACCACCGTCTTGATGACCGTCGGATCCATGGGCCCGGAGCGCGAGTCGGCGACGTCCCCTTGGTCGCGGTAAGTGACAGCGCCAGGCACTTCCGCGCCCAGGTTGTGGCCTAGCTGCTCGAACACCTTCCAGGCATAGTCCGGATGCTCGTGCTCACGCAGGTAGGCCGTGAACACGTAGCTCTCCAGCAACCATCGTTCGTCGAGCGATCCCACCAGCAGCAGCGTTGGGGTCTTGTTCTCAACGACCACGCCCGCCGGCCAGCGATGGCCCCAGCGGTCTTTTCCCTTCACGTCCTCTTTTCCCCAGCGGTCTCGTGACTGTTTCAACGAATAGGCCCGCATCTCGTGTACGTTCTCGAATCTCATCCTCGCCACGCGCGGGTCGGTCGCGGCCTCATGCACCATCCGGCGCACGGTTTCGAGGTCGGAGGGAATCAGCGACGCCCCAGCCAGCGTCACCACGCCCGCGACTTTCGGATGCTCCTGCACCAGAACGCAGGCACGGTACGCGCCCAGGCTGTGACCCAACAAGAAAATGTGATCCTCGGGAACCACGCCCGTTTTGAGGAACGCCGCAAAGGCCAGCCTCGCTTGCTCCACCACCTGGAGTGGAGTCGGGGTTTCCATTATGAGGGGGTCCTTGGCGTTGAGCGGATCGCCGCGGCGGATCGAATGCCAACGCATGACAGTGAAGCCTTCAGCGAGCAACGCACGGGTGATGGCGTCGGCGTCGTGGGTGGGCTTGCCGTCGATGGTGAGTTCGCCAGGCGCGAACCAGTCGATGGCCGTCCCCAGCCCGCCCCCCAACAGCATGACCGCCCAGTTGCGACGATGAGCGGCCGGCGGAATCTCCACCCGCCCGTCGTACTCCCAGCCGTTCTCGGTTGCGAACGTGATCGAAATGCCCTCCTCCGCAACCGGCGGCGGGAGGCGTGTCTGCGCGGCTGTGAACCCTGTGGCCAATCCGTAGAATGCGACCGCCGAGAGAACAGCCCGAATAGGTGCCGTACGATGTGGGAACACACCAATCCCCGACCGTGCGTGCAAAGCACGCACCCTACATCGCCCAGGCATTGGCGATCTTGAGGGCATCGAGCATCCCTTGAGCCTTGTTGAGCGTTTCTTGGTATTCCCTCGCCGGTTCGGAATCGGCCACGATGCCCGCGCCGACCTGGGCGTCCACACGCCAGCCGCCGCTCGCCGAGGGGGTGAGGACCATGGTTCGCAAGGCGATGCAGCTATCCATGTTCCCGCGAAAGTCAACGTAACCGATGGCCCCGCCGTAGGGTCCGCGGCGGACCGGCTCAAGTTCATCGATGATTTGCATGGCTCGGACCTTGGGCGCACCGCTGACCGTTCCGACCGGCAGCACGCTTCGCACCGCGTCGAACGGCGTTTTTCCGTCGGCCAACGTGCCGGTCACGTTGCTGCAAATGTGCATGACGTGGCTGTAGCGCTCGACGGTCATCAAATCGTCCACCTGCACGCTGCCCGGAATGCAAACCCGAGCCAGATCATTTCGACCCAAGTCCACGAGCATGACATGCTCGGCGCGTTCTTTGGGGTCGGCGAGGAGCTCGGTTTCCAGGCCGCGATCCTCCGCTTCCGTGCGCCCCCGCGGACGAGTTCCCGCCAGCGGGCGCGAGGTCACCTTGCGGTCCTCGATGCGACAGAGAATCTCCGGCGAGGCCCCGACCAAGGTCACCGCCGGGGATTGCACGTAGAACATGAACGGCGAGGGGTTGATGACCCGCAGGGCGCGATAGACGTCGAAAGGCGTCGCCGCCGTGGTCGTCGAGAGCCGCTGCGACAATACCACCTGAAAGATATCGCCGGCGCGGATGTACTGCTTGCAGCGTTCGACGGCTCGCTCGAAGCCCTCGCGGGAGAAGCTGCTTTGGAAGTCAACGGCATCCGTTGTAGGCGGAGGAATGGGACGCAGCTCCTCACGGCGGGCCTCGCCCAGTCGTTTGACGGTGCCCTCGATTCGACCGCACGCCTCGTCATACGCTTGGTCATCCGATACGCCGTCACCACCCCGACCGTGTGCCACCACGTGTACCAGCTTGCGAACGTGGTCGAAGATGACCATTTCGTCGTAGATGCCGAACTGCAAGTCCGGCAGCCCGCGGTCATCCTTCGGCGGAGTCCCCAGCCTCTCGTAGTGACGGACGATGTCATATCCGGCGTAACCCACCGCCCCGCCGAGGAAGCGGGGCATGTCCGGCGTCGGCACCGTACGGTACTTCGCCAGAGCCCGCTCCAATTCAACCAGCGGGTCGCCGCCCGTGGCCGTTACAACCGCCGCCGGATTGGCCCCCAGAAACGAGTAGCGGGCGATCTTCTCTCCGCCTACCACGCTTTCCAAAAGAAAGGCGTGCTGGGAACCGCCCGCCAAACGCTCAAAGGCTGAAACCGGCGTCAATTGATCGCTCAATAAACTGGTGTAGACGGGAATGGTCTTGGCCTGGCGAGTCAGCTCCAAGAATTCCGACCGCCCGGGTTGGAAGTGCAGCATGGGAAGACCCTATCCCCGCAGCGCTTTCCGGTCAACGTCCATCGCGGGCTTGGTCGAAGCCGAACGTCCGCGGCGGATAGCAGATGGCGCATTTGACCTACCCCGCGGACGCGACGACAAACCCGCTATGTTTACCATCGCCGTCGAGGCTCGCTTCCACGCCACGCACCACGTTCGATTCCCTGACGGCGGCACCGAGGAACCGCACGCCCACGAATGGGTCGTAAAGGCATATGTCGCCCGTGTTTCGCTGAATGCGGTCGGGATGGTGGAGGATTTCGGGCAGGTCCAGGAGGCGTTGCGATCCGTTCTTTCGCCGCTGGAGAACGCCGATTTGAATGCCTCCCCGGCCCTTGGAGGACGCAACCCCACTGCCGAAGTCCTGGCCGAACACCTCTACCACGCCCTAACACGACAACGGATGACTCCACCCAGCCGTGTGGAAGTCACCGAGGCGCCCGGTTGTTGCGCCATTTTTGAACCGGACCGCTAACCCGTACATTGCTGGTTCAGTTTCCGAGAGTGAATTGACGATCTATAGCCGAAACCGTAGAATCCGGTGGGCCCCTGGGGTTCGGGGACGCGGTTACGGGAACGAGGCCGTGAACATGGTCTGTCAACGTTGTCATCAGGCCAAAGCCACCGTCCACATGACGGACATCCCCGAGAAACGGGAACAGCATCTTTGCGACGAGTGCGCCGTCAAGGCCGGCGTCATCATCAAGCAGTCCCACCACTCCGCCAACGAGATTCTTCAACAGTTCATCAAGCAGAAAACCGGACTGGGCGCCGCCGATGACCTCACTTGCCCCAAGTGCGGGATCACCTTCAAGGAGTTCCAATTGAAGGGGCAGTTGGGCTGCCCGAATGACTACGTCGTCTTCCAGGCCGTCCTCGCTCCGTTGATCCAGCGGGCCCATGACGGCGCGACGCATCACGTGGGCAAAGTGCCCGCCAGTTCCGACGATACCGTCAAGCGACAGACCGGGCTTCTTCGCCTGCGCCGCGAACTCCAAGAGGCCATCCAAGAGGAGAACTACGAGCGCGCCGCCCGCGTTCGTGACCAGCTCCGCGCTTTCGACATGCAATGAACCTCGACGACTTGACCAAGACCACCGGGGAATGGCTGCGCGGCGAAGGACCGATGTCCGACGTCGTCGTTTCCTCGCGCATTCGACTGGCCAGGAACCTCGCCGAACATCCCTTCCTCACCGCAGCCGGAGAAAGCGATCGCGTGCAGGTCTACCGAGCCGCCGCCGATGCCCTCGCCGCCACCCAGATCGCGGGCGATGACCTGCTCGTCGATGTCGAACAATTGGGAATCCTGGACCGCCACGTGCTCGTCGAGCGACACCTCATCAGCCGCCAACACGCCGCCGGCGAGGGTTGCCGCGGGGTCACGATCGCCCCCGATGAAACGCGCGCCGTCATGATCAACGAGGAGGATCATCTCCGCATCCAGGGGCTGCGGAGCGGTCTGCAACTCGAACCCTTGTGGGAGGAAATGACCGCCGTCGACGACGCCCTTTCCCGCCAGCTCGCTTTCGCCTTCGACCGCCAACTCGGCTACCTCACCGCCTGTCCGACCAACGTGGGCACGGGCATTCGCGTGTCAGTGATGCTCCACCTGCCCGCGCTCCGCCTCACCAAGGAGATCGAACGCGTCGCTCGCGCTGCCAAGGACTTGCGTCTGGCGGTTCGCGGACTGTACGGCGAGGGCACCGATGCCGCGGGCGACCTGTTTCAGATTTCCAACCAAACCACGCTGGGAAAGTCCGAAGAGGCCCTCATCCAAACTTTTAGCGAAACGATTATTCCCAACATCGTGGGGTATGAGCGGGCGGCCCGCGAGACTCTTGCCCGCCATCACGAACCGCAAGTCGACGATCGCATCTGGCGGGCGTACGGCGTCCTGGCCCACGCCCGCCGCATCAGCAGCGCCGAAACGCAGACGCTCCTCTCTCCCATCCACATGGGAATCCACATGGGCCGCTTCAAGAAGTTCGACCTCGGCACGCTGCACGAGTTGTTCCTGTACACCCAGCCCGCACACCTCCAGAAAATGGTCGGCAAAACCCTGGACGAAGACGAACGCGCCGTAGCCCGCGCCGACTATCTCCGCAAACGCCTGACCGCATGAGCGTAGCGCCACCCCTTGGGGTGGCGCACCTGGCGCCACGGTTGCGAGCCGTCTCGGCACGTTGGGATCGGGCAGCGGGTTTCTATTCCCACCCGCGACCGTTAGTTGACGCTTCGCTCGTCTTCGACTACACGTTCACGTCCGTTTGCGGGCGAAGGTGTCGGCCTGGTTGCCGGAGTGAACGATGGTCCCCGCGTTTTTTCGATGCTGGTTGCCCCTGGTGTGCATGGCCGGGGCGTCCGCGCTGGGTCAAACCGACCCAGGCTTGAAGAACCTCTCCGACCGCTATTGGGAAGCGCTCATGGAGCGCAACCCGACTTGGGCGACGGAGCTGGGCGACTATCGCTACAACGATCGCTTGCCCGACCTCAGCGACGAGGCTCGCCGCCGGTGGGAGGCGACCCTCGGACAATTCCTCAAGGAAGTGCAGGCGCTGCCCATCGCCGGGCTGAACGAAGCCGACCGACTGACGCGTGATTTGTTGGAGCGAGCGCTTCGGGACGCGTTACGCAAGCATGCCGCGGACCATCGGCAGTACCTTCCGCTCGAGCCCCTGGAGGGGCCGCACATTCGCTTCCCCTTGCTGTTGGTGTCGCACCCGTTCCGCAATGTCGAGGATTTTCGCACCTACACGGCACGCCTGCGGGCATTCATGCCGTACGTCGATGACCTGATCGCGAATATGTCGAAGGGCGCCTTCACCTTGGGCATCACCGCCCCGCGAGCGCCGATCGAAAAGGTCGTCCCGCAGATTCGTCTGCACCTCGTCGAGGACGTGACCCAGAGCGAGTTCTACAAGCCGGCGAAGGCGGCCTCGAACTTGTCTCCGGAGGACCGCACCCGCGTCGGGCAGGAGGTCGGCGACGCCATCCGCGAGTGCGTGATCCCTGCGTATCACAAGCTGCTCAACCACGTCGAGCACGCATACTTCCCCACCTGTCGCGAAGCGGTGGGAATCGGGGCCGTCCCCGGCGGCGACAAAATGTACCAGGAGCTCGCCGCCCTCAGCGCCACCGTCCCCGTCCAAGCCGAGGAGGTTCATCAGTTGGGCCTGTCCGAGGTCGCTCGCATTCGCGGAGCGATGGCCAAGGTACAGAAGGAAGTGTCATTCAATGGCACCTTGGATGAGTTCCTGACCCACATGCGGACCGATCCCAAACACCGTTTCACCTCCGGCGAGGAGCTCTATGCCGCGGCGGACGCCATTCTGCAACGCGCCAAGACCCGGATGCCCAAGCTCTTTCGTCGCCTCCCCAAGGCCGACTGCGTGATGAAGGAGATCGAGTCGTTTCGGGCGGCGGCGTCGCCCGTGGCCTATTACAACCCTTGCCCGGAGGACGGGTCCAGGCCGGGGTACTATTACATCAACACCTTCGCCCCCAAAGAGCGGTTGCGATTTACTCTGGAAGCACTCTCGTATCACGAGGCCGTTCCGGGTCATCATTTCCAAATTGCCCTGGACCAAGAAAACCTCGATCTTCCCAAGTTCCGGCGATACGGCGGCTACACGGCCTATGTCGAGGGGTGGGCGCTCTACACCGAAAAACTGGGATACGAAATCGGCGGATATACCGATCCCTACTCGCGCTTCGGCCAACTCACCTTCGAAATGTGGCGGGCGTGTCGCCTGGTGGTGGACACCGGAATGCACGCCAAGGGCTGGTCGCGTCAGCAGGCGATTGATTTCATGGCCGGGAATACGAGCTTGGCGCGGGTGGATATCGAAAACGAGATCGACCGCTACATCTCCTGGCCCGGGCAGGCGATCGCGTACAAGATCGGCGAGCTCCGCATTCTCGCCCTACGACGCGCGGCGGAGGAGAAGCTTGGAAAGAAGTTCGACCTGCGCGAGTTCCACGATTTTCTTCTCTCCGGCGGGGCCATGCCCATCGACGTTCTCGAAGGGCGGATGCGGAAATGGGTTGAGGGTGAGCATAGAGCGTCGCCTTGAACTTGGCATGAAATGTCGAGGACTCCAAAGTTGTTCCACTCAGTCTACAGGGCGTTGCTCCAACATCCAAAGCTTCGATTCTGGATTCTTGCTGCTTTGATCATGTTCGTGCCGCTTTTTCTACAATGGCTCGGGTGGTTCAAGAAACCGACGGCATATTGAGGAGGCTTCGGGTGGCACGGACAAGCCAGCTTGTGCGTGGACTCCGGCGTGATCGGCCATGACCGCAACACCTGCCAAGACCGTGATCTCCGATGTCGCCCGCGGATATCTGCGCTTGCAGCGCGTGCCCGATGTGGGACCGATCCGGGCGAAGAACTTGCTCGCCCACTTCGGGTCCGTGGACGCCATTTTCTCGGCTTCGGTCGTGGAATTGGAACGCGTCGAGGGCGTCGGCCAGAAGGTCGCGGAAGCCGTCTTTCGTGCTCGACAGGACGACTCGGTCCAAAAGGAAATCGACAAGGCCGCGGAGTGCGGAGCGCGGATCCTCTGCGCCCAGGACGAGGAATACCCCAGACTGTTGCATCACATTCCGGACCCGCCCATCTGCTTGTACGTTCGCGGACGGATCGAACCGGCGGACGCGGTGGCGGTTGCGATCGTCGGCACTCGCCGTTGTTCGCACTACGGCCGCGAACAAGCCCTGCGCTTCGGCGAAATGTTGGCCCAAGCCGGGTTCACCGTGGTCAGCGGGCTCGCCCGCGGCATCGACGGCGACGCCCATCGCGGAGCGCTCCGCGCCGGCGGACGCACTATCGCCGTGTTGGGATGCGGACTAGGAACCATCTATCCGCCCGAGCACGAGGAGCTTGCCGACGAGATCGCGCAGCGCGGGGCGGTGGTCAGCGAATTGGAAATCGACATCGGCCCGGACTCGAAAAACTTCCCGCCGCGCAACCGGATCATCGCGGGGATGTCGCTGGGCGTGCTCGTCGTCGAAGCGGGCCAGGCGAGCGGGGCGCTCATCACCGCTCGGCTCGCCACGGAGTACAACCGCGAGGTCTTCGCCCTTCCCGGCGCCGTGGATCGACCCGCGCAAAACGCCGGAAGCAACGCCCTCATCCGCGAAAGTCAGGCCAAACTCGTCACCTGCCTGGAGGACATCCTTGACGAACTCGGCGACGTGGGAAAGGTCCTGCGGCCGAGTCCGGTTCCGTCGCCACAGGAGCTTCCGCCGCCGACCGACCTTGACGCCTCCCAGCGCCGCGTATGGGACTGCGTGGCCAACGGGATCGAGGAGTTCGAAGGGCTGTGCCGGCACACCCAGCTCGATGCGGGGTTCCTGGCCGCGACCTTAACGCGATTGCAGCTCCGCGGCTTGGTAAAACAACTTCCCGGCAACCGCTTTGTCTGCCGCTCGATCCAGTCAGTGCCGCGGGCGGCCCCCCTTGACGCGCAGGGTCAAGGGCAAGCCCGCGGACCCCACAGCGAGGATACCACGAATGCCCGAACCTGAACTGCTCTGGCAACCCGCCGACGAGGAGGCTCGTTCCTCGCAGATGTACGCGTTCATGCGGGAAGCTGCATCGAAGTACGGCTTCCCGGCGGATTGGAACTCCCTTCACCGTTGGTCCGTCGCGCACCGCGAACAGTTCTGGGGCGAGATGTTCAATTTCGCGGCGATTCGCACGACCCGACCCGCCACCGCCGTCGAAACGGGTTCGGGAATGCTGGGAACCCGCTGGTTCCCGGGTCTGGAGTTCAGCTTCGCCGAGCACTTGCTGCGCTTCGACGACGATCGCATCGCCATCGAGGCCGAGGACGAGCTGGGTCGGACCCGCTCCATCACCTATCACGAGTTGCGCCAGTCGGTCACTGCCTGTGCCGCCGGTCTTCGCGCCGCCGGGGTGACGCGCGGCGATCGCGTCGGAGCCTTCATGCCCAACATCCCCGAAACGATCATCGCCATGCTCGCTTCCGCGAGCCTCGGCGCGATCTGGTCCTCCTGCTCCCCGGACTTCGGCATCAGCGGCGTGTTCGATCGCTTTGGGCAAATCGAGCCCAAGGTCCTCTTCGCCGCCGCCGCCTACTCCTACAACGGGAAGACCATCGACTCGCTCGAACGTGTGCGCGGCATCGTGGACACAATCCCCAGCATCGAACGGGTCGTGGTCGTGCCGTTCATTTCCGATTCGCCGAATCTCAACGGGTTGCGGAATGCGGTGACCTGGTCGTCATTCCTGTCGGGGAGCGATGGCGCCGAATTGCGTTTCGAGTCCATGCCCTTCGATCATCCGCTGTATATCATGTACTCCTCGGGCACGACGGGCGTTCCCAAGTGCATCGTTCACGGCCAGGGCGGCACACTCTTGCAGCACATGAAGGAGTTGATGCTGCACTGCGACCTGCGCCGCGAGGACGTGATTCTCTATTTCACCACCTGCGGCTGGATGATGTGGAACTGGCTGGTGAGCTCGCTGGGCGTCGGCGCGACCGTGGTGCTCTACGAGGGCAGCCCCACCCATCCCGATCCCGCGCATCTATGGCGAATGACCGAGCGACTGGGTGTCACCGTCTTTGGAACCAGCGCCAAGTACATCGCCGCCTGCGAAAAGCTGGGGCTCCAACCGGGCAAGCAACACGACCTCACCAAGCTCCGCGCCGTCCTATCGACCGGCTCGCCGTTAGCGATCGAGAGTTTCCGCTGGGTCTATCAAAGCGTGAAGACCGACCTCCAACTTTCGAGCATCTGCGGCGGCACGGACATCATCAGTTGCTTCATGCTCGGCAACCCCATGCTGCCCGTGTACGCGGGCGAGATTCAATGCCTCGGCCTGGGCATGGACGTTCGCGCCTTCAATGAGAACAGCAAACCGGTCACGGGCGAGAAGGGCGAACTGGTCTGCTGCTCCCCGTTTCCCTCGCAACCGACGGGTTTCTGGAACGATCCCGACGGGGAAAAGTACCGCAAAGCCTACTTCGACCATTATCCCAACGTCTGGCGGCACGGCGATTTCGTGGAGATCACGGAGCACGGCGGGGTCATCGTCTACGGCCGATCCGACGCCACGCTCAACCCCGGCGGCGTCCGAATCGGAACCGCGGAAATCTATCGCCAAGTGGAATCCATCGAAGAGATCGTGGACAGCGTTGTCGTCGGCAAAAACACCCCCGACGCCGACGTCGAGGTATGCTTGTTTGTCGTGCTGCGCAAGGGGTTGACACTCGACCCCCCTTTAGTCGAGAGGATCAAAACCCGCATCGCCGAGGGAACCACCCGCCGCCACGTCCCCAAACACATCCGCCAGGTCTCCGCCATCCCCTACACCATCAGCGGCAAAAAGGTCGAACTCGCCGTCCAGCGCATGATCCACGGCCAACCCGTCCCCAACCGCGACGCCCTCGCCAACCCCGAAGCGCTAGATCAATACGCGGGGATCGTGTAGCGCCTCTCCCACAAACCCCCTCTCCCCCTCAGGCTGAGGGCGACCAAGGCAAAAGCCCGAAAGCCCGCGCTGAGGGTCATCCCCCCTTGCCAAGCGGGGGACGAAGGGGGTCCGCCCACGCGGAATCAAATGTGCGCACCGTGCCCCCCCCTGTCCCCCCTTTGACGCCTCCGCCCGCAGCCCGGCCATCGCCGGTCATTGCATGCGCAACAGCCCGTGCACGACCGTAGCGCCGCCCCTTGTGGGCGGCGCAGCATCGCATTCGGCGTCACTCACAAGGGGTGACGCTACATCGAAAACGGCGGCCCCGGGTTCTTCAACACGCTGGTAAGCTGAACCCCATTGCGAGTATCCCTGATACGGGTCAGCGCATGGCGACTGGTAAGTCCGCCCCCTTGGTCCCGATGGTAAGTCGGGATTTCCCGGGAGATGCGTCCCTTCGGAAGGGCGTCACGGAAACGTGTTGACCTTCGGGACGTCATGAGGCATCCGCCTCTGGTCTTGCAACCGATCGCTCCGGTTCCCCGACGGCGCGCAGCGCCGTCCGCTGCAACCGGTTGTTAGACGCGAGTCGTCCACCCGTGTATGAGTCCGCCGATGATCAGACCTCCAATTGCACCCAACCCAAGAATTGGTGCATAGACCTTTGTTACCAACGCATTCGGAACGCTCAGAAGGAGACCAAAAACAAGACCCGTCACCCAACCTGGCCAAGGCAACTGCACACACCCAATGACAAGGCCAATGCCGAAGCGACTTGCGAAGGCGGACAACAATGCTGTGCGCTTGTCTCGAAAAGTCAGCGGCAACATTGTGGCCACCGACACGCCGCCGAAGATGAGCCCAGCTATGACACCCGCTGTGAGTTTCGACATGACTTACTGCCCCTTTCGGTGTAATCGCGCGGCTATCGAGCCTGCCGAGATCTCTCAGCGCCTGCCGCCGGCTCTCATGTTGGCACATGTAACCGCGCGCGTCAAACGCACTTTCGGGACAAAGTCATGGCATGCAACGCCGTGAACTATCTCGTGCGAGCGGAGAGCGTAAGTTGTTTTCCTACAAGGAGTCAAGCGCACTAGAACGTTGCGCAATTCTCGCAGCGACGAGCCACCGCCGTTCATCAGTTTTCTCGAGGAATTCCAAGGTTACGGTGTTGGGTGTACTGCCCGATCGCCCGATTCTAAGCAAGTTTTGCCCGGAGAAAACGCATGCTGAATCGACGACTTGCGCAGGCTCGTTGATCACCAAAGCCCAGCGTTTTCCAGGGTTTTCATCCCCGAGCAGGCGAATCTGGTTAACGGGGTTGCATGGCATGCCCATTTCTTCGACGCCACTGGGCCGGTACAGGAGGCCGAGAAGCACGCCGCTGACTACGTACTCCGCCAATCCGACCGCTATCCACGCCACGGCCAATCCATCCGGCATCGTAATGAACGACCAGAAGCCGACCGTCATCGGAATCGAATAGAAAAGCCAAATGACGATTCCATAACCCAATCCCTCCACCCACCCCGACCGTCCGCAGGCTCGCGCGAAGAGGTACGTGAAAAGGCCGACGAAAAGGACTCGGCTTGCAAAATAGGGAACAAGTTTCTCCTGCCCTTCGGGCCGGAAGAATGCCTGCTCCTCGAAAAGAGGATCAAGCACGATCACTGGAAGTGTTCCGGCCACGACCGCCTGCGCGACGAACACCATGAGCGCGCAAAGCGCGAAGCGTTTCCAATTCATGAGCATCACTCCTGAGGAAAAACTCCGACGGGACTAACCAGCAAGCCCTTGTGAGCGGGTGCCCAATCCATCGCATTGTGATGGGTGGGGGCGCGATGATCCCGTACCCGGCCCAGCGCGAACCAAAAGGAGGACGTGATTCCGCCAGGTGTGCATATCCCCCGACCGTCGTGACCCCACCCTTTGCGTTCGCAAAGGACGGGCCACCCGCCCGGTAGGCCGTTGAACCCCGAAAACGCCATGTGCCGCCGCGGTCAGGTGGAGCGTTTCGTTAGGCGCGACGACCTGCAACCAACGCGCCCAAGTAGACCGCCGCCAGCTTAGTCAGGAACGAAACGGCGAACAGAACCGCGATCCTCGCAGTCAGCCCCGCCGCCAGCAGCACGCCTATGTCGATGAGGGCGTAGGCCAACCAGACCACCAAGGCTGCCTTGACCGCGAACTCTCCCTCCCACCAACCGCCGACCCACCAGCCCGCCAAGAACATCAGCGGAATGCCGGCGACGATGCTGCAATACGGCGCGGCGACCTTAATGTGGTCGCGGTAGTATTGTTCTTCGTGGCCGGGGTCGATCAAATGGCCGTAAACGACCATGTATAAGATGCTGACCGCGACGTTCACAACCATCACCAAAAGCCCAACGCCCACCAGCCAAGCCCAGCGACCGAGTATCATCAGGTCTCCTCTTCTCCAACGACATTTCCAATTTGCCCCCTGAGACGATGATATACGCCCAACGTCATGCCCGCGATCATCGCCTCCCCCCCTTCAAAGGAGGTGGGCCACCCACCGCTGGCGAAAGCGGTGGGCAGCCGCCGTGGGCGGACCCTACTCCGGCACTTCCGCAGTGTGCGAGCTGATCTGCGCCAAGACGGTTTCTCTGTATTTCTCTTTGCCTATTCGGTGACTGTAGTGAGTCAGCCGAACAAGGCTCGAATATTCGTGCCGAGAAATGTGCTCGGCGATCAACTCATGAGCGGCTGAACCGAAGGCGAGTATTGTCGGCCTCTGTGAACCTAGATCCCTCAGTTCTTCTCGGAACGCCTCAACATTGGTGTGAACGAGGGATGGGAATGCCTTCAAGTGCTTGAGAAGCTCGGCCGCGTTCACCATTTCGACGTTCTTGATGATGTCTGTCATGTACGCGCCGTAATACTCGGTGTTCGTGAAAGTGTACCGTATTTTGAAGTCATTCGCGCTGGGGGTTGGATCATGGAAGTTTCGAAATCGCTCGACGAATGACCTCGAAATGTTCAGCCCGACCATAATGATGTCGTTCTTGAGAACTTGCAGCGTTGTTGGAGTTGTGGCGACGTCAAGTATACTCAAATCGTCAATGTTGGATTTTGGACCGCGCGTCGCGGCGGCCCACACGGCCCAGCTCGCATAGCTGCCGTGCTTCCGTCCGATGAGTTCGAATTGATTCCGGTCAATCATGGTGGCTCTCGCGCGTACCGCGGTGGCGTTGGTTTGGCTTGTGGCTGCCAGCCAAACGCTAAAGCTCGGCAGCGCCAGGTTCGGCCATGATATCGACGGCGTTCTTTTTCAGGGTTTTGACTTTCCGAGGATTGCCGCCACGCTTCTACCGGTTGCGCTGAACCCGTGCGCGGACACTTTGTGGGCGGTCATAGTGAATCCTCCTCCGCGGGCCTCGACAGTCCGATCAACACTTCGGCGACTTGCGCTTTTTGCCGATCGGCCTGCGTGCTTGGACTTTCTTGATATGTTCGGGCGCGAACGGAATCTTGCATGCCCCGACCAGGTCGACGGCGACCTTGCCGATGCCGTTGGCCGTGTCGACCGCGAGCTTGTGGAGCGGTTTGACGTAGCAGGCGACGGCGATGACGAAACTGTTCATCACGTATTTGACGCGATTGGGCTGCTGGTGGATCGACTTCGCCACGCGCTGCAGGAGCGACTTGATCTCGGCAAGGTCGAGGTCCGCGTCCTCCTTGATGGCGACCATGCTGCTGTAAGTCTGCCAGCCGGCCGAGGCGATGGCTTCGTCCTTGGATTCGATCCACTTCAAGGCAATCTCTCGACCATGCTGGCTCGCGGACGCCACCCACGGGACCGTGAATTCGGCGACCCAGTCCGAGCTGGCGCCTTCGATCCACTTTTGCAGGTCCTTCTTGGTCATCTTCGCGTCGTCCGCGATCAGTCCGGCGAGGTACATCGCGTCGGCGATGCCGGTGTCGTAGAGATCCAGAGCGAGCTGGTAGTCCATCTTGACGCGTTTCTGGATCTTCTTCATGTCCTCGACCTTGACGCCGAGGCACGGCTCCTGGGCGCCGTGGGTCATCCAGGTTTTCTTGGTTTGTGCGTTGCCGAGCTTCTTGAGCTCGGCGACGATGTCTTTGGCGGTCATTTACTTTCTCCCTCAAGTTGCATGTAACGCGCAATCGGCTCTTCGTTTAGCGTTCGCAGGGCGCCATGCGAACGCTAAACGAAGAGCCGATATTACCACTCACGCCAGTA
>CAZYEX010000073.1:0-3574 GCA_964646605.1 uncultured Phycisphaera sp. | reverse complement strand
CCTCCCTGCGCCCAAGCTACTTTTGCAACAGGTCTATTGTTAAGCGGATACGCTCCAAAATCGTCCAAGAACCGTACATAACGCAAAGCTGTAGATTGAGCGATGACACGATTTGCTCGAATCAATCGTTGCATTCCTTCTTCATTGGTCTTCCAGCGGCTCTTGTCAGAAGGTAAAAACGACCGATCATCGAAATTCACTTCAAACCAACTCGCCGCGCCTTCCCCCTTTTCGCGGCCCATAGATGCCGATTGCAAGTCACTCGGAGTATAAAAACGAACGCCTTCAGGTAACTCTGCCCGCCCCTCACGTTCGGCTTTACTCGCGCCGCGACGCTCCCCATTTGCAAGTTGTACGGCCGAATAGTGAGCCGCACCGACACCGCCCAATTCCTTGACTTGATAGAGTGCGTGATACTTGGTTTGTTCGGCGTCCTTACCGTACCAAAGGATAAAGTCACAGACCGCCGGTAAGTAAACGTTTGTCGCACTAGTCGTCTTCTGGGCGACAATCTGAGCTATACCATTTTTTTTTCCAAACACTTCGTCCAACAAAGATCGGACAACGTGTCCATTCTCATCTCCAATCTGGACAAAAACACTACCCATCTCATTCAGCATCTCCCGCGCCAGAACGAGCCGATCCCGCAAATACGATAGATAACTATTGATCCCATCCGCCCAGGTGTCGCGGAACGCTTTCACAACTTCGGGTTCGCGGCTGACACCAGCCGCCTTCCCCTCCTTCACGTCGCGGCTCTTGGTCGAGGGCTGCCAGTTGGAGGCGAAGCGGATGCCGTAGGGCGGGTCGATGTAGATCGCCTGGACCTTGCCCCGGAGCGATTCCTTTTCCGCGAGCGAGTTCATCACCAACAGCGCGTCGCCGAGGATCATCCGGTTCGACCAATGCTGCGGGTGCTGGTAGAATTCGAGCCGGGTATCGTCATTCGGCAGGCCGTTGAAGTCGGCGAATAGGTCAGCCTGCGCTTCCGCGCTCTTTCCCTTCAACCGCCTTAGGTCGTTGATGATCGCCTGCGGTTGGATTTTCTCCTGGATGTAGACCGGCACGGTCGGGACCACGAGCGGGCCGGAATCCTGTTCGTCCTTGCCGCGCCAGACGAGTTGCGGGTCGAGATCGGGATTGCGCGGATACTTCTTGGGCTTGGGCACGCGTTCATCGTCGGCGACGAAGTTCTGCGCCTCGGCGGTCGGAATGTTGATTCGTTTCGCCTTGTCGTGGGTGAACGCGCCCACCTCGGTCCGCTTCGCGCCCGTGGATGCCCTGCCCGCCCTCTTCGCCATCAGCTTTTTCCCTCGTCCGCGTCCTATCCTCAGGCCACCGCCGCGTTCTTGGCGAGGTGCTTGCGGATCAACTGTTCGGTATCCCACATCTGGCGGACTTCGAGAAAATCCCAGCGGCCGAACCGCTTGGCGTTGTTCACCGCCGGGACCCAAAGCCGCTTGATAGTATCGGCCTTCATCGCCGCGTCCTCTCCGCGAAAGCCCTTGATCTCGACGATAAGGTTCAACAAGTCCTCCGGCCCGCGTCCATCGTCGATCCGCAAAATGAAGTCCGGGCGATAGCGCCGGTCGTCGCCCGCCAGCACATAGGGAACTTCGAAGTGCAGGTTGTGGTTTTTCACATAGGCCCCGACTTCGGGCATCCCCTCGATGGTTTCGGCGAACTTGGCCTCCCAATCGCTGTCGAGAACGACACAATTGACATGGCATCGTTCCCTTCGCGTGGTCCACAGAGATTGCTTCGTGGTCGGGAAATCGACGTGGCGGCTTGAACCTTCCGGATTATAGGGGTCGAGAATGGGGCGCAAAAGTTCCTCGCCCGCGTCGGTCGGCGCGCAGGCGAGGTAGAGCTTTTCGGCCGCCTTCTCGGCGAGCGGCGTCCAGAGCAAGTACTGCGGCATGGTCCCGCCCTTGCAGACCAAATACCGGTCGAGCCATGTCCGCGTAATCGCAAGAAGGGATGGAAACAAATAAGGCTTGAGGTTTCCGTCTTCGTCCCGGAACCGTTGCCGGAGCGCATAACCGGCGACGCTGAACGCGACTTCCGACAGCCGGTGCTGTTTCAAACGGTCGAGGGTCAGGACCACACCCTCGCCGACGATGGGATCGTTGACGGTCTTGGGCGGCGTGTCGTCGGGATCGAGCACTAGGCGGCTATCCTTGGTGAACTTCGGTACGAGCTTTTCGCGCGGCAGCACCACCCGGTAGCCCCGCACGTTAGGAAAGCGGATTTCCAGCGCGATACGGTCTTCAATCGCATGGACCCGTGTGACCTTTTTCGGTTTCTGCGGGGGCGCGACGGCCGGCTGGGCGGCGAAGGCAAAGGGGATGCCGAGAATGTCCGCGTATTCCGCCGTGAACATCTCGTTTTCGTCAGGATCGTAACTCACGCGACGCAGGCCGCGTCCGACAACCTGCTCGCACAGCAACTGAGTGCCGAACTTGCGGACGCCTAAGATATGCGTCACCGTGTTGGCGTCCCATCCCTCGGTTAGCATGGAAACGGAAACGACGCAGCGGACTTGCTCGCCCAAGCGGTCCTTCTTTCCGACCGTGTTCATCACTTCGCGCAACAGATCGGCGTCGTCCAGGGCATCCGCGTCCCGGCCCGGATAGCGGATGCGGTATTCACGCTTGAACGACTCGATTTCCAGCGCCGCCGCCGCCTTGAATTCCGGTGAGAGCGCGTCGCCGCTGTCGAGTTGCTCCGAATCGATCAGCAGCGTATAGGGGCGATCCCGCTGGCGGCCCTTCCCATCCGGACCCGTTTCGACGTTCGAGAACAGAGGGAAATGGCCTGGCTGCAGGATTTTCTCGTTGTCGGGCGACGGATAGCCGCTGATAAAATCGTGAACCAGCTTCGATGTGGACGTATTGTTGCAAACGACGATGAAGACGGGCGGGGTGCCGTGTCCATCGGCCTCCCACGCCTCGAATGTTCGGCGATAATGATCGTAAAGGGCTTCCAACGCGCCGATCAGAAGCGTCGGCAGTTTCGATGGATCGAGCGTTGTCCCATGTTTGCTGCGTCCGGCCTTCGGCAGCGTCACGCCGCCGCCTTTCTGGATGTTATCGTAAAGTGTCCGGAACATCGGCATGTCGGCCACGGCCGAATCAGCAACCGGCACGCGCGGCACCTTGACGATGCCGGATTCGATGGCATCCATAAGCGAGAAATCCGATACTACCCACGGGAATAGCAAGCTTTCCTGATATCCGGAACCGCGCAGGAAGAAGGGCGTGGCCGACAGGTCGTAGATCGTCGCCTTGGTCTTCAGGACCCGCTGCAACGCCTCGATACCCGAAATCCAAACACGGGCTGCTTCGGTATTGCGCCTTACTTCCTCGCGACTGTCCGCGTCGATCTTCTCTGCCGGCTCGACCTGGCCTTCGCCGCGAACTTTCTCACGATAGCAATAGACCTGTTGCAGAAATGAGGGGATTCACACGGGCTGCGTGACGTGATTCAAGGTGGAAGGGCATTGGAGGCCCTTCCAATGGCGAAGTTTAATAGCGCGGGGCTTCTCCGCCAGCGGCCGTTTCGGTCGTTGACC
>CAZYEX010000072.1:0-59194 GCA_964646605.1 uncultured Phycisphaera sp. | reverse complement strand
GCGCTCCTACGTTACGCGTCGGACTTAGGGAGTCTGATTCCCACCGGCATCGGCTACACGCCGGGTGTTGGCATCTTGGGCGCCTTGGCCGATCGTACCCTCGACGTCTACGTTCAGGACGATCATGCGGTGGACTACATGCGACTCCGCACCTGGCCTTGCCCGTGCAAAACGTGGTTTCACGTCTTCGGACTGCCTCACGAGGCCTTGGAAGACGCCGACATCGAGTTAAACCCCGACGGGTCGGTGACCGTCAGCAATATCGGATCGAGCGGCGAGGACGGGGTCGAGATCGACCTGGGAAACGGAGGGTACTGGCACGCCGAATGGCTTGATGTCGATTCGAGCGGTCCACCTGCCGTGGGGCGGTCGATCCAGACGATTTTCCATGGTGAGGTCAATGGTGAGACTGACAAGACCATTGGGAGCTTCAAGTTGACCCAGACCGCGCAGGGTCCGGAGTTGCTCGTGGATTACAGCGGAATCGGCGCCACAACCTACACCATCCAGGCGTTCCTGGGCGATGTCATGGTGCAAGAGACCCCGAACGTTCCGGGTGGAGCGCCCTACGTCGGAATGGCCCCTTTTACTGGGGATTGGAGAGACGTACACTACCAACTCAGTTCCATTGGCATCGTTCCTGTCATTGTCGGCACCCTGACCGGTTTTGATGGTAACGCGTTTGCGAGAGAAGCCGGAAGTCTGGAAGGGCAGACCGCGTCAACCTTCGATCGCTTAGTCCTCATCCCCGACGATCCCACGGCCAACTATGGGAAGGCGGGACGCGTTGAGATCAAGATGGCCAATGTCTCAAGCATGACCATCATCAGCGAGGCGGTGGAATTGTCCGGGTTGCGCGTCCACACGCTCGGGGCGTCCGTGTTCGACTCGGCCGGCGACGCCCTGGCGATCTCAAATATCGGCTCCAGCGGCGAAGACGGCGTGTCGATCGACCTTGGGCAGGCCGAGAGCTTCAGCCTGAACTGGGCGCCGCTCGACACCCTTGGCGACGTGCCGGATGGAGCCTATGAAGAGTTGGGCGCCACGGGATCCGTCGGCGGCATTCCAGACCAACCGCTGGGCACCCTTCGCGTCACGGATATCGGCAGCGAATACCTGATCACGGCGGACTACTCGCCGATCGGGTCGAAGTCACAGCGGTTGGAGGTGTACAATCAAGGCGAACTCGTCGCGACGATGCCCGGACACACCGGGAACGTGGCTCTAGCGCCGCAATGGCCTAGCGGCTGCGGCAAAGGAGTGGCGACGATTGATGGCGCCCGGATTCCGTGCTATCGCAAATGGTGGCTCACGTCTGTTCCAATCGCCATCTTCGGTGTAGCGACTGTCATGGGCGATGAGTTGCGGGTCCTGGCGGAGAACCCCTCAGCGCCGTTTGACTTCCTGCAGACCTTCAGTGTCGTCGCGGCCGACCTCCCGGAGATTACCTTCACCGAAGCGACCGTCGTGGCGCTGCGGTCCCCGCCCACGCCCACCACGGACTGCACGTTGGACGGGACCCCCACGGGCGGCGCCACCGGCAAGTGCCGCACGCGGGCGCTGACGTTCCAGATGAGCCCTCCGGCTACGGCCACAGGCGGAAGCGGGACCTCGGCCATCGAGGTCACGATGGTTGACCTGCAGAACCCCGTTCCGGCGAACGCTCCGTGCTGCCCGCCGCCGAACTTCAGTATGTTCGAGGCGGCGACCTGCACGGCCACGGGGGAGGCCAACGGCTGCGCGCGATGGGTCGGTCCGCCGATCACGGCATTGGAATCCCAGGACAACGCGGGGATCGGCAACTTCCGCGGGGCGCGGCTGCAGTGTACGCCCTTCTACCACGCCTGGGAGAACGAGGGCGACATCACTGTAGTCGGCGCCGAGGTTGCCCCAAGCTCCACGTACAAGGTCCAGGCGTATGGGGCAAGTTGCAAGGGCGCCGAGGACAGTTGTACGAACGTCTCGGTCGAGGTGTCCATGTTCACCCGCCGCGCGGGCGACATCGCCGCCAACTACAACCCCCCGTCGCTTTCGACCCAACCGGACGGCCTCGACGTGAGCCAGATCGTGGCCAAGTTCAAGAACCTGCCCGGTGCGCCCAGCAAGGCCGACGTACAGGTGCAGCCGAACGTGCCGGGATTGAACTCGGACATCGACGCCATCGACATCGTCGTCGTGGTGGATAGCTTCAAGGGCTCCGCGTACCCATTCAGCGGCCCGTGTCCATGTCCCTCGACGGTAACCTGCGACACGACGCCGTGTACCAATCCCACTTCCTGCGGCGACGGGACGTGCGTGAAAACGTGCAGCGGCGGGATCTACGCCGACCTGCCCTGCATCAACAACAGCCACTGCCCCGGCGGATCGTGCGGCGCCGGTTTCTGCCGCGACCGTTGCGGGCGGTGCTCTTCGCCGTAGGAGTCGATGGACTTGTCGCCGGCCAATGTCCGGCATGATTCGAGGTTTCGGCTTGGTTCGAGTGACCGAGTGTTTGACGGGAGGATTCTACAATGCAAACGATGATGAGATTCGTTGTGATCGGGATGTTCAGCCTGGGTATGGTGAGACCGTCCGGGGTCCAGGCGGAGCCGCGGCCGACGCGTGACGCGAAGGGAAGTCGGGTGAGCTTCCGCCCCGCAAGCGCCACTTCCGTTCAGGGCTATGAACGGATGACGCTGGAGACCGATGGAAGCACGGTCTACGTCGCGGCGCAGTCGATCTGGTCGGGCAGCGAAGTCGTCGCCGCCCAGGCGGGCGAGTCCCGCGGCGGCTCGTCGTTGGAGCTGACGCTGATCTCGGAAGCGGCGCAGCGCGCAGCAACGCCGCGCGGCGACCGTCTCGCCGTCTTTGTGGACGACAAGCTCACCTCCGTAGGCGCGCTGACCATCGACGGAACCCGGGTGACGATCAGCGGCCTGCGCGCACCCAACGCGGAGCGCGTCGTGAAGCTCCTCAACGGCCTGCGCCCGGCCCCGGCGCCGATCTTGCCCGTGGTGACCGTGGTCCCGGCGGGGATGGAGGACGGGGCCTACCTGTTCGACGTATCTGTACAAGGGGTAACCAACCTTCGTACCTATCAGGTCGGGCTGGTGGTGGACGGCGGAGCGCGCGGGCACTTACTCCGGGAAGACGTCCAGATCGATGAGTCCCGGGTGGACTTCGTGTTCAGAGACTTGGATGTCGTGGCCGCAACGGATCACGTCGGCGGGCGCCTGGCGGGGGTGCTGAGGGACGGAGCAGTGGATGAGCCCGGACCGGCGTACCTGGGTACGTTTGCGTTCCGCGCCACGCCCGACGCGAGCGGCACCTTCCAAATCCAGATCGATTCAAGCGGCGAGAAGTCGTTCCTGGCCGATTCGCAGAATGAAATGCTCGAATTCGCCACCGGCCCGGGCGCGATGGTGACCATTGGCGGCGCCACGACGAGGCGGACCGACCAAGAATAGAACTCAACAACGGTTGCGGACGCGGCCGGCGGCGTACCACACACCTCGACGGGCGGGATCTACAAGACCTGCCGGTTGCGGTGTACGCCGTCGGCCTCATCCATCGGATCCGGCGACGGGCCGCCCGTCTGTCAGGAGAGGGCCTTGGAATCGGCCGGGGCGAAGGCGGCGGGCCAGCCGAACGGCTACTTGCGGTTTGAGGGCCGAATGTATGCGTGGGCGGCGCAGCGCTTGATCCGTCCGCGTTCCGCGCTGGTGATGGCCCCGGAGCGTCCAGTGATTCGCAAGGTCGTCACATTGCATGGGAACGCACGGTGACGTTACCATCCCCCCATGCCGCAACAGCTCACCCCCGCGAAGTTCGTGGCCAAGTGGAAACCCGTCGAGCTGTCCGAACGCGCCGCGAGTCAAGAGCACTTCATCGACCTGTGCCGGTTGCTCGGCCAGCCGACCCCCGCTGAACACGACGCGACCGGGGCCGAGTACACCTTTGAGAAGGGCGTCACCCCGACCGCCGGGGCGTCACGTGGAGCAGCGGGGGATCGCGGGTTCGCCGACGTGTGGTGGAAAGGCAAGTTTGCCTGGGAGTACAAGCGCAAGGGCAAGTACCGCGACCTGACCGAAGCCTATCGCCAGCTCTGCCAGTACCGCGAAGCCCTCGAAAACCCCCCGCTCCTGATCGTCAGCGACATCGCCCGGACCGAGATTCACACCAACTTCACCGGCACCGCCAAAGAGATTCACGCCCTCCGACTCGACGAGCTGGACGACCCTCGCGGGCTGGACTTGATCCGTCGCGTGTTCACCGACCCCGAATCGTTCCGACCGCAAGTGACCGCCGAGCGGGTGACACGGGAAGTCGCCGAACGCTTCGCACACCTTGCCCAAGCCCTACGCAGCCGCGGCCACGACCCGCACACCGCGGCGCATTTCTTGATGAAGTGCATGTTTTGCCTATTCGCCGAGGACGTGGGTCTGTTGCCGGGCAACCTCTTTACCAAGGTGCTCAAAAACAATCGCAAGGAACCCGCTAAGCTGACCGACCGCCTGACCGACCTGTTCGACAAGATGCGGACCGGCGGAGACTTCGGGGCCGATTCCGTCGCCCATTTCAACGGCGGATTGTTCGACAACGCACCCGCCCTTCGGCTCACCGCCGCGGATATGGACGTGCTGCTGGATGCCGCGAAGTCCGACTGGGGAAGCGTCGAACCCGCGATCTTCGGCACGCTGTTCGAGCGCTCCCTGGACCCCAACACGCGGGCGCAGATCGGCGCGCACTACACCTCGCGCGATGACATCATGCTGGTCGTTGAGCCGGTAGTCATGGCCCCGCTGCGGCGCGAATGGGAAACGGTCAAGGCCGACGTGGAAGCGCAGCTCGCCAAGCGCCGATCGGCAACGGACAAAAAGGGGAAGGGCAAGGCCGACGAGGCAATCGAAGCCAAGCTGCGCGGTTTTGTTGAACGCCTCGCGTCGATTCGCATCTTGGACCCGGCCTGCGGGTCGGGCAATTTCCTGTACGTCGCCATTCAACAGCTCTTGCACCTGGAAAAAGAGGTTGTCACCTACGCGGCCCGCTCTGACATTGCCCTTGGGTTGATCCCCCAAGTGCGCCCGACCCAGTTGCACGGAATCGAAATCAATCCCTACGCCGCCGAGCTGGCCCAAGTCGTAATCTGGATCGGGTACCTTCAATGGATGCGCGATAACGGTTTCGCGGCCCCGCGCGACCCGATCCTTGAACCCTTGCAGACCATCGAAAACCGCGACGCGATCCTCGAATTCCTGCCCGAATTTGTGCCCGAGCCCCCGCTGCCCGAGCCCCCGCATTTATGCGGGGTGGATTCCGCCCGGCGTGAACGCCGGGGCTCGGACCGTGAACGCCGGGGCTCGGAGGGGCGCGGGGGACATTACCTACTCACCTGGACGACGTACGGAACGTGGTTGCCGGGTGACGAGCGCGGATTCGTCGGTCGTGTGCCCGACGAGCAGGGCGGGCACTTCATCCACAATCTGCCGGGCGAGCCTTACGACGCGGACGAACCGCAACTGCAACAGGAGGGCCTTCGTCAAAGGAAAGGAGCGCCTGTCAAGCTGACCCGCGAGCAGGCGGGGGTCTGCGTCGAGGCGTTTGGCGAGGTGTGCGTCAAGTACGGAGTTTCGATCGAGGCCGGAGCCGTGATGGCGAACCATGTCCACCTCGTCGTTACCTCCGATGACTCGGAGGGACCGCGCCTGCTGAATCTGTTCAAAGGCGTGTCGTCGCGCAGACTCGGACAGCGATTCGGCAAGCAGGCGTCGGGATCCTGGTGGACGACGGGCGGGTCGCGGCGATTGTTGCGTGATGAACGGGCATTCGAAAACGCGGTCAATTACGTACGCAATCAGGGACACATGCTCGCTGCGTGCGAAACGCATCCGCCCGGCGTTCACGCATCCCCGAGCCCCGGCGTTCACGCATCCCCGAGCCCCGGCGTTCACGCCGGGCGGAGATCGACGAAACCGCCCGACATGAATGTCGGGGCTCGGATTCCGCCCGACGATCAGTCCCCGAGCCCACGCATTCATGCGGGGCGGTCCCAAACCGGTCCACGAAAACCCCTCGCCGTCCCCGCCCGCTGGCCGGACGCGGACTTCATCATCGGCAACCCGCCGTTTTTGGGCGGGTCGCTTATTTGGGAAGCGCTCGGAACGGAGTACCGCGACAAGTTGTGGTCCGTGTATGAACTGCCGGGGTTTAGCGACCTTTGCTGCTATTGGTTCGAGGTGGCGCGACGCGCAATTTGCAAAAAGCCTACAGTGCGCGTCGGGTTGCTCGCCACGCAGGCGATTCGAGGTGGTGTGAATCGAACCGTGTTAGAGCGCATCAAGGAATCGGGCGACATCTTCATGGCGTGGTCTGATCGTGAATGGATTCTCGACGGCGCGGCGGTTCATGTCTCTATTGTCGGCTTCAGCAGTCATAACGATGCCAAACCCATCCTGAATAGCGCCTTGGTTCCTACGATCAACGCCGATCTTGCCACTGGGTTAGACATGACGAATGCGCGCCGCTTGAACGAGAACGAAAGCATTTGCTACATCGGAACCAAGAAGGCGGGATTGTTCGAGATACCATTCACGCTGGCCGTGCAGCTTTGCCGCTGTCCATCGAATCCGAATGGGAAGTTTAACAGCGAAGTCATGCGGCCCTGGGCGCAGGGAAAGTCAGTCAATTCTCGATGGGATGGCGAATGGATCATCGACTTCGGGGTCGATATGCCTCAGGAAAGCGCGGCACTATACGAAGCGCCGTTTGCACACGTTCAGGAACTCGTAAAACCCGATCGTATGAAAAACAAGAGAGACGCATATCGAGATCGTTGGTGGCTTCACGCCGAAACACGCCCTGGAATGAGGCGCGCGATCGCAGGTCTGCCTCGCATGGTGGCAACGGCCCGACACTCGAAACACAGAATGTGTACGTGGGTTGCGACAGCATTCATCCCCGATGACGGATTATTCATCTTCGCGCGTTCCGACGACTACTTTTTCGGGGTGCTGCACAGTTCGATTCACGAGCTGTGGGCGCGACGAATGGGGACGCAACTGCGCGAGGCTGAGTCGGGTTTTCGCTACACGCCGACGACGTGTTTCGAGACGTTTGCGCTTCCGTGGACGCCGGGGACGGAACCATGCCCGAGCCCCGGCGTTCACGCATCCCCGAGCCCCGGCGTTCACGCCGGGCGGAGATCGACGAAACCGCCCGACATGAATGTCGGGGCTCTGATTTACGAACGAATCTCGAACGCCGCGAAGAAATTGAACGAACAACGCGAGCGCTGGCTGAACCCGTCGGAATGGCTCGAAGCGATTGCGAAAGCCGTTGACAATGAGGATGACTTCGCCGACGTGCCGGAGGAAGCGCGAGCACTAATCCGACATTCGGCGATCATGGCGCGGGCCGCGAAAGACGCGAAGCTCAAGAAACGCACGCTGACCAACCTGTACAACGAACGCCCAACGTGGCTGCGGCTGCTGCACGAACAGCTCGACCGGGCGGCGCTGGCCGCCTACGCCGCGACCGACCCCGACGGTGAATGGTCCGAGGACTGGGCGAAGGTCTGGACCGATACCGGGGCCGGTCAACCGCTCCCCGACGACCACGAACTGGCCGACCTGCGCAAAGAGACCGACCAGCGCGTGCTGGCGAACCTGTTGCGCCTGAACCTGGACCGGGCGCGGAAGTAAACACGTGTACGCCGACGACGAGTCTGCGGAATTCGGGGTTCCGGAATCTGAACGGACTCCATGAGATGAACCTGCCGATACCCGAATTCCGCGAGAGCTGCCTGCCCGGGAACCCGCCGAAGCGAGTCCCCGCCCCCGAAATCTCCGCCCGCCTCAAAACCCTCACCCCGTGATTCAACGCGTTTCTGCTTTCTGCTTTTCTGCATTCTGCGTTTCCCTCCCTCCCACTCGCCTCCCCGAATCGTCCACCCGCATCCCGACCCGGTCGGGAACCAGACCCCTGTAGCACTCCCGGCAGCACTACGGTTTGGCCGGGAGGGCGCAAAACCGTCCGCAATCGACCGGAATGCCAACGATCGTGACACGCCGTGTCACGTAGAGAGAACCCTAGAAATGGGTGAAACTGCGTTTTCCGAGGCGGAACGGCATTGGAGCCGACGGGGTTCGAACCCGCTACCTCCTGGTTGCAAACCAGGCGCTCTCCCAACTGAGCTACGGCCCCGGGTGCATTTCACAGCCTACCACGGGAGCTTCGACGAGTAAACAATCAGACGCCGTGGGTACAGTCCAAGGTCCGTGGTGCGCGCCCCTTGCCCGGTCGGACACAGCGGCCTATCCTAGACCCGGTTTATGCCGCCGAAACCGACCCCACCCGGCAGGGTTCGTCGGCGGCGCCTTGGAAGGGGACAAGGAGCGCCGATCCTTGCACCCCGCGGAAACACGGCTCGCACGATTCTCGATGTGGCGTCGCCCCGTGTGGGTGACGCGGAACGTACATGGCGCGGCGGTTTATTTCCGAACTCAAGGCCGGTGAACGGATCGAGGACGATGTGTTCCTGATCCGTTCCAAGGACCTGCGCACCACGACCACCGGCGCGCTGTACATCCACGCCGTGCTGGTCGATCGCACCGGACAACTCGTCGCCCGAGCCTGGCAAGCAACCGAGGAGATGTTCCACAGCATGCCCGAAGGTGGTTTTCTCCGCTTCAAGGGGCGGGTCGAGAACTACAAGGGCAACATGCAGTTCATCGTCGACGCGGTCCGCGCCGCCGATCCGGGCACGTTCGAATCCGCCGACTTTCTGCCGGTCACGAAAAACAACGTCGATGTGATGTGGAAGCGGACGGTCGAGATTCTCAAAGGCGTCAAGAACCCCGACCTGGCGGGGTTGATTCAGGAGTTTCTCCGCGACGAGACTTTGATGGCCAAGTTCCGCAAGGCCCCCGCCGCCGCCACCATGCACCATGCCTATCTGGGCGGGCTGTTGGAACATACGCTGGCGCTGTTGGAACTCGCCTTGGTGGTGATTCCGCGCTATCCCAAGCTGAGTATGGACCTGGTGCTTACGGGTCTTTTTCTGCACGACATGGGCAAGTCCGCGGAGCTAAGCTGCGAGACGGCGATCGGCTACACCGACGACGGCCAACTGCTCGGGCACATCGTGCAGGCGTGCCTGTGGATCGACAAAAAGATCAACGACTTGGCGGAGCGCACGAAACGTCCCTTCCCCGACGCCCTGCGATGGGTGCTGCACCACATTGTGGTCAGCCATCACGGCAAGTACGAGTTCGGCAGCCCCAAGGTGCCCGCGGTCCCCGAAGCCGTGGCTGTACACCATTTGGACAACCTCGACGCCAAGATCCATATGTTCCTGGCGGAGATCGAGACCGACCGCGACCCGCAGAGCAAATGGACGAACTACAACAAGGCCCTGGAGACGAAGGTCTATAAACCGGATGTGATGGGGACGAGGAAATGAAGAATGCGGAATTCGGAATCAGCATGCGTCTAATCGCCACGGTTTCCGCATTCCGCATTCACAATTCCGCATTGAGATGTTATGAGATACACCCAGTTTACCGACCCTCAGGTTGAAACCATGCTCGGCGCTATCGGCGTCGAAAGCGTGGACGATCTTTTTTCGCCCATTCCGCCGCGCTTTCGGCGCACGACACCGCTGGGAATTCCCACGGGCTTGAGCGAGCTCGAGCTTCTGGCCGACACCGGCGCGCTCGCCAAGCGCAACCGCGACTGCACGGAACTGACCTGTTTTCTGGGCGGCGGGGCCTACGACCATTTCATTCCCACGGTCGTCGATGCCCTCGCGGCGCAGAGCGAATTCCTGACCGCATATACGCCTTATCAAGCGGAGGCCTCGCAGGGAATCCTCCAACTGTTCTACGAATTTCAGACCATGATCTGCATGCTCACCGGGATGGAGGTCGCCAACGCGTCGCTCTATGAGGTCGCCAGCGCCGCCGCGGAGGCGGTGCTCATGGCTGCGAGCATCACCGGACGGCGGCGCATTTTGGTCGCCGAAACCGTTCACCCCGATACGCGGCGGACCCTGGCTACCTACTTGCAGCAGCAGGATGCGGAACTCATCTCGATCGCCGCGACCGAGGGAACCATCGACCCGGAAAAGTTCGTCCACGCCGTTGATGATTCGGCGGCGGCCTTCGTGGTGCAATCGCCGAACTTTTTCGGTTGCTTGGAACGACTGGACAAGCTGATCGCGGCGGCCCATGCCCGCGGGGCCTTGGCCATCGTCGCTACGGATCCGATTGCGGCAGGCGTTCTCAAGACCCCCGGCGAGTTCGGCGCCGACATCGTCGTGGGCGAGGGTCAAGGGCTTGGCGTTCCGCTGCAATACGGCGGACCGTACCTGGGGCTGCTCGCTACCCGCGAGAAGTTTCTCCGTAGGATGCCCGGCCGAGTGGTGGGCATGACCAAGGACCTCGACGGGCGGCGAGGGTACTGTCTTGCCCTGCAAACGCGCGAACAGCACATTAAGCGCGAACGGGCGACGAGCAACATCTGCACCAATCAAGGTCTGCTCGCGGTGCGGGCCGCGATTCATATGGCGGCCATGGGCAAACGGGGGATCACCGAGGTCGCCTCGCAGTGTTTCGACAAGGCTCACTACGCCGCGGAGCGGATCGCGACGCTGAAGGGATTCGAGATTCGTTTTCCCGCCCCGTTTTTCAAGGAGTTCGTGGTGCGGACCTCCCGCCCGGTCAAGGATGTACTTGCCAAGTGCCGATCCCGTGGCATTTTGGCGGGCGTGCCTCTGGCCCCCTTCGACGACCGTTACCAGGATTGCTTCATGACGGCCGTGACGGAGAAGCGCACGCGGAGGGAGATTGACGATTGGGTAGCCGCCCTCGATGGCGCCTAACGACTGGCCCTGGTGGATCGACGTCGGCGTCGGGCTCCTGGTCGTGCTGACGGGCGGCGTGACGGTCCTGGCGGCGTTTTTGCTTTGGCGGGACGGCTATCGGCGGGGTTGGCGGGCGTCGCGGAGCGATGCCCCGGTGTGTCCGAAATGCGGCTACAGCCTCGCTGGATTGACGCAGTGCCGATGCCCGGAGTGCGGCGCCGAATACCGATTGGAACAGTTGTGGGCCGCGAGCTTGCGATCTCCGCCGCGTGTGGCGCAGCCCTCGCCCCGAAACGAACGTGGATGAATCATGACCGCGCTTAGGACTCCGCCGTTTACCATGAACGAGAACGCTCCGTCCGTATCGTCGCCCAAGCCGACCTTGTCCGATCATTCCTTGCTGTTCGAATCCGGCTCGCCGGGTCTTTGCGCCGTGTCGCTGCCGCGGTCGGATGTACCGCCCACACCGCGGGAGCGCGCCGTACCGCCCGAACTCCTCGCCGATCAGCCGCCGCCGCTCCCGGAGATGGGCGAACTGGATATCGTAAGGCACTACAAGCGCCTGGCCCATCGCTGTTTCAGCATCGACGGCAACTTCTACCCCCTGGGCAGTTGCACGATGAAGTACAACCCGCGGGTCAACGAGCGCGTCGCGGCACTGCCCGGATTCGCCCATGTTCATCCCTATCAGGACGAATCGGACGTGCAGGGCCTGTTGGAACTTCTCTATCGACTGCGCTGCGACCTCGCGGAAATCGCGGGATTGGCCGAGGTCACCCTGCAACCCGCGGCCGGCGCCCACGGCGAGATGACGGCGCTCATGATTATCAACGCCTATCACCAAAGCCGCGGACAGGATCGTAAGAAGGTGCTCGCCCCGGACAGCGCACACGGCACCAACCCCGCGAGTTGCACCATCTGCGGCCGCGAGGCGATGTCCATCCAGTCCAGACCAGATGGCCGGGTCGATCTCGACGATCTTCGCGCCAAAGTGGACGACGACACCGCCGCCTTGATGATTACCAACCCCAACACCGTCGGCGTCTTCGACGCCCAAATCGCCGACATCGCGGAGATCGTTCACGCCCGCGGGGCTCAGCTTTACCTTGACGGGGCCAACATGAACGCCATCCTCGGGATCACCCGCCCCGGCGACTTCGGCGTGGATTGCATGCACTACAACACGCACAAGACCTTCAGCACGCCGCACGGCGGGGGCGGACCCGGCGCCGGACCGGTGGCCGTCGCGGAACACTTGCGGCCGTTCCTACCCGTCCCGCAGGTTGAGCGTCGCGCCGATGGCACTTTCTATTGGAATGACGATCGCCCGCACTCCATCGGCAAGGTCCGCAGCTTCTTCGGACAGATCGGCGTGCTGGTGCGGGCGTATACGTACATCCGCAGCCTGGGATGCGACGGCCTGCGCGACGTGGCCGAAAAAGCGGTTCTTTCCGCCAACTATCTCGCGGCCAAGCTGAAACATCGCTACAAAACGCCCTTCCCGCCGCCCTACGCCCATGAGTTCATCCTCGTGCCGGACTTCGGCGACAGCGGGGTGACGGAGCTGGACCTCGCCAAGCGTCTGATCGACTACGGCATCCACCCCCCGACCATGAGCTGGCCGATCCATCACTGCCTGATGATCGAGCCCACGGAAACCGAGTCCCTTTCGACCCTCGACCGCTTCGTGGAGGTCATGCTCAAAATCGCCGACGAAGTCGAAACCAACGCCGGCATAGTCAAGAACGCCCCCCACACCACGCCCGTCCGCCGCCTCGACGAGGTCGCCGCCAGCCGAAAACCCAACGTGCGTTGGCGACCGGCGTCGTGAGCGCTGGTCCGGCTCCGAGCCGCCCTTGGCGGCGAAGCGGCGTAGAGACTAGAATGAGGGCGTGAGGCCGACCGTCTACATCGAGACGACGATCCCGCCGTATTATCATGACCAGCGACGCGAATTGGCTGCGGACATTCGCCGGACGCGCGAATGGTGGGACGAGGAACGCTCTGACTACGACGTTTTCATCTCGCCGGTTGTCGTGGACGAGCTTTCGAGCGGTTCCTACCCGACCCAGGCGGCGTGTATCGCGATGGTTGCGGAAGCTCCTATGCTCGCTTTGCCGGACGAAGTCCTTGAGATCGCTGAGGCGTACCGTGTACGCCGCTTGATGCCCCGCGACCCCGCAGCCGACGCGATCCATCTTGCCTTGGCGTCGTATTATCGGATGGATTATCTGTTGACGTGGAACTGTCGCCACTTGGCGAACGTCAACAAAATCAAGCAGCTGGAAGTGTTGAACACACGCATGGGGTTGTGGATTCCCGTTTTGGCCACGCCGCACATGTTGATCCCGAGGGAGCCTGAATCATGAGTTCCGACAGTCCCATTGTGGACGAAGTTCGCAAGCGACGGCACGAAATCAGCGCCAAGTACGGACACGACCTGCAAGCCTACGCGAAGCACTTGCGTGAAATCGAGGAGCAGCATCGCGACCGCGTGGTTTCACAGATCACCGTGATCGCCCCTCCATCGACGCCAAAACCCGGCTCGACGTAGTCCCCCGCGGGTGTCATCGGCGGACTTGGACCCGTGCGACGTGTTCTGACGATCTGTTGTCCATTCGACAATCGACAATCGACAATCGACAATCTCGGGCGAGATGAAAGACGCCGTGGGCTTGCGCCTATTGCAGGATTCCCCGCTCGACGGGCCCACGAACATGGCCCGCGACGAGGCGTTGATGACACTGGTTGGCAGCGGCGATTCGCCGCCCACTCTGCGGCTTTACCAATGGACCGAACCGACGATTTCGCTGGGGTATTTTCAACATTTTGCCGACTATCTCTCGCTGCCTCCGCCCGCGGGAGGGCTGGCCGTGGTGCGGCGACTAACCGGCGGGGGGGCGATCCTGCACGATCTGGAGTTGACGTACTCGCTGATTCTTCCTTCGGGGCATTCGTTGCTGGCGGGCGGTCCGACGCGGCTGTATGAGATCGCCCATGATGCGGTGATGGCCGCTCTATCAATGCTAGGTCTTTCCACGTCGCGCTGCGGAGCTTCGGATGATTCGGGAGCGGCCAAGGGGCCGTTCTTCTGCTTCGACCGGCGGCATTGCCTCGATGTCCTTCTCGGCGACCGGAAAATCGCGGGCAGCGCCCAGCGGCGCACACGTCAGGCTGTGTTGCAACACGGGTCGATCGTGCTGGGCAACCGATTTGCGCAGCAGAGCACTGCGGAGGCGAATGTTCCCGTCGACGCCGCGATCACACGTCTCCGCCAAACCCTACCGCAGGCGCTGAGGGACATGACCGCCGTTCCGATTCACGGTGGAGAGTGGTCCACATCGGAGCTTCCCGCGGCCGAATCGCTAATTGCCAAGTACGCCGGCACGGCCTGGACACAACGTACTTGACGTCAGTCCGCGCTATTCATCCGTGCGGATGTTGCGATACCAGACCAGACGATCGTCGCTGAGACCGGAACCGGAGCGTCGATCCAGCGTGCCGATGATATCGTTTCGCCCATCGCCGTCGAGGTCCACCACCAGCAGGGCGTTGACGTGCGTGGAGTCGTCCACCGCTCCCACGCCCACTCCCGTTCCCCCGGGCGTGGTGACTTCGTCGCCGCCCGATTGGGTATCGGAATCGGTAGCCGTTGGATCCGTCGAATCCGGCGGGTTGTCCTGAATGATCGTGTTGGCGAACCACGGATCGTAGACCGACACGCCCACCGTCGCGTCGTACCAGAACACGCCGCCCTCGACGGCTATCACCAGCTCGACCTGCCCGTCGCCGGTCACGTCGCCCACGGCGATGCCCTCGGGTTCTTGCTCCGTAAACTCCGTGAGCGTAAACACCGGCCAGGGGAAATTGAAGCGATCCGGCACCGGATCGTTGGGCGGAAACTCCGGCGGCAGCGTCAACGAGTTCGGACGCCGGAACCATTGCACGATTTGTCCGATGGTCGAGCGAACCACGATGTCCAGGAATCCGTCGGAATCCACGTCGCCGATCGACAACACGTTCGCCGCCGTATCAACCTGACCGATCGGACGGAACTCCCAGTTCAGGTCATAGAACCGCCATTTGCCCGGAATGCACTCGCCGTCTTCGAATCCCTTGCAATCGTTATTTCCGTTGCAGGCGTCGCCCGCGGCCGCCCCTCCGACGCACACGTTGCCCACGCACTGTCCGTCGGCGATCCCCGCGCAGTCCGCGTCCCCATTGGGGCACGGACCGCCGTCGCTGCCGCCGCCCTCGCAAAGATCGGGAACTTGATCGCTAAACCCCGCGATCACCGCCGCCCGGCCGAGGGGAATCAACGGATTGCGCGTCCATCGCACGTTCAGACTGATGGAATTGCTATAGGCCGCCACGACGTCGAGATCGGTGTCGCCGTCCACGTCATAGAGGGTCACGTCAGTGACTTCCGGAACGTCGGCCATCACCGTCAGCGGCACACCCCGCGACAACGGAATGTCCGACGGAACGCCCCAACTCGCGGAATTCTCCGACAGTCCCGGACCAGGGTTGATCCACACGTCCACCGTCGTGATGGCAGGCTTTTGCCCCAATTGCTCGCATTCGCCCGGATTCAGCGCCACGACGATCTCGTCGCCTTGTACGCCGTCCAGATCGCCGACCGCCAAAGCCGTGAAACCGGCCCGCTCCGGCTTGGTCTTCAATTCATCGAACTCCACGGTCTCATTGCCCGGGAACTGGTTATGAATCCAGCGATCACGTACGTACGGATTGACCAGGATCATCTCCGTCCAGCGATCTCCGTCCGCAACAAGCGCCGCATCGCCGGGGCTGAACAAGACGATGATCTCGCCTTCCAACGCGCTGATTTCCGTGGGTGGGTCAGTCGGGCAAAGCCCCACGAACCCCGTGGCCTTGGAGAGAACGACGACGTCCAGGAACCCGTCGTTGTTGATGTGCGCAAATTCCACGCCCGCGATCACTGCGATGGGGTTGGTACCGCCCAGGTTAATCGTGCGAAACGTAATGTTCCCCGCCGGGTCGCGCCGCTGCAGGTGCAATTGGATGGGCTGAGACTGGTTCCAACCGCTTGCGAGATCGAGCAGACCGTCGTTGTCCACGTCGCCCGCGACCACGAACTTGGGACCCGCGGTATCTTCCGGGACCGGATCGACCTGGAACGCGGTGAAAAAGCTGCGCGTTTCCTCGGCGGGCAGCTCGATATCTCCACCGTCGTCGGTGGTCGTACCGGGGATGTTGCCCCCCGTCCCGCCCGTTCCGCCGGGTGAGGAGGGCGTGTCGGAGAAGTCGCCGTCCACGTCCGAGGAACCGGTGGCGCCGGTTCCGCCCGGTTCGTCGCCGGTCAGTGTGTACACCGACGTGCAACCGACGATAATGGCGATCGCGCCGAGGACAACGATGAACGTTCGAAGAACAATAGCCTTCATAAAGGCTCTCCTGGGACGGCACGCGCCGAGGCGCACCGGCCGATCCGTTGGGTCCGTATCGGCGTTATCGGTTGACCGTCAAACCGACTTGTGACCCGCGGTCACCCAACGGCGATACCGGCGAGAAAACGCGGAAAAAATGGTTGGAAGAGGGCGTCCGATAGTCGGGCAACTGATTCCCCACCGAGGGAGCCGCATGCGATGACCAACCAGAGCCGGAGGGACAAAGAGACACAGGAGAAACAAATGGGACACGCGGATTCTCTTGCCCTCGACGACGATGCACTTCTCAAGCAATGTCACGTCGACCACTATCGGGTCGGCGGACCCGGCGGGCAGAAGCGCAACAAAACCAGCTCCGCGATCCGCCTTCGTCATCGCCCCTCGGGACTGAGCGTGACCGCGAGCGACGATCGCTCCCAGCGCGTCAACAAGATTCACGCCATCCGCCGCCTTCGCGAAGCGATCGCCCTGCACGTGCGCAAGGACATCGACACCGTGTCGTTCGCTCCCAGCGACCCATTGGCCGCCTGCCTTGCGGGTTCAACGGGTATCAAAATTAGTTCGCGCAACGAGAACTACTTCCCCGTCGTGGCCGAGGTGCTCGACATCCTTGCCGCCTTCCAACTACGAGTTAGCGACGCCGCCGCCTTTCTGGGCATCTCCACCGCCCACCTCGTCAAGTTCATCCAAAGCGACCCAAAAACCTGGGAGCGAGTCAATCAGATGCGGACCGAACGAGGGCTCAAACCTCTCCGTTAACCTCGTGTGACGGTCCGGCGGCGCGACCTCGGCCGGTCGCGTGGCCCAATCGACAATCGACAATCGACAATGCCCCCGATGTCCACTCCCGACCATCACGCCCAACGAGTTTCCAGTGTTCGCTGCGCCGTCATCACCGTCAGCGATACGCGTACCGCGGATACCGACGCCGGCGGCGCACTGATCCGGGAGCTGCTCAGCGCCGCCGGACATTCCGCCGTTTCGTATGAGATCCTTCCCGACGAACCCAGCCGCGTACGTGATCGAGCGTTGGCTCTTTGCGACGCCGACACATGCGACGTCGTGATCCTCAGCGGTGGGACGGGTCTGTCTCCGCGCGACACGACCTACGAAGCCGTCAGCGGTTTGCTCGACAAACGCCTGGACGGTTTCGGCGAGTTGTTTCGCATGCTTAGCTTCCACGAGATCGGCCCAGCCGCCATGCTCTCCCGCGCCGTCGCCGGCACTCGTGGAAGGACCGCGATTTTCTCCCTCCCCGGTTCGCCCGCCGCCGTTCGTTTGGCGATGGAGCGGCTCATCCTTCCCCAACTCGGGCACGTTGCGTCCCTTCTCCGGGCGCGGGCGTCCTGACCAGCCCATCACGTCCCTCCGGTACGCGGGCGTCGAACCTTGGTGTATCATGGGCGGCGTTCTCGGAAGGGCGATTTCGCATGGCCGTGGAAACGGAACTCAAGCTTCGCGTCGAGGCGCACGAACCGATCCGCCAGAGGCTCGCGGCCATCGGAGCCACGTTCATCCGCCGCGTGGTGGAAACCAACTGCATCCTCGACCGGCTGGATGGTTACCTTCGTCGGCTGGGTTGCGGACTTCGCGTGCGCTCCGTGGTCGACGCCGACGGCGAGTCCCTGGAAACGACGCTCACCTTCAAAGGCCCGCGCCGCGTCTCCGACGTCAAGTCGCGCGAGGAGCTCGAGGTCATCACCAGCGATGCCCAGGTCGTCATGCAGATCCTGCAACGCCTGGGTTTTCGAACCGTCCTGTGCTATCAGAAGCGTCGCGAGTCCTGGACGGTGGGCGAGTGCCGCGTGGAACTCGACGAGCCCGTCCATCTGGGTACCTTCGTGGAAATTGAAGGACCCGACGTCGCCGCCATTCGCGCCGTGCAGCGCGAACTGCTCTTGACCGACTCCAAACCCGTGAACGTGTCCTACGTCGGGATGCTCATGGCCTATCGCGAGTCACAGGGTCTTTCCAACCCCACGCTGACGTTTCCCGGCGGACACCCGTAGTCTCGCTCGCCCCGCCCACGCTCCCTTGTGGACA
Organism: uncultured Phycisphaera sp.; assembly: GCA_964646605.1. Classification (GTDB taxonomy): domain Bacteria; phylum Planctomycetota; class Phycisphaerae; order UBA1845; family UBA1845; genus SBAX01. Next base: position 40,882 of record CAZYEX010000072.1, on the reverse strand, counting down.
CCCCCGCGACCTTGCGCAATAATCTCCACTCGCCCACGTGAAGCGCTCATGTGGTGACGGACGGTTCCCCAAGGAGTGGTTACGAATGGTTCGGCGCGTGACGACGACAATGGTGTTGTTGGGCGGATGCATCGGGTGCTTGGCCTTAGCCTTCGGCGCGGACCCACCCTCCGACCGCGGGACCCCGGCCGGGTCGTTCAAGCCCGTCGCCTCCATTCACGGTCTGATGACCGGGCAAGGTCTGGTCTTCAAGACGTTGCAACAATCCCTCCACGGCCCGAAGAACCCGGACCGCCCGCGGGCGGTTCAGTTGACCGCCGAGGCCCTGGCGGAGCTGGCCAACGTCAACATCCTTAACGGCGAGAAAGACGACTATCGAGCGTGGGCGACCCAACTGCGGGACACGTCGTTGGAGCTGGCGGCCGAGGCCAAGAAGAAAACCGAAGCCGACGACGCCAAGATGAAAGCCCTGCTCACCAAGGTCGAGGCGACCTGCAACGCCTGCCACGACGCCTACCAATAGGCGGACCGGAATCTAGTGCCGCGATGACGGCACGGCGAGCCGCGAATTGGAAATTACCACGCTTATCGTCGTCGGGCTTTGCGTCGGGTTCGTCGGGGGATTGTTCGGAGTGGGCGGAGGGATCATTCTGATCCCCGCGCTCCACGAAGTCCTCGGTCCCGATCAGCACCTGTACCAATCGACGGCCATGATCGTCAATCTGTTCGTGGCCCTGCCCGCCCTCCATCAACACCGCTGCGCCAAAGCCATTGAGTTTCGTACGGTGGCGCGCATGGTCCCGCTCGCGGTGCCCGGCGTCCTGCTGGGCGTAGGCGTCAGCGAAATGCGGGTTTTCGCGGGCGAGGGTGAGGCCTGGCTGCGCGCACTGTTCGGGCTGTTTCTGCTCGCCTGCGCGACCTACGACGTGTACCGACTATGCAGGCGAACCGACGGCGCCGACGACTCGTCGGAAGCCCGCGCCCCGATGTCGTGGTCCGCACTCGCGCTGGTCGCCTTGCCCACCGGCTTCGCCTCGGGATTGCTGGGCATCGGCGGAGGGATTCTCGCCGTTCCCCTTCAACGACGCTTCTTACACCTGCCGATCCGCACCGCTATCGCCAACTCCGCGGCCGTGATCCTGCCCACCAGCCTGGTCGGCGCGATCTTCAAGAACTACGCCTACCTCTCCGACGGGGACGCAACCGCGGCGCCGATCCGCCTCGCCCTCGTCCTGATCCCCACGGCCGTGGTCGGCAGCTTGTTTGGAAGCCGACTGACCCACCGCCTTCCGGTTCGTCTTGTTAAAAGCTCGTTTGTACTGCTCTTGCTCGTTTCTGGCATTCGCCTGATCCAGGCCGCCGCCTCGTCGATATCGGGATAGAAACGCGTCGGTCCCGGCACCCGTCTGGGGTCGGGGTGAAAAGGGCTTCACTCATGCCTGAACACACACCGGCCGCGGTCGAGAAGGAAATCGTCCGCCTGTTCGGCACGGGTTCGTTGAAGGGCGTGCTCAATCTTCTCGACCGATACCCGTCGCACATGCCCGGACAACCTGACCCCGGGCAGGCCCGAATCCACCTGGCCATTCTCAAGCTCAGTCAGGGGAACATCGGGGATATCCCGCACTACGTGGAACAGGCGATCAAGGACTTTCGTGATGTCCTCTACTGGGCGGAATACTACGACAGGTGAGACGGTCGCCGGTTTCCAGCGCGCGGGTTCACTTCGTCAACGCGCGAAAATCCGCGGGCCGGCGTCCGCGGCCCGAATGCGGGCGGTCTCGAAACTCCGATCGCATCATGGATAGCCGAAGCAGCCGGTGACGCGGGCCCTGTCCGCGGAATTGATGGTGTTCCTCTCCCACGATCCCGAACCCCGCGCCGCAGTAGCACCGGATTGCCATTGCGTTGTCGGGGAACACGATGAGTGAAACGCGGCCGGCCGCACGGCGCTCAAACGATTCGATAAGCAGTAGTTCCAGGAACCGTCGCCCCAGTCCCTGACCGCGCTGATCGGGACGCACGACGAAATGACCGATCCAGAAATGATCGGGGCAGTTCTGCATCGGGTTGAGTTCGCCGTAGGCCAGCGGCGAGGAACCATCCGCGCCCGCGAACACGTACGCGCTTCCCCTTTCCTTTTTCCACGCCTCGATTTTTGCGCGACTCAGCGGCGGGGCGGTGTTCGGGGCCAGCCACCAAAGTTCCTGCGCGGTGAGCGTCCAATCGCAGACCGCGACGGCGTGCGGTGCGGAAAAAGATTGAAGCCGAAGAGGTCGGTTCGCGGTTCGAGTGCTGCCGCGCGATCCACCCGCCGCCCCGCCCGGCGCTATCGGCTCGCCGGCGGTTGCGACGAACGTCGATTCGGCGATTGCAGTCATCACGATGTAGGTTCCATCGGATGATCCGGCGGGGTTCCCCAGTCCGCCGTCACCGGCCAGACCCCCCTGCCGCGTGGGAACCCGCGGGAATGCCCGAGACTGGAGTCGAACCAGCACGTCCTTACGGACACAAGCACCTCAAGCTTGCGCGTCTGCCAATTCCGCCACCCGGGCGCCTGCGCGGCCCGCAAGTGTACCTGACGCCCGTCACCCGTCAAGGTTCCTAGATCGACGGCCGTGGACACAGATCGCTGTTCGTCTTTACGGCAGCAGGCAGGCAGCCAGGCAGAACGACACGGGCGGGGGTCGCCTTTCGTTGACGACCCCCGCCCGGTTGGAAATCTCAAATCTCAGATTTCAAATCCGCGTAACCGATGCGTCCGAGTGCCTTCGGAAGCACGCCACGCGCGACCCGCCCGCGTTTATGGGTTAAGAAACGGCTGAACCAGCGCGTAGTAATACGCGAACGCTCCATCGACGGTAGCGTTCTGTACGGAGTCGCACGGGTCGCCCGTGTTGAACCCGCACGCACCGCTCAACTGGCCAACCACCTGATTCGAGGCGTTCACCACCGGCGAGCCGCTGCTTCCGCCGTCTGTGCCGCCCAGCGTATCGCGGCTGTAAATGCGCTGCCCGCGCGGCCAACCCTGACACGTCGGTGCGCTGGTATCCACCGTTTGCTCGGAGTACACCTGCGGCCCGAACTGCGGATTGCTCACCCGATGCAGTGCCACGCCGTTCGTGTTGGCAACGGGGGCGTTGGTCCAGCCCAAAAAGACCGAGCCCGAAGGCGGGTTGGCGTTGAGTTGCAGCAGCGTGAAGTCGCCGCTACGACCGGTTTTTCGCACGGCCGAGCCGGAGGTCTTATATGGCCAGCCGTTATTGCTGGGGCAGGCACCGTTGCACGTCGACGTCCGGAAGCGCCAATAGAACTGGACGCTCGCGGCGGTGTTATTCTTGCTGAGGCAATGGTTAGCGGTCAGGAAGTAGTTGTTTTGCGTCGGATTGTTGTCCGCCAGCAAGCCGCCCGTACACGTGTAAATAAACGCTCCGGCGATCCACTCCATCTTGGCGATGGCGTCCCTAGTGGCGTTGGCCCCGGCGTAGCACGACGCATCCACGATGCAGGCGACGTTTCCGCAGAACGCCGCGGTCACCCCGCCGAATTGGGCCGTGAAGTCCATGCCGATGTGCCCGACTTCACTGACCACGAAGGAGATGCCGCGGAGGTCCTGATCCGTCGCCGGACCGGTCACGTTCAGCAGCAGCACCGCCGTATCCGCCAGGATCGAGTCCGTCCAGAACTCGCCGTTGGCGTTGGGACCCTGCTCTGTATACGGTCCAAAGGCCTCGCCTTGCAGACCGTAGATGTACAACTCGGCGCTCAGGGGCAGGTCCATGCCCCGGATGTGAACGCGAAGACCGCCCGCTTGTTCGGAGGTGACCACTCGCGCCCAGACAAGTCCGCCGTCCAGCGTGCGCTCGATCACGCCGCCGGCGAGATCGCGGACGCCCTTGCTCGGTCGGTCGCCCGTCAGCCCTGACACCCGCACTTCGGGCGTCACCGGCTTGACCACGCCGATCCGCAGCGGCGAGGGCTCATCTAGCGCGTCGGGAGTACCCATGGCCTCAATGTCGGCTTGCCCGATCTCGATGCGAATCGGATCCGCCGTAAAGATGCCAGCCGGCGTAATGTCATTCAACCAGCCGTTCAACTCGGTCTGCCAGGCAACGTATTCCGCGTAGGTCAACCCCTCCTCCGAGACGACGGCCTGCACTTCCGCGATCCGCCCGTCCATGTCGACGGGGACATCCAAAGGCTCGATGGCAACCGCCCAACCCACAAGGGCGAAGGGCGCGGCGCCTGCGATCAACCGAAGACCACGTTCCACTCTTTTGTTCCGCATCACGACATGTTCCTCCCGATCGCCGCCCGTCCGCGCGAGCACACACCCGCCCGGCCGATGCGGCGCGACCACACAGCTTCCCACCGGCGACTCCACAACGACCGATCCGCCCGCGAAACGCGAAGGCGTGTGAATTCGGTCCACGCCGGATCCGAAAAGACGCAGAAACCGCATCCTCCCAACTTGGCGCTACGATTTCAAGGGAAAAATATTTTTTCCCGGACCTGGAGCCAAACGTTGGTGGGATCTTCTCAAAAAGCGGTTGAGAACGGGTGCCGCTGCGACAGGGGCAGGCGACTGGTCGGTTGTATGCACTTGCACAAACGCGACCGGCGCGCACAAACTGCGCCCGCCCCCGACTCGCGAGCCTCACGCGACAAAACCGGATCGCAGCTCGATGTTAAAAGGCCGGCTTACCTTAAGAAACTGAATTGCGGATGAGAGGAGTCGAACCTCCATGGAGTTACCCCCACTGGTACCTGAAACCAGCGCGTCTGCCAATTCCGCCACATCCGCGGGGTCGGGTTAGCGTCCCGAAGGCGACCTAGCATAGGGACCCCACGCATCGTGTCAATCAACCGTGCGGCCCAGGGCTCAACGCGAACCGGGTTGGGTTGCGTTCATCGGCGGCTTCGCCTAACCTTCTCCGTTTTCACAGGCGCCCTGCGGTCGGCGCTGGAATTGCACGAGCGCGGCCGGAAGAACAAGACCGGGGAGATGAACAAGATGACGAACACCTTGGAGTCCATTACCGAGCAGATTCGCACCGGGCAGCAGGACGCCGCCCGCAAGGCCCTCGAGACCCTCAAACCCGCGGACGACCAGGAACGCACCGAGGGCCTCTTCCTGAAAGGATACTTGCAGGAAACGGCCTTTGAACGCACTGCGGCGTACGACTGCTACACGAAGATCCTGGAACGAGACCCGGATCATACCGACGCCGCCTTCCGCGCCGCCGTGCTTTGTGAACAAGCCGGCGATGACGACGCGGCCATCGACTTCTATGAGATGTGTACCGCCAAACCGCCCGCCCATGCCAACGCCCTCATCAATCTTGCGGGCTTGTATGAAGAGCGCGAGCGGTTCCATGAGGCCGAGGCTCTCCTGTTGACGGTCCTCGACGAACACCCCAACCATGCCCGGGCCTGGCAGTTTCTCAAGTCCGTGGAGAGTTCCTATGACATGCTCATCGACGAGCAATCGCAGCGCGACCGCGACAAGAACGACGCCATGCTCGACACCCCGATCACGGACTTCGAGTTGAGCGTCCGCAGCCGGAACTGTCTCAAACAGATGAACATCCGAACCATCGGCGACCTTCTGCGGATCACGGAACCTGAGCTTCTGTCGTACAAGAATTTCGGCGAAACCTCGCTCAACGAGATCAAAGCGATGTTGCAGCTGAGGAGTCTGCGGCTCGGACAGACGGTGCAGCCCGTGGTTTTGGAGCCCCCGGCGCCGGTGTTCCGATCCGCCTCCGCCGATGGCTCCGTGCAACTGAAGCGCCCCGTCTCCGAACTGGAGCTCTCCGTCCGCTCTCGGAAGTGTCTGCAGCGCCTGGGCGTTTCGTCGATCGACGAACTGGTACAGCGGAGCGAGGCGGAATTGCTGACCATCAAGAATTTCGGGCAGACCTCGCTGAGCGAAATCAAGCGGCAATTGGGCGTGATGGGTCTCTCCCTTCGCAACCCCCTGCCGTGACGGATCGGCCGGTTGAGCCGGTATGCCGAAGCGGAACCATGCAGCGCGACGCCGTGCGGCGCGGCCCGCCCCCCGCCCGTGCGTGGTTATCTTTTTCATCGCTTTCGCGGTCATGGCGAGCGGGCTTCGTTCCTCGCCGGGCGAGTCGCCCGCTGCGGCCACGCCGCTGCGCGTCCGAACCGTGCAAGTCCTGCTCAGCGCCGACGCCGCCCGGATCAAGCTCCGCGCCGACGCGGGAGTCGTCGTCGCCGACGCGGGGGGCGTGATGCTGGCGTCCGTCGGCTCCCCGGAGGGTGTCACGTTATGGCACGATGATACGGGGCGCGTGCGTCTGGAGGGCGCGGCGATCGCGACCGCCCAGGTCCAGGTGCGGGCGTCGCGCGGCGGCGCTCTGACCGCGTCGTTCGAGCGTGACGGCGAATGGACCGACGAGCTTCGTTACCCCGGAACGATCCGCGTTCATGGCCGCGGCGACGAAACCGGCGCCCGGCTCGAGGCGATCAACGAGGTCGAGCTGGAAGCCTACGTCTCCTGCGTGGTGGCCAACGAAGTCTGGCCGACGTTCGAGGTCGAGGCCCTTCGGGCGCAAGCCATCGTCAGCCGAACGTTCGTGCTCTATCAGATGTCCCGCCGCCCGACCGCCGGTCCCGGTTCTCCGGGTTTCGACGTTTCCGCCACGCAAGGGTCGCAGGTTTATCGCGGACTGTGTGACAGCCTGGTGTGCAAAAAAGCCTCCGACGCCGCCGAATACACCCGCGGGATCGCCCTGACCTACAACGATCGCGGCACGGACCGCCTGTTCTGCGCCTACTACAGCGCCGCGTGCGGGGGGGGCTCGCAATCCGCGGCCTTGCTCGGTCCCGAGGGCGACGTCGAACCCCTCCGCGGCGGCGTGATTTGCGACTACTGCAAGATCGCACCGGGCGACGCCTACCGTTGGGGACCGGTGCGGATGAAGCTCGACGAACTGCAAACCAAACTTCTTGCCCGCTACCCCGACCTTTCCTCGCTGGGCCGGTTGACCGCGATCGCCGCGGTTCCTCCCAGCGGCGACGCCCAGCGCGGGAGCCGCATCGTGACGCTGCGGCTCAGCGGTGCGACAGGTGGGACTCAGGACATGCTCGCCGAACGTTTTCGACTGGCCGTGGGACCCATGCTCATTCGCAGCACCGACTTCCGCGTTCGCGTTGCGGGCGACGAGGTGGTCTTCGAGAACGGCAAGGGCTTCGGTCACGGCCTGGGGCTCTGCCAATGGGGCATGCAAGGACTCGCCCTCGCCGGAAAACCCGTCGGAGACATCGTCCGCTTCTACTTCCCCGGGTCCAAACTCACGCGCGTCTATTGATTCACAACACGAGCGACCGGGATAAGAGGAGCCCAGCCCGCTACGGGTTCGCTTGACGCGAAGCGGCAAGGAACGAATCCTCTTGACGTTTGAGCGGTCCACGAACGTACCCGGGGGGTCAAACGCCGCCCGACCGAATGACGGAACGGAGGAACGAAGGCATGGGGCGACGAAGGTACGACGGAACGCGCAGAAATGACGAATGTCGATTGACGATGGGGTGGAACTTGACGGACCCTGGCGTTTCCTGACCGGCCCCGATCGCCTATGTTCACAGGGCGACTCCCCTGGCGCTGCGGGAAGGGCTTGAAGTGTAAGTCGAGAGTGGCTTCGTTTGGTATCTTTTTTTGCTTCTCGCGGCATTGGGGCGTTGAGGAAAAAAGGGACGAAGGGACATAGGGACGAAGGGACAGAGGGGATTGCCGAGTGTCGAATGTCGAATGTCGAATGGAGACTGGAGAGCGCGCGGAGCGGCGGCGGCACGACGACCCAAGCCAGGATGGCGGCGGCGATTCATCTAGCCAGATAACTTGGGGGGTGATCGGCGGAGGCCGCGTGATCGGGCGATCACGCGGAATGGTGAATGGCGAATAGCGAAGAGCGAATGAGGGACGGGAGGGACGCAGCGGGGAGGGGGATTGGCGATTTTCGAGTGCCGGTTTTCGTATGGAGATTCGGGGAAAGCCGAAACGCAGGCAGCCGAAAGCCCAACGATTCGCTTCAAAAAGTAGAATGTCCCCCTTGGGCCCCCTTGGGCCTATGTCCCCCTTGGGCCTGTACGGTCAGTCTGATCCCACCTGAACCCTGGGCCAAGGGACGTTGCCCTGGCTCAACGGCCGTAGAATAAAGGTTTCGTTTGAAATCCGGCTCGGCGGCGGGGTATGATAACCGCGTGTTTGCGACTCCGACTTGAGCCGAGCAGGCGACTGGACCATCACACGGCGATCTTCTTCGCCAAGCGGCGCCGAGCGACTCAGGGTCGCTGCGGGATTGAAGTACGACGATGGGTACACATGTGCAAAGCGGGAAGGCAGCGCCTTGCCGGAGCGGCGGTCGCGCGCCGCCGATTCGAGGGATAACTGTCCTCAGTTGCGTGCTTCTCCTGTTTGCCCATGAGACGGCGCTCGCCCAGGCGCCAGCCGGCTCGGTCGTCGGGTGGGGTAGCCAAGTTGTCGGAGTGGACTTGACCGGACCTTTCACGCAGCTAGCCGCGGGCTGGGAACACAGCCTAGGCCTGAAGTCCGACGGCTCGATCGTGGCTTGGGGACGCAACGACTCTGGGCAGAGCAACGTCCCCGCGCCCAACACCGGCCTCGTGGCCCTCGCCGCAGGCTGGCGTCACAGCCTGGGCCTCAAGTCCGACGGCTCCATTTTCGCCTGGGGATGGGACGATTATGGTCAGACGGAGGTGCCTGCGCCGAATGCAGACTTCATCGCCGTCGCCGGGAGTGTGTATCACAGCCTGGGCCTCAAGTCCGACGGCTCCATCGTGGCGTGGGGATACAACGGGCTCGGCCAAACCAATGTCCCCTTGCCGAATGCCGAATTCGTAGGCATCGCCGCGGGCGCGGCGCACAGCCTGGGCCTGAAGTCCGATGGTGCCATCGTGGCGTGGGGAGACAACTACTATGGTCAAATGAACGTTCCAGAGCCCAACACAGGCTTTGTCGCCGTCGCCTCAGGCGACGTTCACAGCCTGGGCCTCAAGTCCGACGGCTCAATCGTGGCCTGGGGGCGGAATAGCCATCGCCAGTGCAACGTCCCTGTGCCCAATACGGGCTTTGTGGCCGTCGCGGCGGAAGGGGAACACAGTCTGGGCCTGAAGGCCGATGGTTCCATCCTGGCCTGGGGATATAACAACTATGGTCAGGCCAATGTTCCCGCGCCAAACCGGCACTTCTCCGCCGTCGCGGCAGGCCATTATTACAGCTTGGGCCTCAAGGCCGACGGCTCGATCGCTGCCTGGGGAGACAACTCCGGAGGTCAGACTAACGTCCCTGTGCCCAATACGGGCTTTGTGGCCGTCGCGGCGGGCGGCTTGCACAACTTGGGGCTCAAATCCAACGGCTCGATCCTGGCGTGGGGTTACAACGCCGATGGTCAGACGAGCGTTCCCGTGCCCAATAGTGGCTTCGTGGCCGTCGCCGCGGGATGGGCTCACAGTCTTGGCCTCAAGGCGGACGGGTCCGTCAGGCCCTGGGGCTGGAACGACTATGGCCAGAGCAACGTGCCCACACCCAATACTGGCTTTGTCGCCGTCTCGACGGGATACCTTCACAGTCTGTGCCTCAAGGCTAACGGGTCAGTTGTTGGTTGGGGGAACGGCGCCTGGGGCCAGACCAGCGTGCCTGCGCCCAATACGGACTTTGTGGCCATCGAGGGGGGATACTTCCATAGTCTTGGTCTCAAGGCCGACGGCTCGATCGTGGCCTGGGGGTGCGGTAACCCCGTTCACAACTATGGGCAGTGCAATGTCCCCGCGCCCAATACGGACTTCGTGGCCGTTGCGGCGGGAGGATGGCACAGTCTTGGCCTCAAGGGCGACGGCTCGGTTGTGGCCTGGGGGTACAACAATTATGGCCAGACCAACGTGCCCGCACCCAATACGGGCTTTGTGGGTATCGCGGTCGGTGAGTATCACAGCCTGGGCATCCGAGGATCGAAAGCTGACTATGACGACGACGGCAAGATCGACACGACAGACTACGCGGTGTTCTGGAGCGTGATCGACTCGGAAGATGGCGGCGGACCGTGGGTCGAGCCGACGGTGAAGTTCTGGTATCTGTTCGACATGGACGCAGACCGCGACGTTGACCTGATGGACTTCGCGCTGTTCGCGAATGCCTTCACCGGTGGATAGTGGGCAATCGCGGCGGCGACTCGTTTTCCCAAATGAATTGCCGGGTGATCGGCGGGGAGCGCGTGATCGGGCGATCACGCGGAATGGCGGAAGGACACAGCGGGGCGGCGCAGGAAATCCGCGGGCTTGCGCCCGCGGCTCTGATCGCGTAGTTTGCGCTCCGGGCTCGGATCGGTCGTGTCGCTTGCGCTCGGCGGACGCCAGCGCCCCGGTCGGTGGATCGGCCCGGCTCCGAAGTGAAGGCCGACGGCCCCTTGGGAGCGTGACTTCGGCAGCGAATTGGGGCGCGTCGCTTAGAGTGTGTTTGCCGGGCCCCGCAGACGCCTTTTATTCAGGCACATACCCCTGAATGTTGGCGAGGAGTTTCTCGACCAGTGCCCGCTCTTGGGAGAGGGTTCGCGAGGCGGGCGAGGCTTGGCCCGCCAGGCCGGTGGCGAGGGCGTCGAAATAGGGGAGGAACTCGGTGAGGCGGGAGACGGCGGTTTGCGCGCCGAAGGAATCGTAGGGTTCGAAATAGCAAATATCACCGAATTCGTAGCATTGGTACACGTCGGCACAGGCGCGTTGCAGGGTCAAGGCCGTGTTGAGCAAGAGGACGCCGCGTTGAGCGCCGACGGTTTGGAAATAGGACGTCAAGGCGTTGGGGTCGAGGTCGGCGGGAAGGGTCACGTTGAGGGTTTCGTCGGAGGCGGCGCCGGCCGTTGTGGAGAAGCTCAGGGTGACGGTGGCGGCTTCGACGGGCTGGGTGAAATCGACGAGGGCGCCGGCGCGGAGCCGGACGATGATGGCGGCGCCGCCTTCACGGCTGCTGAAGAACAAGGTGGGCACGCTGAGTTGCAAGAGGTGCGAACCGGCGTCGGCTTCGGGCAGTCCGTAGATGTCGGCGACGGTGAACACGAAGGGGATCGAGGTCGTGAGAGCGACGTCATAGGCGACGGGCGTCACGAGATAGTCGAACTCGTCGTCGAAGATGGTGAGGATGCGCTCGTAGTCGTTCAGATAGAGCAGGTTCGCGCCGCGGACCTGGGAGATGCGATAGGCGAGGTCCTGACCAAAATCGGTTCCGACTCCGAAGATGGTGGCCCCGATCCCCTCGTCAGCGAACTCGTTCATCATCTCCACGAAGTCATCGGCGTTGGTGGTTCCGGCGGTGGCGAGGGCGTCGGTGAAGACGAGAATGCGGTCCGATCGGCCGGCGGTCTGATGTTCCTCCACGATGCGGAAACCGCGGCGCATGGCGCGGGCGATGTCCGTGCCGCCCTCGGGCCTGACTCCGTCCAAGGCCCGCTTGACGGCGACGAAGTCATCGCCGGGAACCGCTTCCAGAAGCGTGACCGGTTCTTCGTTGAATACGACGACGCTGACCAGATCGGCGGAGGTGAGTTGGGCAAGCACACGATCGACGGCGACCTGGATCGCCTCGAGCTTGGAGGTGTTCGTGCGAGAGTCAATGGGATCGGCCATCGATCCGCTGCGGTCGATCACCAGGCAGACGTTCAGGGCGTCGCGGTGGAACGCCTCGCGGCTGACGGTGCTGCCAAAGCCGATCTGCAAGGTGACGAGGGGGGTGAGTTCGTCGAAGTCCCGGTTCCAAGCCGCCGTGGCCGTGGCGTAGAGGGTGCCGGCGTCGGGAGGCTGGACGATTTCGACGCTGTGTTCGGCGATGAAGCCCTCGACGGTGATGGTGTCAGGTTCGGGCACTCCGCCGTCTTCGATGATCTGGCGGGCGTAGGCGATATCTTTGGCTCCGCCGGTAGTGACTCCCGGACCACCGCCGAAGGGAGCAGGATCACATGCCGCAACGGCGAGTGGGACCATGACGGCCAAGAGGCGAAACCCCGCACGTCGCAGAGTGAACCGTGGATTTGCCAAAGGAATCCGCATAAGGAACCTCCCGCGCCGACCATGAACCCGTGAGACGAACGCCGCGGGCATGATCGGTGAAGTCAGGTGTCTGGGGAAGGGACGCAGGTGGGTCTGCGGACCCACCCTACCGCTGTCGCAGGCGCGTGCGGCGCTGATGCTGAAATGGAACCCGTGCGCTCCGCGAAGGAACGTCGCGTTCCTAACGCTGGGCCGCTACTCGCCCGCCGCGATACCCTAGGAAATTGAGGAAGACGTCCTGGGTGAGGATGGGTACGGCCAGGGTGCGAGCCTCTTCGGAGAGGTCCTGGTATTGCTTCCAGGTTTGGAACACGGGATCCGACGCTTGGGCGGCGGCGGAGGCGGCGCTGCCGCCGGTTGCGGCGCCTTCGGCGGGCGGTTTCGGTCGGCGAGGCGAGGCCCCCAAAACAACGAAATCGGTGAGGGGCGTCAGTTCGTCCGACACCTTACCGCCCCACTCGGCGATGAGGGATTTCAAGGTCGGGGCGCCGTCGCGGTCGGTTTGGCCGTCGCGGTCCAGGTCGAACTCGCCCAGGACGACGAAGGTCAGCGGGCGGTTGGGATCGTAGACGGGGTTGGCCACCAAGTCCCCTTGCAGGATGACGTTGTTGCCTACCACGCCGACGATACGGCACTCGGACGACGTCTGACCGATGGACACAACCTCGACCTGGGCCTTGCCGCGTCCGTCCTCGGGGATCCCGGTCTGGGCGGAGTAGACGGCGAACTGAAGTCCTAAGACCAATCCATGATGGCGGCCGAGATCGACGTAAACCACCTGATCGCCGGGCACAGCGGAGAGGATTTTCCCGTCGGGCTGACGCGCGGTGGCGAGTTTCTCAGGGCCGATCCTTAACTCTCCGAGGCGTTCCTGTTGTGCGGTGAGGCGTTTTTGCAATTCGGCGACTCGCTTTTCGGCCGCGGCGCGGGCTTGCCGTTCCTTGGTCAGGTCGGCGTCGTTGCGCTTGCGGCTGTCGGCGAATTCGCGCTCGATCGTTTCCACCCCCTTGTCACGCTCGGAGCGATAGGCGGCATGATCGGATTCGCCTTGGCGAAGCTGTTGGGCGGTTTCCTTGGCCTGTTTCTCGAAATAGTTTTTCTGTTGGGTGGAGGCTTCGACCTGGCCGTTGATCTGGGCTTCGAGTTGGGCGGCGCGATCCTCCGCTTTTTGGCGAAGTTCTCTCTCGGACTTCAGACCCTCGTACACACGGGTCAAGGCGTCATGGAACGACAGGTCGACGAACGAATCCGCCTTCGCGGCCAACCCGCCGGTCTGGATGGTCTGCAACAGTCGGTCGCGCTTCTGTCGAACTTCGGCGGCGCTGTCGCCCTCGTCACCGGTGGCGAGTTCCGCGGTTTTGGCGCGCGCCTCCTCCAGCAATCCCGCGACGGTGGGACCGTTTTCCTGGGCGCTCTTCACCAATTCGATCGACTTTTCCTCGGGCCCGCTGATGAGCTTGCGATTGGCGGAGAGGAGACGCTGGTTTTCGGCGTGAAGCTCCTCTTGTCCGGTGTAGAGGATGACCAGAAAGACAGTCGAGGTGAGCCAAAGGGCGACGAAGAGGATCATCCAAACCGTGAGGGCGTTAAGCCCTTGCTGCTGCCCCTTGGCCATGTGTGTGCAACCTCCGGTAGACTCTCGGTTGTGGGATCTTACAACACCGCGCGGCACGTCGCCGGGCCCGGGCCGGCCTCGGCGGATACGAGGCCTCCGACTGGCAGCCAAACCAACCCTGCGGTCGCCGTCGGGAGGGTCGAACGTCTAAACGGGCCGTCGCTCGGGACCGGATTGTGCCCCTGGCTCTCCCGGGTGTCAAGGCAACGCTTCTAGGGCGTGATTCCCGTCCCCGCGGGAGGGTCCTGAGGACCCCAAGAAAAGGGCTGGACATCCGCGACGGCTCAGCCTATAATTCGTGTCCATCGCAGGGGGTTGGGGACAGCCGACCGGCGCGGGTTGCCGTGGCGGTCTGGCCCCGCGGGCGGTCGGGGTTTGGAGGGCCGCCTATAGGCTATCTCTGGGGCAACGTCCGATAGGCGACGTTCGAGAACCACGGGTACGGGGAATTTCCGTTGACCATGGGGTTCGTTTCGGCCACACCCGATTCCCGGTTTGGAACCCGGTGAAAAAAGGGTCGGACCGGCGTTCGAAAGCCTGTTGAGTTGGACCGGAGAATCGGGTAAACTGATACGATCGTCTAGGCGGAGGGGTATTGCCTCGGGCGTCCGTAGACGGAGTTCACCAAAGAAGGGGATCGGCTCATGAGGATCGTTTCTGCGCATGCGATGAAGTTGGCTTTTGCACTGGGCGTGATCGGCATTACGGCTTCGGCGGAAGCGGCGGCGAAGTTCTCGCTCCAGGCGGTCAAGAAGAACGGCGTCGGCATCGGCCATTGTAGCGTCAACAACGCAGTCTGCGGCGGTCCCGCCAATTGTCCCGCTGGGCAGATTTGCGTGGGAGTGAACAACCTCTCGGTCTTGCCCGGAGATTCGGTGGAAGCGGACATTTTTGCCTCCGGCTGGGGCGCGGAGTTGCCCCTCGGGGTGCGCGCTTTTCAGGCCAAGCTTGACGGGACCGGGTTCGTCGACGGAGTGAACGGAGCGATCCTTCCCTTAGGCTGGAACGCCTTGATCACGCCACCGGAATGTGACACCGACTTGGACTGCCCGCCTTCCTACCCGGTATGCTACCTGCAGCGCGACTGCGTGCAGGCGGGTCACGATCCTGATCTGGGTGTTCCGGTCGACATCAACCGTCCGGATTTCATTTTCCTCGGTCTAGACACCATCGCCCCCGTTGATTTGAGTTCGTTGAACTACCGCTACAGCCGTATTGGCGTCGAGCAAATCGGCGTCGTTGATAACGGTACACCGAAGTACTGCGCGACCTTGAAGATGAACGTTAAGAGCAACGCGTGCGGCACGTTCCCCGTTGGGTTTCTGACCAAAGGTGACGTCACCTACCTCGCGGATCCGAGTGGTTCGCCGAATGTTATCTACCCGGCGTCGGAAGCGTTGGTGATGACCGTCGCCGAGGCGAACTGCAATAAATACGTGGCCTCGTGCAGCCCGTCGCACTGCTACATCGATTCGCGGCGCCGGACCCCACCGAACGCTCTCCTCCCAGTTGAAACGACGAACCAGATGACCATGACGTTCAGCAAGCCGCCGGGCACGATGGCGATCAGCGATTTTGAGGTTACCGTTCTTTCCCACTTGGACCCGCCTCCGACATGCACAATTACGACCGTCGCGGCGCCGGTAGGCAATGACGTCCTCATCACCCTGCAGCGGCGTTTGTTTCACCGGACCCGTTTCTGCGTCCGCCACAAGGACAGCAACCGGCAATGTTGCATGGGGCACTTGCAGGGGGACGCGGATCTGAACCTGACGGCCGGCTTCGCCGACGTGTTCGAGGCCCTGGATAACCTCGACGGGAGCTACGAGGGCGGCCCAATGGCCAACGATCAATGCGACGCCGATCGCAGCAACCTCTGCACCGGGGCCGATTTGTTGACTATCGTGGATTTCATGACCGGGGCCGACATCTATGAACCGGGCAACGGGCACACGATCCCCGAGTGCGTCGAGATGATTATCCGGTAGGGACCACGGATTTCACGGTTTGACACCCGGGCGTGTTCGTTGGTTAACGACGACCACGCCCGGTTTATGCGCACCCCCCGCACTTTGCCGATAAAGGAATGCCCGTCCGCGGGCGCGGGCGCGCGGGGTCCTACGCATTGCGCATCGGCATTCTCACCAGCATCGACACACGCCACCGCTATTTCGCACAGGCGCTGCGGGGACATTTCGAGGTCGTCGCGGCGGGCTACGAGCAGACCGGATACCATCCGGCCTCGGTGGGCGGGGACGGCCTGTCGGACGACGAGAGGCGGATCGTCGAAGCCCATTTCGCCGAACGCAGCCGTCAGGAAACGCGTTCCTTTGGGGACCGCTGCGAGGTCGTCAAAGATGGACCGTTGTGTGGGGTCCGTATGCTCGCCCCTGGGGAGTTGAACGCCGCGAGTACGTTGGCGTTCCTTCAAGCGAGGTCCGTGGACACGCTGGTCGTCTACGGAACGAATCTGATCAAGCCGCCGCTCCTCGACGCCTGGCCGGGACGGATCGTCAATCTTCATTTGGGGCTCTCGCCGTACTATCGCGGAACGGCGACGAACTTCTATCCGCTGCTCAACGAAGAGCCCGAGTACGTCGGGGCGACGATCCACTTGATCGACGCGGGAATCGACAGCGGTCCGATCCTACGTCACGCCCGCCCGCGGATCGTGGAGGACGATGGGCCGCACACCATCGGTTGCAAGGCGATCCTGGCGGGGATCGATGCCATGATCGCGTCACTACGCGAACTGGACCAGGATCGCCTCCGCCCGATCCCTCAGTGGCGACCGGCGAATCCCCGACTGTATCTTCGCAAAGACTATCACAACCGTCAGGTCGTGGAGTTGTATCGTAAACTGGCCGACGGATTGATCCCGCGGTACGTGGAACGAATTCGCCGCGAAGGGGATCACGTTCGTTTGGTGGACGGAGGTCCAAACCCCAACCCTGAGCCGATTCCCGTGGTTTTCTGACCTGCTCGGTTGGCGGCGGGGACGTTGGCAGAGCGGGTGTCCGGCGTTGCCGCGTGGGTTCCGCGGCGTATAGTATCCCCTGCTCATGGGAATGTTGCGCTACGTCGATGACGCCGGACAACTGCACGCCCACCATTGCTGTGGAGCAGAGGGAAATGAGTAGCGATCGAGCAACGACGGACGACCAGTCGATCACGGTCCAGCTCGGTCCCAAGCCGGACACCGGCGACTAGCTCGGAGTTTCGGAAACCATGGGAGTTCGGCCGCCATGAACGCGATGCGCAGGGTCGTTGTTGTGTACCTCGTCGGTTTGCCTCTGTGCGCTGTTGCGCAGGAGGCGGACCCGATCGTTCGTCGTCAGCTCTTCGATCCGTCGGAGCGGACCGATCCGAGCCGCCCAAGAGGTCCAGTCCGGGACGCACGATGCGGGACTCCGATGCCCGATTGGGATGCCGCGACGGTGGCTAAGGTTGCCCAAGCGAGGGCTGCGGAGTTTCGTGCCACCGGACTGAGAGGGTATGTCGAGGCTCAAACCGTCCAGCTCGATGAAGGGGCTGGGATCGAGTTGCTGTTGGAGTTCATCAACGAGGGACGGACCCCGGTGGATTTAGGCGCCATCACAAATGCACTCAGCATCGTGCTCTTTCGAAAGACCGTCCCTGGGGGCCATGTCATTCCTCCTTGGTCGTCGCATCGGACCGGTCCACCCGTATACACCACGGAGTTTCCGGATGAAGCTGAAATCCGGGCGGAGGCGCTGGCGGCCGAGAAGGAAGTGGAAAAGCGCAGACCCTATCGCGTGGCTGAACCGGCTAGCCGCTTGCCGAAGATCCGGACACTACGGCACTTGGGTGAGGACGGAGACGTCCGTTTGAAGCCGGGGCAGCGCTTCCAGATGGTGGTCGGAATCACCGAGGGGTTGGCTGACCCCGCCGAGTACTGGTGGAATCTCGCCGAGCTCTCGAAGGAGCTGAATGGTTCGAGCCTTCCGTCTCCGGATCCGTCGGACATCGCTCCGCTGTCGCCCGGGGAATATGGCTTGTCCCTCTGGCTGGGCGTGTCCGTGAGCGTCGCGAGCCCTGACGAAACCGCGCCCACGCGGCAACACGCCATTCTCTTCTGCGATCCGATCCTGATTCGCCTTGGGCAGGTGCAACCGGAAGAGTCCGGAGAAGAACAATCCCGGCGAGATTAAGCGTCTCGCGATTCACCGATCGGCGCCCGTCGGACTGGGACAGCAGGCGGCACGCCGTCGTCGTCCCCGTGTAGCAATGGATTTGCGGCCACGCCGAAGCCCAGTGCTGGTCGGCGTCCGCCCTTGCCCCGTCGGTTTCTCGGCGTATAGTAGCCCCTTCCTATGGGAACGCTGCGCTACGTCGACGATGCCGGGCAACTGCACACCCGCCTATTAGACTGTGAGCACTTCGTCCTCGGTCGGGCGCCGAACTGCCAGTTGATCTTCGACTCGGACATGATCTCCCGCGAGCACATGCGGATCGATCTGGAGGCCAACGGGCGCTATCGCATTCGTGATCTGGGCAGCCGCAACCGGACCTACGTCAACGGGGAGCAAATCACGGAAACGCTGCTGACCGGCGGGGACATCATCCGCGCAGGGGACCGCGTGCTCGAGTTCCTGGATGATGCCGGCAAGGCCGAGACCGTCGATCTGGATTTCCTTACCCCGGATCGGACCGAGCCTCCGGATTGCGAGTGGATCAAGCTCAAGGCCCCGGTCTCGTTGGGGGTGCAGCAGATCGAACGCATCGCCCAGCTTTGCGCGGACCATCCTCTGACGGCGCGGGCCGAGGATATCGCCGGGGCCGCTTTGGGCGACGTATTGCTCGAGCTGCAAGCGGAACGGGGGTTCGTGGCACTTCGCGGCGAAGCCAAGACCGAACTTCGACCCGTCGCCCATCGAGCGCTCAAACGGCAGGCGGCCGGATCGCTCACTCCGGTGAGTCAATCCTTCGCGTTGGCGCCGCTCTTGCAACACGTGGCGGGCCGATATCCGCAAACGGCGGGCCAGCTCGACGCCAAGCTGGGCTTCGCCACCACGGCGGTCGTGGCTCCGCTGACGCACCGCGGCGAGGTGATCGGCGTGTTGTACGTCGACCGCCCGGCGGGAAAAAAGCCGTTTCCGGCCGCGGCGTTGCATTTCACGATGGCGGCGGGCGCGGCCATCGGGGCATTGCTCGCGGAGTCGGCGCGGAAGCTGGGGACCAGCGCGGCGCGGGAAGGGGCCGCGTGGTTGACGACGGTGCGTCGCGTGCAAAGCATGCTCGCTCCGCCCTTCGCCTCCAGCGATTCTTTCGATGCGGCCATGAAGTGTTTTCCCGGGCGCGTGCGCTGCGGCGATTTCGCCACCGTCATCCACCTCGGCGAGCAGCGCTGCGGGATCCTTCTCGTGGACGGAGGCGGGCACGGGATGGCCGGAATCGCCCAGGGGCACGCCATTGCCCAGGCCGTGCGCACGGCATTGGCGGTCTCCGAAGACGCGTTGCTCGACCCGGCGGGAATGTTCAACGCCATGAACCATTTGACGGCGTCGTCCCGCGCCCGCCAGGTCCTGGCGTGCATCTTCGTGGGGTTGGATTTGGCGAGCGGGAAGCTGCTGTACATCAACGCCGGGGGGACGCCGCCGTTGCTCATGGTCGGTCCCGGGCGACTGGTGACTCTCGATCAGCCGTCGCTGGTGTTGGGCGTCGATCCGGACTACGTATTCGCGGCGACCCGCGCCGAGCTGCCGGAATCGTTCCGGGTGGTCTGCTATACCGACGGATTCGTCGAGGCCGCCACCGCGGGCGGCGAGGTGATCGGCGAGCAACGCCTGCACGAGGCTCTGCTGGACCGCGACGCCTTCGGCGCCGCGTCGTCCGTTCTCGCGCGGCTCACCGGCGTATTCACCTCGCACCTTGCGGGCGCTGCACCGGACGACGATGCGCTGGTGGTGGTCGTCGCACGAGGATAGCGATGATGGACGACTCGACCGCTAGAGGATGCCGCGACGCGGGGTTACCGCTGGACCTACAAGCCATGTCTCGACGCGCGAAACTGGAACGCCTTCTGCAAACCAACCCCAACGATGCCTTCCTCACCTTCGCCTTGGCGATGGAACTGGCCAAGGAAGGTCAGATCGATCAGGCCGTGACGCAGTTCGACCGCGTCCTCGCACTCGACGCCGCTTACATTCCCGCCCATTTCCAAAAGGGTAATACCCTCCTCGCCGCCGGCCGACCGCACGACGCTCGCACCGCCCTTCAAGCCGGAATCTCCACCGCCGCACGCTCGGGCGACGCCCACGCCGCCGCGGAGATGCAGGCGGTTCTTGATTCGATCACGTAAGGACCGTTTACCGAGCGGGGGCGGGCATTCGCGCCGTCATGGTCGTTTATCGCGAACGGCACAGCGGAGGATGGCGGCCCGTTCCGGCCAGGTAGCAAGTCCGTTCCGCCGCCAGTCGGCCGTCAGGGTGCGGACGCAGTGGAGGAAGGCCCGGCTATTCTCGGCGCTCACGGCGCAAGCGATGATCCCGTCGTTCATGGAACACCCGTCCGCGAGAACTTGATTGGCGACCTCCGTGTCGCACTTTCCGACAGAAATTGTTGGCGAGAGATTCGACTCCGCACACTGGTCGAGGGAGTCGATGACGCCGTCGCCGTCACGATCCGGCGGGCACTGGTCGCCGACGGGCGGGTGTGCGACTTCCATGCCCTACGGCATTCGTTCGTGTCGGCCCTGGCGCGCGGCGGCGTCCACCCCAAGGTCGCCCAACAGCTCGCCCGGTATAGCACGATCACGCTGACGATGGATCGGTATTCGCACACCGTCGTTGGCGAGCTGGCCGCCGGACTGCAAGCGTTGCCCGACTTGTCGCCCCGTCCCGACGCCGAGCGATTGCGTGCCGCGGGGATCGCCGACCGCTGACCGAATTGCTTACCGCCTTCCTTACCGAAATCCTTGCCGAACCGGGGTGCGCGGCCAGTGTCTCGTCGTTCATCGGATTGCACGGAATCGGCGAGTGCCGCGACCGCGACATGTCCAATAAACCCTACGAAAACCGGGATTGCCTGCGCTTCGGTGCGCGACCAAGCGCCGGGATTCGTGGGTCGTAGGACACTGCGCCGGGAGGGACTCGAACCCCCGACCGTCGGATTAGAAATCCGATGCTCTATCCACCTGAGCTACCGGCGCGGTGTGCATCCGTCCGGTGAATTGTATCCGCTTGGCGGTCAAGAGTCGTGCGTAGAGATTTTCCAGGTCGTCGACCATCTTGCGGGCGTCGAACATCTCCAAACAGCGCTCTCGCCCGCGTTGACCCATGCGTCGCCGGCGATCGGGGTCACCGGCCAGTTCCGCGATTCCCCGAGCCAGGCCCGCGACCTCGCCCAGGGGGACCAACAATCCGGTCTCACCGTGGACGACCACCTCGGGAGCACCGTCATTGTCGAAGCTGATGGCTGGGACCTCGGTCAGCAATCCCTGCACCACCGCACGCGGCAAGCCCTCCCAGCGCGAGGCGTGCAGTAGAATGTCGAACCCGTTCAGATACGATGCAACAAGGTCCGACGAGACCAAGCCGAGCAGTCGGACGCGGGATCGCAAACCTATCGCGTCCAACCATCGCTCGTACTCGGCGCGGTTGGCCCCGTCGCCGATCCAAACGAATTGTAATCGCGGGGCCCCGTCGATCGCTGCGGGCATGGCCGCGATGATCTCGTCGTAACCCTTGTTTGCAAATAGCCGCGCGACCGTTCCCACGACCACGTCGTGGGGCCCGCACCCCCATGCACGACGATGCTCGGCGCGGAGTTCGGGCCGCGGCGCAAATCGAGCGGTTTCGAGCCCCGATCGAATGGTCACGAAGCGGTCCGGCGGGGCGATACCCGCCGCCACGGCCTGTCGCGTCATGGCGTCGGCGACGGATACGAAGAACGTCGTCCGCCGCGCCGCGTCACGCTCGAGGTAGCGGTAGACCGTCCGCACCAGCGGCGACTGCGTGCGGTTGAAGCTCATTCCGTGAATGGTGTGGACGATGACCGGCACCCGCGCCGCGTCCGCCGCCCAGCGGCCGAGGATTCCCGCCTTGCTGCTGTGCGTGTGTACGACGTCAGGACGAAGGTTCTCAAAGAGCCGCCGCAGGGCGAGGTACGCTCGGAAATCCCGCCGTGGCGACACCTTGCGGCACAGCGACGGCAGCCGCACCCAATCGCAGCCCGCTTTCTCAGCCTGATCCCACAGCGAACCCTCCGGCCCCGTCTCCGGTCCGGAGATGAGCGTGACTTCATGTCCGCGCTGAACCAGCCCGCGACAAGTGAGAACGGTGTTCTCCTGGGCACCGCCGATGATGAGACGAGTGATGACGTGGCAGATGTGCATGGGTCAAGAATGCGGAATGGTGAATGCGGAATGCTGAAGAAGAAAAATCAGTCGCACGGGCGCCCCCCTTCCTTCCGCATTCCGCATTCCGCATTCGACATTTGGTTGCCTGGGTCGGGCTTTAAGAGTCGCGCCGGGTATCTCACCCACTGCAAACACAACCCCCTGGCCGGCGCCGTGGGACCGGCGGCGGCGCGGTCCTTGCCGGCGAGGATATCGGCCACGCGATCCGGCTCCCATTGCCCGCGGCCCGCGTACATCAGCGTCCCGACCATCGTGCGCACCTGCTTATACAGAAAACCCGTTCCCTCCACGTCGATACGAATCTCATCGAGGTGTCGTTCGACGTCGCAGCGGAGTACGGTGCGAACGGTGGTTTCGCGGACGTTGCCCCTAGACGCCATGGCCGCAAAATCCTGCTCGCCGATGAAGTGCCGAGCCGCAAGACGCATCCGTTCCACGTCCAGGGGCTCCCAAAAGTGATAGGTATACCTCTGCGTCCGCCCCTCGACCGGCCGACCGACGGCGTTGTGAATGCGGTAACGATACAGTTTGCTGACCGCACTGCGCGTGGCCTGAAAGTCGGGATGCACGCGGCGAACGGCGATCAGCGAAAGGTCCTTGGGCAGCCGCGAGCCGATGGAATGCCGCAGACGCTCGACCTCCATGTCGCAGGTGGTGACGAAGCTGCTGACGTGCCCGGCGGCGTGTACGCCCGCGTCCGTTCGTCCGCTGCCCGCCAGATTCACTGGATGCCGCACGACGCGGCGGAGTGCCTCCTGCATGACACTCTGCACGGTCCGCAGCTCCAGTTGGTCCTGCCAACCGTGAAACTCCGTCCCGTCATAGGCCGTCCACAGGGCGAGGGTCCGTTCCACGTCGTTGATCGTAGACCGACTGGGCGGAGCGAACAACGCCGGAACGTTACAGCCCCCCCGCCTCCTCTTGTGCGAGACGCCGCATGTTGATTCGCGCCTCGAGGCGGTGGGCCAAGGCTCGCAGGCCGTAGAGTTGCCGGAAAATCCAGGCGTTGATGGGGAGCGAGCGGAAGTACCGCTTCTTGGCGACCTCGGCGGTGAGTTCCACACCCCGGCGGATGAAGTCGTCATTGCCGAAGTCGAACGGTCCGTCGTAGAGAAGATAATCGCTGAACCAGTTGCAGTACTCCCCGACGAAGCGGATGTGCTCCTCGTCGAGCGGCTGACCAGGATCCAAATCGACGGCGCGGATCATGGCCTCGCGCAGGCCGGCGCGGTCCTCTCGTTGATACACCCGCCACACCTGCATGTAGTAGTCCCACTCGTCCGTGGAGAACTCCCGGCTGCACCCGAAGTCAATCACCCCCAGCGAACCGTCGCGCAGGAAAAGGTAATTGCCCGGGTTCGAGTCCGCGTACCAGAAGCTCCCCTTGTGGACGATGCGAAACGACCACCGCATGATGAGTTCGCCGTAGCGGTCCCGCTCCTCCTGCGACGGATTGCCGGCCAGGTACTCGTCGATGTGTACGCCGTCCAAGTATTCCATGGTCAGCACGCGACGTGTCGAATACTGCGGATACACGGTCGGGATCACGATGCGGTCGGAGTCGGTGAACACCGCCCGCGCCCGAACCAGAAACGCCGCCTCGCGCTGATAGTCCGTTTCGGCGAGAAGGACCTTGCGAATGTCTTCCCACTGCTCGCGGATGTTGGTCCAGTCCTTGCTCAGGCGCATGGGGGCCATGATGGCCGTCATGTTGCGGAAGTCCGTCTCGATGGTGTTGGCGATGCCGGGATACTGAATTTTCACCGCCACGCGCTCCCCGGAGCGCAGCCGCGCTCGATGCACCTGTCCCAGCGAAGCCGCCGCGAAAGCCTGGGTCTCGAATTCCCCGAAGACGGTCTCGGGATCGCCGCCCAATTCGTTGCGGACGTACTCCCGCAGCAGCGAGTAGTGCATGGGCGGGGCCTCGAAATGGAGCTTTCCAAGCGTTTCGTACACTTGATTGGGGACGATGTTGGGGTAGGAGCCGAGCATCTGCCCCGCCTTCATGATCGCCCCGCGCAAGTAGCTCATGGCCCCGAGCAGCTTGATCGCTGCGGCGAGGTGAGTCTCATTCAGACGCCGTTCGTTTTCATCCGCGGCGGCGAAGCCCGAGCGAATCCAATAGGCCAGATAGGCCGCGAAGATCTTCGCGTGGACCGATCCCAGAATCCAAAGCCGTAAGATCCGGGATAGGGGCACCGGTCTCCGGTCGGATTGCGTCAGCAGTCCGCGCAAGGCTTCCTCCAGCGGCGGCGACGTCGGTTCCTCCTCGAGTCCCGCAGGCAGTGCCGCCGCCATTTCTTCCAGACTAAGCGTCATGGCCGATCTCCTGATTCCGCGTGTTCGACGTGAGCGCCGCGACGAACATGCGCATTGACTGATCCAACAGGGACAGCGTGTCCTCCTGCCCACTCGACTCGTCCGCCGCCCAAAACGCGATCACCCCCAGGTACAACGTCCAGTAAAGGTGCAGCTCGACGAGTGACAATTCGCCGGCACGGGAGTCCGGATGCCCGGCGTAGAGTTCCTGCACCGTTTCCAGATGCCGCAGGCGAACCTCGTCGCCGGGGTTGTCTTCTCTGGAACGAGAAAGGGGGCTGAGTGAACTTTCCAGAACCTCCCAGACGTAGCCTCGATAGGGTCGCACATGGCGCAATCCGACGGCGGCGTGGGCGAAGAGCAGTTCTTCGAGGGATTCGCCGCCGCGGATGTCGCGGAGGAAGTCCGCCCGGGCCTCTTCGAGGGCTTCTCCGAGGATGGTTAGGGCGAGATGCTCCTTGTTGATGAAGTAGTTGAAGAGCGTCCCAGAGGCGATCCTGGCCGCCCCCGCGATATCCCGCGCCGTCGCCCCCGCAAAGCCCTTCCGCTCGAAAAGGCGTTTGGCCCCTTGCAGGATGCGTTTCCGCGTCCGAGTCTTGGTTTCTAAGGTCACCCGCATCGTTCCGGCCCCATTAAGTGAACGCGCTCATATTATACTCCACGGATTCCCTCAAGGCAAATGCTTGTTACATTTCCCACCCAGGACCCCGGCCGGCGGGTGAGCGCGGGGATGGAGGGGAATGGGTTCGTTCGCTGCGCAAGGCGGCGAAGCGAAGCCAAACGAAGCCATTTGCCGTGGCGAAAACGGCGTTTGGAGGTCGTGGCGGGGGTTGGATGGGTTCGTTTTGCGCGTACGTTTTTTTCCGATGTCGGGCGGCCTCTGATTGGGTGCCGGATGGTGGGGCTGACCGAGAGGGACGGAGGGCCGAAGGGAAGAGCAGAAACCATTGGCGATCGCCGATTTCCGAGTTCCAAATTGCCAATGACCAAGGACCCCTGACGAGTTACAAGTGACGAGTGACAAGTGACCTGGGATCCCATCTCGGCTTTCCGCTGTCGCTATCCGCTCTCCGCTGTCCGCGATGGGCGGATCGCTGGAAACGGGAAGCGCATGGAAACAACTTGTAGGGTGATCGGCGGGGCGGAGATCGTGGGGCGATCAAGCAGCCAGTAGACAATGGAAAGGAGAGAGGGGAGCAGGGGCCGGAAGCGTCTTGCGTTTGGGGAGCCGTGACGGGACGGGCGGGGTGAGTTATGAGTTACTGGTGACGAGGAACAGGGTCCGAGGGGTGTCGCGCCTTCCTTGCCATGGCTGGGTTTTTGCACTACAATACGAGAAGAACGTCATCTCCCCTCAGTCCGCCCCGGGACGGGAGGATCGGACATGCGGGCAAGCGTGGTTTTCCGCGGCGCATTGAGCGCCGTTCTCGCGACGTTGGCGGCTGCGTCCGCGCAGGCCGCGACATTTTCCCTCCGGGCCGTGAAGGTCAACGACCTTGCGGTCCCGCCCGCACATGAAATCACCATTGAACCGGGCGATCGCGTCACGGCGGAAGTTTGGATCACGGCCTGCGAGCCCGGAGTTCGTTTCAACGTTACCGGATATTGGGCGAAAGTGGACTTGGAGTCCGGATCGACGAGCGGTGAGTTCGGCATGGTGTCGGCGGGCGTTTGCGACGTCATCTGCCCGGCGGATGTCTGTTCGGAAACGGTGCCTTGCCCTATCTATTACGGATGCCAATGGGACGGTTGCTGCTACCGTTCCAGCGGGAACTTTGCGACGATCGACTCGGCCCATCCGGAATATTTGTTCCGCGACTGCGTGAGCAACCGAGAGGTCGCCGGTCTTTGTGACGACTTTACGCTGGCGGCGCGGGCCGATGATTGTCCTCAACCGCCGGACCAGTGCGAATCGCGTTACGCGGGGACGGTGTTGCTGGTCGCGTCGGCGTACGCGTGCGGCATGTTCGTGTTCGGATTCGACCCTAGCGCGTGCCTGCTCTTCCTGGACGCCGTCCCTCCCACGCCGGTCGTAGCAAAGTTCGAGCCTCTTGTAGTGACGGTCACGCAGTGCGCCCCAAGGCCGATGGGCTGCAATCCGCCGCACTGTTGGTTCGATGCGCGAACGCCGTTTCGACCCGATGGCGTGTGGATTCCAGAGGATGAGAATCAGTTTGTCATGCAGTTCACCGGGCCGCCGACCGGAATGTCCACCGCGGATTTCGAGGTCAGCGTCGTGTCGGACGACCCCGACCTCGGCGCTCCACTCATCACCAGCGTTGTACCCATCGGGAACGACGTCGTCATCACCCTGAATCGTCGGGTTGTGCGAGGGAGCTGGACGTGCGTCCGACACAAGCCCAGCGGCTCGAGCTGTAGCAGGGGAAGTCTTCCTGTAGATGCGAACGGGGACGGTGTCAGCGACCCTGCGGACGTGAATGAGCTGATTGCCAACCTCGACGGGCGGTTGGTGGGGCTTCTTGCGATTGAGCGGTGCGACATGGATCGGAGTCGGGTATGCGCTCCCGCGGATTTGCTAACGGCCGTGGACATCCTCATGGGAGCGGGCCCTTACCCACCCATCCTCGGCCTGACGTTGCCGACCTGTCCGAGTATGAGTCCGTGAGTGTTCCCGCCCTCGGGCGACCGGCGTTGAGCCTGGACACTACGAAACCACCCGCCTGCCGCCTGGAGTCAGGACACGGTTCGGCCCGCGGGTTCTCGACCCCTCACCCCGGCCCTCTCCCTCTCAGGGAGAGGGGGATTAGCGGATTCCGTATTCGCGGAGTTTTCGGTAGAGGGTTCTGGCGCCGATGCCCAGGGCCTTGGCGGTTTTTTCGCGGTTTCCACCGCACATGCGGAGGGTGTTCATGATGTGGAGCTTCTCGACGTCGGCCATGGTCATTCCGGCGAGGTTGGGGGGGCCCAAGCGGACGATGTCGGTGGAGGCACGCAAGTGGTCGGGCATGTCCTCGACTTGGAGGATGGGGCCCTCGGCTTCGAGGCACATGCGAAAGACGACGTTGCGCAGCTCGCGGACGTTTCCCGGCCAGTGGTGGTTGACGAGCTTGCGCATCACCTCGGGGGCGACGCCGGTGAACGACGTGACGTGCTCGGCGTTGGATTGCTCGAGGAAGCGGTGGACGAGGACGGGGATGTCCTCGCGGCGCTGGCGAAGCGCGGGCAGGCGGATCGCAGCGTCGGCGTGGAGACGATAGAAGAGGTCCTCGCGGAAGGCCCCCTGTCGGACGAGTTCGGCGAGGTCGTGGTTGGTGGCGGCGACGAAGCGCACGTCGAAGTACTGCGCGTCGTTGGTGCCCACACGTAGCACTTCGCCGGTGTCGAGGGTGCGGAGGAGTTTGGCCTGCATGGGCAGGGGCATGTCGCCGATTTCGTCGAGGAAGAGGGTTCCGCCGTCGGCGGCCTGGACCAGACCTTTGCGATCGGAGAGAGCCCCGGTGAACGCTCCCTTAATGTGTCCGAACAACTCGCTTTCCAACAAGGTCTCGCTGACCGCGGCGCAGTTGAGGACCTTGAACGGTTTGCTCGCTCGCGGGGAGTTTTGGTGCATGGCCAGAGCGAAGAGTTCCTTGCCCGTGCCGGTCTCGCCCACGATGAGAACGGTGCTCTTGCTGCGGGCGATTTTCTTGAGGCGTTTGATCTCGCGGAGGATGGCGTCGGAAGTGCCGATGATGCCGGAGAATTCGAAGGCCTTGTCGGCTTGTTCGCGGAGCAAGCGGGCGTCGCGGGCGGCGAGGGCCTGTTTGGCGGCGCGGCTGACCTTGTCGCGCAGGACGTCAATGTCGATGGGTTTGATGAGGTAATCGTAGGCGCGGAGGGGGTTGTCGCGGCTGAGGGCTTCGCGGGCGAGGGCTTCGCTGCCGAAGGCGGTGATGAGGATGACTTCGGTGTCGGGGTTTTTCTCCTTCGCTTGGCGGAGAACGTCCATGCCGTTGACGCCGCCGCCGAGTTTGTAATCGGTGATGACCACGTCGGGGGGTCGATGGTGCATGCTGTCGATGGCGGCTTGGCCGGTGTCCACTACGTTGCAGGCGAAGTTGGAGCGCGCCAGGGCCTCGGCGATGGCCTCGCCGTGGGCTCGCTCGTCCTCGACGATCAGTACGAAGGCCGTGTCGGTCATGGCCGCGACATTTTACTCGAAATCGGTCACTTGAGCAGCCTACCGGCGGTTCGCGGGGTTTACCGGCGACTCAACCTCGGGGGGATTGCGGTTTGATCGCGGTCGTGGACACGCTATAGTGAAGATCAGCTTTTCACCCTATTCGCGGCTCCCCCGCGGCCGGATGGAGATGGTCTCATGCGCAACTGCCTAGCTACGCTGGTTCACTTTCTCCCCGCTCTTGTCCTGGCGATGTCTTACGAACGCACGTTTGCCGAGGTTCGTCCGTCTGCGAGGGAGGGCGTCGATGACTGTTTTGGAGGCTCCGTGATATGACCCAACACACAAGCGCCGCGCTCAAGGTTCCAGCACTTCTCGTCGCTGTGATTTTCTTGTGGCGTACGAGCGTAACGCTCGCCCAGTGCGAGCTCTACGAAGTCGCCAAGCTTACCGCTGCGGACGCGGCGGCGAGTGATCTGTTCGGCTATTCCGTCTCCGTGAGCGGAGACGTAGCCGTCGCGGGAGCGTGGCGGGATGATTGCGCGGCGGGGGTCGATTGCGGCGCGGCGTACGTTTACCGGTTGATTGGTAGCACGTGGGTCCAGGAGGGCAAGCTCACCGCCTCGGACGCGGCACAGAGTGATGTGTTCGGCCTTTCCGTCTTCGTCAGCGGAGACGTGGCCATCCTCGGGGCACACCAAGACGACTGCGCGGCCGGTCTCGATTGCGGCTCGGCGTACGTCTATCGTTTCAACGGGAGCACTTGGGTCGAGCAAGCCAAGCTCACCGCTTCTGACGCGGCGGCGGGTGATGCCTTCGGCAATTCCGTCTCCGTCAGCGGAGACGTGGCCGTCGCGGGGGCGAGCTTCGACGATTGCGCGGGCGGCAGCAATTGCGGCTCGGCGTACGTCTATCGCCTCAACGGGAGCGGTTGGGTCCAGGAAGACAAGCTCACCGCGTCGGACGCGGCGCAAGAAGATTATTTCGGGCAGTCGGTCTCTGTCAGTGGGAATCTGGTCGTCGTAGGGGCCTACCTCGACAACTGTGCGGCCGGGATCAGGTGCGGGTCGGCCTTCGTGTATCGGTTTAATGGTACCACTTGGGTGGAGGAGCAGAAGCTCACTGCTTCGGACGCGGCTCAGAGTGATCAGTTCGGCTTTTCCGTTTCTGTCAGCGGGGATCTGGTCGTCGTGGGGGCCTACCTCGACGACTGCGCGGCCGGGATCGATTGCGGCTCGGCGTACATCTATCGCTTCAATGGGAGCGGTTGGGTCCAGGAAGCCAAGCTCACCGCCCTGAACGCAGCGCAGCTTGATCTTTTCGGCCAATCCGTCTCCGTAAGTGGAGACATTGCCGTCGTGGGGGCTAGGGGCGACGATTGCGCCACGGGGCTAGATTGCGGCGCAGCGTACGTGTATCGCTTCAACGGAAGCTTCTGGCTTCTGCAGGCCAAGTTCACCCCCTCCGACGCTGCGCAACAAGATTATTTCGGGTGGTCGGCCTCCGTCAGCGGGAATCTGGTCGTCGTGGGGGCCGACCAGGACGACTGCGCGGCCGGGGTCAATTGCGGCTCGGCGTATGTCTTGGCGCTGGAAAACTTGCCCTTGCCTGCGGACTGTAACGCGAACGGCATCGCGGATGAATGTGAAACCGACTGCAACGCGAACCAGGTTCCCGACGACTGCGATATCATGGGCGGCGCCAGCGATGACTGTAACGATAACGGCGTTCCCGACGAATGCGAGTCGCAGGCGGATTGCAACAACAACGGCACCCAGGACATTTGCGACGTCGCCGAGGGCACGAGTCTGGACTGCAACCGCGATGAGGTTCCGGACGAGTGCCAGCTTGCGTTGAACGATTGCAACGGCAATCTAATTCCCGATGACTGCGAATCATCGACGGATTGCAACAACAACGCCGTCCGCGACTTTTGTGATCTCGCAGTCGGGACGAGCGAGGACTGCAACTCCAACGTCGTCCCGGACGAGTGCGATATCACCAACGGCACGAGCACGGACGTGAACAATAATGGCATACCTGACGAATGCGATACCAACATGCCACCCTTCATCATTGGGCACCCGGTCGATCAGACCGTCTGCGAGGGCGAGACCGTAATCTTCACTGTTCAGCCGGGCGGCATGTCGCCGTTCACTTATCAATGGCGCCAAGATACGGCCGATCTTCCCGGGGAGTCGGGGGATACGCTCACGCGTTCTGGCGTGATCATGGGCGACGCAGGGGACTATGACGTGGTGGTGACCAATGACCTAGGCTCCACGATTTCTGATGCGGCGACGTTGACGGTGATCGAACCGACCGCCCTGGTCGTGGCCGCGGAGCCGAATGCCTTCAACCGGAACCGCTATATCACGTTCCTGCCGCCGCAGACGCCGTGCCTGGCGGCGATTCGCGTGCGGTTGGTGAGCTTGCAGCACCCTGATCCGCCGAATTCGCCGATGTTTCCGCCGCTCAACTACTCGGCGTACGAATCCGGACCGACCTGTACGGACCCCGGGGGGTGCGTGCGCTGGGTCGGTCCGCCGGGAGTATTCCTAGAGATCCAGGAGGATCCTTCGTGGGGCACGTTCCAGGCCTCGATGTTGCAGTGTACTCCCTACTATCACAACTGGAACGACGGCGGTCTGCTTTCGGTCACCGGGTCCGAGATCGTTCCTAGCTCCGAGTATGAAGTGCAGGCCCTGGCGGAGAGCTGCGCGGGGATGGAGGCTTCGTGCGGTGACGTGTCGCCGTCACTGTTGATCGCCACGGCGCGTTGGGCCGACGTGCAGGCGCCGCGCAACCCGCCGTCCTCTACCACTCAGCCGGACGCGATCGACATCACCATGCTCGTGAACAAGTTCAAGGCGTACCCCGGCGCTTTGAGCAACACGGTCGTCCAGTTGCAGCCCAACGTTCCCAATGTCAACGCCGACGTGAACGCCGTGGACATCGTAACCTGCGTCGACGCGTTTAAGGGTCGCCAATACCCGTTCAGCGGTCCGTGCCCGTGTCCTTCGGCCGTTCCTTGTCATGCGACGCCGTGCGCGAATTCGGGGAACTGCACCGGTCCGTATGGGGCGTTGGTGAGTTGCGTGAGAGAGTGCGTGGGAGGGCTCACCGAGGGTGCGCGGTGCAGTTCCGATCGGCATTGCCGCCATTGCGAGGGGGGAAGCGCGGATGGGCGACCGTGCTTCAACAACGCGAACTGCCCGGGCGGAACATGCCCCACGGGCCCGGTTTGCGGTGCCGGATATTGCCGTGACAACTGCGTGCGCTGCTCGCCGCCGTAGTTCGCGCCGCGGAGCGGACCCCCTGACCTATGCCGACCTTCGCGCAACGTGAAGTTCAACGCTGGTCTGTCGCTCGGCGCTTTCGCCCGCGGAAACTTGAACGACCACGGGGGATGATGTGCCCGCGATCGCGCGGGGGGTGGTCGAAACGTCATCGGTCGCGTCGGCAATCGGGACGGAACATCCCCATGCGGCTGCGATTCCCGCAGCCACGGCGGCAGCGCTGAGGGCCGCCAGGCAACGGCCGATCCGATCCTCGATGCAGACCGCGCCCGGCTGACGCCATCCGGCGACGGACATGATGCGTGCGGCGCCGTCGGCGGCCGCCCGCCCGGCCTCGCACCTATCGACCGGTTGCGAGGCAACCACCGTGGCGAGCGAGTCAACGCCGCGTCGTTGGGCATCCTCGGCCCGCTCCAGGACGAAGAGGCACGCCCCGTCGCTGTACACGACGCCCGCCTGCGCCAAGCCGACAGCCAGCGCCGGCGTGAGTCGCTCGACGCCTCCCGCACAAACGACGTCGGCCTCGCCGGCACGGAGGATAGCTGCGGCTTCGGCGATTGCATTCAGCCCCGAGGCCACTCCGTTCGCCAAGGTCATGTTCGGTCCGCGTATATCGAATCCCCGAGCCAAGGAGCCGGCGATGTAGTTGCCGACGGTCTGCGGGAAACGGATTGGAGTCACGAAGCGTGCCGACTGCTCTCGCACGTCGTCGGCGAAATGGATCATTCCCAACTGGCCGGCGAGGGCGATTCCCAGCATCAGCCCCGATCGCTCGGCGGGCACGTCCCCGGGCGAGATTCGGGCGTCACGGCGGGCAAGGGCCAATGCCGCGGCCGCGAGCCATGCGGCCTGGTCCTGGCGGCACTCCTCGGCGAGCGGCGGGCAGGTCTCCAGAATGGATGGAGGGATGGGCCAATAGGTCTGCCCGGTCGGCGGGAGCGGCGGATGGGGCTGGGAAAGGACCTGGAGGATCCCCCCGGCGGCGAAGGGCGTAACCCACCCGCAGCCGGTGATGACGATATCCTCTGGACTGCGCTTCGGCACTCCCCATCTCCCGGCCTAACGGTTTCGCTGGCATTGCCTGGCCACGGGGCGTATGCTACCGCGCGTTGTGCGAGTGGATAGGTCACTTTCCTTTTGCAAAGGAGGCATGGTCATGCGTGCAAGTTGGCGCGGAATTCAAGTGGGCGCGTGGGCGGCGGTTGCGATGATTGCGGGCTGTGCGGCCCCGAAAGTCGATTTCTCGAACATCAAACCTCCCCCGCGGGCGGCGGAACTGGACGCCTACGAGGTGTTCGTGGGGAACTGGAACTGGGAGGCGGAGATGCTCAATGCCGCCGATGCGGACAAGAAGTGGACGGGCAAAGCGGAGTGGAAGTGGACCCTCGACAAGCGAGGCTTGCGGGGCACGTTCCAGTCGCAGAACGCGCGGACCAAGTTCGAGGCGGAAGGCATCTGGAGCTGGCATCCCACGGAGAAGCGGTACATCTGGGGCATGTTCAACAACTGGGGCTATCCGCAGCGCGGGACGGCGACGTACGACACGGTGAAGAAATGCTGGTCCATGGACTACAAGAGCGTGGGCCTGGACGGCACCACCAGCTACGGCAAATACTGTATGTGCGTGGTGGACGCCAACACCCTCGATTGGTGCATGAACGAATGGGCCGACGGCCTGCACACGGTCAAGAAGGTGGAGATGAAGGGCAAGTACACGCGGCAGAAGTAGGCGCTGTAGCACCGGGGAAAGTACGCGGGCCAGACAGGAGTCAACGGCACATCACCAAAGTGGAGAATGGGATTCGCCCGCCCCGGCGCTGGGTCGGGGCGGGCGAGACCGAAACCTTGGGTGGATTACTTCTGCCCCGCGGTGGACAGGGATTCCCTCAGGCCCGGGACGCCTTCGGCGCCGGCGGGGGCGGTGATGGTGGAACCCTTGAAGTCGTCGCCGATGGGCTCATATCGACCGCCGAGGTGTTGCGAGAGGAACCCCTCGGCCACGGCGTTGAAGGAGGTCCGGTTCTCCGGTCGGGCGAAGCCGTGTCCCTCGTCGGGAAAGAGCACATAGGTGACGGGGATCTTCTTATCCTGCATGGCCTTGACGATCTGATCCGACTCCGCCTGCTTCACGCGCGGATCGTTCGCCCCTTGGCCGATGAGCAACGGC
This sequence comes from uncultured Phycisphaera sp., assembly GCA_964646605.1. Taxonomy (GTDB): domain Bacteria; phylum Planctomycetota; class Phycisphaerae; order UBA1845; family UBA1845; genus SBAX01. Next base: position 6,904 of record CAZYEX010000072.1, on the reverse strand, counting down.
TTCTTGATCTTGTCCACGAAGGTGAGCGGCGAACGCTGAGCGAGGAACGATCGTCCCTCGTCGGTGCGATGATCGCCCACGCGTGACGTGAACATCTCGATCATCGGCGCCCAATAGGGCGGGATGGTGTTAAGAAGGGTCACGATGTTCGACGGTCCGACGATGTCCACGCCGCAGGCGAAGACGTCGGGCGTGAAAGTCAAACCGACGAGCGTGGCATATCCGCCGTAGCTGCCGCCCATGATGGCGATCTTCTTGGGGTCGGCGATCTTTTCCTTGACGGTCCAGTTGACGGCGTCGATGAGGTCGTCATGCATCTTGCCGGCCCACTCCATGTTGGCGGCGTTGATGAACTTCTTGCCCAGGCCGGTGGATCCGCGGAAGTTGACACTGAGGACGGCGTATCCGCGGTTGGCGAGCCACTGGTGCATGGAGTTATATCCCCACGCGTCGCGGCCCCAGGGTCCACCGTGAACGAGCAGCACCATGGGCAGAGGCTTGCCGGGGCGGGGAGTGCCGCCGCTCACGCGCTCCGTCGCTGGAAGGCTGAGGTAACTGACGAGGTCCATGCCGTCGCGGGACTTGATGATGGTGGGCGTCATCTTGGTGAGGGTGACGTTTTCGAGCCGCTGATTGTTGGTGAAGAGGAAGTCCGCTTTCTTCTTGCTTCGATCGTAGAGATAGTAGCGAACCGGGCCGTTGTCCATGACGTAGACGACGATCCACTTCTTGTCGTCCAAGGTGCGCGTGCCGACGCTGAGATCGCCCTCGGCCACTCCGCGGAGATAGTCGAGATCGCCCTTGATCGTGTTGTCCACGACGCGCCATTCGGTGCGCAAATGGTTGACGGAGTAGGCCTGGATGTTGTTTTCCGTGGGGTGGATCAGAGCCCCGCTGATGTCGGCCTTGGCGTCTTCGCCGATGAGGGTCTGCTTGTTGGTCTCCAGGTCGAGCGAGGTGAGCGCGGCGGTGTTTCGCCCGCGGCTGTCCACGATGTAGAGGTTCTTGCCGGACTTGTCGAAGCCCGTGGCGTTGGTGGTCATCACGTCCTCCATCCCGATCTTGATGAAGGGCGACCAGTTGGCGCCGTCGGCCTGGAGCAGCTCGCTGCCGCCCTCGGGCGTCATCCTCTGGGCGAAGCGGACCTTGTAGTCGTCGTCCACGAGGAAACCGGCGAAGCCGTCGTTCTGCGTGACCATCGTGAGCTGGCCGGTGCGGATGTTGACGCGCTGGATGTCGTGGAATTTCGGGTCGCGGTTGTTGAGCCCGACCAGGATTTCATCGGGGAAGCGGTGGCTGACCTGTTCAATCTGCGCTGCGACCTTCTCGAAGGGCGTGAGGTCCTTGATGTCGTTGTTGTTCAGATCGACGCTGTAGACCCGCCAGTTTTCGTCACCGCCCTTGTCCTGCATGTAGATGACGTGCTGATTGGTGTAGGCCCAGAAGTAGCGCCGGATTCCGCGGTTGGTGTCCTTGGTCACGGGCTTGGCGTCGGCGAGCTTGTCCACCGGGGCGACCCATACGTTGAGCACGCCGTTGACCGGCGAGAGGTAGGCCAAGCGCTTGCCATCGGGGCTGATCTGCGGCGACGCCCGGTCGGGGTTGCCGAAGAGGATGTCACGGGCGATCAACTCGCTGGGGCCGCGCTTGGACTCGACCGGGGTGGAACTCCCCACCTTGGCGTTCTTGGCCTCGCACCCCACGATCATGGCCGATAGACCGAGGGTTGCCGTTAGAAAAATCTTCCTGAGCTGCATCAAAGTTTCTCCCGTTGTTCGCAGTTGCGAGACTGGACCTCCGCCGCCCGACGCACGGGCGATCCGCACGGTGCTCGCTTCGTTCCCGCGGCCCGCCGTTGGGTGGAAACCACGCGACGGATTCTCCGGGTGCGGGGAACAGGCCGCGAATATAGCCCTTCTTTCGGCCATGGTCGAGGCGTATTCGCCGGATCGGCGTACAAAAGTGTCAATAAACGGGCATTCTGCCGCAAAAACCTCCCCAAGCCCACCCGGCCGGCATCGCAATCCGAACCCCAAGCGCCAGCGCGGGGTCTGGCCTGTCGCTCGCGCTCCGGGTTCGGATTGCACTTACTCGAACCTTATCTCTGAGGGCCCGGAATCACGCGGGAATCCCGCGTTGCGTCGACCTACGGCGGCCCAAGGCGTGCCTCGCCGCCGGCGTCAGTGGGGGGTGGTTGAACCGGGGCTCTGGCGCTGCGGGAAGCAGCGTACGAGATTGGGGAGGAGTTGCTGAACAAAGTCCACGAGATCGGCTTCGACCGGTTCCCATGCATCTCCCGCGACTTGGCTGACCACCTGAATCTGGGCGAGGAAAGGCGGGGCTTCATCACCGCGGAGTCGCGGGGGCCGATGCCAGAATTCGCCGCGTGAGGCGGCTTGAAAGCGGCCGTCCACGACGGTGGTGAAGGCGACGGCGAGTCGGTCGACGCCGCCGGGGCGGATGCGCGAAAAACGGTAGAGGGCGAGGGTCGCGGTCGAGGGGCCGTCGGCGGTAGCGAAGGAAAGGGTACGCTCTTGGTCCGGCGGTTCGGGCTGCCAACCGATGGCGACGTAACAGACGTCGGGGCCGTGACCCATCCCGACGTTCACCCGCCCCCAATATCCCACGTAGAGTGTGACGTTTTTCCCCGCGGCGCGATTGACGTAGCTTCGATTGATGAACGAATCGACGGCGGCGACGTCGATCATGATCGGATCGATGGGCACGTCGCGGTCGAAGAGGTACGGGCCGATGGCGGGAGGAAGCTCGGTCAGCGGTAGGGCGAGAGGCGTGACCGCGGTGGATTGGATGCCTCGCCAGTCGCGGACTCGGCGATCGACGGCGCCGCCCACGAGCAGGAGGCCGATGGCAATGGCGGCAGCCCATCTCGCACTCCGGGGGAGGACCGCGCTTCTCGTCACGTTATTTCCATTCCCTTCCGTCGAACCCGACTAGCCAGATTGAGACACGGTCGCCGACGGCCCGTCGGCCGAAGGTCATGGCCCATCCGCGGATTGTAACCTGGCCCGTAGCGCCGGGATCGTCGCCGGTTTATCGATCCTTGAAATTGAACGTAGAAATGTCACAATTCGGTCGAGGTTATGGTAGGAACCCGATGAGGTGCGCCCTGTGACCGCTATTTGTCGTAACCACTTGTAAATCAAGAGGTTACTGCATACGTTGTGGGGGCGCTGACGGGGACGGAGTCTGCCCGAAGGGGATGTTATCGAGACGTCGCTGGGTCGCCGCGACGTCGAAACAGGTCCGGTTCATCCAATATTGTTGACGTTGGTTGAAAACTTGAAAGGCGAAGGTTCGTCCGACTCCCGGCCATGGGTTCTCATCGAACCCCGTCGCGGATGGATTCCGTTCGATTGGCAGGAACTCTGGCATTACCGGGAACTGCTCTATTTTCTGACGTGGCGGGACATCAAGGTCCGCTATAAGCAGACGGTGCTCGGTGCAGCGTGGGCGGTGTTGCAACCGGCGCTGACCGCGGCGGTGTTTACTTTGTTTTTCGGACGCTTGGCGCGGCTGCCGTCGGACGACCTTCCGTATCCGCTCTTCGCGTTCGCGGGTTTGCTGATCTGGACGTTCACGGCCAACGCGGTGAGCTTCGCGGGGGCGAGTTTGGTCAACAGCGCCCATCTGATTACCAAGGTGTATTTTCCGCGGATGCTGATTCCGGCTGCGCCGATCGGGGCGGGACTTCTCGATCTGGCGATCGGGATCGGGGTGTTCGGGGTTTTCATGTTCTGCTACGGCGTCGTTCCGACGACGCAACTGGTGTTCCTCCCGCTGTGCATCGCGATGGCGGTGACCACGGCGCTGGCGGTGGGCTTTTGGCTGGCGGCGCTTACGGCGTACTATCGCGACTTCCGCTTTGTGATCCCCTTCTTCGTGCAGATTTGGTTGTTTTGTTCGCCGGTCGCGTACCCGGCCAGTCTGGTGCCAGATAGGTGGCAGTGGCTCTTCGGGCTAAATCCCATGACCGGGGTTGTCGGCGGGTGCCGGGCGGCGCTGCTCGACCGTCCGATGCCCTGGGCGCACATGGCGACCTCGGCGGTACTGTCGTTGGTTCTTCTGGCGGGGGCGCTGGTGCATTTTCGTCGAGTGGAACGCCGACTGGCGGACATCGTCTAGCCTGATTTTTGCGGTGGAATCGTCGATTTGCATTCGAGGGCTGGGAAAGCGCTACCACCTGGGAGCGGCTGCGCACCGGCGAAGGGATTTTCGTGACGCGGTGGCGCACCTGGTGTCGGCGCCGCTACGGCGTTTTCGACGCCGCCGGGGAAGCGAAAACGGCGAGGACATCCTTTGGGCGCTGCGCGACGTGTCGTTCGACGTTCCACCGGGCGAAGTGCTGGGCATCATCGGACGAAACGGGGCGGGCAAGAGCACTCTGCTGAAGATCGTCTCGCGCATCACCGAGCCGACCGAGGGGCGGGTGGAGCTGCGCGGACGCGTGGCCAGTCTCCTGGAGGTCGGGACGGGATTTCACGCCGAGCTGACGGGGCGGGAGAACATCTTCCTGAACGCCGCGATATTGGGGATGCGCCGCGCGGAGATCGTTCGCCGGTTCGACGAGATCGTGGCGTTCGCGGAGACGGAGCGTTTTTTGGACACGCCGGTGAAACACTACAGCAGCGGGATGTACGTGCGTCTGGCGTTCGCGGTGGCGGCGCATCTGGACTCGGACATTCTGCTGGTGGACGAGGTTCTGGCGGTGGGGGACGCGGAGTTCCAGCGGAAATGCCTGGGGCGGATGCGGGACATTGCCACGCGCGGCCGAACGGTGATCTTCGTGAGCCACAACATGAGCATCATCCAGGCGCTGTGCCAACGTGTCATCGTGATGGAACGAGGACAAGTGACACGGGATGGCGCTCCGCAACCAACCGTCGAGGCTTACTATTCGTCGTTGCAGCGGAATTCGAGCGGCGGGTCGATCCGCGAGCGAACGGACCGCGAGGGCAGTGGTGAAGTGCGCTACACGGCCATTCGCTTTTTCAACGGTTGCGGGCAGCCCGTCGAGTACGTACCGATGGGCGCGGAACTGACGGTGGAAATGGAGTTCGAGGCCTCGCGACCGCTGCGGCGACCGCGTTTTCACCTCATGTTCGTCAACTCGCTGGGGCAGGTCGCGTTTCGATCGAAAACCCATGCGTCGATGGACACGCTGCCGGACATTCAGCAAGGTGGGAAAGTCCGTTGTCGTTTTCCCTTATTGAATACCTTGCCCGGTGTATACACGGTGACCGCCCAGATTAACGATTCGGCGGCGAAGCGGGTGGATGGCGTTCGTGAGGCGTGTACGATCGAAGTGGTCGAGGCGGATGTCTGTGGAACGGGTAGAATACCGTATGAGCTGGGCGATCAGTCGTACCTGCCGGCGGCCTGGAAGACGGAGTATGCGTAGCGACGTCATCATGCGGCGAAATGTCGTGCCGGTCGGCGTAGACGAAAGAACGTGAGTCCGGTTCTACAACGTTCTGAGAAGGTCGAGCCGTCCGCGGCGGCGCGGAGTGCGCCGTTGGTTGCGGCGGAGCGGATGGAGTACGACGGCGTCAGTTGCCGTCCGACGGATATCGCCCCGCCGACCAAGGCGGCATCCCGCTGGTTGAGCTTTCGGTGTGGGATCGACTCAGGCCATGACGTAGTGCAGCACGTTCTGGGCAGGGGGTTATGGCGCGGGATCGGGCTTTGCGATCGACTGGTGAGGCCTTTCGGGCTCGGCGGCGTATATCATCGCGTCGGCGTCCTGCACCGCCTGCACAGTCCCAGGCCGCTGGTGCGACCGGTATTCATCGTCGGCTCCCCGCGAAGCGGAACAACGATTCTCGGCACGATCCTCGGGTGCCAAGGCGATGTCCTTTTTCTGAACGAGGCGCGGCCGATCTGGCATCGGGCGGTTCCGGAGATCAACGAAAGTCGGTTCCATTGGGTCGGAGGAGAACCGTGGGGGCGCATTCATCTGACCGAGGCCGACGACAACGAGGCGTCGAGGAAGTCTCTGGAGTTCGACTTCGGCCGGTTGCTTACGTGGTCGAGAAAGGAGCGCCTGGTCGAGAAACTGCCGCTCAATCTCTTTCGGGTGCCCTGGCTGCGGGCCATGTGGGGGGATGCGAAGTTCGTTCAGATCATGCGCGACCCGTTCAGCACGACGGCGTCCAAGGCCCAGTCCTGGCCGTCGATTGACGAGAAGCAATTCCCCGGGATCGCCATCCGGCGGCGGATGTTTCTGGAGCTGTTTCCGGAACACGAGGAACTGTTGGCGAGCATTCGGTCTCCGTATGAATGGTACTTGTTCGAATGGCGGATCGACACGGAGATGGGGGAACGGTTACTGGGGGACGATCGGCGAGACTTTCTGTTCGTGCGACTGGAGGATGCGCAGAGCCAACCGGAGCCGTTTTTCGCGAAGTGGTGCGATTTCTGCGGACTTCGGGTGACCGATCGTCTGCGTCGCGCCTATCGGACGAAACTCAATCGCCGCGTGCGCATGGCCAAGCCCAGCTTGGACAAGCAGCGATGTCTGGAATTGCTCGGAGAAAGCGCGGGGCGGTGGGGCTATTCGGTGTAGTTCTGCCGGTCCCGAGCTGATCGACCTCGCCCCGCATCGTGAATTGTCTACAACCGGAATGAGTTCTGTCGCCGATCAAGTGCGAAGCTCCACGGCTGTCGGTGACTCTGCGCCTCCCGCTGGGACGGCCATCGAGCGCGCCGACCCGCGGGGCGTGGAATGGAAAGAAGCGGTCCATTTTTCGTAACTCTTCAGCCGTCTGCAGGGGGTTGGTGGGGTAACGGGGGCAGGTTTCCGGTTTGGAAGCAGGTTCGCAGGGCGGCGGTGATGGTCTTGGTGGGATCGAGTCCGCGGAGACGGAGGGTGCGATAGACGCTCATG
>CAZYEX010000071.1:0-14504 GCA_964646605.1 uncultured Phycisphaera sp. | reverse complement strand
ATCCGCCGGCCCTTTACGATGCGCCGATATCCAACACCCCGCCCACCCACCATGTCCCGCCACCCCGCATCATCGCACCGCCCAAACCACCCCCTCCACAAAACGCATGTCCCGTGCCGAACAGTATTGAGCGCCACCCCTCGTGGGTGGCGCCTCATCCGAACCGCAAGCGCCAGCACAGACCCGGGCGAGGGCAGAATGGCGATTAGCCAAAAAAGCGGTCGGAGAGTATCCAGGAAGGCGTCCTCCGTCTTTTTCCCTTTCCCACTTTCGTTACCCCCTCCTCTCTGGTAAAGTTCCCGCTCCCGAACGACTGCAGGGTCGAGACGCCCGATGAGACACACGAAGGTCATTCGCTTTCGTATCCTGAAACCCGCCGACGGGCGGACGTGGAATGAGCTTGGGCAAGTCCTGCGCGACGTGCGATATCGTGTCTTCCGCCTGGCCAATCTGGCCCTCAGCGAGCAGTACCTCGCATTCCACCTCTTCCGTACGGGTCAAGCGCAGACGTATGCGCCCTCCAAAGTCGCCGCATTGAACGAGCGGTTGAAAACCATGCTCCTCGAAGAGCAGAAGAACCGTAAGGCCACGGACAAGGAAAAGCCGGGCACCCATCCGATTGTCTATTCAAAGAACGGCGCCATTCCCGATGCTGTCGTCGGCGCCTTGAGTCAGTACAAAATCAAAGGGCTCGCCACCAACGCCAAGTGGAGTCAAGTCGTACGCGGCAAAACATCGCTCCCTACCTTCCGCAACGATATGGCCATCCCGGTGCGCTGCGACAAGCTGGGATACAAACGACTCGAGCAAACGCCAAGCGGCGACGTTGAGCTGGACCTGATGGTTTGTCTGCAACCCTACCCTCGTGTGGCGTTAGCCACCAAGGACAAAAAGATTGGTGACGGCGCGCGGGCCATTCTCGATCGACTTCTGGCTAATCGTGAGCAGTCCCTGGATGGGTATCGTCAACGTGTCTTCGAAATCAAACAAGACCGGCAAACGGCCAAGTGGTGGTTGTTCATCGCCTATGATTTTCCGGCAACCCCGGTCGTAGGTCTCAAAGAGGACGTTGTCGTCGGTGTCGATGTCGGGTTCTCATGTCCGTTGTACGCCGCGATCAGCAACGGCCACGCGCGGTTAGGTCGCAGAAGTTTCGGGGCTCTTGGGGCGCGCATTCGCTCGCTGCAGCGCCAAGTCATGGCCCGACGCCGCGACATCCAGCGCGGGGGCCGCGAAATCAGCAGTCAAGAGACGGCCCGCTCCGGGCATGGACGAAAACGCAAACTCCAACCCATCGAAAAACTGGAAGGACGCATCCACAACGCTTACACCACGCTCAACCATCAACTGTCCGCCACGGTCATTCAATTCGCCCTCGATCACGGCGCGGGCGTTGTACAGATCGAGGACCTGACCGGGCTCGCGGAAAACCTGACGGGGACGTTCATCGGCGCGTCCTGGCGCTACCACCAGCTTCAAGCATTCCTGGAATACAAGGCGAAAGAAAAAGGAATTGCGGTCCGCAAGGTCAACCCTCGTTACACCAGCCGTCGATGCAGCGCGTGCGGGACGATCAACGCGGGTTTCGACCGCGCAGCGCGGGACGAAGCGTCCCGTCCCGGGTACTCCGCGCGGTTCCAGTGCGTCAATCCCGGTTGCGACTACGCCACCCGCCCGGTCGATGCCGATTACAACGCCGCCCGTAACCTCGCCACACTTGACATCGAGCGACGGATCAGGGAACAATGCAAGATTCAGGGACTGAAGTCCACGGACGAAGAGGCGCCGCAGGCTGCCGCCGAGTCCGGCGCTCTTTGAAAACCCAAGAACCGCGGTAACGCGGATTGAGGCCGCCAATACAAGGTCACGCTAGCCGAACAGGCAATCGCGGACCGGCGGCTGAAGGCCGACCTGCTCGGCCTAAAGGACTTTGAGAAGTGCGCGTATCAGCGGCGAATTTCGCCCTTCGCGTACGCTCACCAAGCATGTCACTCTACTTTTTCTTCGGAGTTTTCAGTCTAACCGGCGTGCTCACAAGCACTTATGGAACCTCTGGTGTAGACGACCGCAATCGGGGACGTGCCAGCAGGGGAATGGATCAATGACGACTGGTGGAGAGGGGTGTAGACGACCGCAATCGGGGACGTGCCAGCAGGGTAGATGGTCTGTGCGGCACGCCGGATTTCGGTGTAGACGACCGCAATCGGGGACGTGCCAGCAGGGGCGTAGGTTGCGCGTGGTGGTTCTACTGGGTGTAGACGACCGCAATCGGGGACGTGCCAGCAGGGCGATGTCGTGGCGTGGCTGAGGACGCTGCGGTGTAGACGACCGCAATCGGGGACGTGCCAGCAGGGAGCCGCGCAGTCTAAGTTCCACCGAAAGGGGTGTAGACGACCGCAATCGGGGACGTGCCAGCAGGGCGGCAGCACCTCGCGTGGCTCTCCAAGTGGGTGTAGACGACCGCAATCGGGGACGTGCCAGCAGGAGCACGTCGGTCCCCCCTGCGGTGGGCAACGGTGTAGACGACCGCAATCGGGGACGTGCCAGCAGGGCCCTCAGCCGCGCGTTCTCCTTATGGAGCGGTGTAGACGACCGCAATCGGGGACGTGCCAGCAGGGGCGTGTGTTGCATCGTCACGTCGTCACCGGGTGTAGACGACCGCAATCGGGGACGTGCCAGCAGGAAGAAGCGGTCAAGAGCGCCGATCAGGAGCGGTGTAGACGACCGCAATCGGGGACGTGCCAGCAGGGGTCGGCCGTTCGTCTACCAACAGAAAGGTGGTGTAGACCACCGCAATCGGGGACGTACCAGCAGGGGGGGGCTTGGCCTAACCAGTCTCCCACTGGCTGTAGGCGACCCCAATCGGGGACATGCCAGGTAGCTGGTTCGAGATTTCTATCTCGAACCAACCAACCGAGGGATCCGTGCCCGCTTGCGAGAACGGACTCTCGTACGAGCGGTTTCCCTCGTCCCCTGTCTCAGGTCATGGGCACTTGGTGCTTGGTAATTCGTAACCGACATTCGACAACCTGTCCTTTACGCGCAGGGTCAAGGATCGCCGATCGAAAATCCGCGGCCGCCCCTTGACTTCCCCCGGCCCCATGCTAACATATACCGAACGCGGCCCGTGGAACGTACGGCGGACCGCGGAAAGCGAACATGGGGTATTCGCTCACTGGTAATTGGTCATTGGTAATTCTCCTTTTGTCTCGAAATGAGAAAACGATTTCACCACAACGAACCCAAAACCCCCGCTGGCGGGGTCGAAAACGCGGATTCATGGCTTCGAAATGGCTTCGTTTGTGTTCACTTTGGCGGTTTTTGCAGCAATCGAACCCATTTCCCTCGTATCTTGATCTACAATTGGTCCCTGCAATTCCGCGTTTGCCCGACCCGTCGCTTGCGCTTGACGCATCGAGTACGGATTCCGATGCCTACCACGTCACCCACAAGGGGTGACGCTACATTGGCACTCGCAAAGGCTGACGCTACACCGGATCGTTGCGCGTTTTATGCGTCTTTGCCTGCTCGTTGGGCGCGGCGGCGGTCTTGTTCGGTGAGGAGGCGCTTGCGGAGGCGGATGGCGTCGGGGGTGACTTCCAGGAGTTCGTCGTCCTCGATGAACTCCAAGGCGATTTCGAGGGTGAGGTCGCGGGGGGCTTTGAGGACCACGGTCTTGTCGGCGCCAGCGGCGCGCATGTTGGTGAGTTTCTTGGCGCGGCAGACGTTGACCTCCATATCGCTTTCGCGGCTGTTTTCGCCGACCATCTGCCCGGCGTAGACCTGCTGGCCGGGGGTTACGAAGAGGGTTCCGCGCTCGGCAAGCCCTTCGATGGCAAAGGCGGTGACTTGTCCGGTCTCCGAGGCCACGAGGACGCCGTTCGAGCGTCCGGGGATCGCCCCGCGGAAGTTCTCGTATTCATAGAAGTTGTGGTGCAAGATGGCCGTGCCCTGGGTGGCGGTCATCATGCGATTCCGCACCCCGATCAGACCGCGAGCCGGAATGGTAAAGATTAGGTGGGAGTTGTTCTCACGGGTCTCCATGTGGGTGCAGATTCCACGACGCCCGCCGAGCATTTCCATGACCGATCCGACGTGCATGGTGGGAACGTCAATGACGCACATCTCGATGGGTTCGGTCTTCTTGCCGTTGAGTTCGCGGTAGATGACCTTGGGCTTGCCGACGGCGAGCTCGAAGCCTTCGCGGCGCATGTTCTCGATGAGTACGGACAAGTGCAGCAATCCGCGACCGGAAACGTGGAACTCCTCGGGCGTAGGCCCGGGCTCGACGCGCAGGGCGACGTTACGCTGCAGCTCTTTCTCCAGGCGATCGCGAATGTGCCGGCTGGTCAGAAACTTTCCCGACCGCCCGACGAACGGCGAGTCGTTGACGCGGAAGGTCATGTGCAGCGTGGGCTCGTCGATGTTGATGAGCGGAAGGGGCATGGGGTTTTCGAGATCGGCGACGGTGTTGCCGATGTCGACGGACGCCAATCCGACGACGGCGCAGATGTCGCCGGCCTCGACGCGATCAATTCTCTTTCGACCCAATCCGTCAAAGACGAAAAGTTCGGCGATCTTTTCCTGCGAATGGGTGCCGTCGCGGCGGATCACGATGACGGGTTTGTCGGCCACCAACGTACCCGCGTAGACCCGCCCGATGCCGATGCGTCCGACGTAGTCGTTGTAGTCGAGGGTGGTGATGAGCATCTGCATCGGAGCGTGGATGTCGCACACCGGCGCGGGAACGTGTTTGATAATGGTGTCAAAGAGCGGCATCACGTTTTCGCCGCGATTCTTGGGGTCCAGCGAGGCGTACCCCTGCGTGGCGGAGGTGTAGACGGTGGGGAAGTCCAGGGCCGCGTCGTCGGCGTGAAGCTCGATGAACAGATCGAAGACTTCCTCGAGCACTTCCTTCGGGCGTGCGTCGGAGCGATCGATCTTGTTGATCACCACGATGGGGCGAAGGTGGTACTCGAAGGCCTTGCGCAGCACGAAGCGGGTCTGGGGCATGGGACCCTCGAAGGCATCGACCAGGAGCAGGCAGCCGTCGGCCATTTTGAGGACCCGCTCGACCTCGCCGCCGAAGTCGGCGTGGCCGGGGGTGTCGATGAGGTTGATCTTGGTGTCGTGGTATCGGATGGCGATGTTCTTGGCCAGGATGGTGATGCCCCGCTCCCGCTCCAGGTCGTTGGAGTCGAGGATGCGTTCGCCCTTGAGCTGGGCCTCGCGGAACTGCCCGCACTGGCGGAGCATCTGATCCACGAGCGTGGTCTTGCCGTGGTCGACGTGGGCGATGATGGCGACGTTGCGAATATCCGTGGTGCTCATAGGGGCTACACGTTCTTCCGTTCTGAACCCGGCCACGCGGGCGCGCTGACGACAGCGTCACGATCCCGGCGCAGAAAGGCGATGCTACACGACCCGCACCAATACCACAACCACTCGCGTCAGGGCTTCATCAGCGCTCGAAGGGTTCGGATTTGCCCGGTGTGGTAGGTATCGTGGAAGGCGGCGCCGTAGACGTGTGGGGCGACGGACTTTCCCGGTCCGGCCTTGGTCAGGCATAGTTGCGCCCACGATACCGACTCGACGGCTTCGAGCAGGGCGGCATGTTCCGTATCGAGAAGGCGAAGGTAGTCCCGCCATTTTGTGTCGGTCAGCGGCGCGGGCAGGGCGAACCAATTGCTGCCTTCGAGGGCGAACGAACCGCGTTTGTCTCCGCGGATCCGGCGACGCACGGCGTATTTCCAGTACGCGCAGTGGACGACGATTTCGGCGATGTTGCGGCGTTTGGGGCCCGGCCGCCAGGAGGCCTCCTGGGCGGTGACTCGGCGAATCGACGCCTTCAGGTTCGGTCCATGCCAAGCCTTGCCCTGGTAGGCCTCGTCGATGAGTCGAACCAGCAACGCCCGTTCCCCGGATGTTGGTGACGGCATGGGAATCTCCCAATCGTGTTTGCGGCAATCCCTCTACCTCCGGAAGCATACCGAGACTTTCACGCTGGGCAACTCGACTTCTCGACCAAGCCACCAAGGTGCGGTATAAGGGCGCCAAGCCCCACGCGCGCGCGTGGGATTCTGCGGGCTCATGAGAAGGGAGACACAACTCATGTCCGAACTTGCAACGAAGAACTGCGTGCCGTGTCGCGGAGGCGTTCCGCCGCTGGATGCAATGCAACAGGCGGAGTACCTGCGGCAGCTTGGAGGATGGACCGTGGAACGCGGCCACCATTTGACCAAGACCTATACTTTCCCCGACTTCGCCAAAGCGCTCGCGTTCGTCAACCGTGTGGGCGTTATCGCCGATCAGCAGGGACACCACCCCGACATCTACCTCGCGTGGGGCAAGGCCCGCCTCGAGATCTGGACCCACAAGATCGACGGACTTACGGAAAGCGATTTCGTGTTCGCGGCCAAGACCGATCAATGCCAATAAGAACGGTGAATGCGGAATGCGGAATGCCGAATGCGGAAAGCTCTTCCCCGCGTCGTCATTGCGGCTCCTATTCTTCCGCATTCCGCATTCACACTTCCGCCTTTTTCCCATGAACGCCATCGATGTTGTATTTGATTATCACGAGCAGTCCAAACATCACTTCCACCGTTATGCGCCTTCCCTGGGTTACTTGGACTGGGCGACGCAGCCTAATCCTTTTCGCCGCTTCGTCGGCGCGCCTCTGCATCGTTTGCAACTGAGCGAGGCGCCGGCATCGCCGACCTACGATGACTTGTATACTCCAGGGGCGATTCCTCCGCAGCCGGTCAATGGCGACACGCTATCGAGGCTTTTCGAGTTCTCACTGGCGCTTTCCGCGTGGAAGGAATACCAAGGGTCACGATGGGCGCTGCGCATCAACCCCTCGAGCGGCAATCTGCATCCGACAGAGGGTTACCTGGTCGCCGGTCCCATACCTGGACTGCACGATGCGCCCGCGGTCTATCATTACTCTCCCAAAGAGCACGCACTGGAGCGGAGGACGGAGTTTTCTTCGGAAGTTTGGGATCGAGCCGCCCGTCACTGTGCGGAGGGTTCCTTCTTCGTCGGACTCACATCGATTCACTGGCGCGAGGCTTGGAAGTATGGACTGCGCGCCTACCGGTATTGTCAGCACGATGCCGGGCATGCGCTGGCCGCGGTGTCGTTGGCGGCGGCGATGTTGGGGTGGAGCGCGCGTCCATTGAATGCCGTATCGGACACGGACCTCGGCGGACTGTTGGGTGTCGATCGTGACGGGGACTTCGACGGCGCCGAGCACGAGCAGCCTGATCTGCTGCTCGCCGTTGCGCCAAGCGGTCCCACCGCGCTCGCCAATGTAGAGCCGGCGGACGGCGCACTCGCCATCGCACAGCGGATGGCCGGCGGTGACTGGTTGGGCCGGGCGAACTCATTGAGTCGCGATCACGTGGACTGGCCGGGCATTGTACAGGTTGCCGATGCCTGTGTCAAAATCACGGCATCCGTGGCGGAGAGTCCATCGCAGTGGTTATCCGAGGCCATGGACATTCGGCGACCCGCACTCGGCGCGGCGCAGATCATTCGTCAACGGCGCAGTGCGGTGGCCTTTGACGGGCGTACGTCTATTACGACGTCGCAGTTCTATTTGATGCTCGATCGCACCCTGCCGCGATGGGACAGGACGCCTTGGAACACGTTGGGGCCGCCCGTATGCGTGCATTTGGCATTGTTCGTACACTTGGTGGATGGACTAGAACCGGGACTGTATTTCCTGGTTCGTGATCCATCCAAACTATCGCAACTGCGCGAGGCGTGTAATGCGACATTCGCATGGACGAAGCCGCCAGAATGTCCGACATTTTTACCCTTGTATATGCTCGTGGCGGGCGACGCGCGGCAGGCGGCTGCGCAGGTGAGTTGCGGTCAGGACATCGCCGGGGCCAGTGCGTTTAGTCTGGGTATGATTGCAGACTTCGAGGAACCGCTACGGAAACACGGCGCTTGGTTCTATCGCCGGTTGTTTTGGGAAACCGGGGTCATCGGCCAGGTGCTATACCTCGAAGCCGAGGCGGCGGGCGTTCGGGCGACGGGCATCGGGTGCTTCTTCGACGATCCGGTCCATGAACTCCTCGGACTCAAGGGTCACGCCTACCAGTCATTATACCATTTCACCATCGGCGGACACGTCGACGACTCCCGCCTCACCACGCTACCGCCGTATCCTTTGCAAGGCGGAATGCGGAATGCGGAATTGTGAAAGCGGTCATGATCCCCCGCAGTATTCTCACCTACCATGAATAGTGAACGGAGTACCGAACTACCGTTTCCCCGTCTTTTTCGACCTCGATCGGGAAATGGATGGTGCGCGAGTCCACCTTTTCGAACTCATGCGTCTTGTCGGTGATCTTCCAATTCGTCCAACGGTAGAGGTTTTCCTTGACGATGACTTTGACTTTCTCGTCCTTGTGGTTGCGGACCTTGATCTCGATTTTTTCGTCCATCCACTTCCGCGTGGTGTCTATCGAGAAGTCCACCTGGCGGCGCTCTCCCACCACGTCGAAGGCACTGCCCAGCTTGATCAGAACCTCCTCGTCCTTGGGTGTATGGTCAATGGTGTCCTCACCGATGAATTCCAGGGTCTGATCGGCCGTGTCCAACTTACTCACTCGAATGCGCCCGGACGGCAATGGCATTCCCATGCCGATCTCTTTCTTGTTTTTGAAGCGCAGATAGATGTCCACCTTCTTGTTCGACTGGACACCGAAGTTACGGTCGGTCATGGGGTCGCCATACATGGGGTACAACGAGCCAAGACCATAGTAGACCAAGACTTTGTCACACGGGACACCGCGCGCTGCGGGGAACAGTTCGATCTGCTTGGTGGAATTATCGGGAAGCGTAGAGGGGCGCCCCAGGGTATACAGGTGGTATTCGAAGAAGGAACGCTCCTCAAACCCTTCGTCCATTTCAGCGGGTTTCATCGCCATGGCACGGTTCTGTCTATACCCTGCCACACGCTGCGGCTGGGGTGCGCGATGGACATCGCCGGCGATGAGTTTGAGCTTCGCGTCGGCATATCCGGCTCCGGACTGGTTGATAATGCTGACCCAAGCGCCCACATCGAGTGTCCCGCTATTCGCGTCTTTTCCCTCGGCGAAAACGATATTGTAGTCCGCCCACCAGGTCATGGCCTTGGTCTCGTAGGCGACGCGGGCCCTGTGCTCGCCGGGCTTGTCCGATGCAACATCCCATACCAGCGTCGGCTTGGTGATGAGTCCGCCGGGCAGCTCCGGGAATCGTACATTGGAATACCCATTGATGACTTGCACTCCGCCATCCTCACCCTTGAGAAGCAACCCCCCCGCCGTGCTGAGCAGTGTTCCCGTGAATGTCTCTACGTTGTTGCCGAGTGACTGCTCGACGGTGATTTGTTTATCCAAATACCGTTGCATGAGCTTGGCCGTACTTACCAAATCGAACTCGAAGTTCTGTTCGAGCACGCGCGTGCCCGTGGGGTCGGTCAGAGAGACGAAGGATACGGTCGTCGGCTCAATCTGCGCCGCGACGTCGGAAAACCGGATCACCGTGCGACCTTGTTTGAGGGTCACGGGGCGCTCCTGGCGCACGATGGCATAACCGGGAATCTGCTGCCGCCACTGCGGGCCGTAGATCTCCGCCCCGCCCGTGGGCTTGTACAAGTCCGCGGGAACGGCCCCGGGAGAAGCCGTGCTGTAGATGGTAAGGGATGTCGATTCCTTGGCCTCGTCTGCGCCGACGATCGTCGTCGACATTACAAGGGATGCGCACAGAACGAATCCGTATCTCATAACACTATCCTCCTATTCGCGCCGCACTTCGCAGCGGCGCGCGGTGTCCGTGAACTTGGACACGCGAACCGACGAAAGGTTCCGCGGGTTCCATCGGTCGCGCCGCAAAAACGCACATTGTCAGGTTTTCTCCATGCGCTCACGACCTCCCATGTAGGGACGCAGGACCGCCGGGATGGCGATCGTTCCGTCCTGGTTCTGATAAAGTTCGAGGATCGGGATCAAGATACGCGGCGAGGCGATCACCGTATTATTGAGTGTATGGCAAAAATGGACCTTCTTCGCCCCGTCGCGATAACGGAGCTTCAACCGCCGAGCCTGAAACTCGTAGAACCGCGAGGCGGAGTGCGTCTCACCATACCCGCCGCGGGAAGGCATCCACGTCTCGATGTCGAACTTTTGCACCTGCCCCTGTCCGAGGTCGCCCGTGCAAACGTTCACCACGCGATAGGGCAACCCCAGCGCTTGCAGCACGTCCTCGGCATTCTTCAGAATCTCCTGATGCCAACGCTTGCTCTCTTCCTTGTCGTTTCGACAGACGATGACCTGCTCGACTTTGTCGAAAAGATGGATACGGTACAGTCCGGTGGTATCCTTTCCCGCGGCGCCGGCCTCGCGGCGAAAGCACGTACTCATGGCACAATACTTGAGAGGAAGGTCCGACTCGCCGAGGATTTCGTCGCTGTGCAGCGCGGTCACCGGGACTTCCGCGGTGCCCACCAGTGACATCTCGTCGCGTTCGCACAAATACGCCTGATCGCGCCCCGCGGGAAAGTACCCCGTGCCGTACATCACTTCTTCCTTGACGAGCACGGGAACGACCAGCGGCGTGAACCCTCGCGCAACCATCAAGTCCTGCGCAAGTCGCAGCACGGCCTGGTGCAACAACGCCGCGTCGCCCTTGAGGACGTAATTCCGCGAGCCGGCCAGCTTGACGCCGCGTTCGATGTCGATGATCCCCAGCTCCGCCCCAAGAGCCACGTGATCCCTGGGCTCGAATTCGAACTTGCGGATTTCGCCCACGCGGCGAAGCTCGACGTTCTCCGATTCGTCCTTACCGAGAGGAACGTCGGGATCCGCGGGCTGCGGAACGGTGAGCATCAAGGCGTCGTATTCAGCGAGAATCGGACCCTCGGCGTCCTCGAGTTCCTTGATCTTGGGCTTGATTTCGCCAAGTTCCTTCTGAACGCGCTCGGCCTCGACCTTGATTTCGGCATCGGCTTTTCCTTCGGCCAGGGCCCGCTTGTACCAGTCGGACTTGGGGTTACGAAGAAGACCGAGGCGCTGGCCGTCCTCCCTGACTTGTTCGCGGAGAGTGTCGAGTTGAAGTTGCAACTCGCGGCGGCGCTGATCGACGGCGAGCAGGCGGTCGACGTCGCATCCGATCCGCTTGGCCACAGCGGTCTGCCGGACAAGGTCCGCGTTTTCTCGAACGAACTTGATATCGAGCATGAGTCAACCTTGCCGTGTACCATCGGGTCGAAGGTCCCACGGGCACGTCGCGCCTTTGTTCCCGCGCTCACCTTCCCGGACCAAGAATACCCCCGCACACGAGGGTTGGGAAGCCAACCGGACGAGCCCCGGAGTCCGGAGATCGGCGCGCCTTGCAGTTGGTTTTGTGGCGAGTGGTCGCTACAATGGAGGTGCGGAGGTTCGCGCCCACCGCTGAAATGGGCGATCCGCGAGAGAGCAAACCGATGGGCATGTTCCAAGTTCAGGTGACCGTCGCCAATCCCCAGGATTCGACCCGATCCCTGGCTCATGGGTTTTGGGTGGACACGGGTGCTTTGTACAGTTACATGCCTGAAGGCGATGCGAGGAAGATCGGCTTGGTTCCGAAGGCGACGCGGGACTTTATCCTCGCGGATGGACGCAAGGACCGCCGAATGATCGGCGAAGCCCTCTTTACGATCGAAGGGATCCCCGAAACGATCACCTGTGTCGTGGTCTTCGGTCCGCCGGAATCGTTGTTCCTGCTGGGGGCCACGGCGCTGGAGAACTTCGGGGTTCAGGCCGACCCCACGACTCAACGGCTGCTGCCCGTCGCCGCCCTCATCGGGACGTTCGTCGCCACGCGCACGCCCGACGCGCCGAGCGGATCGTGATTCCCCCTTCCTACGCGAGAACCCGCTTGATCTCGCTTTTCAAGGCCGACACCGAGGCGTCGTCCAATTCGTACGTGACCCGCAAGTAGGGCTTGTTGAGCTTGAGCAGAGCCCCAAGGTCGATAGGCGTGCCGACCAGGACGAGGTCGCAGTCGGCGGCGTTGATGGTCTGCTCCAGCTCCTTCATCTGCTTGCGGCCGTATCCCATGGCCGGGAGGACTTCGGTCACGTGGGGGTATTTCTCGAACGTTTTCTTGATCGTTCCCACGGCGTAGGGTCGGGGATCGACGATGGTCTTGGCCCCGTTGTCCTTCGCGGCAATGTGCCCGGCGCCGAACTTCATGTCCCCGTGAGTCAGAGTGGGCCCGTCCTCGACGACCAACACGCGTTTACCCTTGATCCGCCCCGGATCGTCCACCGACACGGGTGATTTGGCGTGGATGATCTTGGCCCGCGGGTTGATGCGCTTGATGTTCTGCTCGACGATTTTGACGTTCTCGGGGCTGGCGGTTCCGGTCTTGTTGATGACCACGACGTCGGCCATGCGGGCGTTGGTTTCGCCCGGGTGGTAGCGGACCTCATGGCCGGGACGATGCGGATCGGCCACGACGATGTAAAGATCGGGGCGGAAAAACGAGAGGTCGTTGTTCCCGCCGTCCCACAAGATCACGTCGGCTTCCTTCTCGGCCTCGCGCAGAATGCGCTCGTAGTCGATCCCCGCGAAGATGACGTTGCCGGCGCGGATATGCGGCTCGTATTCCTCGCGCTCCTCGATCGTGCAATGGTGCAGGTCGAGGTCTTCGAGGGTCGCGAAGCGCTGGCAAATCTGTTTGGTGAGGTCTCCGTAGGGCATGGGATGGCGAACGGCGGCCACGCGTTTCCCCAGCGACTTCAGGGCCACACTGACCGCCCGCGAGGTCTGACTTTTTCCGCAGCCCGTCCGCACGGCGCAGACGGCGATGACCGGCTTGGTGGACTTGAGCATGGTGTTGTGGTGGCCCATGATGCGGAAGTCCGCCCCGGCGGCGTTGACGATGGAGGCCTTGTGCATGACCTCCTCGTGCGAAAGGTCGGAGTAGGCCATGACTACCTGGTCCACGTCGTGATCGCGAATCAAATCGGGGAGCTTGTCCTCGGACTCGATGCGGATGCCGTCGGGGTAGCGCGGACCGCAGAGCTCCGGGGGGTAGACCCGCCCGTCGATGTCGGGAATCTGCGCGGCGGTGAAGGCTACGACCTCATAGCGCGGGTCGTTACGCCAAAAGACGTTGAAATCGTGGAAGTCCCGCCCCGCCGCTCCCAGGATGATGACCCGGATTCGATCCTTCTTCGCTGCCGCTGCTCGGGAAGACATAGAGACTCCTAACCGACCGCCGTTGATCCGCGCACCGCGCCTGCCGGGCCTCCTGCCCGTTGCATAAACCACGCCAGATGAATAGCTTACAACGCGGACCGCCAATGAGCTAGCCGATTCTGACGTGATCGGGTCGGGCGTCAAGTCCCCCGGATTCTACCTGTGAATTTTTCCTAGCCGAAGGGTTTTATTCGCGAAAGGGTCGTCCGCTGCGATAGGTGTCGAGTTGGGTTTGGAGCCGCTCGGCGACGGTTGCGGGCAACGTGACCGCCTCGTCGGAAAGCAGCCTGGTGATCGTATCGGCGGCTTCCTCGAACCGACCCGTTTCGGCCAGGGCTGCAGCGAGGGCTTCGTGCGCTCGGACGGTTTCCACGCCGTCGTTCTGGACTGCTCGACGCGCCAAGCCCAGGGCCCGCCCGCCGTCGCGGATTGAGTCCTCGCGACACGTCGCCAGGACCCAGGCGAGCTGCGCCGCGAGTTCGGGGTCGTCGGGCGCTTGCCGTAAACCCTCCTCCCAAACGGCGACCGCCGCTCGCGGATCGCCCAGGTTCAACCAGACGATTCCGAGTCGGAAGCGAGCGCTGGCGAAGTCCGGTTGCAGGCGCAGGGTTTCCTCGAAGGCCGCGCGGGCCTCGTCGAACCGGCCGCGACTGGCCAGGAATCCGCCGAGGTTGAAGGGCCAGTCGGCGACCTGAGGCTCCAACCTCACAGCCTCGCGGTAAAGTCGTTCGGCCTCGCCCAGGCGACCGAGCCGCGTCTGCACGATGGCGAGACCGATCATGGTTTGCGTGTCGATTCGCCCGACGCGGTCGGCGATTTCCAAGGCAATGCGGCTGTGCCGTTCGGCGGCGTCCAAGTCTCCGAGTTCGAGCATGGAATGGGCGAGCGCCGCATGGGCCGTACGATTGCCTGGAAGTTGTCGCAAAGCCTCCAGCGCGTGATCCCGGCCCCGCTCGAACTCTCCCCGTTCATTCAACTCCGCAGCGAGATTGGCATGAGCGATCGACGTCTCGGGCCGCCGCGCGACGACCGTCGTCCACAGCGTGTACGTGTCTCGCCACACTCGTGTTTGGTCTCGCGTGAGCGCGACCCAGCAGCCCACGATCAGGACCAGGGCGACGACCGGCGCATGCCGCACCAGCGCCCCCGCGTCCTCTTTGTGGGCCCACCAGCATGCGAGCCCCGCCCCGGCCAGTAGCGCGAGGCTCATCGAAGGAAGGTACGTGTAGCGGTCGGCGACGACTTGCGGTCCGGATTGCG
>CAZYEX010000070.1:0-62417 GCA_964646605.1 uncultured Phycisphaera sp. | reverse complement strand
ATCCGCCGGCCCTTTACGATGCGCCGATATCCAACACCCCGCCCACCCACCATGTCCCGCCACCCCGCATCATCGCACCGCCCAAACCACCCCCTCCACAAAACGCATGTCCCGTGCCGAACAGTATTGAGCGCCACCCCTTGTGGGTGGCGCTGAACGCCGCCCGCGAGGAACGGCACTACGGTTTCCTAACCGCCTGAGAGACCGCATCTCGCCTCGCAGCAAGCACGCGACGCTGCGCCGCTGGTACCGGCGACTTGTGAAGGGCGTCACGGGACGGCACCCGTGGGTGCCTTGAGCGCGGCTTTCTTCCTGGCTTCTTCGTCGGCCAGGTCGTTCTCGGCCCTCAACTTTCGCGTGGAGAGTTCGGCTTGCTCGGCGTCCAGTTTTGCCTTGCGAACCTCGCGGCCGATACCGAGGTAGCCCTGGAAAAGCGCCATGGCCCCGGCGCTGCCGCCCGCAACGACCATCGCCGTGATGCCCAGCCCGAGGTATGTAGTCGCCGGTGGCTCCGATCCGCGGGTGAAAAGGTCCCGGAGAAGGTCGATTTTCCACTGAAAGCAAATGAACATCGCGAGGCCCAGGGCGATCAAAGCCTTGGCGGTCGGATGTTCTTTGAAGGGCTGTACGCCGCCCAACTCGAAATCATAAACAAACCCCAGGGCTCGTTCGACGACCATCGACACAACGACGACGCCGGCCAGCGGCCCGATGAAGTCGACGAAGCGCCCGGACAATACTTCCGGGGTCATCAAGGCAGGATCCATACACCATTCCTCCCAAACGTCCCCGTTAGGCGAACAACCCCGACTCCAAGAACCGTTTCCGTAAGTCCGCCAGAAGCTCCTCACTACCCAAACCGGTGACGAACGCACGCATCGCCGACTTACCCGCCTCGTCCGCCGAGAACCCCGTCACCGGGTAGCGCCCTCGGAAAACGCCGTCATGCAGAAGCCCCGCCAAGATCGCCTTCCCGACCGTGTGCCAAGACTCGGCACGAAACGGCAACCGGATGCACGCATCCACGAACGAGCCCCAGATGAACCACATCTGCGCTCCGTCCATCCTGTGATTCGGGTGCGCCGGGCGCAGCGGATCGGGCGGAAGTTCCCCCCGACCGAACAACTCGAACCCCGCCAGAAGCCCGGCCGGATCGATCGGATCCCCATAGTGCTTGGCGATCGTCTCCAGCTGCCGCTCCCCCAGCAGCGCGATCGCCTCGGGCGCCGGAGCCGTCCGCACGGCGTTCACCCACGCATCGAGTTGGGCCGCATCGTGGGCGTATGCCTGGTAGCGCACGAAGGCCTCGCCCATCACCACCCCCTCCGCGTCCTGAACCTCCCCCGTCGCACTGAACATCGCCCAGTCGTCGAACTCCCGCCAAAACGCGTTGTGCTGCTCCGCAGTCGGCACCGGCGGAGGCGAACCGCCGCCCTCGACCTCCTCATCCGGACACCCGTCCGCAATCCACTGGCGAATAAAGGCAATCCGATCCGCAGGGACCGGGGGCCGCCCCGAAGGCATGCGCGCGAAAATCGCTCCCGGCGGGGCATTCTCCATACCCGACCCGAACGGCGCGCTGCCTTCCAGCGCCTGAATGAGCGCCGATTCGTCCGGTGCCCCCGCAACGATCACCTTCCGCCCATACACCCTGTGGGCGATCAACTGCTCGATGGTCTTGCCTCGCCAGAACGGACCGTGGGGGCCCACGACCGCCGCCCCCGCAACTGCCTCGTCCAGAATCTGCACCACGCGATCGAGACGGGTCATGACTCGCGCCCTCTCAGTCCGAGTTCCGGACGACCAATCCAGCTAGGCTGGCGCGGCGTCGGCCGCAACCAACTCAACGTCCAGACGGTCCAACACCGTCGCCAACGGGTGTGCCAACGCGTATTCCGCTGCCATGCCCAGTTGGTCTTCGCCGCCGAAATGCAATGCCACGGCCGTATCCGGTGAATCCCGCATCACCCACACCGACCCCGAATCGCCGGCCAGGCTCACCTCCTCGAGCGGTTCGTCCGGGTCCGGAACGATCCGGATCCCATCCATGGACCGGGTCGTGTCCCCATAGTCGGTGTAGTCCATCAGGTACGAACCGGCCTCACCGTCTACGATTCCGTGGCTCACCCCCGAAGCCAACCCGCTCTTCAGCACTTTCATCCCGCGGCGTGGTTCCACAACGCGGATCGGGCGGCGGTCCAACTCGAACGGGGTTTCATCGATACTCTGCACGAATGCGTCGGCGAGCACCGCGAATGCGGCATCCAAACCATGGTCCAACTCCGTCGACCGAACGAGGGTCGCAACCACGCGGTTCGGTGTGCTGCGAATAGGAAGCGGAGCCGGTTGACTTACCGGATCGCCGGCACCGCCGCTGGTGTGGCCCACCAAGACGTGCCAATTGCTTAGGATGCCCAGGCTCTTGGTCGCTCGATCACGCACAAACGCGCCGAGGGTCCCGGATGAGGGGTGCGACACATTGCCCACGCTGATTCCGGGGCAGAGGGGCGTGAACTCGCGACGTCGCTGTCCGCTTTGCACGGCGTACTTCACGCCCAACACGTCGCACGGTATCCCAAGGATCTCCTTGGGAACAAACTGACTGGCGGGCACTTCCGCCGGAGTTCTCTTTCGCGCGAGATGAAAACGGATCCCGACTTCGCGGGTCATCCGTCGTTCGCGGTAGATAAACCCGATATCCACGCCGGAAATGCCGTCCAGCTCCGCGGCCAGCCGCCGGGCGATCGACAGCGCCTTAAGCTCTTTTGCAGTTGCCATGGCCTGCCCGCTCCACACTCATTGGCTTCGATCCCCCACGGACCACAGGAAGTCCAGCTTCGTTTTTCCCTGAAAATACGGATCCGTCGGGCCCAGCCCGTCGCGGGTTACGGGCTCAAAGTGTTCCGGGGGCCAAACGCTCCGTTGATGGCACGTCATGCAGTTCGACACCAACCCACGCTTGAACCTCGCCTCAAGCCACGGGTTATAGCATGCGTTCGCTCCACCGTCCGCTTCCCTGGGGGTCACCATGTCGAACGCTACATCCATGAGGTAGTTGCGCCATACGCCCGTCACATTCTCCGTCCGATTTCCTGCGTACGGACCAACATCCGGGCGGTCGTGCCACCAGAACGTCGCCCAAACCCAATCGTCGATCTCTCGAGTGGTTACGTGCATGCCGATCATGGCCACGTAGTCGCCGAGCTCAAGGGCCTGAAGACTGATCGCTTGGGCCGCCTCTAATTCGGCCTGCGTGCTCAGCGCGAAATGGTAGAAGCTGCTTAGAGAGACGACCGGACACCCCTCCTTCTGCAGCGTTCGCACGCCAAGGGTTGGGTCTCGGTACGTGAAATCCACGGTCGCCGTTTCGTTCGCGGGAATATGCGACCGCGTCGGGTCGACCGCTAAGAACCGTTTCCAGGTGTAGGGAGGGTTCCCTTGCGCATCGGGACGCGCTGGATCAAAATCCCAATTCGGAAGCGCCGTTTTCCCACTCTTCTTCACCGGCCACCATACGACCTTCAGCGCCATTGATTTCCGCTCGAAGTCCGGTATCTTGCGCTCTGGTAACGGAGTGGCCGCGGTGAAGCTGGCGTTGATCGCATCCAGTTTGGTCGCTTTGTAGAGTTCCCTCCCGCGAACGTGGGCGTGCAGCTCTTGATTGAACAACACCATGGACAGAAGCGATTCACCCGCCGCTTGCGGCACCGTCCCAGGTTGTAAGTGTTGACGGGGAGGCGCGAACTTGCGTAGATGTTTCCGTTCGCCTTGCAGCCCCGCCCCAGGGGCAAAGGTCTCATCGACCCGAAACCACGTCTCCCAAATCGGCCCGCCGCCTTGAGCCGTTTGATTCAGACCGGCCCAAACGTTCCACGCATGCCGCCGCATCTCCGGGACGTTCCGGTCCTGCCGGAACTTCTCAAGATCCGTGTTCTTCGCCGGGAAATCGAAACCCTCCGGAATCCCTTGGTAGCTCGTCGCCCCGCCACCCGGCGGCGGAGGCGGCTGCGACCCCGCCGGCTCACCCGGAAGTGAACACGCCGCCAAAGGAAGCAACCATACATACTTGAATGCGCGCACTATCCTTCTCCTTTTCTCAACTCAATGTTTCAAGTTTCGCTGCCTACCAGACCCGATCGTGAAAACAAAGTCAAGTACATTTTTTCATTTGGTGTCAGCGCCGTGGCGTGCGTCCCACAAGCCAGCTAGCAGACACACAGTACACATCCTGTACTTGGTGCCATAACATTATGTTGAATAGGACCTTACGAGATGATGGGAAACTGGTAATACTAAACGCTATCTACCCAGTTTAATGATTCCGGAGCCGAAGCGAATTGAGCACAACGCTAATCGACGACCCCATCATGGCCGCCGCGGCAACCCCCGGCGGCACACTTCCAACCGCCGCGAGCGGAACCGCAGCCAGGTTGTAGAGGAACGCCCAGAACAGATTCTGCTTGATGATCCGCACGCTGCGGCGACTCAGTTCGATCAAGTCCCCAAGCCGCAACAGGTCATCTTGGATGATCGTGATCTTCGCCGCCCCGTGAGCCACATCCGTGGCCGACGCAAAAGTAATCCCGCAGTCCGCCGCGGTCAGACCCGGAGCGTCGTTGATGCCGTCGCCGACGAACGCCACTCGCTGGCCACGTTCCTGCAATCCTCGAATCATCGCCAGTTTGTCCTCCGGACGCATGTCGGCTCGCAGATCGACCCCCCCGAGTTCATCGGCAATGGGTCGTGCCGCCGACTCCCGATCGCCGGTGAGAATCACCGTCCGAAGCCCAAGCTCGCCAAGCCTGCGCATCGCTTCTGCCGCATGAGGCCGAAGGTTGTCCGATAGCTCGATCCATCCCACGCAGATCTTATCCACCGCGACGAGGACAAGAGACCGGCCCAGCTCCGCATCACCGAACATCCCGTGCGAAAGTGCGCCGCGGTCCACGCCCTCCTGCTCCATGAACGAAAGACTGCCAACGTGAACCACCCGCCCCTCGACCTCAGCCTCGATCCCCATGCCCGCACGACTTCGAACCGACTCCGCCGCAAGCAGCTCCCATCCACGTTCCTTGACTTCACCCACGATCGCCCGCGCGAACGGGTGTTGCGAGAACTGCTCCGCCGACCCCGCCAGTTGCAGCAGCCGCTCCTCATCCAACGGAGAATTCGACCAACCAAACTTACCGACCTTCCGCACCCGCGGCCGCCCGGTCGTCAGAGTCCCCGTTTTGTCGAGGAGCATCCATCGAGCGCGTCCGGCCGCCTCCAGCGCCTCTGCATCCCGGACGAGAATCCCCTTCCTCGCCGCCGCGCCCGTGGCCACCAACACCGCCGTCGGTGTTGCCAGCCCCATGGCACACGGACACGCGATCACCAGAACCGCCACGGCCCGATGCAGCGCCGTCCGCCATTCCCCGCCCCCAAAAAACCCGTTCCCCAGCAGCGTCAGCAACGCAAGCAGAATGACGATCGGCACAAAAACGCCCGCCACGGCGTCGGCCAGGCGCTGCATCCGCGTCTTCCCCGACTGCGCCTCCTCGACCGCACGGACAATCCGCCCCAACGTCGATTCCGCCCCCACCCGCGTCGCTTCGACCGTCAGGAGTCCCTCGCAAACCAGACTTCCCGCACAGACCGCATCGCCGACCGTTCGATGTTTCGGCGTCCCCTCGCCGGTGACCGCGCTCTCGTCCACCGCGGCCTCGCCCTCCACCACCGTGCCGTCCACGGGCACGATAGTATCCACCGCGACGCGCACGCGATCCCCGCGTCGGAGGCTATCCACCGACGTCTCCAGAATGCCGTCCGGTGTCACCAACTGCGCCGTAGCGGGCATGCGCCGAACTAGCGCCGCGACCGCCGACGAAGCGTCGCGCTTCGCCAGCAGCTCCAGGTACCGCCCCACGTTGATGAACGCCACGATCATGGCCGCGGCGTCGAAATACGCCGCGTCCGTAACACCCCACACCAAGAGCACCACACCCGCAACGTACGCGACGGACACCCCCATCGCGATCAGCAGGTCCATCGTCCCCGTCAGATGAATCGCCGCCCGATACCCGCCCACCAAAATCGGACCCGTCGCCGAGGAGAACATCAGCAGCGTGCAAAGAATCCCCTGCAAGGCATGAGGCCAGACGTGACCGCCCAAATCGTGCGACGCCAACACCGGGGCAAGCCAGTGCAGGGCCATGATCGGCGTCGCCAGTCCGATCGCCTGCCCCAGGGCCTGCCGCTGTTCCCGCAACCGCGCCGCGTGCGTGGGATCGTGATGCGCGTCGGATCGCCCCGCGGCGCGGAACGTGTCCGCGTCGTATCCCGCCCCGCGCACCGCCTCGATCAGCGCCCGCCGATCGACCCCCGCCTGCGCCTCGATCGTCGCCGTCGCGGTCGTGAGATTCACGCTCGCCCGAGTCACGCCGGTCACGCCCTGCAACGCACGCTCGACCCGCGCTACGCACCCCCCGCAGGTCATCCCCTCCACCCGCAATCGAACCGCCTCAGCCATCACGTTCGATTGTCGATCGTCGATCGTCGATTGTCGATTCGCCATTCAGAACCGCGACCCTCGTCGAGCCACCGATCCGAGTCGGGAGCGCAAGCGACCGGCTACTCCGAGTCGGGAGCGGAACCGACCGGTGTCGCACGAGCGAGACCACGAATTGTCGATTGGCGATTCTCGATTGGGACGTCATCGAGCACCTCCGTTGTTGGAGTTGCCGGATCGAGCGAGGAGCGCCTCAATCGCGGCGAGGCGGGCTTCGAGATCATTGATGCGTTGATCCTTGGCCGCCTCTTGATCCTGTAGTTCGTCGATCGCGCAGTCCTTTTCGTTGATCTGGCGATCCTTCTCGGCGCGGAGTTCGCGGAGGGCTTCGGCGGTGAGGGCCTCGAAGCCGCCGACGGTGAGCGTCTGGTAGCCCTTGGGGTCGCGCCCCACCCATTGCGGGAAGGCACGACTCACCTCGTCGGCGATCAGGCCCATCTGTGTCCCGGTGATCCCGCCCTGCGACGAGGGGTCGCTCCACTGGAAGGTGACGCCATGCAGTTGAAGCAGGCGCTCGAGCGCCCCGGACAGCGGCTCGATGTTCTTCTTGAGCCGCCGGTCGGAGTAGATTGTCCACGTGTTGCTGCCCGGCTTAAACGCGCTGTCCGTGTGCAGGCGCAACGCCGGGTCTGGTGTCGGCGGGTTGATACGGACTGCCAGACTGTGAAACTGGCCTGCGACCACGGCGGAGAACGTGCCAGCGGGGACGTTGATCTGCCCCTCGTCATTGTAGCCCCACCCGACCAGCGTCCCGTCGCTGCGGATCGCCAAGCTGTGATAATAGCCCGCCGCCACGGCCGTGAACGTGCCGGAGGGGACGTTGATCTCCCCTAAGCCGCCATTGCCCCATCCGACCAGCGTGCCGTCGGTGCGGATCGCCAAGCCGTGGTCATAGCCCGCGGCCACGGCGGTGAACGTGCCGGAGGGAACATCGATTTGACCGTCAGTATTGAGGCCCCACCCGACCAGCGTTCCGTCGTCGCGGATTGCGATGCCATAAAAACCGCCGGCGGCTATGCGTGTGAATGTACCGGTGGGGACGTTCATCTGCCCAACATCGTTCCGACCCCATCCGACCAGAGTGCTGTCGCTGCGGATCGCAAAGCTGTCGTCGTTACCCGCGGCCACGGCCGTGAACGTGCCCTCTGGGACCATGTTCAGTCCATAGTTGGCGTTGCCCCATCCGACCAGCGTGCCGTCGGTGCGGATCGCCAGGCTGTGCGAGTAGCCCCCGGCCACGGCGGTGAACGTGCCGGATGGAACGTTGATCTGCCGGAAGTCGTTTTGGCCCCACCCGACCAGCGTCCCGTCGCTACGGATCGCCAAGCTGTGATACCAGCCTGCGGCAATGGCGATCAACGTGTCGAAGGGAACGTTGATCTGACCGCTACTATTGAGGCCCCATCCGGCCAGCGGCGGCACAAACGGCGAGCCGCCGGTGATCTCCAGCGTGCTCGTCCGGGCCGCACCGTTCACATCCAACTGTGCCGCGGGCGTCGTCGTGCCAATTCCAACTCTCCCGTCCTGCGTGGCCACGAGGATCGGTCCGAAAAAGGCGTTACGCAGGTTGAAAGAATCGCCGGTCAATTCCGAATTGAACACGTGCCAGTACACGTCGCCGCCGCGCATGAGCCGCAGCCCCGAATCGTTGTTGCCACCGGTGGAGTTCAGGAACAGAAACGAGTTAGGGTATCCCGGCCCCTCCACCTGCAACCCAGCGACCGGCGCTTGCGTTCCAATGCCGACGTGTCCGGTCACGGGATCGATCTCCAGGGCGTTGGGCGGCCCGACGCCTTCCCCGGCGCGGATGCTATACGGCGCGGGGGTCAACTCCTGCCGGGGAGAGAGTTTGACGAACAACCCGTCGTCGGGACATTTGACTTTGATCTCCAGCCAGCGGGCCTCGCCGCTGAAGACCCCGGCCCCGAAATCAAGAAGAACGGTGAACAAACCGCCGCTCACACCGACCCCGCTCACCGTTTGCGGGGAGTCGCCCACTTGCATTCCGTCGCCCAAGTCATCCCACAGCCCGAATCGAAAGTCGCAGGTGTCATCGATCGGCGTGCCCGCGGGTTTTTCCAAACTGCCCTGGTAGGTAAAGGCCGTGCCGACATCCGCGGCGCGGCTCGACGCCGTAGCGACCATCATCAGAGCCGCGAGCGCCAGCTCGCGGACACGTCGTGTCACCGGGCTAGCGCCCGGTGCTCTGATCGGAGCCGCGACCGACGAAGCGACTGGCGAGGGAGCATCGTCCCCGAAGCTCCGCGCTGTCGCGGAGCGCAGGGCGAGGGAGCGGACAGAGCGTAAGTGTTGTGGATTCATGGTTCGTCACCTTTCGTCCAAAGAGTTGGGCTTACAGACAATCCCCCTCACCCTGCCCTCTCGCCGACGGGGGGAGAGGAGTTGTAGGTAGGGGCTTGATCGGAGGCCCGGTCGGACACCGGCTTCCCCCTCCGACACCATTCCGGTAACCGGAAAAATAACCGATTTTCGAACCAAATGCAATCAAAAAGGAGCCCAGGCGGCACATAGGGACGTGCCCGCGGGTTTTGGCCGAGTGACCCACCCCGAGTACCATGCGCCTGCGGGCTGGACCGATCCGGGGTCGTTCTCGGGTCGTTGCCGCTGGCGAAAGCAACGAGGTGCGAATGCCGCCGGAAGAGATTTGCAGGCTGTTGAAAGATCGGTTCGGTGAGGCCATCGAGGACACCCTCCTCGGCGGCGGACATCCTTACGCGCGGGTCGCGGCGGACCGCTGGCTGGAAGTCGCCACGTTCCTCCGCGACGATCCGCGCCTGCGACTGAACGGGCTGCGCTGCATCTCGGCCTTGGACCTTCTCGCCGACGACAAACTCGCCAGCGTCTACGACCTCTATCATGTGCCCACGGATCGCCCGACTGAACTCAAGACCGAGACACGTACCTTCGCGGTGCGCGTGGTGGTCGATCGCAAGGACCCCGTGATCCCCTCCGTCGCTCATGTTTGGCCCGCGGCGGATTGGCACGAACGCGAAGCCTACGATCTCATGGGAATCGAGTTCCGCGGACACCCCGACCCGCGCCGCATCCTCTGCCCCGACGACTGGACCGGCCATCCCCTGCGAAAGGACTACGAGTTCCCCTTGGAGTATCACGACATCCCCGCAAACACGGAATTCGAATTGACGAATCCGAGGCACTAACCCGCGCCGCCGGCGCGGGAAGGGTGAATGCTGAATGGCGAAGATCGAACGAACCACGATCACCAGAACCGGTTGCCTCGACGGGCGCCGTTCTGAATCCGATGAACGGAACGAACATGGCACCAACAACCCTTGAGTCCACGCCGGACGTTCTTCTCGGCTTCGACCGCACGGAGCAATCCGACCTCCGCACCGAGGAGATGCTGGTCAACATGGGCCCGCAGCATCCGTCCACGCACGGCGTGCTGCGCCTGGTCCTTCGCACCGACGGCGAGATGGTGCTGGAGACGATTCCGCACATCGGATACCTCCACCGTTGTGCCGAAAAGATCGGCGAGAACCTTCAACCGTATCAGTACATCCCCTACACCGACCGCATGGACTACCTCGCGGGGATGAACAACAACCAGGCCTACGCCATCGCCGTCGAACGGCTCTGCGGCGTGCAAGTCCCGCCCCGCGGGCAGGCCATACGCGTCATCTTCGCCGAACTCAACCGCGTCGCCTCACACCTCGTGTCGCTGGGGACTTACGGGCTCGACATGGGCGCCTTCACGCCGTTTTTGTATTGCTTCCGCGAGCGCGAAATGATTCTCGATCTCTTCGAGGCCGCCTGCGGGGCAAGGCTCACCTACAGCTACCTCACCGTCGGCGGCGTCCACGACGATATGCCCGACGGATGGACCGACCGTTGCCGAGAGTTCCTCGACTACTTCGAAACCAAGATCGACGACTACAACAACTTGCTCAGCTTCAACCACATTTTCGTGAAACGTACCGGCAACGTCGGCGTCATCAGTTTGGAGGACGCCGTCGCCTGGGGTCTGACCGGCCCGTGCCTGCGCGGCAGCGGGATTCGCTGGGACCTGCGCAAGGTCCTGCCCTACGACGGATACGAAAAGTACGAGTTCGACGTCCCCATCGCTCGACCCGGCGGCACCGGCGAGATTCCGCGGGGAGTCGTGGTCGGCGACTGCTGGAGTCGGTACTACGTCCGCGTATTGGAGATGACGCAATCGGTGAAGATCATCCGCCAGGCCCTCGACCAACTTCCCCCCGGCGATTTCCGCGCCGCCAAATGTACGACACTGAAACTTCCCGTGGGCGAAGTCTATGTTGAGGTCGAAAGCGCGCGCGGGCAACTCGGCTTTCTGATCGTCGGCGACGGGTCAGCCATCCCCGCCCGCGTGAAGGCCCGCGGGCCGAGCTTCTGCAACCTCTCCATCACCACCCACGTTTGCAAGAACGTCCTCCTCGCCGACGTCCCCGCCATCGTCGGCTCCATCGACGTCGTCATGGGAGAGGTGGATCGGTAAGCGTGAACGTGAATCAGCAAGGGACACGTTCGCCCCGCACTCAACTCGCTGTGTGAAGCCGGGTGTCCCGGGACGAGTTTCGTTGTTTGTCGTGAATCGGTGTTGTTTCTCAAGGCCGGGGGTTCCGCGTTCGCAAGGCGGCCCAGCCGCCTTTCCCCGCCGCCGGCGGACCGGCATCGCAACCAAGGTATGCCCAAGCCCCAACATCGCGTGCCCATTCAATTTCAGACCCCGCGGAATTGACCGAACTGGCAGCGGTGGGGGGTTTCACGCGCCGTAAGCGAGCCTGCGGGTCATCGTAGGATCGTCGGGCCCGCTACTTCCGCTCCGGCTCGGATTGCACTCGATCGCGTTGGACTTGGCGAATCATCCCGATGGCCAGCTCCTTGGGTTGCCCGAACAGCTTGGGGTGCAGGTATCGCCCGCGCTCCAGACCTCGCTTTTCCTGCTGCGGTTGAAAGCGCATGGCGCGGGCAAAAGCGTCGTGCCGCACGCCCGTCACCTGCCAGGAGACCTTCACGTCGGGCCGGTCGGTTCTGATGGTGAACGAGTTGTTTTCGATTTCGCGGGCGACGATGGCCTGCGCGAACTGGCCGATCACCGTGAGTTGGTATCGGAAGTCCCCGTTGAGCGCCTGGAAGTAGTCCGGCAGGGTCACCGTCGCCTCCCCGTCGGCGTCCGTAGTGACCACGCCGTCGTAAACGTTCTTCTGCTCGTTGCTCTCGACACAGGAGTGCAGGAGGAACTGGTTGGCCGGGTCGAGGGGGTGGTCGAGGCGGAAGAACTTGCCGGCGCTGTAAATCGTGTCCGAGTAGAGCACGCCTGTATCTCCGAGGAGAACGTCCTCTCCGACGGCCATATACACGCTGCCCTCCCCACCGTCGTTGTCGATCAAGTGCAGTGCACCGTTGTAGTACACTTGCGGTTCAAGCCCGGAGTGGTTGAACTCCCAGCCAGTCACGCCAGCATTCTCCAGCCGCAGTTCGTCGACCGAGACGGTGTTCCACCTGAACCGCCCGTCGATATCCACAGCCTCGGCCCCCATCGCCCCGAACACGCGCATGCCGCCGGAGTGGATCTCCACCTGGGCGCCGTTGTTGACGCCGAGCCACAGGGAGGCATCGTAGGCGTTGACGACCTCGAAGTTGTTGTCGGAGCGGAAGCCGACCCGCCCGGCGACCTGTCCGCCGTCCTGGCGGAAGAACACCGAGGCGATGTCCGCTTCGTTGGCGTTGTCGGTGTCGGCGTTGAGGCGCAGAATCGCGGGTCCCAGCGAGGCGATGTCGAGGTTGGAAAGCGGGGCGGTGGTTCCGATCCCGACCGCTCCGGAGGCATCCACGAACAATGCATCGCTCGGACTGCCGTCGGAGGCGTCGAGGGAATGTCCGTCTCCGGCCCCATTGTCCACGCCGTCGGCGAATCCGGGGGGAACGTCCTGGAGTCCGGACCAGGACGTGCTCTTCGAGTACAAGGCGTTGGGCGCGGGCGTGAGGCGTTGCCGTGGAGCGAGCAGAACGGAGTTGCCGCTTCCCGGCGGAATCTCCACAGTCACCTCGATCCAGTGCTCATAGCCCACGAAGATGGGGACGTTCCCGAAGTTCATCAACTCGCCGTTGCCGTTCAGCTCGACGGTGAACAGGCCGTTGGCGACGGGCACGTTCTCGATATGTTGGATGCCCATGAGTTGCCCGGGCGTGCCCTGCGTCGGATGGTTCCAGAGGACGAACGTCATCCGCGCCTCGCCATCGAAGGGCCTGCCCGCCTGCGTCAGCCGCCCCTGGTACGAAAAGGCGCTGCCCAGCGAAGTCTGCGCCCATGCCCCCGACCCGCAGAGCGAGCCGAACACCGCTGCCCACACGCTGCAAAAAGAAAGATGTGCTCTCATGGTTCCTCTCCCTCCGCCGACGAGTTTGTCCGCGGAATCTCGTGGCACCTGATTGAGCCCAACGCGGACGGCGAGGGAGGCTAACGGAGAAGGGCCCGAACGGGAACAAGAACAACCCATTCGCGATGGAGTCCCGCGTCACGATCCTGGACGCACCCTGATGCGCCGCCGGCCCGAACATCGGCGAGTCTATCAGAACCGCGCCCAGCGTTCAATGCCGAAGGCAGAAACCGAGGTTGCGCGGGTCCGTGACAGAATCGGCGGGGTCAACCCCTCCCCCTTCAAGGGGGGTACGTGTTTAGCGTGCCGGAAATGGCTTTGGGAGGAAAAGGTTGGCGACGCGTCCCTCGCCGGGATCGGATCGCGGCGAGCGGACTGAAACGCTTCGATTGGCTAGGAGCTACGGAATCCGGCGGCGCCGGAACAGACCCACCAGCCCAAGACCGAGGGCACCGAGTGCGGCGGCGCTGGGGGCGGGGACCACGGCCACCGACGCTCGGACCTCGACGCCCAGATCGTTGAAGTCACGGTCCGACGTGCCGGCGCTGAACGAACCGCGCAGGTCTTCAAAGAAGAGCATCCACACCGTCTCGCCGGGATCCAAGCCGGGAAGACCGGTGATCTGATAGGTCACCATGTGGTCCAACTTGTCCTTGTTGCGCCACGATTGGGAATAGAAGGTGCCGCCCTGGCCGGAGCGAACCCAGTTCCACGGAACGCCCAGCGAAAAGTGATGCGCGCCGGTACCGGCGACATCGAACCCCGTCGGACCGGTCATAGTCACGTCAAAGAGTTTGACGTACCCGCCGCCCTCGTCGTAACCGAATTGCTGTGAGAAGGCGGCGAACTTGGCCTCAGCGGAGGTTACGGCGATACCATCGACCCATTGTTGGTCCGACGAGGAACCGCCCGGGGCGCCCGTGACCAAGTTCAGTGGGTTCCCCGGCCCGCCGGAGAAGTAGTCGTCGACGCGCGTCGCGGTCACGGTCCCGTTCGTGTAGGACGATGCGCCCGGACCGGCCGCGCCGTTGAACGCGCCGCCGAAGGCGCCGTACACGTGGGTGAAAATCTGAGCATGGGTGGCCTCGCTGCCATAGGGCGGACGCACCGTGGTCAGATTGGCGTTCGCAGCGCCTGCCGAAGCGAGCGCCACCACTGCCATCACGCTGGCACGAACTCGGGAACCGGTTACACGCATGAGATCCTCTCCCAACTGCACGCGACAAGTTTCGGGCGCAGGAGGTCGTCCGTTCAGCTCTCCACGAATCAAACAAGGCCCCGCGGCCCCGCTCCTTCGGCCAGCAGCCGCAGACCTACCCCGCCCCAGTATAGCACCGGCTCGAGAACGGTTCAATCCCCAAACCCTCGTTTCTCCAGGGGCCGGCCGCAAGGGGGCGGAACACGGTTTCCCTGGGTTGGGGGGTCGGCCAGCTTCGTGCGGCGCAACTCCAGGACTTGTGGCGGGAGGGGGTCGAAACCCCCAGAACTAGCGGGTGGGATAGGGCTCGAGGGTTTGAGCAAGGCGGCTTGCCCACCATTGCGAGCCGCGATACAGCCGCAGTTTACACGATCCCGGGGGGCACTCCTTCCCCGGGCTTGCCGGTGTGACGTAGCGCGCCGGCCGCTGGTGGGCCGGCGCTTCCGAACGGTTCAGGAATCCACGGAGTGTTTGGCGCGAACCCAGAGTCGAAGTCGCTGTGCGGCCGCGTAGACCAAGGCGATGAGGGCGCAAAGGACGCAAAGCCCGACGGCGGCGGCGAGAAGGAAAACGAGGACGCTCGCGACACCCACGCCGGAGCGGCCTCCGCCGCCCGCTCCGGGGCCGACATAGGCACAGGCCTGGTTCATGGCGGGACCGATCAGCAACGCCAAGTTGGCGACCACCATGAACCATAGTCTCATGTATGGGCGTTTCATCACATGGGCCCTCCTTCTTGTTTGTCCCTGGTCCACTCTCGGTAGCGGGTGAGAATGTCCTTCACGACGTCAGGCCGCTGGTGCAGAAGATTGTCCTTCATGGCCGCGTCCCGACGGACGTCGTGGAGGGACTGCGGCCCGTTTTCGTTGAGCTCCAGCAGGAACCCGTCGGCGTAGACGGAGGTCACCCATCGCATCCAGCGGGAGAAGTCCATCTGCAGGTCGCGGTATTGGGCCACGGACAGGCCCGAGATCGAGGCGCCGAAGGTTTGCGACACGCACAACGAGCGTGGCGAAGTTGCGGTATCGTCGAGCGGCAACGGATGCGAGCGGTCGACGTGCGGCGGCAGAGTTCCGCCGGCGGCTTCGAGCAAGGTTGCGAAGATGTCAACCGGTTGAACGGGGGCGTCCACGAATCGTCCCTCGACACCCCCTGGCGGACGCACGATGAGCGGTACATGAAGCAGTTGGTAATGCGACCCAGCGGTGTGGAAGACCATGTTCGATTCACCGAACAATTCTCCGTGGTCACTGGTCACCACCAGCCACGAGGTTTGCAGAAGCCCTGATTCCTCGAGGGTTTTCAGTAGATCGCCGACCATCGCGTCTTGATAGGCGACTTCGGCGTCGTAGAGGGCGGCCATAAGTTGGATTTGGTCTTCGTCGAAGGTCCGAGTGACACCGCAAGCATGGGCGGCGAGATCGTCCTGGGTCTGGTGGAGCTGACGAGCCGCATCGCGCTGGGCGGGGGTGAGGTGGGACTCGAAGTAGGGCTGCGGCGGAAGATAGGGATCGTGAGGCTCGAAATAGTTGATGAAAGCGAAGAGGGGGCGATCGGCGGCGGATTGGGTTTTCAGGTGCCGTTTGACGAGCCAGTTGGTCCACGCCGAACCGGCGTCCTCGGCAACGAGTTGTGGGAGTCCTAGCCACTCGGCGATGCGACGTGGCGTGGCGCAACGCAAGGCGAGCCGCCAACCCTTCAGATGGACATCGGTGGGGGTTTCGAGGAACAAGTCGAAGCCTCGTGCGAATCCGTTGTCGCGGCTGAGGAGCCGGTTGTTGGAGACGGCGAGCGTGTGGTATCCGCGTTCCGTCAACAGTTCGGCGAGGACCGGCTGGCGCTCGTCGAGTCGGTAATGGCCCCAACTGACGCCGTGCTCGTGGGGATACAGGCCGGTGAACAGGCTGGCGTGCATGGGAAGCGTCCACGGAGCGGTGCTGATGGCGTTGCGATAAACGATCGACGACTTGGCGAGTCGGTCGAGATGAGGGGTGAGCTTCGATTCGCCGTAGACGCCGACGCGGTCAAAGCGCAGGGTGTCGAGCACCAAGACGAAGATGTGGGGAGGCGCCGCTTGGTCCTTGACGGGAGCGACGTTCGGCGGCGATGTCCATGGCTGGAGATGTCGGTATGTGGCACCAAAAGCTCGGACGCTGCCCGTTACGCAGAGGATCCAGGTCAGGGCGATCCCGAATCTTGCCAGGGCGAATCGAAACGGCCGCCACGTCGCCAACGGCCTGGAGATTGCGCCCGCCGCGCATCCGGCGGTGGAAACGCCGCACAGGGTCGCGGCCATGGAAAGACCGGGTTCGAATCCCAGGAAGTCTGTGGCTGCGATGAGCGTTGCGCTAACCAGCCCCACGGCCAGAAACGGGCGTCTTGCGGCCCTCGCCTGGGGTGCGGAACCGGTGACACCTGCGGTCACTCGACAGGCGAGCGAGACCATGGCCAGGGCAAGTACGGCAACCATTCCGAGGACGGCGACGTTCACGGACAGCGCCAGGAACAGTTGGTCCAGGCCAAAGTTTTCGTGGGAGGCGGTGAACCGAACGGCGACCTCGGCCACCGCGGCGATCAACGCCGCGAAGACCGATAAGGTGAAGGTGTGTGGTCGATCGGTGGGGGATTCACGAACGATCATAGGCCATGCACTCCGATCCTCTCACGGCGTCCACGTACCGAGAGCGCATTCTCCCCCTCCCAAAGCTGCGATATGGAAGGGGCGGAGTCAAAGGCCGTTTTGACGGCGCCAAGCGCGGGGCCCGATAAGGAGCTCGAACTCAAAGCGCGCGACGACCGTTTCGGCGAGCTTCAGGAAGCGACACCCCTCGTCGCCCGGGCTGCATATGGATCTCACGGAACGTTGATGTTGTTTTGCAACGCCGCGAAGTCGCGCAGGTCCACATCGTCATCGCCGTCGAAATCGAAGCAGGCCAGGCACGTCGGGCCGATGCCGTCGACGAGCGGCCCGGAGTAGCACCCGGTGAACTCGGAATAATCGATGAGGTTGGTTCCACCGTCTTCGGTACAATCGCCAGGGCCGATTTCGAACCAAAATCCGCCGGTTAGGTCGAGCCTCCCGTTGGACATCCGTCCGGCGTCGGCTTGGCCGATGGTGCCGGACAGCTCCAGGTTTCCGCCAGTGCTTCGCATGACCCCGCCGCCGTCGACCGTGTGCCAGGTGAGGTCGAATTCTTGAGCGACGATCGCCGAAGTGCCAATGATTGGCAGCAGGAGCATGACCGATAATTTTGTGGGATGTAATCGCTTCATCGCATTCGTGCCTCGTTGGGACCCGCTCCCTCACGGTCGCGGCTCAGTGCCGGTTTTCGACATAGGGTCTATGTTCTTACGGTTGCTTGCAGACACAACAGTCGTCGGAGAGCGTGGAAATCGATTCGCAGGAGCCGGTGTCGGAGGTTGCAGTACAGCCGGCGCCGGGGGTTCCGGAGCCGCTCTCGTGCGATTCACCGAGCACGTTGGCGGAGCCTCCGCACGCGGTCGAGCAAGTCATGCTGGTTCCGCAGAGGGCGAAGCTGGTTGCGGGAACTCCGGTCGGCCCGATCGGACCTGCCGGTCCCGTTGCTCCCGTCAGTCCCGTCGGTCCACGGGGTCCTGTGGGACCTGCCGGTCCCGCCGGACCCGCCGGGCCGGGTGGGCCCGCTGGACCCTGCACTTGGGCCGTCGCCTGGGTCGTGCCGTCCGGAAAACGCATTCCGCCGGTGGTGCTCTGAATCAGGCCGGCGACTTGCAGTTTCGTGGTCGGATTGGTGACTCCGATTCCCACGTTACCGGCCCCGGTGATCCGCATGCGCTCGGTGAACGGTCCGCCGTCCTGGTCGCCTGTGCCGAAACGCAGATCGTCGGCTGCGGCGTCATCCGACCAGATAATCGCGGGGTCGTTAGCGCCATCGGTGTGTCCGGACCAGAATTGGACCCAAGTGTCGGCTGTCGAGTTTGCCGCTCGAACGCGACCGGCGTCGGTGGCGGCCAGGCTACGCGCGTCGAGTTCCGTCTCCGGCGTCGTCGTGGAGATGCCCACCTCTCCGGAGTGCAGGAGTCGCATCAGGCTGCGGTCGCTGGTGGTCTGGATGTCCAGACCGTTCGCGGCACCGGCGCCGGACCCCCCGATGCGGAGGCGGGCGACATCGTTCAGCCAACCGAAGATGGCGTTCGCGCCTACGTTGTTCGGATTTCGCGTGTTGTAACCGGTCGCTCCTTCCGTCCGTACATCACCGACGACGTGGAGCGGTGCGAGCGGCGTAGTCGTTCCAATTCCCACCTCGCCGTCGGCGTCGACGAAGAGCGCGTTGCCCGGCGATCCGTCGGCGGCGTCCAGCGAGTGTCCATCGGGCGCATTGAACGCGTGGAGGGCGAATGGCGCCCAAGTCAGGGCTTGGCGCGGGGCGAGTTTCCTGAAACCCCCAACATCGGTCGGATCATGGGGGTTGCGGACGGCAATCTCGAGGAAGCGCGAGTCGCCGTCGAACAGGCCCGGGTCGAACACCAGGTCGATGGTAAACAGCCCGTTCACGACCTCGACGGCGGTGTGTTCCGTCAGGGCGAGGCTCGTTCCCTGCGTTTCCACGTCGAACAACGTGACCGCGAGGTCGACCAGCCCGTTCAGTGGGGCACCGTCGACCTTGAGCTGACCTTGGTACTTGATGGGCAATTCCCTAGCCGACGCGACGGTCGAAATCGCTGCCAGGCAAACCGCCACGGT
Organism: uncultured Phycisphaera sp.; assembly: GCA_964646605.1. Taxonomy (GTDB): domain Bacteria; phylum Planctomycetota; class Phycisphaerae; order UBA1845; family UBA1845; genus SBAX01. Next base: position 43,563 of record CAZYEX010000070.1, on the reverse strand, counting down.
GAGTATCCTTCGCATCGTACAAAGCATCTTCATTCTCCACGTACTCCAGACTCTCCCCAGCGCCCCGTGCTTGCCGGGAACATCCTTACCGGACATTCCCCGGGGTCGCTGCGGTTTCGGTTCGGGGTTTCATTCCACTTGGCCCGGCGGGTACAATCATCCCGCTAGCGTTCGGCCAAAGGGATAGGCAAGATTCGGGGCTAGGTTCCATCACTTTTTTTGGATCGCGGTTTGGGGCGGGGGGCGATGACGGCGGACAAGGCGGAGATTACGCAGATTCTGGCGGACTTGGAGTCGACCGATCAGGCCACGGCGTTCGCCAAGCTCCTGCCGCTGGTTTACGACGAGCTTCGCGCCTTGTCCGAGGGGTACCTTCGCCATGAGCGGCCGGATCACACGTTGCAGGCGACGGCGCTGGTCCACGAGGCCTATGTGCGGTTGGCGGGGGGTCATGGCCCGCGGTGGGAGAACCGGTCGCACTTCTTTCGCGTCGCGGCCAAGGTCATGCGTCGAATCCTGATCAACCATGCCCTGGCGCGGAAAGCGGGGAAGCGGGGACCGCAAGGGGGGCGGATCGATCTGGAGGAAATCACGCTTTGTTTTCCCGAGACGGACGTGGATTTGCTCGATTTGCACGAAGCCATGGTGGAGCTTGCCGAGCGCGATCGGCAGAAAGCGCGGGTAGTCGAGCTGAGGTTCTTCGCCGGATGCACGATCGAGGAAACGGCCGAGGCGTTGGGTGTTTCCACGGCGACGGTGGAGCGTGATTGGCGGTTCGCACGGGCCTGGCTGCGCAATCGGCTCGACGAGAGGCAAGACTCATCGCGGGAAGCGCGTCCATGAAACCGCAACAGGCTCCGCTCGATTGGCAGCGACTCGACGCCGTTTTCCATGAGGTGTTGAACATGGCGGAGGGGGGTCGCGCCGCCGTTATCGAGCGGCTGTCGGCGGAGGACCCGCGGCTAGGGGATGAACTGAGGAAGCTGCTTCGCGCCGACGAGGCCGCCGTGGGATTCGAAGCGCCGATCGGACGCCCGGCGGATGCATTCTTGTCCGCGGCTGGGGACGATCCCGTCGCCCGGGTCGGTGGGCGGGTCGGTCCGTTTCAGATCGAGCGGCTGATCGGGGCCGGTGGGATGGGAACGGTCTGGCTGGCGACGCGCGCCGATCAACAATTCGAGCAGCGTGTGGCCGTGAAGCTCATCAAGCGCGGCATGGACACCGAGGACGTCCTGCGCCGGTTCCGCCGCGAGCGCCAGGTGCTGGCCTCCCTGGAACACCCCCATATCGCTCGTCTACTGGACGGGGGGGCGACGGCGGACGGACGACCGTATCTGGTCATGGAGTTCATCGACGGGTGTTCCATCACGAAGTATTGCACCGATCGGCAAGCGTCGCTCAGTGAGAAACTGCGTTTGTTCGTGCAGGTCTGCGGGGCCGTGCAATTTGCCCATCAAAACCTGATCGTTCACCGCGACCTCAAGCCGACCAACATACTCGTCTCCGTGGAAGGCGCTCCAAAACTCCTGGACTTCGGGATCGCCAAGATTCTCAAGCCCGACGACGACTCGCCGGTGACCACGGCCTCCGAGCATCGCCTGCTGACCCCGCGCTACGCCAGCCCGGAGCAGGTCCGCAATGAACGGGTCACGACCGCGACGGACACGTATGCCCTGGGGGTGATCCTCTACGAATTGCTCACCGGCCAGGAGCCATACCAGCTCACCACGCGATCACGGGCGGAATACGAACGGGCGATCTGCGAACAAGAGCCGATCCGCCCCAGCGCAAAGCTGACCGCCAAAGCTCGTTCTGATCCGGGCAGCTTCCGCATGAAGCGCCCGTTGCCGGGCGATCTGGACACCATCGTTCTCAAGGCGCTTCGCAAGAACCCCGCGGAACGCTATCTTTCCGTTGAGCAATTGACTGATGACTTGCAGAGATTCCTTTCCGGCTTGCCGGTTCGCGCTCGAGCGCTGACCTGGCGATACCGGGCGGCGAAGTTCTGCGTGCGAAACAAGGCGGCGGTGTTCGCGGCGCTGCTCGTCGCCGCGGCGCTGACCACGGCCGCGATTGTCAGCGCTCGATCCGCGCACCGCGAGGCCCAGCAACGCACCGTCGCGGAGGCGATCAACCGGTTCCTCAATGAGGACCTGCTGGCATCCGTCGATCCCGATCGAACCCCGGATCCCAACGTCACCATGCGCCATGTGCTTGACACCGCGTCGAAAAAAATCGAATCACGGTTCCAGGATCAACCCTTGGTCGAGGCGTCGATTCGCGGCACGCTGGGGGTCACCTACGAGAGCCTCGGCGAATACGCCCTTGCCGAGTCGCACTTGAGCCGGTCGTTCGAGCTGCTTCGAGCGAATGGGGGCGAGCGCGGCGAAGGCACGATCCTGGCGCGGGCGCGCTTGGGGAATGCGAAACGACTGCTGGCCAATTTCGCGGAGGCGGGACCGCTCGTTCGCACCGCCCTCGAGCTCGGCGAAGCGACGTTGGGAGCAACCCACCCCACGACCCTTTACGCCCGACACACCTTGGGCGAGTTTCATCTCGATGAAGGTCGCGCGTCCGATGCCGTCGTGGTCCTGAGGGCGGCGGCCGAGGGGCGCCGCGCGGTCCTGGGTCCCGATGCGATGGAAAGCATGGTTTCCTGGGACACCTTGGCCGTCGCCTATGAGCAGTCCGGGCAATATGAGGAGTCCGAACGCCTGCACGCCGAAATGCTGGAGCGCAAGACCCGAGTGCTTGGCGTGGACTCCTTAAGCGCCATCGCCACGCTCAATAGTCTGGCCTACGTGCGGATGAATCTCGGGCGCTACGACGACGCCGAGCCGCTGTTTCGCACGGCGATCGAGCGCGGTCGGCGGGTGCTGGGCGACCAACATCCGATCACGCAGATTGCCTTGGACAATCTTGGGCTTCTTTGCAGCTATCAGGGGCGCTTTGAGGAAGCGGAGAAGCTCCACGCCGAAGTTCACGAATTGCGGGCCCGGACCCTGGGGCCCGATCATCCGGACGCCCTCTTGTCGAACGCCAACCTCGGGTTCGTGTACACCAGCAGCGGACAATTCGAGAAAGCCGGAGCGCTCTTCGCCGACCTCCTGCCGCGTTACCAGCGGGTGAGCGGCCCGGAGCACCCTTTCACGATTACGGCCATGAACAACCTGGCCTACTCGGTTTGGAAGCTCGGGCACCTCGACGAGGCTGAGCGACTGTTTCAAGAAGTTGTGGAGCTTCGTCAACGCGTGCTGGGCGAGGACCATCCCGACACGGTCGGCGGCATGTCCAACCTCGCCGCCGTGCGAATCGACCAGGGTCGATTCGTCGAGGCGCTAGGTTCACTCGCCGACGCGATGACCAGGGGCTCGAAGACGCTCCCCCCCGAACATGCCATCGTCGGCACCATGCACTATCGAATCGGGCTTGCGGAACTGGGCCTTGGGAAACTGGAGGACGCGCGGGCGTCGCTCGCCAAGGCGGACGAAGTTCTGACCGCGGCCTTGGGCCCGGACCACCGTCGTGTGGCGGAGGTACGCCAGGCCACGCAGCGGCTGGATGACGAACAGCGCCGCGTCGAGGTCGCACCGCCGGGATCACCGGCGCCGAGCGGACCTTGACAAAGCTTGGCGAGGTCGGAGCGGTCAATATCCCGCGGCCTGACCGTCCTTGCGGAAATCGGAGGCGCCGAGGAACACGCCGCGATCCGCGTCGTAGAGGATCGCTTGGTAGCCGCCGAAGCCGTCGGTTTCGATGCGTACGTCGTGGCCTTTGCGAGCCAGGTCGCGCAGCACGTCGGGTGAGACGCCGGATTCCAACGTCAGCCAGCCGCCTTCGGTCATGCGGACGGAACCCGCCTGGGGTCCACCCTGGGCATTGGACACGACGAGGTCGGCGGTGGGTTCGGTGGAGCCTTGGTGATGGAAGCGCGCGGCGTCGCCGGCTTCCTGAAGGGTCATGCCAAAGTCGATGAGGTTGCAGAGCACTTGGACGTGGCCTTGAGGCTGCATGTCGCCGCCCATCACCCCGAAGCTCAGCCACGGTCGTCCGTCTTTGGTCACAAAGCCGGGGATGATGGTGTGGAAGGGGCGCTTGTGCGGGGCGTAGACGTTGGGGTGGGATTCGTCCAGCGAGAACAACTCGCCGCGGTCTTGAAACACGAAACCCAATCCGTCGGGCACAAGTCCTGATCCGAATCCGCGGTAATTGCTCTGGATGAGCGAGACCATGTTGCGCTGTTCGTCGGCGACGGTGAGATAGATGGTGTCGCTTTGTCCGAGCTTGGGGTCGCCGGGATCGAGTTTCGTTGACGCTCGGCGGGGGTTGAGGAGTTTGCGGCGCTGTTCGGCGTAGGCTTTGGAAATCAGGGCCGTCGTGGGCGCTTTCACAAAGTCGGGATCGGCGTAGAAGCGGGCGCGGTCCTCGAAGGCGAGCTTCTTGGCCTCGACCAGGCGGTGGAGGTATTCGGCGGAGTTGTGGCCCATCGAGGTGAGATCGTAGGGTTCGAGAAGGTTGAGCATTTGCAAGACGGCGATGCCCTGTCCGTTGGGGGGCAGTTCCCAGATGTCGTACCCGCGGTAGTTGGTGGAGACGGGGTCCACCCACGTCGAGTTGTGGTCGGCGAAATCCTTGAGGCGCAGGAAGCATTCATTTCGTTCACAGAATGCGGACATGACGGCGGCGAGTTCGCCGCGATAGAAAGCGTCGCGTCCGCCGCGGGCGATGGTTTCGTACGTGCGGGCGAGATCGGGGTTGCGAAAGAGATCGCCCTTTTTCGGCGCTGTCCCTTCGGGAAGGAACGTCGCGGCGAAGTTGGGGAAGCGTTGAAGCGCGCGGCCGCCTCGGACCCAGTAATGGGCGATCAGTTCCGAGACAGGGAATCCTTCACGGGCGTAGGCGATCGCCGGGGCGAGAATGTCATTCATGGGGAGCTTGCCGAATCGTTGGTGCAGCTCGAACCAGCCGTCGACGCAACCGGGGACGGTGACGGGGAGCGGTCCGTGCGGCGGAATGGTGCTTAGACCGCGGTCTTTGAAGTGCTGAAGGGTCAAGCCGTAGGGGCTTCTTCCGCTGGCGTTGAGACCGTGGAGTTTTTTGGTTTTGGCGTCCCAGACAATGGCGAATAGATCGCCGCCGATTCCCGAACCCGTCGGTTCCATCAGTCCCAAGGCCGCGTTGGCGGCGATGGCGGCGTCCACGGCGCTGCCGCCTTTCTTGAGGATGTCGAGGGCGATTTGGGTGGCGAGGGGTTGACTGGTGCAGGCCATGCCGTGGCGGGCGATGACCTCCGATCGACTGGCGAAGCGTGAGCCGGTCATCCGATCCCCGCCGCCGCGCTCGTCGGACCACGCTCCGCCGGGACTCACAATACTACCCAGCGCGACGATGCACGCGATTCGGCTGCGCACGTTCGGGAAACTCCCGCGGTCCGTTCACCCTTGCGGCCCCTACGGGCATCGCAGAATAGCGACATGGTACGTGCCTGCCGGTCTGCGCGGCAAGTGCCCGCCGCAAACCCCGCCAATGACATTCGTTGTCCGTTCCGATATACTGTCCTTCTACCCAAAAGGAGGACGGGGAGGAGCACACTTGTCTTCGGGCGAACTTGTCGGGCTTGTACTTACGGTGGTGTTGATCGCCGGGTCGCTGGGCGCGGCGATCGGCATGTGCCTGGGACGTCAACGCGCGGAGAAGACGCGCGGGGGGGCGCGGTTCGCGGCGGCATGGGCCCGGTGGTTGGCGGCGCGCTGGGCGCTGAGTCGGGCATCGCGTTCGTTGGTGGTCGCCTTTCGGGCGCTGGCAGGGGAGCGATCGGACTCGCCGACCTATCGCCTTCGAGAGCGGGAGGCGCAACGAACCCGTGGCCACTGGTCCCGCGCGGTCGACGCCGTAGCCCGCAGCGAAGCGATGCTGTTGGTGCTGAACCCCGAACCGCACATGGCAAGCCGAGTGACGGAACTCGGGCGGGTCGGCGTGGACGCGCTGCGCGTGGCCGTTGAAGGGACGCCGGCGGACGCGAAGGCGTTTTTCGGCTTGCTCGAGGGGTGCGACCGCGAGGCGCGGGAGTTTGTGCGGTCACTCGTCTCAGCAGCGCAAAGCCGACATCGACCGTGGCCGCGTTGGGTGAGTCAATCGATCTGCGCCGTGGAGCGCATCGTCAATCGTTGGAGTCGTCCGGCGCCCGTCCTCCGCGTCCGTCGCGGCCTTGCACATCGGACGCCGCTGAACGATGGAAGTGGTTGACGATTCGAACCAGGCGATCGAGGAGCCGCAACCCTTCCGGGGAAATTTCGAGGCCCACGAATTGGAAGCCGAGCGAGGCGCGGCCTTTGTCGCCGGCTTCGCGGTGCCGCAACACGGCATCGAGGACCAGGGCCGGTTTTCCCGGTCGAGGAGTGAAGACGCAGCGATAGGTGCGATCCAGCTCGATTTCCTTGGGGTCGGCGACCTTGATGCGCATTCCGCCGGCGGAAATGTCCTCGAGCTGTCCGTGGCGGACGACGCGGGCGTCGGTCGGTCCGTCGCCGTGAAGGTCGCGCCAAAAGCGGACGGCGACCACCTCGTTTTTTGGAGGTACGGCCCGCTCGTAGGCGCGGCGTTGAAGTTGTTGCAAGTGGTCCGGGCGACGCAGGGTCCAGAGGGCGCCGTCGGCGTGCGGTTTCACGCCGAGAATCACCGAACAGAACATGCACTTCTTGTGCCCCAGACGGAAGGTTCCGCCGAGCGTGTCGCCGACGGGGGGGGCGGAGGCGGCAGCACCGTCTGCCTGGGGGGCGACCTGAATGGTCAGGCCCGGTATCCCCGACGCAGAAGGCCGGAAGGCGGCCTTGTAGGTTCGCCAACCGTCCGGACCGTTGTGGGTAAGGACCAGCGGTCGTTGTTGACGGACCGAGTCTTCGAGGATCTGATCCAGCCGCTGGGGTGCGATGGTCTGTGTTGTGCTCATGATCGTTGGAACCCCTATTGGTTAGTCCGGGAACTCGCCTGTCCGCTCGACCGCTTCGTGCAGCTTGCTTCGGCAAGCCAAGAACCGATCGTCTTCCACAAACTCCAAGCCGAGAATGACGTGCTGAGGCGACCCGGCGGGAGTGATGTTGGTGATCCGGGTGCGCAGGTGGAACGCGGCGGGGCAACCGGCCAAGCGAAACACCGCCTCCAGGGTCTGGTTTTCGCAGAGTGCGCCGATTCGTTCGTTAACCACTCGGCAGGCCATGCCGCTGAGGCTGAGGTTGAGCAGCTTGGCCTCACACTGCCAGTCCATCTCGTCGCCGATTCCTCGGAGGCGCACGGGAATGGTGCTCTGAAGGTGACGGCGGAGGCTGCGGCGGCGATCAAGGGCGACCGCCGTGATCGCGCCTTCCGTGTCCGTTTGCGTCTTTCGATGGTTCATACCGGGCTTATCTCCTTCGACGAAGCATGCGCCGTTCGTGGTCGGCGATGAAACGCGCCATGCGCTGTTGGTCGCGTTTGAACTGTGCGCCGTTCCAGGGACAGAATCCCAAGGCCACGCGCAGGCTCTCGCCGCCGCGCAGAGGTCGGGTGTGCCGAACCGAACCGAGCATGAGGAACTCATGGGCCAAACCGGGGAGAAAAAACGATACGAAGAATTGCTCGCAGGAGCGGACGGCGCGAAGCCGGCGGTGATCCACGACCACGGAGAAGCCGCCGACGGCCAGGTCCACGATCCATCCGCTGACCGGATCGACGCATCGGTCGCAGGCCTCGGGACATTCGCGGTGCGGGGCGGCCAGTTCGACGTTGATGGGATCGTAGCCGATGGTCGAGACACGCAGACAGCTTCGGCGCTGGCAGCGGGCGATGTCGAGCGGCCTTTGCAGGGCGACGCCGGGGATGGTCTGGTGAGCGTTGATGCAGACGGCGCGGTTGTCGTCTAAGATCACGGTTTCAAATTGATAGCGCGCGGAGCTGAGGTTCCAATGCACGCTCAGAAGCCGTCCCGCGGGGATGGTTCCTTCCTCATCCACGTATTGCGGGCGATCGGTGAGGACTTCGCCGGCGTTGTGATCCAGGAGGCGAGCGCGGGCGATGATGGGCGGACCGTCGGCGTCCTGGAAGTGGAGCTCCGCGGGCGCGCGTCGTTCACAGGCGGCGTCAAGGAGCGCATCTACTCCTTGCCGGGGTTCGGAGAGTACGTTGGGCAAGTTCAATGACACTCCGCGGCACCATGGGCGACGTGCGGAACTCGCCTGCTCCCCGGCGGCCATGCGCGACAGCGCGCGGATCAGGTTCCACCGGCCAGGCGCAAACTTCCCATCGCCGATCTCATTTCGGAGTGCCGACGAGGCTACTTAATCTGCGCGGATGCAAGCCGATAATTGCGGCGCTGCGCGTTTGATTCGGCGTCCGAGAAACCGGCCAGCGCGAAAAAGCGCTAGTGGATCGTCGCGGCTGCGAGAACGTCGCGATGAGGGGGAAGCGGCGCCGCGACCGTCGGTGCGTCGTCGGTCGCCTCGGGTTTCGGGCGATACGCCCCCGTCGCGGTGACCAGCAATCCGGGCAGGGCGCAAATCAGCACCACGACGCGAATCACAAAGGCCATGCACACGATTTGCGAGGCGCTGCCGAAGGGGGCGAAAAAGTAACGGTAGGTCAGTTCCACGGTGCCGAGCCCCTGTGGCGGACCGGGCAGGGCCTGCACCAGGGTTCCGGAATAAAAGTAGGCGAAATACTCGGGGACCCGCGCCGCACCACCCTGCAAACCGAGGGCGATGGCCACGGTGAAATAGGCGGCCAGGGCCATACCCTGCAAACCGATGGTCAGAAGCACGGAACCGACCAGCGTGGGGGCGTGACCGGCCAGCGTTCGCACCGAGCGGTCGATGCGGCGGAGTTGATCGAACATGGGCAGTCTCGTGAACCACGCGCTGGATGTCCATCGCCGACGAAGGGGCGGTGCGAAATAGAGCAGCGCCCCCGCGATCCCGAACGCGAGTAACCCAAGCATATAGGGCCGCAGTGCAGCCAGACGACTTCCCGTCGGACTCAGCGCCGTAATCGCGGCCACGACGAAGAGGAGGCTGCCTAGTCCGATGACGCGATCGAGCACCACCGTGGTCACGGCTTCGGTTTTTCGCGTGGTGTGCAGAGCGACGAAGTAGGCTTTGAACACGTCGCCCGCGTTGGAGCCGAAGGGCGTGGCGAAGTTGAGGAAATTCCCTGCCAGGGAGAGTTTCACGCATTCCCAATACCCAAGGGTGATGCTCTGCACCGCAAGAAGCCATCGAAAGCGCAAGGCCTGGGGCAAGACCACGGGAAAGTGAATCAGAACCGCGAGGAGCAGCAGGCTCTTGCGGCTGTTTCGCCACGCGGAGGTCAGTCCGAAAGCGATCCGCGGAGCACCATCGGCGTCCAGGGCGATGTCGGTCCGGGGGATGCGTTGCATCTCGCCGCCGACGAGTCGGATTTCGACGGGGTCGGCGTCGACCCGCACTTCGCCGATCCAGTCGGGACCGCCGTTCGCCGGTGTGACGTGGTCATGGAGGGTCACGCCGCGCACGACGATCCAAAGCGCGGCTGCGCAGATGAGCACCCGCACCAGATTGAACAGTCGTTTCTTGGCCGGTGCGGTCATGACCAGGTTCCAGGCAACACGTGGATACTACGTCGGCAAGGGCGGCGCGGGGGCATGAACGGTTTGGAGCGAATGTCGCCGGCGAAACGACGCGGCGAGGGGATCATTGCGGGGTGGGCGGAGTCGGCGGCTTCGTATCGTTTTCAGAGGCCGCGTTGCGCCAGTCGACTTCCAAACGACTGGGCGTGAGCCCGTCGTACACCTCCGCCAAGCCCTCGGCCGTTGATTTTCCGGCTTTCAGCGTCCGCAAGAAGGCGATGAACCGCTCCCGACCCAACCCCTCCAGATAGGCGACCACGCCGTGGGCGAGGGGGTATTGATGGACCCCGATCGGTCCCGTCGTCTCCAACAACCCGCCCAGCTCCCAGCCGTAGCAGGCGAACTGGCGGGCGAGCAAGGAGGCCGTCTCCGCCGTATCGCACGAGTCGCCGAGGACGCGCTCCGCGGTCAACTCCGCGAGCCCCTCGTTGATCCAATGAGGGATCAAGCGGTGCGAAAACAGCCGATGCACGAAGGCGTGCGTTCCTTCGTGGACCAGCGTGCCGGCGAAGCGCTCGAAATCGATCTCCTCCTTGCCTTGGCGGAGAAGAACGACATGGACGTGTCCGTTGCGTTCGATGGAGCGGGTGTAACCGGCGGCGCTCACCCCGTCGTACCCGTCGAAGTGGCGGGCGAACTTCTGGAACTTGGCCTTGGATCGGAAGCAGAACATCGGACACTTGGCGAGAAAGACGGAGTCGGCGGGGGAGAGGTCGAACTGGCGGCAAAGGGCGGCGTACATCGCCTCCGACCATTCGATCAGGCGCTCGCGGTAGCGCGGCTCCCAGTCGGTCCAGATGAGAAAATGCGGCGATTCCAAGGGTTGCACGTCCTTGCCGAGCACCTCGCGGACCTTGCCGCCGAATTGTTGATAGGCGGCGAGGATTTTCTCCCGGGTTTGTTCGGACTGCGGTGATGCCAATGCCGTGTCATCGAGAACCGGCAGGTCCCGCGGCGGAGCAGGGGAGTCAGGGTCGGGCGGCGTCTCGGGCGGTTCTGGGTCCGCGTCGAACGGATCGTCCGTGGGCGTTTGACGGCGTCGGCGAAAGTCGTCCAAGGCCTGCTCTACCTGCGAAGCGACCTTGCGATCGAGGCGCTGGGCCTGTCGAAACTCATAGGCCGCGACATCGTTGCGCTCCAGGCCCAAAGCGAAAACGCCGAGTTGGAAATGGTCCTCGGCGGTCAGGTGTTTTTCGCCGCCTCGGGCGAGGGCCAGGATCCCCCGCCGCGCGGCGAGCGCCGATGGGAATTCCAGCTCTTTCCACGAAAACACGTAGGGCGACTGCTCGTGTACGATCACCAGGGCGTGGTCGTCATGATCCACGACCAGCCCGCCGATTGTCCCGCCGCTGCGGAGCTTGAGATCCAGATGGATGGTGCGGGTGTCGAGGGGGGCGGCGGCGAGCGAGGCTGCGAACAGGAGCACGAGCACAGGGATGCCGAAGTGCGAAGTCCGAAGTGCGAAGTTCGAAGAATGCTGGGGGAGATGCGCTCGGAGGAGACGCCTCCGAAGCTCAACTCTGATCGTCACCGGCGGACTCCGGTTCGGACGACAGCACCTCGAGGACGGGATACCGACCTTGTATTTGTCGCAATTGGGCGCGGTTAATGCGGATAAGAAGTTCCACGCCCTCGCTCTCATATCGCCGCTCCAGCACGTCGGACAGTCCGGACAATTCCATGACCAGCTTCCCTTCGGTGTGCGGGACGCGGACCAGGACGTCGATGGCGTCGCCCTTGGCGCGACCGGTAACCTCGGCGATCAGCTCGTCCAACCCCTCGCCGGAAAGTGCCGAAACCTTGAGCACGTTGGAGCGATGGGCGACGAGCATCTCGGCCATGGAGGCGTCGTCGGCGATATCCATCTTGTTGAGCAAAGTAATCTGCGGAATGCGATCGCAACCCAGTTCGAGCAGCACCTGATCGACGGATTCGACCTGTTGCCATGCCGTGGGCGAGGAAACGTCGACCACGTGAAGAAGCAAGTTGGCGTGGATCGTCTCTTCCAGGGTGGCGCGGAACGACGCGACCAGGTGATGCGGCAGGTCGCGGATGAAGCCCACGGTGTCGGAAAGGAGCACCGATCGCCCCTCGCCCAGGTTCCAGCGGACGGTCTTGGTATCCAACGTCGCAAAAAGCAGGTCGGCGGCGAAGACGTTGGCCTGAGTGAGCTTGTTGAGCAGCGTGCTCTTGCCGGAGTTGGTGTAGCCCACCAGCGAGGCGGTGAACTGATCGATACGCGATCCGACCTCGCGCTGTTTTCGGCGGTCGATCTCGTCGATCTCGCGGCGGAGGAAGGAAATCCGATCCTTGACCACGCGGCGGTCGAGTTCGATCTGCCGCTCGCCGGGACCGCGTGTGCCCACGCCTCCGCCGGCGCCGGCGGCCGTCCCGCCGCCCCCTCCCGCGATGCGCTCCAGGTGCGTCCAAAGCCCCCGAAGACGCGGCGCCGTGTACTGCAGTTGGGCGAGTTCGACTTGCAACTGGGCCTCCCGGGTTTTGGCACGCATGGCGAAGATGTCGAGGATCAATTCGCTGCGGTCGATGACCTTGCGTCCCACGGCCTCCTCCAACCCGCGGATCTGACGCGGGGCGAGGTCATTGTCGAAGATGACCGCGTCGGCCTGGGACGCCGCCACCCGTTCGGTGAGTTCGGCGAGCTTCCCCTTTCCCAAGGCGTAGGCGGCGGACAACGCGGTTCGCTTCTGAATGAGTGTATCCACGACTTGCACGCCCGCGGACTTTGCCAGCGCCGCCAGCTCGCCCAACGGGTCCCGCAGGTCGGCCTTGGTGCGCGGCAGAAGCACGCCGACCAGGACCGCCTTCTCGGTGCGCCGCGCTCCACCGTCGCCGAAAGGGTCGCGCACCGGGCGAATGGAACGAATGTTGCCGTGATGGTCACTGGGGGTCTGCGAGCGGATGGAGTGGCGCATAGTCTTCCGAAAGGACTATACCGTTTCACCGGGCGGTCGGTCAAGGGGGTGTGGTCCGGCGTTCAAACCCAGGTGGTTTTGCTTTGCAGGCCGAACGCGCCGCAGCCACCGTCGGCGAACCTCTCCACGGATCAGCGCCGCCTCCCTGCGGGAACACTCGATGAGAACATCGAATGCCGTCCACCGAAATTGCCAGAAAGGGTGTCCCAGGCGCAACCGCCAGGTCTCCTTGCGGACGCGATAGAAACGCAAGTTACGAAAGCGGACCTTGCGGAACCGGTCCCAGGGGACATAGCTCGGTTCGCCGGGCCCGCGGCGCAAGGACACGCCGGTTCTCGAGAACAACAACTGAACCGTCCCCCACTGATCGGTTCGGCTTCGGCGGACGTGCGGTCGCAGGCGCACGGCGCCTGCGATCACCACGATGGGGATCCAAAACAGAAACCCCGAGGAAGGCCGGCCCGTAGCCCAATACTGATAGAAACTGTGACCCACCGCTCCTACGACCAAGGCAACGATCACCATCGCTGAGGTGCGCTCGAACCACGTGCCTAGCAGCAATCGCCCGGCGAGCGAAAACCGTTCCCGACCCGACCATCCATAGATCGCAAACAGCGACGGGTCATAGGCGAAGCCACACTCGGGGCAGCGGTGGTTCTCGGGAAGGGAGCGCAGGTCGTAGTCACACTTCGGACAGCGTTGAAGCCGGAGAATCCGTCGCGGGTCGTCAGGGGCGAGGGATCGCCTCGTTTCGACAGAGACTTGGGCGGAAGGCGGGGCCCGCAGGCTCGGTGTTGTCGCCTCTCCCTGCGGCGCGGCCCGCCGGGCGTCGGCGATGTCCGAGAGATGCGAGTAGTAATCCGGGCGGCTCGCCAGATTGGGCGGCGCGGCATTCGCCAGGGGCGGCCCGTCGGGGCCAAGGCACGCGAGCAGAATCTGCTGGAGGCGTGTGCTCGCCGATCGAGCGTCGAGATTGGCAACGGCTCGCCGCAAAGCGTCGGCGAGGTGCGACGCGCTCTTGTACCGGAATATGGCGTCGGGGTGCCTTGCCCGTTCGACGATCTCGTTCCACGCGGGATCGACGCCCTTCAACGAAGGCGCGTCATGCAAACCGGGACCGGACGAGGGTGTTTTCCCGGTCAACAATTCGATGGTCATCATTCCTAGGGCGTAGACGTCCGTTCGCGGGGAAAGGGTCCCGCCGAACATTTCCGGGGCCATATAAGCGGGCGTGCCGCCCACGATCGCGCGACTTGGTTCGCGGTCGCCGGGGCGACGCGCTGCAGTAAGCCCAAAGTCGGTAACCTTGATCTGTCCCTCACGGCTGATGAGGATATTGGCGGGCTTGAGATCGCCGTGAACGATTCCCCTGTCGTGGAGATCCGCCACCGCGGCACAGACGGACTCAAGGAGATACGCGGCCACATCGATGGCGAGGGGACCCGTTCGTTCGAGAAGTTGACGCAGCGACGGTCCGTCCACGTATTCCATCACCAGGTAGGGCACGGCCGCAATGACGTCCGCTTGGTACAAGGCCACCAGACCCGGATGCCTCGCGCCGACCACGGCTCTTGCGCCTTCGATGAATCGCGCGATCGCCGGGTCGTCGGGTACGGAGGCCGCACGGGGCAGGAACTTCACCGCCACGTCCCGACGAAGCACCACGTCCCACCCTCGATACACCACGCCCATTCCCCCGCGCCCGATCTCCTCCCCAAGTGAGATCGATCCGAGCTTCCGAGGAATGACAGTCTGCGTAGCGGGAATGGCGGCGTCTGCGGGGACGGCGAGCGTGATGGTTTCTTCGGATGACACCGTCCAAGCTCGATTCCGACGCCGCACAGGACGGCTTCACATGGAACTCCCAATAGACCATCCTACCCAAACGCATGTTCGTAACAAAACTACGGCGCGGATCGGACGACTGCACACGGTGCTGGGCTGGGAAGAACCCTCGGTTGACGGCGCTTGCGGGGCGGCGTACGTTACTGTCGCGCGATGCGTCGCCCAGCGGATTCTGTGAGAAGGGGTCGCTCCAAGAGAGGATCGCAAATGTCCGTTCGCTTTTCGAGAATCCTGGTTCCCACCGATTTTTCAGAGATGTCCAAGCCTCCGGTGGCGTACGCCAAGAGCCTGGCCGAGGCGTACAAGGCCCAGCTCCATTGTTTGCACGTGGTGGACGACGCCTATCAGTATTGGAGCGCCATCGGCCCGGAAAGTTTACCCGTCGGACCGCCGCCGGAGGAGATGATCGCCCTGGGGCGCAAACGATTGGAGAAGTTCTGCGCGGAGTTTTTCAGCGACGTTCGCCCGGCCCTGATTTCGCAGGTTGCGTACGGTCGGCCCTTCGCGGAGATCATTGCGTATGCGCGGGAACACGAGATCGATGTGATCGTGATGGCCACCCACGGACGCGGGGCCATCGCCCATGTGCTTCTCGGGAGCACGACGGAGAAGGTGGTCCGAAAGTCGCCCTGCCCGGTCCTCACCATCCGGACCAGCGACAAGCCTTTCGAGATGCCGTGACTTTCCCGACCGGTTCGTAGAAAAGCGCCCGAGACTGCCCGCCGAAACGCATGCGGTGTATACTTCCTGGCTACGAGCTTGGACCGCAGGCGGTTCAACCGTCGGGGCGCGACGCCCCCCGAGTTTTGCGATGGTCCGCGAAACGGTTCTGCAAGTCCGAAGGCACGTAACGCCGGCAGCCATCGGCGCCGTTCTCCTTTTGTACTTCGGGTTCAACCACTTGGCGGAGCCCACGGGTTCGGATTGGTTCCATCGGGCTGCGTGGGTGTTTTTTCACACGTTGCGGATCGGCGGCGTGAGCATGGGGGTTGTCGTCGTGGGGCTCGCCATGGGACACCCGCTTGCCCTGGCGTTCGATGCCCTCGTTGCCGTCGTGATCGGTGTGCTTCTGGTGGGTACCGGGGTGGTCATGCTCCTGGCCGGCGGCGAGGCGGCGCAGTCGATCATCAATCTCGTTTGCGGCAGTGGGTTCGTTTCATCCGGGGTCCATAGCTGGCGCGAGTATGCGGCGCTCCGTGCTGTAGCGTCACCTCTTGTGGGTGACGCCGAAGTTCGGACTCGAAACGTCGCTCGATCGGTCTCCGCGAGGCACATGGCGGGGGACCGAAAAGCGCCGCCCTCAAGGGGCGACGCTACCGCTCCGGGCGGATACCTGGCGTCCTTCGCCAAGAAACCTCCACCTTCGGGCGGGCAGACGCCTCCATGAACCCAGACCCCCACGCCATCGCGCCGATCGCCGCCGATCTGGCCCGCTATTCACGTCAAGTTCTCTTCGAGAGAATCGGCGAACAGGGGCAGCGTCGTCTGGGTCGGGCTCGCGCCGTTTTGTTCGGTTGCGGAGCGCTGGGCACCGTTCTTGCCGACACGCTGGTACGGGCCGGGCTGGGTTTCTTGCGGATCTGCGATCGCGATTTCATCGAGCGGGACAACCTGCAACGGCAGGTTCTCTTTGATGAAGAGGACATCGCCGCGAATCTTCCCAAGGCCCAGGCCGCCGCGGCCAAGCTCGCCAAGATCAATTCCGAAGTGACCGTCGAACCCGTCGTCCTCGACGTGAACTACACGAACATAGAGCGCCTGGCCGAGGGGATGGACCTACTCTTGGACGGCACGGACAACTTCGAGACGCGCTTTCTCATCAATGATCTGGCCGTGAAAACGGGGCGGCCTTGGGTGTACGGGGCGGTGATCGGCGCGACCGGACTGTGTATGACCGTCCTGCCGCACGACACCCCCTGCCTGCGCTGCGTTTTCGAGGAGGCCCCGCCGCCGGAAATGAATCCCACCTGCGACACAGCCGGGGTGCTCGCCTCGGCGGTCCACATCGTGGCGAGCTTGCAGGCGATCGAGGCCCTGAAGCTCCTGACGGGAAAGAAAGAGGAGATCAACCGCCACTTGGTGCAAATCGACGCCTGGTCGGCGCGACTGGTCAACCTCAACGTCCAATCCTCGCGCGATCAGGGCGACTGCGTGTGCTGCAAGAGAGGAGAGTTCCCGTATTTGTCGGGCAAGTTCGCGGGCTCGACGACCACGCTTTGTGGGCGTGACGCGGTGCAGGTGCATCCCGGCGGATCGATGCGGATCGACTTTTCGGCCATCGCCGCCAAGCTGCAACCGATCGCCGCCGGGCGCGTCTCGTACAATCGCTTTATGCTCAAAGCCCTCGTGGACACCCACGAACTGACCCTCTTCCCCGACGGCCGGGCCATCATCAAGGGCACCCACGATCCAGACCGCGCCCGAACCCTTTACGCCAGATACCTCGGGGCCTGATCGGTTCGCAAACCGGACTCCGACATTTCCAAGCGGGTGACGGTTTTGGATTGGCCCGCCGAACATCGCTGTGATAGAATCCCCCGCCGAAAGGATCCACTCATGCGACCTGAGGACGTGAGAGAGCACCTGATTCGTCAGCCGTTTGAACCGTTCCGCATCTGCATGTCGGACGGCCAGAATTACGAGGTACGCCATCCCGATCTCTGCATGGTCGGTCGTTCCACGCTGTACGTGGGGGTTCCCGATGCGCAGGAAAGGGGACTTGTCGTGCGCGTCGATCATTGCGCGTTGATTCACATCACGCGAATTCAACCGCTGGACGGACAATCGAAGCCGTCCAGCCCCCGCTCGCAACCGTGATCGCGCCCACCGCCGTAGGCCTGCACGGGATCGGCAACCTATGAATCCACCCCGTTCCCCGACCCTCTACCTCGACAACGCCTCGACGAGCTGGCCCAAACCGCCGCGGGTGATCGAGGAGATGGCCCGGTTTTTGGCCGAGGAGGGGGGCAGTCCGGGGCGCGCGGGGCACCGGTTGGCCGTGGCGGCCGAAAAGATCGTCCGCGACGTCCGCGTGAAACTCGCCCGCCTGATTCACGCCGAAGATCCCAACCGCATCATTCACTGTCTCAACGGCACCGACGCCCTCAACATCGCCGTCAAGGGCGCGCTGCGCCAGGGCGATCATGTGATCTGTTCGCAACTCGACCACAACAGCGTGTCGCGCCCCTTGCACGCTCTCGCCGACGCAGGTGTCATCGCGCTGACACGGATGGGGCTGGGCGGCGACGGCTGCATCGACCCGGACGCGGTTCGCCGGTCCCTGCAACCGAACACTCGATTGGTCACCGTGGTGTACGCCGGCAACGTCACGGGGATCCTTCAACCCGTCGCCGAAATCGGTCGGATCGCTCGAGAGCACGAGGCCATCTTCCTGGTGGACGCCGCCCAAGCGATCGGGGTGGCTGACATCGACGTGGCAGCGATGAACATCGACTTGCTCGCCTTCCCATGCCACAAAGCCCTGCTCGGACCGGCCGGGACGGGAGCGCTGTACGTCGGTGGGCGGGCCGAGCTGCGACCGTGGCGGGAAGGCGGCACCGGGACCGACTCCGTCTTTCCGACTCAACCGCGAGAGTTCCCGACGTGGTTGGAGGCGGGCACGCCCAACACCGTGGGCCTGGCCGGCCTGAACGCGGCCTTGGACGATGTAGACCCCGCTCGCACCCTGGCCCACGAGCGATCGTTGCTCGATCGAATGGTTCACGCCATCGGCGACGATCCGCGAATTCGCATCATCGGCGACCCATCGCCCTCGCGTCGAGTCGGCGTCCTTTCGATCGTTCTGGAAGGGATCGACCCCGCCGACGGCGCCGCCGTTCTCGATGCATCGTTCGGCATCGCAGTTCGCTCCGGCCTCCACTGCGCCCCCTACGCCCATCGCGCCCTGGGCACCTTCCCCGACGGCACCATCCGTATCTCCCCCGGTTGGAGCACGACGCCCGAGCAGATCGATCAACTCGTAGCCGCCCTAAGGGCCATCGTTGGCTGACCACACTACCCGCCAGGCATCGTCCGCCCCTCCTCCGAGCCCCCTCGTTCACGAGGGGGGTTTCCGCTCATGGCGAACACCGTCCGCATCGATCCATCCGAGCCCCGAGCGCAAGCGAGCGGGTCAAGCTCCCCGCGCCGCGAGACCGTCTTATTCCTCATTCGGTCACGGACTGCACCGTCCGCAACGATCACGGCAGAAGCCCGAGCCGCATACGCCGTCCGAGGAGCACGTCCCGCCGGGACAGGGGTTCATGGCCGCCGGGTCGCAGGGAAGACCGTCGAAGCTCCCGCCCGCGCAGTAGTTGCAATGCTTGTTGTTGATGCAGGGCAAGGCGTTGTTGGCCCCCCCGCTGCACGTCTTCACGCACGTCCCGCCGCTACAGACGGAGGCGTTGGCGCATGGAACATCGTTACAGGACACTTGCGGGGGGCACGGACACGGACCGTTGTGGGCATAGGCGTAGCCCTTGAAGGCGTCCACGTCGGCGGTAATGTCCAGGGCGTCCACGTCCCCGTTGAGGTCGGGCACATTGGCCTGCAACTGGGCGGCGGCGCGGAGCGGGGCGCCGGGCAGGTTCTTGAACTTGGCCACCAGCGCCGCGACGTCCAGCCCGTCCGGTTGCGTCGTGGTCGAGGGCGGGTTGAACGGCGAGGCGATGTCGCCGGAGCGGGCCGTGGTCAGCGTGATCGGAGCTGACACGGCCTGGCACGTATCCTCATTTCCCATGCAGATCGCCGACAAGTGCTCGGCGTCATAGAGCGAACTGGGTACGATCTCTCCGCCGGTGATGTGTACGAGGCCTTCGCCGCCCCAGTCGTGGTAATGGGGCGTGCATTGCAGACGCGCTCCGTGGAAGTTGCCGATGCCGGGACTGTCCTGGGACTCCAAGGCCGTGACCGGCGGACCCACCCATCGCACGCAACCCCCCGCATCGCCGCAGGTCGCCGATTCATACGCCGAGAAATCGGGCGCCGGGAACTGCGGAGCATTCGGCGGAACCGGGTTTTGCAGTTCAACGAGCCGCACGCGCAGGGCCGTCAGCGGCCCCGGACCGGACGTGACCGCAGGTGGCACGGTCAGCGACACGAACCGGTTCTTGCCTCCCCCCAAGGGATCCGTGAACGGCGCCGCCGGGGGATCGCAGTGGTCGCCGATGCCGTCGAAGTCGGAGTCCTCCTGCAACGGATTGGCCGCCGTCGGGCAGTTGTCCACCATCCCGTCAAAGCTGTCGAAGACGCCGTCGCCGTCCGTGTCCAGCGGAGCAACCATCGCATAGGTCGAGAAATGGGTAATCTCCGCCGTGCAGGTCGCTGTGAAGACGCCCACCGGGTTCTCGACGACCGCGCACATTTTCCCTGGTATGGGTACGAACAGCTGCGTGGGTGCGTCGAAGAAATAGAGGGTCAACCGCGCGCGTTGCGCGGGCGTCCGCTCGGAGACGTCTTGAGCGATCGTGAGTGTCACCGGCCCGTTGAAGGTCTGCCCATCCGGCTCGAAGTTGTAGACGGCGATCGTGGAACCCAGTCCTGTACCCGATCCGAAGAGGATATCCACGGCGGGGCTCTCCACCCTCATCTCTGTAACCGAGATCGTTACGTCGCCGCCCACGTCGCCGGGATCTATTGCGAGCGAGAGCGCTGCGTCCGGCGTCTGCAACACGCCGCCGGTCACCGGAGAGAATTCTTTCGCGGCCGACCCGGCGGTGTTGCAAATGTCCGAGGCAAGGGCGGGACAGGGGTCGCAAAGATCGCCCTTAGTGTCCGCATCCACATTGCTTTGCATTCGATTTGCGACCTTCGGACAGTTGTCGGACACATCGGGTACACGGTCGGAGTCACTGTCCTTCTTCAGTCCGAGGCTGTGATAACTACCCGCGGCGACGGCGATGAACCCGGTGTTCGGCGCGGGGATGCTGAACTTACCATAGTAGTTGTCTCCCCACCCCACGATGGACCCGTCGGACTTCAGACCAAGACCGTGGAACTGGCCCCCCGCGATGGCGATGAAATCGGCATTGGGCGCGGGGACGTTGGTCTGACCGCTGTGGTTGGCTCCCCACCCCACGATAGAGCCGTCGCCCTTCAGACCCAGACTGTAATCAGCGCTAGCGGCGACGGCTGTGAAATTCGTGTTCGGCGCGGGAACGACCGATTGTCCGTAGTGCGGCCAGCCCGACTGCCCCGGTCCCCCTGCTCCCCACGCGACGACGGACCCGTCGGCCTTGAGCCCCAGACTGTGCACCCCGCCCGCGGCGACGGCGATGAAGCCGGTGTTGGGGGCGGGGACGTTGCATTGAGCGTAGTCGGTGTTGGGCTGACCACAACCCCACGCGACGATGGACCCGTCGGCCTTGAGCCCCAGACTGTGCACCCCGCCCCCCGCGACGGCGATGAACCCGGTGTTGGGTCCGCCGGGCGGCGGATTGGTCTGACCTTGGGCGTTCGATCCCCACGCCACGATGGACCCGTCGGCCTTGCGGCCCAGGCTGTGATAAAAACCCGCGGCGACTTCGATGAACCCGGTGTTGGGCGCGGGGACGTTGCTTTCACCGTAGCCGTTTGAGCCCCACCCCACGACGGACCCGTCGGCCTTGAGACCCAGGCTGTGGTAACCGTCCATGGCGATGGCCACGAAACCGGTGTTCGGCGCGGGGACGTTGCTCTGGCCCGACTCGTTATCTCCCCACCCCACGATGGACCCGTCGGCCTTCAGACCCAAATTGTGGTACCCGCCCGCGGCGACGGCGCTGAACCCGGTGTTCGGGGAAGGAACGCTACATTGCCCGTAGTTGTAGGAACCACATCCCCACGCCACCATGGACCCGTCGCCCTTGAGACCTAGATTGTGGGCATAGCCCGCGGCGATGCGGATGAAACCGGTGTTGGGTCCGCCGGGCGGATTGGTCTGACCGGAGCCGTTCCATCCCCACGCCACGATGGACCCGTCGGACTTGAGCCCCAGACTATGATTCGCGCCCGCGGCGATGCCCACGAAACCGCTGTTGGGTGTGGGGACGTTGGTTTGACCGTAGCCGCCGAATCCCCACCCCACGATGGACCCGTCGGACTTGAGACCCAGACTGTGGGACCCGCCCCCGGCGACGGCCACGAAACCGCTGTTGGGCGCGGGGACGTTGCATTGACCGTAGTTGGTGTTGGGATCACCACAACCCCACGCCACGATGGACCCGTCGGCCTTGAGGCCCAGGCTATGGAACGCGCCCGCGGCGACGGCGATGAAACCGCTGTTGGGCGTAGGGACGTTGCACTGTCCATAGTTGTCCGGATCGCCGCATCCCCACGCCACGATGGACCCGTCGGCCTTGAGACCGAGACTGTGGGACGCGCCCGCGGCGACGGCGATGAAACCCGTGTTCGGCGCGGGGGTGCTGGTCTGACCGTACTCGTTGTCTCCCCACCCCACGATGGAGCCATCGGCCTTGAGGCCCAAACTGTGATACGCGCCCCCGGCGACGGCCACGAACCCGCGCGATAGATCCACTCCGACGACCTGGTCTCCCCACCCGAGGATGACGCCGCTACTGACGCCCGCCGCGGTCTGGGCCTCGTCCTCAAGGTCGAGGTCCGCGGGACGGGGGGCGTATGCAGCGTGCGTTTCCGCGACCTCTTCGCCGGGGTAGGAGTGCGGAGGCGTTGCAGGGCTAGCCGGATCAACGGCGTAGGCGAGGGACAAGGCGCATAGGGCGAGCGCCGTTTTCGTTCTACGGTATCGTCGCCCCCTGAGCTTGCCCGCCCGTGGCGGGTGGGTGGCGCCCAGGGCTACCGCGCACACGCCGACAAGGCCGGCAATCCACATGCGTCTTTCTTCTTGTCGCCACGCCCAAATCTGATGGATCATCTTACAACCTCCACTTTTCCAAAAGGCCGTCACACACCGGCTGAAGAACCGGCTTTTCCGTTGTTGCCACGGGCGCAGCACACGACCGCCCGACAGAGCGCGAAGTTGGTCTATTCAAGGGAGCGTGACTCGACCCGAAGGTGTCACGCGCGATGATTTGGCGCACGTGGTAGACGCGGCGTGTTGGACTGCGCCGAGGCTCAACGCCCCCGCTCCCCCGATCGCTCGCACCTTGCCCCGTCGTCGATCGGAAACTCAACATGACCTTGCTCCTTTCCTTTTCGTCAGGGCGGACCGGTCCGCGACCGAGAAGCCCGGAACCAAGGAAACACGTTAGCGGCAAAAGCAACCCAGGGCAACGAAAAAATGTTTGGGGCAATCCCATTCTTAGTTGAAATTCCGAACGGCCCATGACGGTCACGCGACCTCTGTCCGGCGAATTCTCAGTGTGCTTTGGAGTACGGCACGCAGTCGCGGCAGATGGCGATGGCCTCGCACTTTCCGCAGTCGCGGCTCGATCTCCAAGACCGTGGTCGCCAGCCACCGATGTTTTTGTTCGGAGTTCCTCCAGCAGTCGATCTTGTCGACCTTGACCTTGAGGAGCTTCTGGCGGTGGCCCTTCTTGAGGGCGTAGCCTTTGCGGCGGGCGAACTTGCGGATGAGGAACTTGGCGGCTGATCGAATCACGGCGAGGGATGGGGATGTTCGTCTCCGCGAAGGGTTTGGAGTCGGCGCGGGCGCGGTCGGCTCGCCGCGGTCGAGGCCTCGATCGACGCTCACGACCAACGGCACCGGGTCGGAGCGACTGCCCCTACGCGGCTCGATCCGAGGGCGCGTGTTCGAGGACCGCAATCATGGCCACGACGGCGAGACATTGCAGGAGCAAGAGAATCGCAATCGGCCAATCGACCGTGGCAAGGATGATCGCGGGAAGACCCGTCGCCGCGGTGGCGAGATAGATCGTCAGAACGGCCCCACGCGGAGTCATCCCCCGTTTCACCAGGCGGTGCGAAAAATGACGGCGATCCCCGCGCAACGGGCTGTCACCGGCGCGATGACGGTGGATGACCACGCTGATCACATCGTAGAGCGGCACAGCCAGGACCATCAACGGCACGACCACGCCCAACGGCGAGAGGTTGCGTGCGGGATCGTAATAGGTGGTCAAAATCGTCAACACCCCCATCAGGAAACCGACGGGAAGACTCCCCGCGTCGCCCATGAAGATCGTCGCGGGTGAGAAGTTGTAGCGCAAGAACCCGATCAGCGCTCCCACGACCACCCAAGCGGCGACGGCCACAAAGACTTGGCCCCCGCGCATGGCCGCGACGGCGAAAATCGCCGCCGCGATCGCCGCCACGCCGGCACTCAATCCGTCCATGTTGTCCAGAAAGTTGAAGGCGTTGGTCATCAGCACCAGCCAGAACACCGTCGCCGCGACGGAAAGCGGTGTGGGGAGGACTTCCACGGCGCGAATTCCGAGCGGACCGGCGATCAGTAAGGCGGCTGCGAATTGGGCCATGAACTTGGGCGTGGGTCCGAGCGGTTTTCGGTCGTCCAGAATACCGACGATGTGCAACCCCACGACGGCGATGACAATCCCCGTCACCGTCGGAAGCTTGGAGGCGATGCCCGCCAGGTGGATCTGCACAACCTCGGGCAACCAAGGGTGTGGTGATCCGGGGTCGAGAAACCGACAAACGGCCGTGCCCAAGAGCAGCGGGGCGCAAACACTGACCACGATAGCAATCCCGCCGCCCAACGCGACCGATCGGCCGTGTTGTTTGTGTCCGCCCGGGCGGTCAATGAACCCAACCTTGTTGGCCCAGGCGCGGACCGCGAAGGTCAGGACCAGCGAGAGAATCAACGGGCCGGTCAAAGCCAAGAACGCGGCGACAAGCATCCCCCCAAGTCTAAAGACTGTCCCTGCGGAAAGCTATCGCCGAAGAAATCGGTCGAAGTGACAACCTGGACCTTTCGTTGCCCGGGCAGGTTCCCAGGCCGCGGTGGGGCGGTCGTACCCTTGACTTTCGTTCCCGCGGCGCGGTACAAATCGCGTGTTCTCGGGCCAGCCTGCGCCGCTGATGGGCCGCGCGCACGGGTTGCGCCTGCGTCAAACAGGAGCAACGACCATGCGTCTGGTCATGTATGCATTGTGTCTCGCCGTCGCCGCCGGAGCGACGCGTGCCGACGAAAAACCGAAGACCTCTCCCGACCTCACCGATCCCAAGGTCATTTTGCAGAAGACCATCGATGCCCTCGGAAAAGTGCAAATCGCATCGTACGAATTGGAGTACGCGGTCAGCGGATGGTTCACCATGTTCTTTCCGAGTCTGAGCGGGACGGTCGTGGTGGGCAAGGACACGGAACAGAAGGCCGAGCGGTTTCGGGCAACGCTATCCTTGCGTCCGTCCAACGCTCCCGAACCGGTTCCCGTTTCCGCCGGCGCCGATGGGAACATCTACTACGTCATCGATGAAAAATCGAAAACCGTGTACGCGGATGTCGATCCCGCGGTGCTGGGCGGCAACCGTTGGAGCGTGCAATTCTCCATCGCCCGCGAATACGGCGAGCGGGCTCCGTTCGAGGAAGTGCCAAAGAGCGGAGAGGTCCGCCTCGAGCCCTCCGAGAAGGTCGACGACCAGGACTGCTACGGTTTGCGGATCAAGTCCCCGAGCCAACCCGAGGCCGTCTGGTTCGTCGCCAAGAGCGATTTCCTTCCTCGTCGAACCCGCTATTCGGCGAAAAACGACAAAGGCGAAGAAGCCTCGTCGGAAATGACCTTGCACAAGCTGGCGGTGAACCCGTCCTTCGTGAAAAACCCGTTCGAATTGACGGTTCCTGAAGGGTATCGCAAGACCGACGACTTCGCCCCGTAACGACTTTCCTCGTCAGTACTTTTCCGACGTCGCCAAGTCGAACCCCTCGTGAGCGGGATTCAGCCGGCACTTCCTGTATTCCGCGCGGCATCGATAGCACGCGGTGACGCGACCGATGCAAGCGTAAATCGCCAGGTCCAAGACCACGGCTGCGGCCAGAATGCCCCAGGCGACGAGAACGGAAATCGTAAAGAAGTAGACGGCGGCCATCCCGAAGACCACCACGATGGCCACGCCGATCCGTTGAGGAAAGTCCTTGCGGATGAAGAGTTCGTGGCCCCCGCAGACCACGCACTGATCCACCCCCCGCGTTTCTCGAATGGATTCGGAAATCCGCATCGGGTGATGCACTCGGCAACGCGGGCATGGCATGGTCTCACCGCAGGTTTCGAGCGGTTCATACTCGATGATGGCCACGCACCCGTCGGTCGGACAATGGTAACGGATTTGCATGGCGCTTACAGAGGCCAGCCCAGTTCACGAATGAGCGGCTGGTGAGCGAGTTCACCGACGTAGGCCATCACCGAACCGAAATAGAGAATCCCCGTCGCCGATTGCGTGGCGCGAAGCCTCACGCAGTCCGCCACCATATACGCGAACACCGCCACCCCGACCAGCCCCACGCCGATCCGCAAGACCGCGATCAACCAGACATCGCCGAGCTTCGCGAGAACCGAGGCGTCGCCTTGCGGACGCAAGAGCAGAGCGACCGCGAGACTGAGCATCATAAATGCAATCCGCACCGCGACGCTCCAGGAGAGCATCCGGCTAAAGTGCCGCAGAGGCGCGATGGTCATGGCCGTCGCCGTCAGGTACGCGTGCCCCAAGAGCCACGCGATCGTAATGCTCCCCAGCATGAGCGCGCCGAACACTTGACCGACAATGAGCATGACGAGAGGCAGGGTCCCTTGCGGCGCCGCAGCCGTGCCGCGAAGGGCGGACCACATGGCCCCGCAAGCGCTGGCAAGGCCGGCCGCTCCCGCGGAGGCGCAAAGCCAACGAATTCCGCCGGCCCGCTGCGACACGCTCGCGGCCAGAAAGATGAGCGTGACGGCACCAACCCCGACAACCGCGCCAGAGACGGCGACGCAGCGCTGTGCGAACGACGGGTCAGGGTTCGCGCCCCGTATGGTCCACGCGATCGGAACCACGGTCACGGCCAGGCACAGAAACCCGATCAGCCGCAAGAACTTCCAGGCGATCTGCTCGACCCTCGCCGTCGCCAGAACGACCAGCACGCCCCCGGCGACCGAATAACAAAGAGTCTCAGTCATGCGGAAGCCGTGGTTGGCGCCTCTAACGAATCGTCACTCGATCCGCGGTGCGCAGACCGGCCTCAAGTTCCACGCTCCGCCGCATCCCCGCGTCGTAATCCACCTGACCCGGTTTTTGCGTCAATACGAAGTTACCCATCACCAGCGCGTCGATGCCCGTGTTCACGAACGTATGGTAGGCGTCCTGCGGGGTGCATACAATCGGTTCGCCGCGGACGTTGAACGAGGTGTTGATGACCACGTGAACGCCCGTCAGCCGCCCGAACTCGCGGATCAAGCGATAAAACCGCCCGTTGTGTTCCTCGCTCACCGTCTGCACACGCCCCGTCCCGTCCTCATGCGTCACCGCGGGGATCATGGCACGCTTCTCCGCCCGCACCTTGGGCACCAAGAGCATGAAAGGCGCATCCATCCCCGTGGGCATCTCGAAATACTCGTGGGCGTGTTCCTTCAACACCGCGGGGGCGAACGGTCGAAATGCTTCGCGAAACTTTACCTTGGCATTGATGACGTCCTTCATCCTCGCATTGCGCGGATCGGCAACCAGCGACCGCGCCCCCAGCGCCCGCGGCCCGAACTCCAAGCGCCCCTGGAACCACGCCACGACTTTGCCATCCGCGATCATCCCCGCCGTCTGACGCAGAAGATCGGCCTCATCGTCCACATACTCATAGATAGCCTCCGCTGCATCCAGTGCTTTGCGGATTTCCTCATCGCCAAAGCCCGGTCCCCACAGTGCATGGTCCATTCGGAAACCGCGCGGGTTTCCCAATACGGTGTTGTAGATATAAAACGCAGTTCCCAGCGCCCCGCCCGAATCGCCCGCCGCGGGTTGAATGAATATGTCTTTGAATCCGCTCTCCTGTAAAATGCGCCAGTTGGCCACGCAGTTCAGTCCCACGCCGCCCGCGATACATAACGCGTCCATTCCGGTTTCGCGATGCACGTGCGCGGCCATCTTCACCATGATCTCTTCGACGATTTTCTGTCCACTACATGCAATGTCACGATGGAAATCGCCCAGCGGACTCTCCGCGGGACGCTGCGGCTCGCCGAACAACTCCTCCCAGTGGCGACTGAAACTCCGCGTCGTCGAATACCCATGCGCAAAATAACGGAGGTCCAGTCGTATGCTGCCGTCCTCCTTCACGTCGACGATCCGATGGAACTTCTCCAAATAGCGCGGTTTGCCATAGGGCGCCAGCCCCATCACTTTCCATTCCGCGTCGTTCACCTGGAAACCCAGGTAGGCCGTGATCGCACTGAACAACAGTCCCACCGAGTGCGGAAACCGCAGCTCCTGCCGCATGTCGATCGTGGTCCCGCGACCCACGCCCCAACTGGTGGTCGTCCATTCCCCCACTCCGTCCGCCGTGATGATCGCCGCCTCGTCAAAGGGTGATACAAGAAACGCACTGGCCGCGTGCGAGAGATGGTGTTGACAGTATAGTATGTCCTTGTCAGTCTGCAGTTTGTCCTGAATTTCCCGCCCAATTCGCAGTCGATGCGCCGACCACAAGGGTATGGCCGTCAACCACGCCCGATACGTCAACGGCCAGTATGCCAGGATCGTTTCCAGAATGCGATTGAACTTGACCAGAGGTTTCTCATAAAACCCAATGTGATCCACCTGTTCGATGGAGATTCCCGCCTCGCGCAGACAATAGGCAATGGCATTCTGTGGAAACGCGAAGTCATGCTTCTTCCGCGTGAACCGCTCCTCCTCCGCCGCCGCCATGAGCTTCCCATCGCGCACCAACGCCGCCCCGGAGTCGTGGTAATAACATGATATTCCCAATACGTTCATGGCGTCATCACACGGTTCAGCATTTGCGCGATCGAATGCGGAATTCGGAATGCGGAATTGGGAACGGCTTGCCTCTTCTGCAGTCCGCGTTCACCATTCCGCATTCCCTAAAACGGCCTCCGCATCCTCTCCAAAGTCGCCTCGTGCGGCTTATACTTTTCCCAATACGTGGCCGCGCCGAGCTTCCGCCGCAAGGGATCACCCATCCGCACCACCAACGAAAACAATGGCAGCAGAAATACAAAGAGGAGGGTCAACAGAATCGTGGACATCACCGTCCCGATCGCCATACCCGCCGTCATCCAAACCACATAGACAGGTTTCGCCGCGGCCGGCGTCAACAAGGCCAGTAACCAAAGCACGATACCGGCGCCCCAGAGGAGAAACCCAACGTACGAGCTGGTGGATCCGCGGGCGCCAAAGTACCAGAGCACTCCCCCAATCACCGCGAACCCGGCCAACATCGCCCACCCGAACTTGCGGAGATCATGCAGCGTGGGATTGCGAATCACCGTAAACATGACAGCGTTGTCCCCTGGTCCCTTCGTCCCTGTGTTTCACGACTCCGCGAACAACTCCTTGGCATACCTGAATGTAGCGTCACCCCTTGTGGGTGACGTGGAGCCCGACGCGCCCCGCGCCGCCCATGAAGCGACGCTACGACTCCGCGAACAACTCCTTGGCATCCAATTTTTTTACGAGAATCACCGCCTCGCCCAACCGTCTCCCCGCCGGGACCTCCTCCGTCGCCGTCCGCCACAGCCGATCATCGACCCCCAGCCCCAGCATCCTCGCACATTTTTCGCCCGTCGAAGGCAGAAACGGCGAGATCAACGTGGTCAATGTCCGCGCCGTCTGCAGACAGATATTGATCGCCCGCCCGCAAGCAGCCATATCCGTCTTCCGCGACAGGAAGGGCTTAGTGGCATCGAAGTAGAGATTCCCGGCGCGAGTCAACACCATGACCTCCGCCAATGCCGCCTTGAAGCGAAACGCCTCGAGTTCCCCGCCGACTTTCACCACCGCGTCCCGACACCGCGCCAGTTGATCCTCGTCCTGCCGGTCGCGCTTTCCCGCCTCGGGCACGCGACCCTCGAAGTACTTATGTACGAACGTCACGGTGCGATTGAAGAAGTTCCCAAACGCATTGAGCAATTCGCCGTTGTTGCGGCCAATGAAGTCATCAATGTCAAATGCCGTCCGCGCCGTCTCCGGAGCGATCGCCGTCAAGTAGTACCGCAGCGGATCGGCCTCGAAAGTCCGCAGATAGTCCTCGATCCACACCGCCAGTCCCCGGCTCTTGCTGATCTTCTGCTCCTCCTGCCCCGGAAACTTGATGTTCAGAAACGAATTCGCCACCACATTGTGCGGAAGTTGATACTCCCCGCGCCGCGCCTCCAGATCCTCCCCCTCGTGCGTCGCCAACATCATCGCCGGCCAGGTGATGGCGTGGAACACAATGTTGTCCTCGCCGATGAAGTGAACCACCTTGCAATCCGGATCCTTCCACCAATGGCCATACGCCTCGGCCCCCTCGCCGCGCTGCTCGCACAACGCCGCGGTGAACGACACATATCCGATCGGAGCGTCGAACCAGACATACAGTGACTTGCTCTTGGCATCCGGATCATCCAGCGGCACGGGCACGCCCCAGGTCAGATCGCGGGTCATGGCCCGCTCCGGCAACCCCTCCGTCTCGATCCGCCCCAACGATTGGTTCAGCACCGTCGCCCGCCACGCCGCCCCATGGGCGCCCGAACGCTTGCTCGACAGCCACGTCGCCAACCGCGACTGCAACCGATCCAGCCGCAGATACCAATGAACCGTCTCCCGCAACTGCGGCGTCGATCCGCTCATCAGACTCACCGGATTCACCAGCGTCAGTTGATCCACCGTACGCCCGCATCCCTCGCATTGATCTCCGAAGGCCTTGTCGCTCCCGCAGTGCGGACAAGTCCCGCGCACGAAGCGGTCGGGAAGGAACTGGTTCGCCTGGGCGTCGTAGAGTTGCTTTGTGGATCGCTTGGTGAAGAAACCCTTGGCATGAATCTTCAGGAAAAACTCTTGACTCAGCCGTTCGTGAATCCGCACGTACGCCGGCTGATGCGTCCCCCCATAAATGTCGAACTCGATCCCCAGCCCCGCAAAGTCACGCCGCTGGCACTCGTTGTAATGCGCCGTCAGTTCTTCGACGCTGCGGTTCTGCTCCCGCGCCGTCTTCAGCGCCGCCACCCCGTTGTCGTCGCTGCCGCAGATGAACCGAACGTCGGCCCCCGTCGCCCGCAAATACCGCACGTACGTATCCGCCGGCAGATACGCGCCCGCGACGTGCCCCACGTGCAACCGTCCGTTCGAGTAGGGCAACGCCGCCGTAACCAAAAACCGCCGCTGGCTCATCCCTCGACCGCTCCGCAGCTTCCTCAACGAAAAATGTAGCGCCACCCCTTGTGGGTGGCGCACGTAGGCCCGACGACCTCGCCGGCGGATTGTAGACCGGACGAAGCAATTCACAAACCCGGTTCAGCATCCTGGAAGCTCCATGACCTCCAAGGTATCCTCTGCGCATTCGGAAGGAGGGCTCAGGCCCACGGATGGCGAAGCGCGATTCAACCAAGTCCGCCGGGACGACGCACGACGCGACCCGCCTCGAGGCTCGCGCCGTGCTCGAGCGCTACCTGACCCAACTGGCCGGTGTCCACGCGACCGGGTCCGGAGTCCCCGAGACTTCCTATTACCCCGCCCTGGCCAACCTGTTGGACGAAGTCGGCAAGACGCTCAAGCCCGCCGTTCGCTGCATCATGAACCTCAGGCAGCAGGGGGCCGGATTGCCCGACGGCGGGTTGTTCACCGCCGATCAATTCCGCCGCGAGGCCGATGGCGACGAGAAGCGCGAGCAGACTCCCGCTCGCGGCGCCATCGAGGCCAAAGCCCCCTCCGAGGACGTCCGCGCCGTTGCCCAAACCAAGCAGGTGCGGGCCTACCTCGACCGATACGGAATCGTCCTCGTCACCAACTTCCGAGAGTTCCTCATCGTCGAGCACGGACCCGACGATCGCCCGGTCCCGCGCGAGTGGTTCTCGATCGCCGAAAACGAAGACGACTTCTGGCGTCGCAGCGTCGCCCACCCCCGCGCCACGGCCGAACAACTTGGCGGACAATTCCTCGAGTTCATCAAACGCGCCTGCCTGCACAACGCTCCGCTCATCAATCCCAAGGACGTGGCTTGGTTCCTCGCCTCCTACGCCCGCGACGCCCTCGCGCGGGTCGAGCGCCGCAAGGACCTGCCCGCCCTGTTGGCCCTTCGCAACTCCCTCGAGGAAGCCTTGGGCATGAAGTTCACCGACGAGCAGGGCGAGCACTTCTTCCGATCCACCCTCGTCCAAACGCTCTTCTACGGAATCTTCTCCGCCTGGGTGCTATGGCATCGAGAAAAGCGCCGAACCAACGAATCCTTCGATTGGCGAAACGCCGCCTGGTCCCTCCATGTACCTTTCATTCGCACCCTTTACGAGGAGACCGCCAAGCCCGCCCGGCTCGGCGACCTTGAACTGGTGGAGGTTCTCGATTGGACCGGCGGCGTCCTCAACCGCGTGGATGCGGCCGAGTTCTTCAAGCGCTTCCAGGACGAGTACGCCGTCCAATACTTCTACGAACCCTTCCTCGAGGCCTATGATCCCGAGCTGCGCAAGGCTCTCGGCGTCTGGTACACCCCGCCCGAAATCGTCAAGTACCAAGTCGCCCGCGTCGACACCGTCCTCCGCGAGGAACTCGACCTCCCCGACGGACTCGCCGACCCCAACGTCGTGATCCTCGACCCCTGCTGCGGAACCGGGGCCTATCTCGTCGAGGTGTTGCGAGTAATCGAAAAGAACCTCTCGGACAACCACAACGACGCGCTGGTCGCCCATGACATCAAGAAAGCGGCGATGACCCGCGTATTCGGATTTGAGATTCTCCCTGCACCCTTCGTCATTGCACACCTTCAGCTCGGCCTGCTACTCCAACAAGCAGGGGTTCCGCTTTCCGTCGATCGAGGCGAGAGAGTCGGCGTTTACCTCACCAACGCGCTAACCGGGTGGGAACCTCCAAAGGAACCGAAAACGCAGTTACCCCTTCCCTTTCCAGAGTTGAAGGAGGAGCGCGACGCCGCCCAACGAGTCAAACGCGAAAAGCGAATCCTCGTCATTCTCGGCAACCCGCCCTACAACGCCTTCGCCGGCGTCAGCCCGGACGAAGAGCTCGGACTGGTCGAACCCTACAAGAAGGACCTCAACAAGCCCGTCGCCGCCGGAGGCTGGGGAATCAAGAAGTTTAACCTCGACGAGCTCTACGTCCGCTTTTTCCGCCTTGCCGAACGACGGGTCGCCGAAATGACCGGCAGGGGCGTCGTTTCGTTTATCTCCAATCACTCCTGGCTCTCTGATCCGTCCTTCGTCGTCATGCGCCAACACTTACTCGAATCCTTCGACAAGTTTTGGATCGAAAGCCTCCATGGGAATCGAAAAATATCAGAGTATGCGCCCGACGGGCGAACCAGCGAGACGATCTTCGCCATTCGCGGATTCTCCGTTGGAATCCGGCAAGGCGTCGCCACTTCGCTTTGGGTCAAGACCGGAAAATCGAGATCAACGCCTGCCACGGTTTTGTTCCGTGACGACATCGATGCCGCGAAGGCCGAGGACCGACGCAAGCAGCTACTCGCCACACTTCAAGTACGCAGGTTCAGTTCAGCGTTCCGACGAGCCAATTCTTGCCGAGAGAACCGCTACTCCGCTCGACCTGACAATGTGGCCGACCACTACATGAAATGGCCCAAGCTCACTGACCTCTGCGCCATCGCGCCCTCCAACGGCCTCATGGAAAAACGCGGCGGCGCGCTCATCGACATCGACCGAGACAAGCTCGAAGCCCGCATGAGGGATTACTTCAACACGGACTACGACTGGCACGAATACAAGGCAAACAGCACCACGCTCACGCGGAATGCGGCGCGGTTCAACGCCAAAGCCGCGCGGTCGAAGGCCCTGAAAGCGGAACCGTTCGACGCCGAGCGAATCTGTCGCTACGCCCTTCGACCATTTGAGACTCGATGGTGCTACTTCACCCCCGTCCGACCGATCTGGAACGAGCCGCGCCCATCCCTTTGGGCGCAGTTTTGGAAAGGAAACTCATTCCTTATGACCCGTCCCGCGGGCGTTGCGGCCCCGGAGGGCGTGCCTTTCTTTTTCACCCGTGGTTTGGGTGATAACGATGCCCTCCGCGGACACGCTTACTACGTCCCGTTCCGACTCTTGAACGGAGTTCGCTTGTCCAAGCAACAGCACGCCACCCTCTTCGACATGCTCGGGGACCAGCCAGGGCAAGATGAGCCGGTCGCCAATCTGTCCGCCGCCGTCCGCGAATACCTTGAACGATTGCGAATCAAGAACCCCGACTCCGATGTAAAGATCGCGGGGTCGGTTTGGATGCACGCCCTCGCGATCGGCTACAGTCCGGCCTACCTCAAAGATAATGCCGACGGCATCCGCCGCGATTGGCCGCGAATCCCCATGCCCGCCGACCGGAAACGGCTCCAAGCATCGGCCGAGCTTGGCGAACTTCTCGCCGGATTGCTTGACACCGAGGTTGCTGTCCCCGAGATCAGAGCAGGAAAAACCGGCTCGTTTTTCAAGTCCCTTGGCGGCATCCCCAAGACCGGCCGATCGGAACTCGACCTCTCCGTCACCGCCGGTTGGGGCCACGCCGGGAAGGGCGGCGTCACCATGCCCGCCAAGGGCAGACTCGTCGAGAGGAACTACTCCGACGACGAACGGAGCGCCATCGAAACCGAAGCCAAAACACGCGGAATCTCCGCCGCCGACGCCACGCGTCTGCTCGGACCGAAGACCTACGATGTCTATCTCAACGCCGCCGCGTACTGGCGGAACATCCCCCTCAATGTCTGGGAGTACCGCATCGGCGGGTATCAGGTTATCAAGAAATGGCTGAGCTACCGCGAACACGCGCTGCTGGGCCGCCCCCTCACCACCGAGGAAGCCCGCGAAGTCACCGACATGGTCCGCCGTCTCGCGGCCATCATCCTCCTGCAACCGCAGCTCGACGAAAACTACCGCGCCGCAAAGGACTCCGCCTTTGACTGGTCGGCCCTGAGCAACGAGTGAAAGTCCAAACCGGCGAGACGCGAGACCGCCGGAGGATTCCCCACTTCACGGCGTCACCCGCCGCACGTAGATTACGCTCGAAACGATGAACGCCACCACGCCCACCACGACCGCCGACGTCGAATACCACGAACCGAGCTCCTCCCGCCCCGGCGTCCCGAAGTAATGGCTGCTGCTCAGCAAAACCCCGCCCACCGCCATCGGCGCCGCCGTCCCGATTCCCCACGCCCCGACCGGACTGCTCATCACCGTCGACGCCGCCCAACCGGCCGAAAAACAGAGGATGCACGTGCTGAGCAGAAACCCCGTCAATTCGCCGACCGACGGCTCGGTCCCACCCAACCACGGAATCACCACGTACACGACCCCGAGGTTCACCCCCCAAATCGGCACAAACGCAGTCAGCACCAAGACGAACTTGCTCGTCAGGACCGCCAACCGCGACGGCGGCAGGCACGCCAGAAACTCCGCCGATCGGTCCGTCCGTTCACTAGTAAACGCATTCGCCCCAAGAAGGGAGATGCTCATCAACGAAACCGCCATCCCCGCCAGCACCGCCGACGTGAGCGTCTCGCCCCACTCCGACCGCGACATCCCCGCCGCCGATCCATCCGCGACATGCACCAGCCAACAAGCCAAGTACGTCCCCGCCAGCGTCGAAAACCCGGTGATCAAAATCGCCCGATTGATTCGATAGTCCTTCCACAACAGTGCTTTCACGCGACAACCCTCCGTCCCCGAACATACGCCTTGAAAATCTCCTCCAAGTTCAATCGCCCGACCTCCGCGTCCGTGATCGGGTTGCGCGAGCGAAGCTCGTCGAGTTTCTCTTCTGAAAAGTCGGCCAGCGTGACCGACCACTCCCGCCGATCCACCCGGTCGTAGATCGTCCCCGGCGGCGTGTACTGCGGCAGACACCCGTCCCGCAGCACCGCACGAACCGTTCGCGTCGATTCCAACAGCTCGTCGAGCGGGCGGTCCACCAGCAATTCGCCCTCGTACAAAATGCCCACCCGGTCCGCCAGACGCTCCACGTCGGTCAGCGTATGACTCGCCAGCAGGATCGTTCGCCGCCCGTCGCACATCGTCCGCAGAACGCCCTCCAGCAGTTCCTCGCGCACCAACGGATCCAACCCCGAGGTCGGCTCGTCCAGCACGAGAACCTCCGGCTCGTGCGAAAGAGCCAGCGTCAACGCCAGCTTCACCACCATCCCCTTGGACAGATGCCGCACCCTCTTGCGGCCCTCGAGTTCAAACCGATCCAGCAGCTCCCCGCACAACCCGTCATTCCACGTCGGATAGAACGACGCACAGAATCCAACGGCCTCGGCAACCCGCATCCAGCGGTAGATGAAGTGCAGCTCCGGCACGTATCCGACGCGTTGCTTGATCCACGTCGGATCGTCCGCAATATCGCAACCCAGCACATGAATCGACCCCTCGTTGGGACGAAGCAACCCCATCAACATCTTGATCACCGTGCTTTTGCCCGCTCCGTTGGGGCCCAGCAACGCATACACGCAACCCCGCGGCACGCTCACGCTCAGATCGCGCACCGCCCTTTGTGCCTTGTATCTTTTGCAAACCCGTGTCAAACGAATGGCCTCGCCCGCTACGTCGCTCATCGCCGTCCCTCCTTGGCGTAGACCTTGTCCAGAACTCGGCGAAACAACTTGAGAATGCCATCCGCCGGCATCGCCGCGGCCTTGGCCAGTCCCAGCGTATCCGACAACCCCGCGATCACCGCCGCCGCCGACCCCGCCCGCGCCGAATCCAGCCCCTTCGCGGAGACGAACATCCCCATCCCCCGCCGCGACTCCACCAGCCCCTCGCGCTCCAGCTCCTCGTACGCCCGTTGCACCGTGTTGGGATTCACCCCCAAATCAAGCGCCAGCGCCCGCACCGACGGCAACGCCTCCCCAGGCCGGTACACCCCCCGCGCCACGGCGCCGCGAACCCCATCCGCGATCTGCACGAAAATCGGCTGATGACTCCCCGGATCAACCCTCATACCGCCTCCGCCTAGTGTATTACTACACTAATACACTATACGCCCCGACCCCGGCCCGGTCAACCCAACTCCCCCCAAGGCAAGCCGAGTCTAAGGTTGACCGCTATCTTGCGCGAGTTGACCAAGATTGCGCAAGGGGTATAGCACAAACGCCCCACGTTCATCCCGGCCGCGTGGTAAGCCGGGAAGCATGGGGCGTCGCTTGGTAAACGTAACAGCGGTCGTTCGCGGGGCGTTCGCAGGCCCGTTGAACGGGGTTCAATTCATGCCGTTTGCACCATCGCCGAACGCGAGCGGCGCTGTTTCACAACCTCCAACTCGCCCGCGTCGGGCCGCAGTCGTTCGTCGGCGTACGCCAAGTCGTCGGCCGTCACGGTGACCGTCGATTCCGCGTCTATCCCCGTCCGCTTCCGCGCCCGCCGCGCGGCGTTGACCAACAGCACTCGGCATCGTCGCAGCGACCCGGCGCCGAGTTCGTTGGCCACGTCCTGTAGATACCGCGCCGCATCCGGCGACAACCGGATGGGCGTCTGTTCGTAGAGCTTGCGGACTTCCTCGATGGTAAAAAGCGGCCGCCCCCCTGCGCCCACGTCGTGTCCCTTGGTCAGCGGCCACATGACATCGACCCGCGAGAACAACTGCCCGTGGTCCGGGTCCGCAGTGCGTTTGATCCGGTCCTGCAAGTCTTTCGTCGCCAGCATGAAGACCGGGCAACCCGTCGCGTCGTGGATTTCACGGACCAATTCCAAAGCGTCGTTGTGCAGCTTGTGGGCCTCGTCGATGATGACCAGTCGCCCGCTTCCATCCAACCGTGCGATGACGCGCTCGAGCTGCGATCGGTAGGTGAACTGCGATTTCAAAGCCCCCATGCCGCGAACCCCGAGTTGCTCGGCGAGAACCGAAGTGAAGCCCCGGGGGTTGTACGCTCCAAATCGCACGGTCACGAGCACCGATCCGACGTAGGTCTCGTTCAGCGCTTGGGCACACCGCGTCTTACCGATTCCCGCGGGTCCGACCACCATCCCCATCGTCTGATTCTCGCGGACCAAACGGGCCACGCGCAGGATGTCCAGGGCGACCCGCGTCTCGACGAACTTCCCCTTGAGCTTGACGGCGTGTTGCCGCGCGTGTTGCTCGACCCAGTTGTTCAGCGTGCGGACGTGTTCGTCGGCGTTCTCTCGGTAGACTCCCTTGAGCAGTTCACGAATCGTGGATTCGCGCGGGGCGTCAACTTGCCGCGCGACATCGCCCACGCCGATATCATTCCTCAGGCGGTAGGCGTTGAAGTTCTCCAGCGCTTGACGACGCTGGGCGTCGCTCAGCACACCATCGTTGGGCAGCGTCCATGCCGCCATAAGAATCCGATCCCGCTCGCTCAAGAACGTACTGAGGTCGTGACTGTCACTCTCGGTCATCGAATGCGTCCAACGTATCCTCCTGCCCCTCCGCGTCCGTGCGGTCAGACAGCAAGTCGTCAAGCCCGGCGCATCCTGCGTCGTCGTCTTCACCCGGCGGATCATCGTCCGCAAACAATAGCCTCAAGTCGTCCCCCTCGGGCAGACCCACGGACCCCCCGTCGCCGCCCCCGCGAACCGGCATCGACGCCCCTTCAAAGCCCGTTCGGACGGGGCGTACGTTGGGCCGATGATCGTCGGTCCCCGTCGCCCGAAGCGCCCGGCCCCGCTCTTCGGCCTGCATCGCCCGCACTTCCTGAGCCGCGTTTCGGATCATGGCCGGTTGCTCGCGTCGCGCCTCGGCCATGATCTTTCGCCGCCCGCGCATGGTGCGGATCGCCTCGCGGAGTTGTTCCACGGGCGTGTTGGCCAGTAGGCGTTGGTTGCATTCCAGTCGTCCGATTAGGCGACGGCCCCGGCGGTCCGCGGTGAAGGCGTAGGAGAAGCTGCAATCCTCGGGGTCCAGTGACACCCACACGTCACGTCCCACGAACCGGCGGAGGGCCACGCTGGCCCCGCCGTAGGTCAGCACTTGCGATCCGACCTTGAACGCGACCCCGTTCTTGCCCACCCGGTACACGCCCCGCCCCTGCATCAGCATGACCAGGGCCTCGTCGCTCGCCCGCCGCAGGCTCTCCGCTCGGTTCCACACCGCGATCGGCGTCTCTTGGTCCATCCCCTGTCCGCTGTGCGCGGTGTGGTTGTAGAGTTCGATCCACTCGCCGACCGCGGTCCGCGCTTCGTCCAGCGTGGGCACGTCGCCGCCGCCGTAGCGGATTTCGTCAAGGCACTCCGGCTTGCTCGCCGCGTCGTGACCGCAGTAGGTCGCAAAGGTTTTCGAGCATTGGTCCTGGAACGTCCCGTACCATCGTTCGATCAGCCCCTTGGACCACGGCGAGTAGCGGATCGCGGTGACGATCTCGACGCCAAGCTCCCCAAGAATCCCCTGCCAGTGAACCCCCTGTTGGTGGGCGACCTTGTCTTTCCAGTCCGATCCGAGTTGTTTCCGCAGGCGGTTGACTTCCCGCTTCGTATACCCGGTCAGCAACGACGACAGGAAGTCTTTCCCGTTGTCCATGTGCAGGCGTTCGGGGATCGCCAGGTCCCGAAACGCCATGCGCAGCGCAGCCACGATCGCGTCCTGTTGCGGCGTCCGCCCCAGGTTCCAGCCCACCAGGAGCCGACTCCGCGCGTCGATGAGTGCCGTCAGCCAGGGCCGGAATTGAACGGCGCCCTCCCGAACCCAGAAGTCGCCCTTGGTGTGGTCGATGACAAAGTGCTCGCCCGGCTGCAACACGGTGTAGTCGATTTCGATGTGCGGCATGAACCTCTTGGAGTAGACCGTCGGTCCCTCGCGGCGGGCGCAGGTTTCGTCGAGTTGTTCGTGCGCCCGCAGCCACTTGACCGTCGCCGCGTAACTCACCGGCCACGTCCAGCGGGATTCGACCGCTTTGGCCAGCGTCGCCTTGTGGCACTGTTTGACGGTGAACGGTTGCCGGGCGTGGTACAGGCCGTAGAAGTAGTCGATCGCCTCTTGCGACCGGGCCTCGTGCGCCCCGCCGCCCTTGGGTTCGTTGCCCCTCCGGTCGATCAACCCTTCGACCCCGCGGATCGAACCGTCGCCGCCGATCGTGTCATGCGCCCGTCGCCACAGCTGCAAGGCCCGAAGCGATATCGGGAAGTCGTCGCCTTCGGTCCGCTTCGCGTCGGCGATGATTTGCTCCGCGATCGCGGCCTCGGTTCCGCGTTCCACGCGGCACCGTCCGCGCCATTCGCTCAGCCAGTACGCCTTGCGGTAGGCGAGTTCGACCTTGCCTTGCGGATACTTCGTCAGCAGCGCCGGCCGTTGTCGATCGTCGCGCGTGGCGTGCGTGGGGAAGCGCGTCAGCCCCACGTCGAACGACCGGTGAACGTGCCAGACCGGATTCCCCCCGCCCTCCGGTGGGCGTTTCACCGCCAACGACGCCCGCGACTGCACCCGCGCTTGCTTGGCTTCCCATCGCGCCCGCCGCTGCCACGTTCGCTCGGTGTCGCCGGTCAGCGCCGCCGCCGCCTCGACCGTCAACCAGTCGTCGGCCGGTCCCTGAACAGATTGGCGCACCGCAATCGGCATCCTAGTCACCGCTCAATGTGATTCCTGAGGCTCTCGCCGTTCCGTGTGCGGGCTTGCATGCTGGCCGCATCCGGTCCGAAGTGCTTCGCGTTTTGCTGGTTGTAAGTAACGCTCCTCGGCGTGCGATCCGCCATTTCAGTGGCCTGAAGGACCGCCTCCGTGTTCCTGCGCATCTCAGCGACGAGTTCCGCGAAGACTCCGCGGATGACAGCTAGCTCTGCCTCGGTCGCCGTCAAGCGCGGGTCGATCGCCCCCGCGTCGATCCCCAAAAGACCGGCCCCTTGAGACAGCCGACGAAGAACGTGCAGCGACGGCGACTCTCCTGAAATGGCCATCTCCAACAGCCGCGAGAATTCTTCCAGTCCCTTGACGTCCTGAAGTTTCTGCACCAGCTCGCTGAGATGGCCGATGTCCATGCCTGCGGGCGCCCGCCGCGCGAGTCGTTCTTTCAGGTTGAGAGTCGAACCGCCCTCCTGTGCCACTTCGTTGACAGCCCGCGACCGCCGTTCCCGCTGCTGTTCGTCCTCTCTGGAGAATTCCTGGTCGAGCCGTTCCCGGTTCCTGGCAAGTTCCCGCTTGATCTCACGTTCCACCGCCGCCGTCGGCATCGCTTCATCCAGCTTGAGGGTCGGAGCGTTGGTCTGTATGAGCCGAGCAAGCCGCGCGATCTCTTCGAGTCCGAACGCTCCGCCGCCGGGCAACCCCGCTTCCCCGCCGGTGAAGGCGACCGCTCTCTGTCCCGCCGCCTTGTCGATGAAGGGGAATCGTTCTTGCAGTTTCTGGAAGGCTTGCAGCGCCGCCTGCGATTCTTCCGCGGTGAAGACCGGGAGCTTCGACCCTGCCCGGATGTCCTCGATGCCTTGCTGTTGCTCGCGTTCCTTCGACTTGAGTTCGTCCAGCGCCTTGGCTTGCTCCCGGATTGCCTTCGTTGCCTCGATGAACTCTTGCGCCATCGCACGCACGGCCCCGGCGATCGCAATGAAGACCGGGATCGCCAGTGACCCCACCGACGAGAGCAACTTCTTTTGATCCCCGAGTTCCTTCGATACCTTCGCGGCCTTGATCGTGTCGTCGATGAATCCGCCCAGCGCGGGGCTGATTTGGCGCAGCGTTCCCATCCAGTCCCGTTCGCTCGCCGTCAGGCGCCCCTTTGCCCCCGACAGGCGATCGACCAGGACCTGCTGCTTCTCAATCGCGTCGCTGAATTGCAGGACCTCGCCGACCGTCCCCGACTCCTGCGCAGTCTTAAAGGACGCGCGCAGTTCGGCGAGGCGCTTTTCCGCGTCGGCCAACCCTTGCAGCGCGGGCTGTGCCGCCTCGGCCATCTTCGCCGTGGCGTCCACCGAAGCGGAGACCGCGCCTTGCGCGTCGGCGACCTTCTGCAACTCCGAAGCGGCCTTCTGTGTCCCGGTCGCCTCGGCGACTAACGTGAGTTTTGTTTCCATCCGTCTCTAGACGCTCAGCGTCGCGGCCTCGTCTTCCGTCAGCGCCACAAGTCCCTGGTCGCGCAGCGCCTGCGAAACGAAAGCCTTCACCGTCGTCGCCTTTTGGTGACCCACGTTCCCGCGGTACTCGCGCTCCGCTCTGCCGATGGTCATCTGCCGACCGCTCGGCGGGTTCGTCCGCCCCTCGGGGCATTGCACGGCGACGTTCTTGAAGAGCGCTTCCAACAAAGCCGGGTCGCTCAGCGCCAACCGATGCGCCGCCTCGACGGCGGGCTTGTCATTCGGATTGAGCTTCCCACGGCCCACCCTCTCCACAAGCTCATGCGCCGTCCGTTCCCGCTCCCCTTGCTTCATCGCCGCCAGTTCCCGGTCCGTCGCGCCCGTCGCTCGCACCGACAGTGCCAGCACGACGGCATCCTGGTTCGCTTCGCTGGGCAAGCCCAGCGCCGTCCGCACGCTCGCCGCGATCGCCTCCGCCTCCCCGGACATCATGCCCTTGATCTTGTCCCGGATCGCGGCCAGGATGCTCGCGGGGTTCCCCTTCGTTTCGATCTTGAGCAGCTCGGCCAGTTCGGTCAGCACGTCCATCCCTGTTTCTTGCGCCATTGCCGTCGTCTCCGTTCCCGCGTTCTGCGACGCGGCCAGCAGTTCCGCCCTGACCAGCGCCGGTTTCGTGGTCACCGCCGCACTGTGAATCCCCACCACGCGGCGGTCATCCTTGCGGATCACGAAGACCGGAGACAGATACCGGAACGCATCCGAGCGGATCAGTGCCTTGCCCTTGTCGCTCCACCGCACCATCGCAAACAGCCCGCGACGAGTCTCTGCAAAAACCTTCTCAATCCACCCCACCGCTCCGCGGCTCCCGGTTTGCGGGCCACGCCCCGCAAGGGACTCATGCTCCACGTCGATCGGCACTGCCACAGCGTGTCCGTCGAACGCGGCGATGGTCGCTTCCGCCGCCGCCTCATCGACGACGAACGTACCGTGTGTGCTCTCCACCGTTCCCCAGCCGCACAGCTTCACCGTCCTCAGCCCGTCGCCTGCGTCCTGTCCGCTGAACGCCTCGCACGCAACCGCCTGGTCATGCATCCGCCCTGTCATCGTACTTGCTCCGTTGCCGTTTCTCCGGCGACCGGGCGGGTCTCGGGCAAGGAACCGAAACCCGGACCCGCCGCTGGCCGCCGTTGAGAAAGAAACCAAACCCTGTCCGCTCCTCACCGGCCCGGCCGCGCGGGTTGCCTCGACCCGCGCGACCACAACCAGAGAAAGGAGTCGCCCATTCAATCCCCACGGACAGGGCGGCGGGTCGAACCCGTAGCGCGAAACCGCCGCCCCTCCGTTGGAGATAAAGCCTATTCCCAGTGCCGCGCGTTCCGTCCCCGCCCCACGACCAGATGGTCCGCAGAGCGGCGCAGAGCGTGGCACAGTCGAATCAGCATGGTCCACGTGTGCGGAACCCGAGCCCCGCACTCCCAGCACGCGACCGTTGACTCTTTCATCCCCACCGCCTCGGCCAGATCGCGGATCCGCCAACCCCGAGACTTCCGCGTCGCGCGGATGCGCCGCCCGATTGCCTTCGCGTCGGCCACGTCACGTCGTTTGACCGATTCGTGGATCATAGCTTTTTGCCCTTCACCGCTGCGCGATCCTTCGCAAGGCGCGATTCGTTTTCCTTGTCCCATCGCTGGAACGCCCGCGTGGCGATCGGCATGAGGGCCAGCAGCGCCTCGGCCCGCTCTTCGTCCGTTCCGGCGTTGTAAATGCCCACGCCCAACCTTCCGCAGTCGGGCTCCGTCACGTCAGCCCAATTGGCCTGAATCATGCAAAGCAGCGTGTCCAAGTGCTCGGCGAACGCGCTGAATGGAACCGACGGGTGGGTCTCGCCGTGGCCGGCCCCTTCGGGCAGCGCGTGTTTCTGTAGAACCGGGATCGTGGCCTCTACGTCCGCCAACGACAGCTTTCGCAGAAGCGCCTCCGCCTTCTGAAGCGCCGGATCGGTCGCAACCCAGCCCCGCTCCGCTTCGTCCGCAAGGCGCAGCACCTCGGCGCCGGGCATAAACTCAAACGTGCGGATCAGTTGTCGCCGGATACGATCCGCTGAGCCCCCACGGGCTTCCGCCCCCCCCCCCCCCCC
>CAZYEX010000069.1:0-6076 GCA_964646605.1 uncultured Phycisphaera sp. | reverse complement strand
GCTTCCGCCCCCGCCCCCCGCCGGACCCCCCGGCCCCCGCCTCTCGACCGACCCTTCGCACTCGTTTTCATCGCTTTATCTCCTGAAAAAACTACCTTTTCGGGGCGGTGAACAAACACCACCCCCTACCCCCACGGCGTGGGGGGCTCGACCGCGCCACTTTGCGCGGCACTACTATGACTATACACCGCATCAACGCAGTATGCAATTATTTTGACGATTTTTCTTGCAACACGCCACGAGGCGTTGTATACTCCCTTTGAGCGGTCAGCGAACCGCGTTACGATCAGGAGCGCAGCGTATGAGCAGTGATTTGGTTGCGGAGCCACAGGTGGCCAAAATTCAGAAGACACTCACTTTTCACGAGGAGGTTGCGCGCCTCATACAGGCGTACGCGGACAGGAGGGGCACGACCTTCCAGCGCGTGATCCAAGCCGCTGCGCTACAGTTCTTTTTCTCAGGCACCGACGGACCGGATCAGGCTTGGCTCACCGCCTTCGTCGAACTTGAAAAGGGCGTCGGCGATCCGCCGCTGGACCTCGCGCGTCTGCCCATGAAAGTGCATGAAGACCACGCGCGGAGGCTCGAACGCAAGCT
The DNA here is from genome assembly GCA_964646605.1 of uncultured Phycisphaera sp. Lineage (GTDB taxonomy): Bacteria > Planctomycetota > Phycisphaerae > UBA1845 > UBA1845 > SBAX01. Next base: position 5,479 of record CAZYEX010000069.1, on the reverse strand, counting down.
CGCTTCGTTGAAGCAAAAGTATGGAACCCAGAAACCCAAGAGCGGCGAGCACGCCGAGTTCCGGGAAAAGGCCATAAAGTCGTTCGAGAACGCAATCGAATGGGCGCACGGCGAAGCGGGCCTGTGGCGCACTGGAATTGAGTTGTACGGCGGCGGAGTTGACGGCGCGATCGAACGCGCCATGGCATCCGACGTTGAACAGGGCGCACTCTTGCACCGCATGGACCGCATGGAAGCGGAAGCCGACGCCGAAAACGGAGTTGAGTAGGACCGCCCGCACGGACGCGGGCGCAAGCAAACCGCCGATGGGCGGTGTCAATGGAGTGACACACGATGACGCTTTCAGCCGCAGTAGACCGGCCGCATTACGTGGACCAGGAACTCCGCGAGTTCCCCGTCGTCGCCAGCGCCGTCATTCACAAGGGAGCGTTGCTTTCCATCCGCTCCTCGGGCTACGTAGGCCCCCTCGTCGCCGGCGAACAGTTCGCGGGAATCGCTTACGCCAGCGTGGATGCAACCGGCGCCGCCAGCGGGGCCAAGAAGGTCAAGGCCTACGTCCAGGGTGACTTTGAAGTTCCCCTGGCGTCCGCGGCCGTCACCGACCTGGGCGATGCCCTCTACGGCACGGCCGACGACGCCACGTCCAAGACCTTGACTTCCAACACCTACATCGGCGTCATCGTCGGATTCGTGTCGTCCAGCGCGGTCATCGTGCGGATCAACGACGCCTTCGGCCGCATCGCGGTCCCGTGACCTTGAAGGGAAACCAGGCCGCCGCGCCCGGACGCGCCGCGGATCGTCAATGGAGTGACAGACAATGGCAGCAATAGTCGGCACCGGCCTCACCCTGCAAGGCTTGAAATCCGAATTTTTCCAGCGCTACGACGCGACGCAGACGTACTTCGCGGACTTGTCCACGCGCATCCCCTCCACCAGCGACAAGGAATCGTACAAGTGGCTCGGCTCCATCCCCAAGATGCGCGAATGGGGAACCGGACGCCGCGCCGCGGGAATTCGGACCGAGTCGTTCGACGTGGCGAACATGAAGTATGAGGCCACGCTGGAAGTGGACCGCGACGAAATCGACGACGACAAGACCGGACAGATTCGCGTCCGCGTCCAGGAACTCGCCGTCCGCGCTGCGACCCACAAGGACTTCCTGATTTCTGAACTCCTCAAGAACGGGGCGACGGCGGGCTTCAATTCCTACGACGGCGTGTCGTTCTTCAACGACACCCACGCATCGGGCGCATCCGGCAATCAGGACAACAAGCTCGCTCCCGCCGCGGTGGTCCCCACAGATCCCACCGTCGATGAGTTCAAGAAAGCGCTCAAGGCCGCGATCGCCGCCATGCTCGCTTTCAAAGACGACGTGGGCGACCCCATGTCCATCAGCGGTGGAACGGGTTTGGTGTGCGTGGTCCCGCCGAGCATGTATCTCACCGCGCTCGAGTCCGTCAACGCCACCATCATCAGCAACACGACGAACGTCCTGGCCGGCGCCGCGCGGGTGATTGCCTTCCCCTGGCTCAGCTTGGCGACGACCTGGTACCTACTCAAGACCGACGGCGTGCTTCGCCCGTTTGTGTTCCAGGACCGTGCCCCGGTGGAGTTCACGGCCCTGGAGAATCAAAGCGACGAGGGTTTCCGCCGCGAGAAGTACCTCTACGGCGTCCGCGCGCGGTATAACATGGCCTACGCGATGTGGCAGTACGCGGTGTCCAACGTCTTCGCGTAGAGTCGGATCAAGCTGGCAACCGCGGGAGCCGATGCCAAAACGCAAGCCCGACAACCCGGCGCCGGTCGCGCCCCGCGGTGACAACCAATCGTCACCGACAGGCCCGCCCCATTCGCCCCCCGCCAAGCACGGCCCGGCCGCTCCCGCGCCGACCCTCTACGGCCTCGCCCACCTTCGCGCCGTGCAGAGCCTCTCCCCCGCCGTTCCGGTGGATCAGGTGTGCGAAGAATCCGCCCTTGACCTCACCCGCTTGCGTGCCGAACAGCGACCCCGCCGATGGACCGATTCGGACCGCGTCTGAACCCCCTTCGATGCCCGCCCGAACCCGGATATGACAGGCTTGTGGCGTCGTGGTGTTTGTTAGGATGGGCAACCAGCGTGAACGCGCAACTTCACCGGTCAACTGTCGTTTGTCGGTTTGCGCGTGCCGTTCCTGATAGCGCCAACGCGGTTTCCAACTCCGCCCCAGACTTGCGCTGCGCAACTTCGGATTTCTCTCCAAAACGCATCCAAGCCATTGTCAAATAAGGACTTACGTCGCTTTTCCGTTCTGCGCATTTCGCGCAATTCCTCGGTTGATTTGAGACCCAGGGAGAGGGTGAAGGCGACCAAGGCGGGAGTCTGAACGTGAGGGTCCGGCTCGCTCCTCTGCCTTACGGCTTCACCCGCTTGGACGAGAATCCCGACTCGCCCAGAGGTCCGTCCAACCCGCCCCGCGACCCAACCCGTCCCGCACGTGACCCGACCCGCGACCCAGCCTCTTTCAACCCTCACATTCCGTCGCTATCGCGTACCACTGGGCGCTTGTCCGCCGGTGCCGTCCGTCCGTGCGACTACGATCGGCTCCACGGCCGGGTCGGAAACCGCCCAAACGGCCTGTAGTCTGGGTCCCTTGCCCACCTTCTCCCAACCGACACGCCCTTATCGCCCCGACACTTTTGGCGTAGGATGGTCAAGCTAAGCTCGTGAAGCCCGTGCCGGAGGGTTGTTGCTGGAGAATTTGAAAGGTGGCTCGGTGCGTGGTCTGAAACGGTTGGACCGATTCCCCGAAGCCGTGCGCGATCCGCGTCACAATAGCCTTAGGAACGAACCCGGTGGTGGAGCACAGAAACATGGCTGAGGAACACTCGACTTGGCCGCCTATCTTCTCTCTTGACGGCCCCAGCATCATGCAGCTCCTAACGGGTGACCGGTTCTACTCCTCAGCTGACGCGGCGCTACGCGAAGCCGTACTCAATGCCATAGACGCGTGCGGACGTCGGTCGGCAGAGGAGGAGGGTTATCACCCGGCCATTACCGTCGCGTTCGATGAGGCGACGAGAACACTAACCATCGCGGACAACGGGGACGGAATGGACCGGCACGACATTACAGATCTCTTTGCAAAGATTGGTGCGTCAGCGTCCAGCACAATCGCGAAGACAAGCCGCGGCACGTACACCGCTGTCGGAGAGTTCGGCATTGGTGTCGTAAGCTATTTTCTCGTCTGCCAGCGCTTTGAGCTCCATACGCGCGGTGAGGGTGGCATACCCATCGGTTTGGTGTTCACGAACGATATGTTCGATATGAAGAAACCAGCCGAGGAAAGCGCATGCAGGAAGGAAGAACGGGGCACCACGCTCGTTCTCCACATCGTGGATCAGCGCCGTTTCGACCTCCTTCTGGCCAAGTTTCCACATTGGGTCCGCGACGTGCAGTGTCTCACCGCCTCCTCTTCCGCTCGGGGCCCGCTCGCGGAAGGAGGTAGGCGCCGCCACGTCACGCCTGTGCCCATCGAAACACCTCATTGGGTCGAGAAGGCAGAGCTCGGACCACCCGTCGAGATTGATATTTGGCGCGCGCTCGACGGTAACGCACATGTTGACGTGCTCTATCGAGGTATCTTTGTCCAAGAACTCAATATGCCGCAACTTTGGGGTATCGAGGGTTCACTCCACGTCAATCCCAAGCAATTCAAACCTAAGCTGAACCGCGAATCATTCATTGCAGAAGGGTTTGAGGCTGAGATCCAGAACTTTCTTCGACAGGTGCATCCGACGATCCTCGAAGCGGCGTTGGAGAACATGCGAGACGCACTTGCGAAGGGGGAGCAAGTCGGTTGGGGGCTGAGCAAATGGGTTACTGTTTGGCTAGCAATCCCGCGAGCAGGGGCCTATGCGCCCGTCGCTCAGAAATGGGACGACGAATTTCGTAACATCAAGGTATTTCGACGGCTCTACGAAACGAGCGAGACACTCGTTTCGCTTAAGGATATCGAGACCTCGCGCGCAGACCCCATCTACATCGTACCGAACCCACTCGATAGCGCCAGCCTCGAGGGACGCAAGACCATCAACGTGTTAAGGGCGCGAGGCGCCTATATCATCCAGGGGCTTCAACGCGACAACGGTTTCCTAACTAATACATCGCTCGTCGCTGGCACGACGGCCGAGCTACTTCTTTCCTACTTCCGAGGGAAGTTGCCACAGATCGTCGGCATAGAGGAAGTCGCGCGCCAGCTTATCCGCGACGAGCAAACGCTCGCCGACATCTTCCCGAGCAGCCCGAAAGTGCAGCTCGTCCGCCTCGGCGTGACAGCCGCACCCGTCGCGCGCATCGACGGAGCGCTTTGGATCAATGCCGAGTCCGAGCGCGGCCGGGCCATTCTTTTGGACATCTGCCAGCGGAACGAGGGGTACCTCGGGCTCCTCGTGGCCGTTCAGCAGCACGCGTCAGAGCACGCCGGCGAAGTTGTACAACACCTGCAAGGCGTCACAAACTTGAGCGTCCGATTCGGTCCAGTGCGACGGCAGCTCCTCAGAGGGCTCGTCAAGTGAGGATCCTCGTCTTCGCCGGGGCCGGTGCGAGCGTCGAACTCGGCGTCCCCGCAATGCGCGGGATGGTTGTCCGCCTCAGCGAACACTTCCAGGAGCGCCAACTCGCGCCATCGCTGGCGGCCAAACTTACCGACTTCCTTAAGGACCCCAATTACGACATGGAGCAACTGATCGAGCAACTCGACCACATGGCCGCCGCCACCGACGAGTACGCCCGGTGGGGGACTACGCAGACCGGCACCATTCAGGGCCTCGGCGTCTTCCGTCAAGAGGCCGAGTGGTTCGTGAATCATTTGTGCGAGCGCATCGAAGCCGCAAGCGCTGTCCTAATGTGGGGAGCCACACTTGACGCCCTCGCCGACCACCACGTGGTCATCGCCACGACGAACTACGACCGCGCGATTGAGATCGCCGCCGCCCGGCGCAACGTCCAGCTCTACGACGGATTCGCTGACTTCGGTGAAGACGAGTGGACACGGTGGGACGGCTATGAGGGCCAACACGAGAAGAGGCTGCTCAAGGTCCACGGCTCCACGGACTGGTACCATTCTGCCGAGGGGGACGACGTCTGGAAGCTTCGACATCCGATGCCCCTCTTCGGCCGCGTTACCATGCAGATCGACGCTCCAAATCCACTCAGGCTCCGTAGCGCCGCCATTCTCCCGTCTCGTGAGAAGAAGATGAACCTGCACCCCTACCCTGACCTAGCCTACCAGTTCCGACGCGCGGTTGAGGACGCCGAGCTTGCGATATTCATCGGGACCTCACTCCGGGACCCCGACATGCGCAACCTGTACCGCAGGTCAGCGCAACGTATACCGACCTTCATCGTGGGCCCTTCGGTCCAGACGCCTTCCGGAACAGATGGCCTCCCGATCCGCCAGACCGCGAGCAAGTTCCTCGCCGCCACGCTTCCAACGGCTCT
>CAZYEX010000068.1:0-15862 GCA_964646605.1 uncultured Phycisphaera sp. | reverse complement strand
TGAATCGCATCGCCAAGCACTACCGCGCCGGTGGAGACCGTGTAGTCGCGGTACGTCTCGTCTCCATCATAATCCGTCCACAACGTCGGCTTGGTCAGGCTCGGGGCCAGCGTCGTGGGATTGAGCGGACGGTTCATGTATCGCGCTCTTGCACCATCATACCGGAACTCCCGCGCCCAGGTCCTGGTGTAGTTCGTCGGGCAAGCGGCTACGCCGTCCCAACACCATTCTTCGTTATGAGCGTACGTCACCGTGCGCCCGTTAACCGCATATCCTAACCGAATGGCCGTGTAGCGCTTACTCGTTCCGCAGCCGCCTCCGCCGCCGGGACCCATGAGCGACTCACCGCCGCCGTCGTCGATCGGGGAGGACGAAGCTGCGCTTTGTCCGTCGCCCTCCGTGGACAAAGTGGAACTTTGTCCCTCCCCTGTCGACAAAGTGGAACTTTGTCCCTCCACCATCGCCGACTCTTCTTGACCCGACGCCGCGGGATACTCGGTGATGATCCGCGTGGGGTTGCCGTCGGAGCGGTCATGCCGCGCGTCGGTGGAATCATACGTGTAGACGTAGTACGTCGTCGAGACCAGCCGCGGCAAGGTCGGAATCGTCGTGTTCCAGGTCTCATACTCCATCAGTCGATTGGCCTTGCTGCCGTAGTAGCCCGGACTTTCAATGTCGTAATGATACTCCACCTGTTGGTGGCTGAGCTGGTCGATCTTGAGCGTGCGGTTGCCTCCCGCGTCGTATTGATAGAGGAGATCGTACGGGCTCTCCCCCGTCCGCTCTTCGCTGACCAGCCGCCCTCGGCGATCGTATCCGTAGTCTGTCCGGGCGGTGTACGGAGTCTGGGGGCTTCCCGCCCCATATTCCGTCACCCGCCAGGGAAGATCGTTGTCGAGATACTCATACTCCAACCGCAGCAGCCGATCCCCCGATGCCCACACCTGCGCATGCTCGATGGCCCACAGCCGATGACCCATGTAGCTGTACACGACCTTGGTGCCGTTGCCATACACGATCCGCTGGAGGTAGCCGTTCGCTTCGAACGTATAGGTCGCGGTCATCAATGGAGTCGCCGCAGGACCTCGGCGAACGAAGGCCAACTGACCCGCTGCGTTAAGCTGCACGAATGTCTCGACGTTGTCGGGACCCAGACGCCTATACTCACCGAGCGGTACGTTATAGGAATGGGTGAAGGGCCGAGTGATGGGCGTTCCCCCGGCCTCGTCCGTCTGCGTCTGCGCGATTCGCGGACGCCCCAGCACGTCGTAGGTTTGCGTGTGGTCGCGCGAGTTGGCGTCGATGTCCACGGGAAGCGCCAGCAGCCGCCCCATCGGGTCGTAGCTCGCGCTGTCGAACGTCGCCGAACGTTCCGGGATGGCCGGCGCATTGCAGGGAAGTGGAAACGGCGGCCAAGCTCCCGCAGAGGCCGTCCCTCCGAGAACCGCCAAGAAGCAACCGCTGTCGGTCTGATTGTTGTTCGAGTCGTGACCGCCCGTTCCGCCACCACCGCCGGAGCCTTCGCTGCTCCCCGTGTTGCCGCAGCTCGTTTCCGTGGTCGTCAAACTGTTACTGCTGTTGGAGGCGGCGGTCTGTGTCTCCCAGACGCCTTCCAGATACTTCCGCTGCTGCCCCCATTGGTCGTACTCGAACCGCGTCCGAACCCCGTTGGGGTCCGTAACCTCCTTGAGGTGCCCCCAACACGAGGCGACGGATACCGACCCGTCGGCGTTACAGTACCCCGCTACGAGGTAGTACGCGAGGCGCGTGACGGGGTACGTGCCTTCCTCGTTGGGGAGTTGATCGGCGGGAGGGTTGCTCGTATCGTTGGGTTCCACGATCCGCGTCAGCACGGTCGGGTAGGCTGGGTTGTCGTAATAGTAGCGCACCATGTTCCCGGCCCCGTCGGTGTAGGAGGTCACGTTGTTTGGCGTGCCGTAGGTCCAGGTTTGTACGTGGGTTAGCGGATCGGTGAGCGTGAGGCGGTTGCCGCGCAAGTCGTAGGTGGAAACCCACTCGTTGAACAGCCCGTCCATGTAGGAGAGGAGGTTCGGGCCCGTGAAAAGGTAGAACGAAGTGCTCACCGGGGTGTCGATCTGCTTGAGTGTATTGGCGTTGAAGGGACCGCCCAGGGCCCCCATTTCGGCGTACTTGTAAACCCAGTTCGACAACCGGCGATCGGTGTATGTGGTCCGCGTTTCGCGCTCGACGGTGGAAATGTCGATGCAGGCGTAGGTGAAACTCTGGGGCAAGCCGCCACCATCGCCTGTCGGGTCGGTCACCACGCTCGCCCGACCATCGGTGGTGTATGTGACCCGGTATTCCACGGGGTTGCCAGCTTGGCATCCCGTTTCTGGTCCCGGCACGAACTTATCGCTGACGTATTCGAGGCGCCCGTTCGAATCGTATCGAAGACGGTTGCAATAGCCCCTCGCAAACCCCTCTTGATCCTGCATCGCATCCTCGACGCCCTCGAGCTGACGCCCTCCACCTACGGTTGCTACGTAATAGAGCGTCCAATTTCGCTCGTGAGTGCCCGCATCCCCATCCCACGGATCCTTGATCGTGCGGAGCCTTCCCTGTTCGGGACCCGAGGCCGTCTCAAACTCGAACTCAATTTCGCGCCCGCCAGCCAAGGCACCCGCAAGTCTTGGGTATCGCCTATTCACGTGGCACGGCTCGTACGTTACGGTGGCCGCGTTGCCGGTCGCGTCGACGACCTTCTCGAGCCGCCGAATGGCGTCGTTACAGTAGACCGACGAAAAACCGGTGAACTGCAAGTACGACTGGTCCTTGTGAGTGAGTTTCCAAGTGTCCGTGCCCGCGACCTGAGTCAGTTCGTCGTAGGTGCCGGACGACCCGAGCCACTTCTGCTGCGAAGGGAACCAATGGAACCGTTCGCGCGAACCGTCAGCGGCGATGGCTGTCACCTCCGTCGGATTGGGGTAGACGTTGAAGCGAAGGTGATCGGAGTAGGAGATGCTCCACCCCGGCCCCAAGTCGAAACCGACGACATCGGTGATGCTGTAGGGGTTAGTGGTATAGGGGGTGGACCCGTTCACGTTGGCCGAGTTGTGGTAGAGCATCATGTTCATGTCCGGCCCGATGCCCGACCAACCGACGATGGGGATGGCCGTGAAGACGTTGCCGTGATGGGTGTTGACCCGCGAATAGGTCGAGACCGCGATCTCCGCCTCCCACGGCCTCGCCGGACCGGGTTGCGGCAAGGGCGGGTCGCACGGAGTCGCGAACGAGATCCCAGGATGGACTAAGACCAAAACAAGGAGGTTCCCCAAAAATGTGTTCACACGTCTCATCGAACTCATTGTCCTATCTCCCTCATAAAGTGTTTCCGAGGCGGCTGTTCTCAAAGCGTCAGCGGCTACGCGATGGTCCGCGCCCACGGTTCCATACGGCGGCCTCTCTGCTTTCCCGACACGCTTTGGACCGCCACGGCTTGCCGGCAATGCACACAACGACCTAATGGCGCGTCGACGCGACCCATGTACGCCGATTCTGAAAAAAAACATGCCGGGCGCGTGGGGCAGCGTGGGGGGACATTCTGCTTTTTAGCGTTTCCGACCGACCCTCTCTACACGGTCCAGGCCGACATGGACGTGAACCTCGGTGAGGGGCGCCTCTGGGTCCGCAGCCAAGACTCCAGCAACGGACTAACCCGCGGCCCAAGGTCGGTTGCTCGCGGGCCTTGAGCGTCACACCCGGCCGTCGGGCAGGTGCTCATGGAGCCAGCGCTGCGGCACGGAACCGAATCCCAGCAACCAGCGGTGAAAACGCTTGAGCGTCGCTCCGGGCTTTTTCATGAATTGGTCGCGGAGGGAGACCGTTTCGCGCTTGCCGAGCATGTAGCTCATGGGCACGCCGGGGCTCTGCGTATACCAGTTGAGTTCCGTCTCGGCGCGCTCCCGCGTAAAGCCCACGCCGTCCATGAGCATTCGCACCGCGGCCGGGACGGTCATTTTGCGCGTGTGCAGACCCACGTCGATCACCATGCGGTAGGCCCGCCAAAGTTGATCGGCGAGATGGTTGAGGGCGAGCATGGAATCGCCGAACCAGTCTTGCTCGATCATGAGTTCCTCGCAATACAGCGTCCAACCCTCCATGAACACGATATGGTCGGCCATCTGTCGAGAGAGCGAACCCGCTCGATTGGCCCAACAGAGCTGCACATGGTGACCGGGATAGGCTTCGTGAACGCACGTACCCTCGATCCCGAAATGTTGTCCGATCTCGGCGCGGTGGGCGTCGCTGCCCGGCGAACCGTCTGGGGCCGTGACGAAGAAAACGCCGAGCTGACGCGGATCGAGAGGACCTGGATTCGAATACGCGGCCGTGGGAATGAGCGGGCGAAGGAACTCGGGTGTGGGGACGATGCGGCATTCCTCGCCCGGCGGAAGGTCCAGAATGCCCTCGGCACACATCCGTTCCCGCAGCCGCTCCGTGACCCGCCGGTACGTCGAGAGGACATCCGTTTCTCGGTTCGCGAAGCCCTGCCGGGCTCGTTGCAGCAACTCCTGCCAGCTCGCTCCGCCGTCCAGGCGACGGGAATGCTGCTCCAATTCGTCGCGGTAGTATTGCACGAGGCTCCAGCCTTGTTCCTCGACTTGTTGCGGGGAAAGGTGCAGCCCGTGCCATTCGCGGATCAGTTGGGTCAGCACCTCGCCGCCTACGGCAAAGTCGTCGCTCAGCGTTTCACCGCTCAATGCGCCAAGCCACTGGTCATAGGCTCGCACGGCTTCGATCGCCTTGGCGACGCTGCTTTCCAACTCCGTGCTAAAGGACGGATGCCGCCGGGCCAACGGGGCGACGGCATCCTTGAGGAACTGCTCGCAACCGGGGACCGACCTCTTGGCGATGTTGACCCACAGGCCGACGGGGTCATCGATGCGCGACCAGGCAGCGCGAAGGTAGGCCGGAATCCTCGCCACTCGCCGCGCGATCGCACCGACGGCATCCGCGCTGGACAGGTCACGGCGGACCAGTAACTCAAACAGGGACTCAATCACCTCGGTGAGGGGGAGCGACGGATCGCGTCGCCACGATTGCACTCGCCCGAGCCGCAGTTCCGTCAAGGACAAATGGGCGGCGAGCGCCTCGCGGTCCAAAGCCGCGATCGTCCCCGGTTCCGGCGGGCGTAGGTTGGCGAGTGCCGCTGCCGAGTCAGAAACCTGCCGTTGCCGTGCGCGAAGGAAGTCCGCGTCGGGTACCTCAAGCTCCCCGTCGAGCTCCGCCAAGCCGACGCGCGACCCCCACGACGGCAGCAGCTTCCATGCACCCCGGAAGTAAGAATCCGCCAAAGCGGAGACCGCAGCGTGGTCGGAGCCGGTCGCAGCTCTTGGGATGGTCTGAAGCATAATCTATTGTAGGCCCTACACTTACGTTCGAGAACGTCGGCGATTGGTTCGTCCCGGACAACCCTGCAACGGGTCGATTCCATGCCGCCTTTCCAGAACCTTATCGGCCCGAGACCCGCAAGCCAACCGAGTCGTTTTACCCGCCGATAACCCCCAGTCAACCGGACTGGTGGCAGATCGGCCACGCCGGGGCCGGCTCCAGGGGAAGGCCGAAGGAACGTCCGAAAATGTGGAGCACCGTAGTCCGCCGGCTTGCGTACCCCGCCCACGAGGCGTTGGTCCGCCGCTCAACCTTTCGGTTCTGGCGGGGGCTGGAATGCTCCCAATGGGACTCGCCCGTCGACCTGCGAGCGACCGCGGCCCGCAAGCTCGGCGACCTCTTCCGGCACGCCCGCGACAACATTCCGTTCTACCGGCGTCGGTTCGAGCAGGCGGGTTTGCCTGACGACCCCCGTGACCCTTCGCAGGCCCTGCGCGACCTGCCTCCGCTGAGCAAGGACGAGATTCGCTCCTCGCTCGGTGCCATGTTATGGCATTCGTGTCCGGACGGATGGTTCGAGAGCAACACCGGGGGTTCCACGGGTGAGCCGCTGACCTTCTACCTTGACCGTCGCCGGCAGGCGTTCGATCAGGCCGCCCGGATGCGCTCCCATCGATGGTTCGGCGTCCAGCCGGGCGACCGGGAGCTCTACCTTTGGGGGTCGCCGATCGAGCGCCAACGCCGTGACACGATCAAGCGCCTACGCGATGGTTTCTTGAATCAACGACTGCTGGATGCCTTCAACATGTCCGCGGCGACGATGGACCGCTACCTGGACGACTGGGACCGTTTTCGGCCCGTATGTCTGTTCGGCTATCCGAGCAGCATCGCACGATTCGTCGAGCACGCCGCCGCGCGGAAGCGCCGCCTGTCGACCTCCGAGCTTCGCGCCGTGTTTGTAACCGGCGAGGTCTGCCTGGCGGAGGATCGGCGGCTCATTTGCGAATACTTCGGCGTGCCCGTCGCCGACGGCTATGGCAGCCGCGACGCGGGCTTCATCGCCCACCAGTGCCCGCAAGGCCGGATGCACGTGACCGCGGAGAACGTGATCGTCGAAATCCTCGTCGAGGGGCGTCCGGCTCCACCGGGCGGGTCCGGCGAAATCGTCGTCACGCACTTGGACGCCTACGCCATGCCGCTCATCCGCTATCGCACCGGGGACATCGGACGGCTGGTGCCAGGACGTTGTCCCTGCGGTCGAGGGCTGCCGCTGATGGACGTCGTGCAGGGGCGGGTCACGGATTTCCTCTATCTGCCCGACGGCAACGTGCGGCACGCTCTTTCGATCATCTACCCGCTCCGAGAATTGCCGGGCATCCGTCAGTTTCGGGTTGTGCAGGAGCCCGACTTCAGCATTCGCGTGGAGGTCGTCTGCGACGATCGTGCGGCGCGGATCACCGCTGACGCGGTCGCGCGACGTGTCCGCCCCGTCATGGGAGACGGCATTCACATCGGAGTGGATTTGGTCGACGAGATTGCGCCGTCGGCTTCGGGCAAACATCGCTACGTGATTTCGCACGCCAAGCCCGCGACCGCCAACACCCGCGGCGGGGAGGTGCAGCGTGTCTGACGTCGCCGTCCTGGAATCCCCGCCGCCTTCGCCGCGCGTCGAGGCCGAAAGAACTGCGCCCTGTCGTGTCGTCCTCCTGTCAGCGGGGGATCGTCCACGATGGGAGGACTACGTACTCGAGCATCCACAGTCCACGATTTTCCATTCCCTGGCCTGGAAAGATGCCGTCGGTGCGGCATTCCCCCACAAGGACCTGTACCTGTTCGCCGAGCGAGGAAGGCGTGTGGTCGGCGTGTTGCCGCTGTTCTTGATCGATAGTCGGCTCGCCGGTCGGATGCTGGTGAGCGTGCCGTACGGCGTGTGCGGCGGCATCGTCGCCGGTGATTCCGAAACGGTTACGGCTTTGTTCACCCGCGCCCGAGAGCTGGCGGACGAGTACGCTTGCCCGACCATCGACCTACGGAGCGAACTTCCGCAAATACCTGAGCTTCCCGTCGTGGATCGGTACGTCGGCTTCGAGAGAGACTTGCCGGAACGTGAGAGCGACGTTCTCGCTTGGCTGCCGCGCAAAGCCCGCGCCGCGGCCCGCAACGGACGCGACAAGTACGGACTGACCGCGTCTTTCGGCGATGAGCACTTGCCCGCGGTCTGGCGGCTCTATTCTCGAAGTATGCGCCGCTTGGCGTCGCTCACATATCCCTATCGTTTTCTCGCGGAACTCGCGGGCCATACGCCCGATCGTCACTGGACGTGTCTGGTGCGATGGAACGGTGAGCCCGTCGCGGGGCTGTTCACATTGCTGTTCCGCGATCGCGTCATGCCTTACTTCGTGGGCACCATGAACGCCGCTCGTCGCTGCAGCGCCGCCAACTTCATCTATATGGTCACCATGCAGCGGGCCGTCGCCGAGGGTTTCCGCGTCTTCGATTTCGGACGCTCCCGCCGTGAAAACTCCGGAAGCTACGACTTCAAACGCTTCCACGGCTTCGAACCGCGACCGCTGGGATATCAGCGCTTGGAGTCGGACCCCACGCATCGCATCGACCTGTCGCCCGAGAACGCCAAGTTCGCCTTCGCGCGTCGCTTGTGGCCCTACTTGCCGCTTCGAGTTTCGCAGGCGCTGGGCGCGACGCTCGCCCGCCATATCCCGGGATGAGGCCATGAACATCCTTTACCTCGCCCATCGCATCCCCTATCCGCCGGACAAAGGCGACAAACTGCGTGCGTACCGTCATCTCGAACACCTCAGCCGGCGCCATCGTGTATGGTGCGCATGCTTCATCGATCAGGAATCGGATGTGGAGCACGTGGACGCCCTGCGACGCATCTGCGTGGACGTTGCCGCGGTGCCGTTGAACCGGCGGTCGGCGATGTTTCGCGGCGCGGTGGGACTGCTCCGCGGCTCGACCGTAACCGAGTCGTTCTACCGCGACCCTGCGATGAACGAGGTTTTGGAGCGTTGGGCCTCGGCGGTGCGTTTCGACGTCGTCGTCGCTTTTTCGTCGAGCATGGCCGGTTACGCGAAGGGAATACGAGCTCGGCGGCGCGTTCTCGATCTGTGCGACTGCGACAGCGAAAAGTGGCTGGCCTACGCGCGAGCGTCGTACGGTCCGATGCGATTTGTGTACGGAATCGAGGGCCGTCGACTGCGACGCCGCGAGCGAGCCTGGGTCGCGGGCTTCGATGCCGCCCTGGTGATTACCGAGTCCGAGGCGCAGATGCTGCGGCCACACGTCCCGCAACGGAAACTGTTCGTCGTGTCCAACGGGGTAGAACTCCCGGACATTCCTACACTCCCGGCGAGTCCGCGCGGGCTCAAGCCCGCGGCTCAGGAGGAATACCGGTGCGGTTCGCCGGACTCGGTGATCGGGTTCGTGGGGGTGATGGACTACCGTCCCAATGTGGAAGCCGTCTGTTGGTTTGCGCATGAATGTTGGGACGAGATTCGGGAGCGATATCCCGGTTGCGTGTTCCGCATCGTCGGCCGACGCCCCACGCAGAGGGTGCGTAGTCTGGCGCGCACCGCGGGCGTCGAGGTCGTCGGGGAAGTGGCCGACGCGGTCGCGGAGGTCAAACAATTCACGCTAAGCGTCGCACCGCTGCGGATCGCCCGCGGGCTGCAAAACAAGGTTCTGGAAGCGATGGCCTGTGCCAAGCCGGTCGTGCTGACCACCCCGACGGCCGACGCTGTCCGCGCTCGCAACGGCGAGGAGTATCTCATCGCCGACACTGCCGACCAGTTCATCCATGCCGTGGAGCGCCTCCTGCGCAGCCCCTCGGACTGCCGGACGATCGGCGACAACGCGCGGATTTTCGTCGCCCGCCACCACAGCTGGGAGGATCATCTCCGCCGATTTGAGTCCATCGTCACCGCCGGTCTGCAGCGCACCGCCCCGGCCGAGACTCTTTCCTCCCCGACGACCGAGCCGTCGCCCTTTGCCTCGACCCTTGCGGCGGGCATTTGTTCCGCGGACAATGCTCCCACCCTGTAGCGCCACCCCTTGTGGGTGACGCCAGTGGACCGGCTCTACTTGAGGGTCCGTGGAAAAACGGTTCGACACGAAGCATGGCCCGGCAATCGCTGGTTAAGGAATTTTTCCTCTTCATCAAGGAGGAGAAGAAGTGGTGGCTGATTCCGTTGATATCGGTGCTCCTGCTGGTGGGGGCGCTGATCGTCTTCGCGGGATCGTCGCCGTTGGCGCCGTTTATCTACCCGTTGTTCTGATGTGAACTCTTTGCCTTTGCGATTCTCCCCGCGCCGCTCACAAGGGGCGACGCTACATGCCTGGCGAAAACGATAGGCCTGCGAGATGCTCCGAACGATCTTCGAGTGCCTTCGCGCGAGACAGAACCTGACCGTCGAGCAGGCGGAGTGGGTTTTCGCACGCATCATGGACGGCCAACTTTCCGACCCGACCATGGCCGCCTTCGTCGGAGCCTTGCTGGTCAAAGGCGAATCGGTGGAGGAGTTGGTCGGGGCGGCGAAAGTTATGCGCGGGCGTGCCATTCGCGTGGCCTGCGACGATCCGAATGCGATCGACACCTGCGGAACGGGCGGCGACGGGGTCAATACGTTCAACGTTTCGACCTGTGCGGCGATCATCGCCGCGGCTGCGGGGGCGACGGTGGCCAAACATGGAAACCGTTCGTCGACGCGCGTGAGCGGGAGTACCGAGGTCCTCAACGAGTTGGGGATGGATGTCGAAGCGGAGGGGGCGACGGTCGAACGCTGCCTGCGCGAGGCGCGGATCGGGTATCTCAATGCCCGACTCCTGCATCCGGCCATGAAGTACGCGGCGCCGGTGCGACAGGCGATTCCGGTGCGGACGATCTTCAACTTGCTGGGCCCATTGACGAATCCGGCCGGTGTGCAGCGGCAGCTTGTCGGCGTTCCGCAGCCTGAACTGGTGGACAAGATGGCCCAGGCACTACACCGCCTCGGATGCGTGCATGGTTGGGTCGTGCATGGTGACGGCGGATTGTGCGACCTTTCCGTCAGCGGTCCGTCGACGGTGTGCGAGCTTCGCGAGGGTGCGTTTCGGACGTTCACGATCGTTCCGGAAGAGGCCGGTCTGCGTCGAGGATCGCTGGACGATCTGCGGGTGAACTCGCCGGCGGAGAGTGCGGGACGGATTCTGTCGATCCTGCGCGGCGAGCCGGGAGCCTGCCGAGATCATGCCTTGCTCAACGCCGGGGCGGCGTTGGTCGTCGCCGGACTGGCCGCGACCCTGCTCGAGGGGGTAGCCAAAGCCGCGGACGCGGTCGACAGCGGCACGGCGGCAGCGAAACTGGGGGCGTGGGTGAGGTGCCAAGTGCGAGGGGCCAAGGACTAAGGACCCGTAGTGGCTGACCGGGGGCGCGCGCTTCAACGCTGGATTCCGTGCCCAGTAATTGGTAATTTGTAATTGGTAATGGGTCGTTCCGATGATTCGATACGAGTGCGATCGGTGTGGAGAGGCGATGGGGGCCAATGACCTTCGGCGGTTCATCGTAAAAATGGAGGTGTACGCCGCGGCCGGACACGTCGATCTCGACCGGGATGCGGATCGCGACGTCGCCGGCGAACTCGACCGCGTCCTGGAATCCTTGTCGGCCGCGAACCCGGATGACATCGAGGACCAAACCTATCGAAGTTTTCGCTTCGACGTATGCGACGAATGTCGCAAATCCATCCTGGCGCGTCCGTTGAATACGGGTGCGTAGGGTGCAACTGCACAACTGCCCGCGGGCGGTGCCGCGCCGCGTCACAGGCACGCGCTCGAGACCTAACTCAGTGTCACGCAATACCTTACGGCGCAGGTCAGTAGCACTTTCCTCTCGGGACATCGCGGTAGAACCGTGAGAGCCTTGTCCAACAGCCGCACCATTCGGTTGGGCGAGCAAGAAATTCTTGGTTTCCAACGGTTTTTCTCTTGACGCCCGTCGCGCCCCAAGCTAGAACTCCTGCCGCGAATCAAAATCAACTCGGGGGGCGTTCGCCGGATCACGGGGCGGAGATCCGGCGAAACGAGTTTCGGTCGTCGTAAATGGGGTGGGGAGGAGGTGTGCGGTGTTCCGTCGCCGCAGTGCGTTTGCACATGTTCACCGATTGCTTGGTGTCTAAACCAGCGCCCATCGTGGGCGGGATCGCGGGCGAGTTCGCCCGCCGCACGAATCCGGGATTTAGAAGCTGGTACGGTTACCAGTTCAAGTACAAGGAGAGGAACCATGACAAGGAGACGAGAGATGAGTACAAAGACGAGAAACATCACATTCCTGCCCAGCGGAACGTCGCGTGCCAGGAGCACGCGGGGATTGCTTGCAGCGGCTGTCTGCGGGCTACTTATATCGCTAACGGCGCCGGCGGCGCAGGCTTGCATACAGGTCGGAGGCTGTGACGGCTTTGGTGTCGGCGGCACCCTGCCCACCGTCCAACGAGCCGATTTCAAAACCTGGCTCAAAACTTACGCCAACGTTTTCTGCAACGGTCCGGGTAATACACTCCCGTTTGATGAAGTGAATGATGCCGATTGCTCATTTGGGTACAGCTTGGAGCAATCGAGCGAATTGTACGATTTCTGTTGCTCTGCAGATCCAAATCAGCGTCTGCGAATCCACCTGAAGGCAGGCACTTCACTACCGTCGACTGACGGCCTTGCCTTGGTCTTCAACAATTTAACACAGACGTTCGCGTGGAGCATAAGTCTTCCCGCCTTGGACGCAAGCGGGTTGTGTACCCACCTCGTCGGCGCCCAGGGCGGCGGGTGGAACGCGAATGAGGACATGGAATGTGTCCTCGACCTTTGCAATCTTCCTCCTGACGCCAACGGAACCACTAATTTGCAGTCCGCTATCAGGGCCAGAGGGGCGGTGGACGTCTATATCCAAGACGATACCGGCGTGGATTGCATTGACTTGTGTTATGATAGGTGCTTCAAGCAAGGAGTCCCCGCGCTTTCCGCTTGGGGCCTGGGGGCGCTTGCGCTTTTGCTGTTGAGCGCTGTCGCCATCAAGTTCGGTCGGCGGCGGGTGGTGCAGGTGTAGAGGGCCGGGGTGGGAGATGTAGCCGCCACACGGGCGTAAGTCGAGCGCACGCTGGCTCCTCTTCCTCGAAGGATCGAGGAGTTCGATCGTATGAACCATTGGTTAAGCGGAGGAACGAAGGATGTGTGGAATGGCAACCTCAAGTCGGGTAGCCAGGCGTAGCCTGCTTTTCGTAATCGTATCTCTCTTTTGTTGTGCGCCGGAGGCGTTGGGTCAACGGATCCGACAGAATTATCGTGAATTGAGCCCGGCGAAGAGGCTGAAGTTTCGCAACGCCCTCCTGGCCATGAAAAATTCCGTCGAAATAGACCAACTGAATGAATGCTCGGACCCGCCGGCCAGCGTCGGAGGAGTCTGTATTAACAATGCGGACTGCGACACCGCGCCGGGGAACGGAGTGTGCGACCCGATCCCGACTTGCAAGTGGAACAATAAGTATGACAAATACGTTTGCTGGCATGATCGCTGCGGTTGTGTGCTCGTCGGCGGTTCGCAACATTCCCGCCCCATGATTCTCCCGTGGCACCGCGAGCTCTTTCGTCGTTTCGAGGAGGATATCCGAGCGATGCCCGGGTTCCAGGGCGTGACCATTCCCTACTGGAAATGGACGGAGCCCTTTCCGAGCCACTTGGACGATAGCGCTCAAGATAACGGATTCATGGGCTCAACAAACGGCAACCCATTAGTCGGACAGGGTTTCTTCGACAAGGCAGTATGGCCTGTTAGGACCACCGCAACAAATCTCTTGCCTAGAGACATGTTCTTTCGAATCAACGCTTCTGCTGTGGGCTCCATAAGCCAAGCCCTTGTAGCGGCGGCCCTGGCGCAGCCCACCTACGAGCTATTTCGCCCTGACTGGGAGGGCTTGCACGATCAAATGCATATTGGGGTAGGAGGCGAACTATTCGACGCGCCGGTTGCTGCGGAAGATCCGGTGTTCTGGCTGGCGCACGCCTATTTCGACTGCGTGTGGGCCGCATGGGAGCGTACCCACGATCCCGACTATCGTCCCGACACGGCGAGATTTGGAGATGCTTATGAGCCAGGGGATGATGCGGATGACGCCTTGACGCCCTGGCATCTTTACAAAATAAATCCCAACACAATACGAGACGTCTTGAACGTGCGAGATCTGGGCTATGACTACGACACCAGTCACGACAAGGTGGTCCCGGCGGTTTCCGAATGGGGCCTGGGGGCGCTTGCGCTTCTGCTGTTGGGCGCTGTCGCCATCAAGTTCGGTCGGCGGCGGGCGGCGGCGCCTTCGAAGTGAGGCACTCGGGGTTGGCTCCGGAAAAGATGGATCGACGCGGGATACATGGACGGGTCACCCTCCTCTCGGGGGGAGGGTTGTCTCCGCCCTATGATCAACAAAACGAAGGGAGCTTAGGAATATGCGCGCGAGGCGGTTTTGTTTGGCTGGGTGTGTGGTTGGGATTGCAGTAGGCGGGATGACTCCGACGGCGAGTGCTTGGGTCAACAACCTCAAGGAATTCGTGGACTGCCTCAAGTTGTGTAGCACGAACCATCCGCGGGTGTTCGCTGACCTTGTCGACCGCGAGTTTTGCTTTTTGGGATGCAGAATCCTACTCCTCGAGAAAAACCTCCTCTGCGCATCGAATTGTGATCCCGTGGAGGACGGTTACGAGCTTGCGCGCATGCGGTTTTCGCAGAACACCGATGCGGAGGACGGCTTCGTTCCGCTTGTCTTCGAATCGGGACCCTACGCCGGACAAGGGTTCGAACGTCTACTTCTCAACGGCGTGCAGAAATCCCTCATCGAAATCGACGATCTCGATGCCTCGGATCCGATTACCGCACTCACCATCGAGTTCCTCGCGGCTCCTCCGGCGTCGACGCCGGTGACTCTCGGCACGGACACGAACGGGTTGGACGGATGGGCGATCAGCCTGAGCACGGGCGACCTCACAGGCGGCGGGGTGTTGATCGTCAGCGCCGCGCGGGAAAGCGATCCCTCGGAGGGCCCGGTGAGCGTGATTTCCGCGTTTGTGACCCAACCGTCGAAAGTACCGGCGCTCGCAGGATGGGGTACCGCGGCGATGTTGATGCTGTCGGTTGGCGTGGTTGCCATCCGATTCAGTCGTCGTTAGTTGAAGTCATCGAGAGTGAGATATGGATGACCCTCCCGCTGTAGCGGACCGCCGACCGCGCGGGTGAAGTGGTTTCTTGAGGAGAAGAACTATGCGTGGCAGTGTACTTGGATTCACTTTGCTGCTGGGTTTCTTAGGGGTGGTCCCCGTCCTCGGGGCGGACCGTACGGACACGATCACGTATATTCCCGGTCCACCCCCGGCCTACAAAGTAACGAGAGTTGGCGGACCGCTCGTTATCGTGAACCCAAACCCCCCTCCAGCGTTATCCAAATCAGGTAATAAGTTGACGGTCAAGAACGCCACAGGTGGAAAGCTCATAATCACCGTGACTGACGGGGGAGGGACGAAGGTTGTAGATGGAGTGACTGTCAATAACAATGCGAGTGTTTCGGGGCCAATCTCGGTTCTTGGACGGGTCAGGGTTTGCTTCACTCCCGTACAAAACACCAGCGCCGCCGAGGAACAATGCTATACCCTGGAAGTGCAAGTCGCAGCGCTTCCGGCAGCATCCACCCAGAGCATGGCGACCGCGTTCGTCATGCTCTTGATGGGCCTTGCGCTGAGGTTCGGTCGCCGCCAAGTCGCGGTAGCGTAGGGCATGGGTTTGCGTACGTTTGACGCGGTCGCGGCGGCCCCCCATGCTGGTGACATGGGTTGGTCGTTGTCGCCGCGGGCGATCAAGGCCGTTGTCGTTTTCGTCGTGTTGATGGGCCTGTTCTACGGGTTCGTTCACACGCCGGCCAACGAAGGGGCGATCTTCGGGCCATACCTGGCGCTCCTGGCGCGGATCGTGGGGTGGGTGATCGGCGTGTTCGGCTACGAAGTGGACGTAGCCGGGACGCTCGTTCATACGCCGCAGCTTTCCATCGAGATCGTCCGCGGCTGCGATGCCATCGAGCCCGCCGCGACCTACCTCGCCGCGGTGCTGGCTTCGCCCGTCGGATGGCGGGCCAAAATGCCGGGCATCGTCGTCGGGGCGGCGGCGCTTTGGATCATCAACCTCGTTCGCATCGTGAGCCTCTTCTTCGTCGGCGTCCACTATCCCGATGCGTTCAACATGGTCCATGAGGGTTTCTGGCAAGTGGTCTTCGTGGTCCTGGCGATTGTGTTTTGGTTCGTCTGGGTACAATGGGCGACGCGCGCGGAGCGTCCGCAAGAGTTTGGAGCGAGCGCGCCGGGGACAAGCCCCGACGCTACAATCTAGCGCGCCGGCTGTAGCGCCACCCAATACTGTTCGGCACGGGACATGCGTTTTGTGGAGGGGGTGGTTTGGGCGGTGCGATGATGCGGGGTGGCGGGACAT
>CAZYEX010000067.1:0-6036 GCA_964646605.1 uncultured Phycisphaera sp. | reverse complement strand
CGCAAAGCGAAACGCGGCGTGTCAAGGGCCAGGGATCGAGCGCCCGCCTACCAACCGCGGCTACGGTCCTCGGCCATCGCGGCTTCCGATCCCATCAAAGCTTCCAGAGTACATCCAGGCAGCGCTGAGGAAGCACCCGATCGCCTTGCGCCACTTCGAAGCGCTGGCACCCTCGCATCGCCGGCGGTATTTCGCCTGGATTGAGTCCGCTAAGCGCGAGGAAACGAAACTCAGGCGCCTTGCGGAGGCCATTCGTCTCCTTGCCAGCGACAAAAAACTCGGACTGAAGTAACAGGCCGCCCAACATCCGCTTGCAGCCGACGGCGGCCGGCGTAATGATGCGCCGCCGCTGAAGCGGCACGTTGGGTACAAAGCGGTCGAATTTGGAGAAACCCATGACACGAAGCGTCTTATGCGTATTCCCATGTTTTCTCGGCGGAGCTGCGTCGATGTACGCCGCGAAGGCCGGCGCCAATCAAAAAAAAGGAGATGCACCCTTGAGGCTAGGCAACTTTTCCGTCAGTCTGACCGTCAAGGACATCGCCGCATCCAGAGCGTTCTACGAAAAGCTCGGATTCCGGAAGTCCGGCGGCGACGAGGCGAAGAAATGGTTGGTCCTCCAGAACGAGACCGCCACCATCGGCCTCTTCCAGGGGATGTTTGAGAAGAACTCGCTGACCTTCAACCCCGGCTGGGATCGCTCCAAAAAAACGCTCCCCGACTTCGACGACGTGCGCGAAATTCAGCGGACGCTCGTGAGCAAGGGGCTCACGCTCGCGACCAAGGCCGATGAGTCGAGCACGGGGCCCGCAAGCCTGACGCTGCTCGATCCCGACGGGAACCCGATCCTTGTCGATCAGCATGTTCCCGCCCCGAAGAAGTGAGCGGCCGCGGCCCGGCTGCTTCCTGGCCGGCGATAAGCCATTTGCGTTTTAGACCCCGGAGGGGTCAAGGTGTGTTGCCACCTGTGAAGCGAAATTCGCCGGTAGGCGTGGCTAAATCCTGATCGCATCAACTCGCTGCAGAAATCCAGTCTGTATGACTTCATCTTGGCTCAGCAGAAGAATATCCGCAGGTCGACGGGTGGCCGCGAAGATAGCCTCAGCAAGCCTTGTGCGGAAGTCGATTGCATTGCTGACGGGGAGAGTAGTGGGGTAATACACGATTAGAATGTCCATGTCGCGTGGGTCACCTTCGGAACAGGCGGACCCAAACAACCAAATCTCAGTTCCAGACCCTCCGCCGGCGCTTACGCTCGGCAGTAGCCTTCGCAGAATCGATTTCCAGCGGCATCTCTTCATAGAGCCAGTACTTTCGGTAATTGATCGCGCCGAAGAACTCGTTCCATTTGAACACGCCGATCTCTCGTTGCCGCCCGTAGGCGACCGCCGCCCCACTGGTCATGTTCCACGCCGAAATTGTGACCACGCAGTTAACGTCGGCATGTTGTGTCAGGATTTCCTGGACATCGGCCTCCCCCACCACGTAGATGTTGGTCATGAAAACGGCCAACGTGCTGTCTGATGACAACGCAACATCTAACACATATGTGCCCGGCTGCCGCGCAACGCTCACAACCTTGTCGTGTTCATCGAGCGCGGTCATGAACGCCGTGACGCTCCTGTCATCAGGGACGTCGCGAGCATTAGCCATTCGGCACCTCGGTGTGGATCATGTCGGCAAACTCCTTTGGAAACGGCAAGTATGCAGTGGCATCCTTTGGGTCACCACAATGGGATTCGTAGAACTCCGCGTGCTCGATAAACCTGGAGGCTAATGTCCACTCGGGGCCGGAAAGCAACGCCGCATTGGTCCGCAATAGGGCGACTATAGCGCGATTGTTGGGGACAATGACGCTCAAACGACGGAGTTGCCAAATCGCGGCGGCCGGACTGCTCTGTGGAGATGCAGCGGCCCGGTCCGAATATGGGCCCCATTCCTGGAACGCTGCGTGGTTCGCAGTGAGGCGAGTAGCGACCTCCCGAAACAGGTCGGCGCGTGTCTTTATCTGTACTGCAATCCCCGCGACCTGGGCTTCCCAATCCGCTTTCCACCTGTGCAAAAGGTCAGTCGGGTAGTCTGCAGCAGCCTTGTCCACCATCGTGTGGTGGTTTGGGCACAGCAGAATCCTATTCTCGTATGTGTCATCCGCGCCAGCGGTCAAATCGCTGCGGGCAGCGCCCGGCTTGCGACCTATGACATGTGCCATCTCGCCTAGGATCACGGAACCGCTCTTCTCCAGCAAAGGAGTCAGGTCGAGCTTGCATCCGGGCGCGGAACAACGCCCGGCAGCTCGCCCCCAAAGTAGCTTGATGTCCTTGTCAGCAATCGCCATCGAAGGCAGTATATCGCACTGCTGACTCAGGGGCTACCGCCCCTGCAAACCCGCCCGAACGGGAGACCGGAGACCACGGCGTACCAAGTGCTGAAAAGCGATACTCAAGTGACGGGCGAGCGACAACAACCATGAAGAAAGCGACAACAACCATGAAGAAGAGGAAGAGCGGCATCGAGGAAGGAAGGCTACCGCGCCGAACCATGCGACTCCATCACACCTACATCGCCCTACCCCTCATCGCCGCACTGTTCGCCTGCACCGCCCGGCAGGACGAGAGCCCGGACGCCGGGCCGGTGCAGGAGCCCGCGCCCGCCGAGGTCGCCGACCCAATGGCGAGCTTCGCGCGCATGGTATCCGGCGAGTGGCAGGCTGCGAGCACGAAGCCTTGTTACAGGGAAAACATGTTGAATTAGAGCCTTTCCCGGTACGGTACCTCGTACACCCGCTTGCGTCGTAAACGCAAGGCCCAGACGGAAATGTCGGATTCAAGGACTCGGCGTGAATGCCACGGATGGCGAATCAAGGGGCGCGAAAGGAATCTGTATGTTGCGGTGTGCGATAAACCATAAAAAGGGAAAGATAATCGCGAGTTGTACGGGGATCGCGCTCGCACTGTCATCCCTTGCGCCGATGGCATCTGCGCAGTGGCCGCAATGGGGCGGCAAAAATCGTGATTTCGTAGCTGACGCCAAAGACCTCGCGGCCGTCTGGACGGAAGGAGGACCCAAAAAGATTTGGAGTCGGACGTTTGGATCGGGCCATTCATCCCTCGCCTTCGTCGATGACCGCCTGTACGCCATGTACCGCGAACCCGAGGCGGGAAATATCGAAGACCCCATGGGTCCGGTCGCAGTCACCAAGAAAGAAGAAGTCGTCCTCGCTCTCGATGCCCACACCGGAAGGACCATTTGGGAGTACAGGTATGCCGCCGCCCCGTTACCGGTTGGAACCATCGGAGAGGAAAACATCAGAGGGCCCAATGCGACGCCGCTGGTTCACGAGGGAAAGGTGTATGCCTTCGGCGCCACCGGGAACTTGCATTGCCTTGACCAGAAAACGGGCAAGCCGGTGTGGTCGCATGACGTGCTGGCCGAATACGGTGCCAGGATGCCGGGATTCGGCTTTGCATCGAGTCCCCTCATCTACAAGAACGGCTTGATCCTCCCCGTTGGCGGTCCAGGCGTGGGGGTGATGGCGTTTAGCCCGGCCAGCGGCGAGGTGCTGTGGAAGAAGCACGACTTCGCCGGAACCCATTCCTCGGCCATCGTCATTCGCGTGGACGGCAAAGATGAGATGGTTCTGCTTACCGGCGCCGAAGTTGTGGCGATGGACCCTGCGACCGGAGAAATCGAATGGCGGTATCCCTTCCAGAGCAATGTTATGACGCCGCTATGGGGAGACGACGGAATCTTGTTCTTCAGTTCCCCCATTACCTCCGACGATCGGGGATCGCGCGGCCTGAAACTCAGCCGCAAGGACGGCAAAGTCAACGTCGAGGAACTTTGGAGCACGAAAGAAGTGCGCGTCGGCTATACCAACGCGGTACGCTCAGGAAACCTCATTATTGCCTGCAGCGGCGAAGACGACGAATTCTTGATGACGGCCATCGAGGCGGCCACGGGAAAAATCGCATGGCAGGCGCCCGGATTCGGCATGGCAAACCTCGTCTCTGCCGACGGAAAGTTGATCATCCTGGACAACGGCTCGCTCGCACTTGGGATCGCAACGGCGAAGGGTTTTGAGTTGAAATCCAAATTCCGTTTGCTCAAGAAGTCTATTTGGTCGAACCCGACCATTGTAGGGCAGCGCCTCTTTGTGCGTGACCATGAAGAGATTTTGGCGTTGGATCTGGGGAATGGAACCAGCGGAAGGATGCAGATCGGAGCACCGCCTTGATCGAGGCCATGAGCCATCCCAACACCGGAACACATGGTCAGGCTGAGTTGACCAGAACGGATTACCGAAATCGGAGACTGGCCTTGTCATCCCAACTACCGCGCCGAACCATGCGACTTCATCAAACCGTTGTTGCTCTTTTCCTTATCGCCGCGTCGCGAGCCTCCATCGCTACGCAGGATGGGAAACTGTTCGGACCGCCCGTCCAAGACGATCAGGCCGCGCAGATCAGCGAGTATGTACGCAAGGTCTTTCAGGACCGGGACGGCAATTTCTGGTTCGGAACCAATGGCGACGGTGTGTGCCGATACGACGGCAAGTCTCTGAAGTACCTCAGTGTGGAACAAGGATTCGGCGGCAGGGCGGTTCGCGGAATTCTGCAAGACGAGGACGGCGCCATGTGGTTCGCCACCGATGGCGGAGTCAGTCGCTACAAAGACGGCGCATTCACTAACTATGACGTGGCAATCGGCCTCTGCGACAACGAGGTCTGGAGCATGATGCGGGACCGGGACGGAGTCATCTGGGTCGGCACGCAGGCTGGAGTCTGTCGTTTCGACGGCACGTCATTCGTCCCGTTTTCGATCCCCCGTGCCGAAGTCGAGAACCCCGTCTCCCGCTTCAACCCGAACGTGGTCTGGAGCATGGTTGAGGACCAGGAAGGCAACATCTGGTTCGGCACGGACGGTGAAGGAGCGCGTAAGTACGACGGCAAGTCGTTCACAACCTACACGACCAAAAACGGTCTGGCCGGTGATAACGTGCGGTGCATCTACGCGGATCGCCGTGGACGCATCTGGCTGGGCACCGATGGCGCCGGCGTGAGCCGCTTCGATGGAACCTCGTTCGAGCACTTCACGACGAAGGAGGGGCTGAGCGGCGATCGTGTCTTCGGGGTGCTGGAGGACAAGGCGGGCGATATGTGGTTCTCCACGCTTGGCGCCGGTGCGTGCCGCTACGACGGAAAGTCGTTCACTGCGTATGGACAGTCCAGTGGTCTGACCCGCACCCATGTGCAGAGCATGTTTGAAGACAAGGGCGGGACGCTTTGGTTCGGCTGCTCCGGCGGCTTGTTTCGCTTCGATGGGAAGTCTCTTGTCAATGTGACCCGGGACGGGCCTTGGCGAATGCCGGCGCAGAAGCCCGAGTCCGCTGAGGTCGCTAACCCAATGGCGAGCTTCGCGCGCATGGTAGGCGGCGAGTGGCGGCAGACGGCTCTGCGCGGGACGAGCATGTTCGACACCTGGCACTGGGGCCCGGGCCGGCACTCGGTGCGAGTGATGACCGATGGGTCGGGGTCGAGCGTGGTCCCCGAACCGTGGCGCGAGTTGCAGGTCTTCTACTGGCACCCGGGTCGCAAGCAGGTCTGTCTGCTGAGCCTGGATCCCGACATTCCCGGCATTGGTCGAGGCGTGAGCGAAGGTACGATCACGTTCGAGGGGGAAACTGCGGAAGGTGTCTTCGACCTCTACCAGACCGGCCGTCGCCGCAAGATGGGTCTGCGCTGGGCATTCGACGGTCCCGACAAGTACCATGACATACTGTTGGAGGCGACCGGCCCGGAAGGCCTCAAGCCGATGAACGAGTGGGACCACTTCCGTTCCAAGGGGCCCCCCGCGCCGCGCCCACGCACTACCGAAGAGGCGCCGAAACCCTCGGAGCGCCTGAAGGTCCTCGAATCGCTCCTGGGCCACACTTGGGAGGCCAAGGCCGACTGGGCCACCGGAGACGCCTTCCACATCCAGTCGACCTTCGAGTGGGTCCCGTACGCCGACGGGATCTACGCGCGCACGTTAGCGCTG
>CAZYEX010000066.1:0-4213 GCA_964646605.1 uncultured Phycisphaera sp. | reverse complement strand
GTGACACGGTCCCTCCTGGCAAGATCACCGACGTCTTCGCGGAACCCGATCGGGGGGTGGGGACCGCCATCGTCACCTGGAAGCGCGGCGTCGATCTCGATGTGAACTGGTATCGCGTTTACGTCAGCACGACCGCAGGCGCGCTGGGCAGTCCCGTCGGTGCGGACTTGCCTGCGACGACACAAGAAAGCTACAGCCGTACCGACACCGTAGCCACGCAGGGCACCATCAACTACTACAGCGTCGTTGCCATCGATACTTCGGGGAATGAGTCCACCGCGTCCGATCAAGTGCAAGTTCGCCCGCGACGTTCGACCGTCGCGGCTCCGACGGGCATGTCGGCGGGGTTCGAGGTCCTCACCAATGGAGTAAACAGCACCAATGGGCGCAATACCGGTGGGGCCTGTCGCAACTGCGCCAATGTCACAGACGAGGACAACGACGTCATCCAGGTCAAAGTCACGTGGTCGCCCAACAGCGATCCACTCGGCAGGTATCGCATCTACCGCGAGGCCCCTGGCGAGACTCACTACACACTCGTCGGGACAACACTCGCTGCGGCGAACACGTACAACGACACCACTGTGACGAAGGGCAACTATATCTATTACGTGGTCGCGCTGAACGCTGCCGGGGACGAATCCGCGGCGACTCCCGCGACTAGTGGTGCTTCAGGCGCCCTGGACCATCCGGACAGTCCGTATGATTCGAACGTTTCTGTCCGCAATGTGATCGTAACCGACGGCAGGCACTCGTTCACGTCCGACAACCGGGCAAGCCGATTCGCAACCGTCAAGTGGTCACGGGTCACCGAGCCTGCACTCGTGGGTTACAACGTGTACCGGATCTGCAACTTCTACAACGAATGCGGGCTTGACGATTCGATGGAACACTTTGCTTGTGAGCCCGTCTGGATACGTTTGAACACTACCCCGATATCCCCGGGACAACGTTATTTCCACGACTCCAGCACCGGCGGATTGGAAGGATGTTTCGACTACGCCGTGCGCCCTGTCGGGCCCAATCGGGTCGAAGGCCCGATCGACAAGATCGTGAAAGCGGATCTCATCCCCTATGACACCGGTGCCGAACCTGATGATGAGCACGTAACAGCGGCGGAAAACCTTGTAGAGTTCCCCAGCCAAAACGCAATGCCGATCAGTCATTTCCTGACCGACGCCGGCGGGATCAACACCATACCGCGCGGCACAGCCGATCCCGCTGGTCCCCCACCAGAGCCGACGGCGGTCGCCCAGATCCTCGCGGTGAAGGACGTGCCGGGTTCCATACATCGGGCGACGGAGTTCGCACTGATTTCATGGGCGGTGAGCGCGCCACCCAGCGATCTTCTCGGCTTCCACGTGGAGACAGCCGGCTCTCCGGACGGTCCATGGCGGCGATTGACTGAGCATCCTGTCGCATGGTGGGAGCGTCACTATGTTGCGCAGGGCGTCGCGTTGGACCGCGACGGAAACTACTCTTGGTCCGGACATCCCGACTGTTTGCGCTATCGCGTAATTGCTGTGGATGACGCCGGCAACGAATCGGCACCAGTAGTGGCATCGACCATTTCGACGGCGACGTGTCCTACAACTCCGGACCCGCCCAAGGGCCTCCGCGCCTCGACGTATTCTTCGACGGGGACCTCTTGCAGCATCCAGCTCCAATGGGACGCGCCGCCGGGGGCCACGGCGTCCACGCAGTATTACGTTTATCGGTTCATCATTGACAGCATCCATTGGTACTTCTACGACACGCAGTTCGTCAGCGGTCAAACGTCCTACGTTGAGACGGGCTCGGATACAACCCTCACCCCTCCTGCCGGTTCGTATTGGCCTGACGTCTTTTGCCCCTTCTACGATCCCACTGGGGCTGGGGCGCCCCGGTGCGCGACGGGCTATCTCGAGGCGTATTACGTCACCGCGCGCAACGCGACTGGAGGGGAGTCGCCGCGGTCGAATCTGGTCTTCTGGAAATGCGGGACCAGTGATGGCTCCGGCTACACAAGGGTATTGGGTAAGGATGATTCGAGCGAAGCGATCGCCTCGTTCATCGATCATCCTCCGGGTGAGTCACTCGCATGCTGGAACACGGACCGGCCGAGTCCTGACGGCCTAGGCACGGTCGAGAAAGACGAGCGACGCGACACGCCTCGTCCGTCGGAACTTGCCACAGCGGCGATGCTTCGCCTCGGCACGGAACCCGAACCGGCGTGGGTGCCCCTTGAACTGCACACGGATCACCTCGGTACGGTGCGCGCGATCACGGACGTCTATGGCGCACTCGTATCCGTTCACGACTACTTCCCTTTCGGCGAAGAGATCACCCCGCAACTCAGCCACAACACGCACGAATACACTGGTCACGAGCGCGATGGCGAGACCGGGCTGGATTACATGTTAGCGAGGTACTACGAGGCGGGCGTGGGGAGGTTCGTCAGCGTGGACCCGCTTCTATCGAGTGCGAACCCGCAACTTCCCCAGAGCTGGAATCGGTACTCGTATGCCTGGAACAACCCCATTCTTCTCTTCGATCCAACCGGTGAGGTTGTCCAGCTCACAGGCAAGACAGATGATGAAAGGCAAAAGGAGCTGAGCGTCATCAAGAATTCGCTCCACGACGATGAAGCCGCCTCGCAGCTGTCAATCGAGGAGGTCACAAACGAAGATGGCAGTACCAGCTACCAAGTGGCCATCCAAGGTGATGAGGCCGCGTTTGGGGGAAGCAGCCCAACCGCAGCATTGATCGGGGACGCAATCGGCTCCAGCAAGACGATGGAGTTTGGCTTTGGTTCGACTTCTGAGACGAACGCCACAGGAGGTGGCAATTCCCGCATCACCATCAATCCAAACGATGTGGGCAAGGTGATCGGCGGAGTCACCCAGACATTTGACTCGATCACGCAACATGAGTTTGGGCATGGCCTCGGGATCGCCGGAGACAAACAGAGGGGGCGACCAATGTTCGCACCTCCGAATGAGATCGGCACAAATCCAGAGGGGCTCGCTGCGGAGAATACAGCCCGTGCGTGGTACGTACAAAAGGCCAAGCAGCAGTACGGCGTTGGAAGTCCGGCAGCTCGATCCGCTGAGCGCCTGTACGGGAGAGCGCGTGAGAGTCACTAAGCTCCTGGCGACCGAGCTTAGAAATCGCTCGTATCGCGTCGCGATCGGCCTGTCGCTTGCCGTAGTCGGGTGGGCCTGGATGCTGACTGGGATTGCGTGGGCATGGCCCTCACTCACTGGGCTGGTCGCCTGCCTCGCGGTTCCGTACCTCGCATGGACCTACGTGCCAGGTAAGCTGATCCAAGCTATCGATCTAACGCTAGCGCCGGGCCTGCTCGCTGTACCATCTCTGCCAATTCTCGAAGCAAAGGAACTCGCGATGAGTCAGTTGTGGCGGGAAGTCGGGGCAAGCCTACTTCTGGCGTTGGTTGCCGGAGTCCTGTACGGATCGCTAGCGGGGTTTTTGGACTGGGCACGAAGCGGCCGCCTCCGCATCGTCTGGCGGTGGGTTTTTGCGCAAGGTGTCGGTAGCCTCATCACAGCCTGCTATCTACTGATCGGACTCCTCATCGAGGCTTACGGACGAACCACGGTTCTTGGCTTGGTCAGCAGCCTCGCTGATGGATTGCTCTATCTGCCCTTACGAGTCGTCCGGTTCTTTTACGGACAGGAGCCCACTTTGCAACGATGGGGCGATTGGGACGTTGCGACCATGCTTGCCGGAACGGGCCTCCTCGCCACACTCGTCGCGCTCGTGGTGGTCGCTGCTCTCTCCGTGATGCCGCGGCTTGGTGCGCCAACGAAAGCTCATCGCTCGAAATAAGGGACTTCGTGTAGTGAACCATGAAACCATGATGCGAAAACAAAGGGTTTCTGGGCCTTGAAATGAGCGCCTTCGACGCGACGAAGCCGACGATCGACCCGTCCTACTCGTCGCCGTCTGTTTCGTCGATGCCGAATCGCGACGAGCTCGACGTGGTGAATGACTATCTGAAGCTTGCGGAGAGCCAGTCGCATCTGCTAGAAAGGTCGCCGTTCCGGTTTCCCTAGTGACGCACTTCGGGTTTGAGGTGCGTTACGCCTGGGGATCTTGCACAGTCTCAAATGACAGGATTCGGTTCTTCGTGGCCACGGAGGCGTACGGGGAGTGGTGGGAGTCCATCCGCAAGTTCTATGGAGCCAGGCGGTTGGCGCGAGCCCCGATCCTG
>CAZYEX010000065.1:0-8871 GCA_964646605.1 uncultured Phycisphaera sp. | reverse complement strand
CCGCTGCCAGAAGCAGGTCCATCGAATCGGCCAGCGAACTCCGTGTCACGCCGCTGACATACCGCGCTTCGAACGATGGCGCAAATCCCCTATTTTAACATTCTCGATGGCCGAGAATTGCAGACGGCTGAAGAGTTACCCCGCAGGACTGCGGCGCGCCGCCGAGCCACGAAGTCGCGGGTTCAAGCTGCGCTGACAGCCTTGACAACGACTGCGACGCGGCGACGGACTGCGTGGACTCGGACTGTGCGACCGACGCCGTGGCCTGTCCCAACGGGCAGATTCCCACCGTTTCCGACTGGGGCCTGGTCGTCCTCGCGCTTTTGACGCTCACGGCCGGGACGCTGGTGGCCATGCGCCGCCGTGTAGCGGCGTAGCCCGGGTAGGGTCCGCTGTGCGGACCAACTCCTTTTCATCGTGCCACGTCGTGGCACCACGCATCGACGATCGTGTCGTCACGAAACGGTCCGCGAAGCGGACCCTACGGCTGGGCAACCCGACGACCGACCTACGCTACCGTCCGCGGTCGCTCTTGGCGGCCACGCGAGCCGGGGCGGGCGAAGGCGATGAGTGAGCGGCAAGCTGCTCGTTTACCCAGGCGTTTTTCGGATCGATACGGTTGGCCTCCACCAGGTGATGGAACGCGGCGTTGTCGTGGTCGTGGCGCATCAAGAACTGGGCGATGGCGATGTGCGCCTTGGCGTTGTTCGGCTCCATCGTGACCCCCTGCCGATAGCGCAGCAGCGCGGCGTCCAAGTCACCGCGTTGTTCATATTCCTCGGCGAGGAAGATTTGCTGTTTGGCGGACGGGCCGACGAACTCCGCCGCCCACTGGGCGGTTTTCAACGCCTCCTCGAACTGCCCCTTCAGCTCCTGCGCGATGTTGAGATCCTCCAACGAGGCCTGGTGCCCCGGATACTCGTCGATCGCCCTTTGATAATACGCCACGGCATTGTCCAGCTCACGGAAAGCCGCCGCGTGATTCCGCTCGTTGAAGTTCTGTTTGGCCACCATCACGCTGCACACGCCGAGGTCGTGGAGCGTCTCGACGCGGCGATGGGCCTTGTCCTCGGCGTTGAGGAGCAAGTTCCGCGCCGGGCCGTACTCCCCGTTGAGCATCGCAATTTGACCCTCGTTGCGAAGCTGCACATAATTCGGACTGCATCCGCCGATCAACGCCGCCGCGCCGGAATTGGTCCTCGTTGTAATTCGTAATTCGTAACTCGTAATTGCCGCCCGGGCGGAGAGACGCACCGCTATCGCAGCGCACCGACGGCCGTCGCCGCAGGGTTCGGGACGGACGCGGGGTCCATCAGTCCGGCCTCGGCGAAGGCGCGGCTTCGCGTGCGGCAGGGGTCGCACTGCCCGCAGGAATGCGGGCCGGAACGCTCACACGTCCACGTCTTGTCGAAGGGAATCTGGAAGCGCTGACCGAGTTTGATGACTTCGGCGTAGTCCAAGTCGATCCACGGGGATTCGATGTGTACGTTGAACTTGGGCCGCAGCCAGGTCTCGATCATGATGTCGCAGGCGTGGAGGAACTCGCGGCGCACGTCGACTCCGCCCGCGGCGTCGGGCAGTCCCAGATGGGCACCTTCGTCGGCGCGGGTCAGGCCGATGACGACACGTTGGGCGCCGACTCGCAGAGCGCTTTGCACTCCGACGGTCAACATCACGGGCATCAATCCGCGAAGTACAGCGGGCGACGTGGTGCTGGTCACCACGGGCGTACCGACCACTCCGCGCGAAGCCGCCGAGGGAGTCGCGCCCGACGGATCCGCAGCGCCGGATCGCAACTGCGTGATATGGGGCAGCCCCAGCCGAAGGATTTTCGCCCCGCGCAGAATGGGGACGAGCGCTTCCAGGGCCAGGATTTCGCGCGACGCCGAAGTCTGCCCGTAGTTGAGGTGCAAGAGGACCACCTCAGACTCCCGCGCCGACCGCGCCGCGGCCACCGCACTCTTGATCCCCCCACCGCAAAGTACAACCACCGACGCCATGACCGACTCCTCGAAGGACCCTTCGGCGCCAACCGACCGGCCCCCTGGTTTATCGTCCACCTGAGCCCGGGGAATCGCGGAAACTGGTCGGGCCCACGCGGAAGGCTGTGCCGCTCTTTGCCAACACCGACAACGGACCGTACCGTACGATCGGTCGTGATTCTACGCCGGACAGGGGAGTTCCCCAATGCTCGAGGTCGCGCCATTTTGTGCCATTCGCTACGAGGCCTCGCGTCTGGGCGGGGATTTGTCGGCCGTTCTGGCCCCGCCGTACGACGTGCTGGACCAGTCGGACAAGGATCGGCTCCTGCGCGGCAGCGACCGCAATATCGTCGCCGTCGATCTGCCGCACCTGCCCTGCAAGTCCAAGGGTCCAGCCGGGGTCTATGAGCAATCGGCCACGCGCCTTGCGGGGTGGTTGGATGACGCCACCTTGCGGCGCGACCCGCAACCGGCGTTCTACGTCTATCACCAACAATTCGAGCTGGGGGGAAAGTCCGTGACCCGACGGATGTTCATCGCACGGGTGGGGCTGCAAGAGTTTTCCGCGGGAGTCATTCTCCCCCACGAGCAGACGTTCGGCGGGCCCAAGGAGGACCGGCTGGCGTTGATGAAGGCGACGCGGTGCAACCTCTCGCCGATCTTCGGGTTGTTTGCGGACGCCGGCGACAAGGTCGCTTCTGTTTTCGCGGGCGCAGCATCGTCGCCGCCGACCGCTCGCGGGGTCGTGGACGGGGTCGAGAGCCGGCTTTGGATGGTCACCGATGCCGCGGCGGTGTCGCGCGTGACGGCACTGATGGCCGACCGGCGCATCTACATCGCCGACGGACATCATCGCTACGGTACGGCGCTGACGTACCGCGAGGGGTTGGCGGAGCAACACGGCGGGTCCCTTCCCGCGGATCACCCGGCCAATTACGTAATGTTCGTGCTGGCGAGCATGGACGATCCGGGTTGTGTCATTCTTCCGTACTACCGCGTTCTTTGCGGGATCGGGCTTGACGCCCTGCTTTCCGCGTGGGGCGATGGCGTCGCCCCGGCGATTGGCGGCGCGGCGATCGATCTGGTCCTCCACGAGGGGGCCACGGGGCGGCAGGCCGCGGTGCGGTTCACGCGCCGGGAAATCCTCGCGGCGCT
This sequence comes from uncultured Phycisphaera sp., assembly GCA_964646605.1. Classification (GTDB taxonomy): domain Bacteria; phylum Planctomycetota; class Phycisphaerae; order UBA1845; family UBA1845; genus SBAX01. The sequence goes on along the minus strand of CAZYEX010000065.1, from coordinate 5,734 downwards.
GGCTCCGCAGGAATGCCCCGCGTGGCACAAGCTGGATTCTGCCTATCTGCACCGCTATTTGCTCGACGAGCTGCTCGCCAAGGCGCAGGGCAAACCAGCCGCGGTCCATTACGTCAAGTCCCGCGAGGACGCCCTGAGCGCGGCGCGAACAGAATCGGGCACAGCCTTGCTGGTCAATGCCACAACGATGGCACAACTCCGCGCCGTCGCGGAATCCCGGGGCTTGATGCCCCCAAAGAGCACCTACTTTCACCCCAAACTCGCCACGGGGATGACCATCTATCCACTCACGTAGGGGCGTTTTTTTTCGCGGCATCGCCTTGGGCCGCGGCAATTCGCGCGTTGACCTGAGCCACGAACCGCTCCACTTCCGTCGGGCTACGAAAGAAGCGGCCGGTCGAAACCACGGTCTTCGAACTACGAATGAACAGCAAGGCGGTTCGCCGATCGGGGTTTACCGAGGCCCGCGAAATATCGCTCCATTCCACCGTTTTCTCGGCAACCTTGTGGGAACGCTCGAAGAGCCCGCCCGGCAGAACGGCGATCAACGGCCCGGATCGGTAGATGCGGTACAGTTGACGGACCATCCACATGGTAGCGACGACAAAACCGATCGACGCCAGAATAATGAGTGCGCGACCCCAGGGCGGGACCGATCGGTACATGGTTGGGAACTGAACGAACATCCCGACCCATCCCAGGCCGCCGCACAATCCCACGAACACGGCCTTGGGATTGGGGTGGCGGTACACAGCGCTCTGAGCATCATAGTGCAGTCCGCATTCGGGGCAGTTGTGCTCGACCGGCAGGCCGGTCAGCGAATACCCACACTTGGGACAGGCGTCGAGCATGGTGGGCATTGTCGATCCTTGACGCTGCGCATCAAGATCTGGGCAACCCTCAAAGGAAAAGGGGGCGATCCGTCGCCCCCTTCGTATGCCAGACTATGAGCGGGGCCAGCCCGCAGTGGATCGCCTATCGCGGTCCACGGTTAAGCTTGGAACCGGTGGTGGTGTCGTCGCGTCCGTCGTTGGACTTGACGACCGTACAGCCGCGCTCGTTTTCCGTTGCGAGGCGGTTCTTGGCGCCTTCGAAGTCACCGGTTGCGTAGGCTTCCTGCACCATGGCGATGATCGCCTCGACGGTGAAGGCATAGTCCACGTCGCGGCTGGTGGCGTTCAGGAGAGCGGCCACGGAATGGCGACCCAGGGCGATCTTCCCGCCGCCGCCTTGCTGCAAGGCGCCCAAAAGGGTGAGGTCGCCGAAGGCGTCGACGCCGAAGACATCGTCATAGATGTCGCTCGGCTCGTAGATCGCCCAATAGCGCAGGTGATGCGGCTGCTTCCAGAAGCCCGGGGTGCAACCGTCGCCGCCCGCACACTCCGGCGGAGGCGGCTCGATGGGCGTATAGACGCAATTGCCGGACGACGTGTCGCACGCATCGCTCGTGCATGTGTCATTGTCGTTGCACGTTCTGCGGACGTGTTCACAGACGCCGGTCTTGCAGGTGTCGGCGGTGCAGGCGTCCCGATCGTTGCAGTCCATCGGGGTGTAGCGGCAAACTCCGCCCTCGCAAACATCGGTAGTGCAGGCGTCCTGGTCGTTGCAGGTGATGGGGGTGTACACGCAGTCTCCGCCGACGCAGGCGTCGGTCGTACACGAATCCTGGTCGTCGCAGGTGATCGTCGTGTAGACGCAAATCCCTCCGACGCAGGCGTCGCGGGTACATGCGTTGTCGTCATTGCAGACGATCGGAGCATAAACGCACCCGGTGTCCGTGTTGCAAGAATCGCGGGTGCAGGAATCCTGATCGTCGCAGATGATCTGGGTGTTTTCGCAGCAGCCGTCGGGAGTGCATACATCCGTGGTACACTCGTTGTCGTCGTCGCAGTCGTCGACGGAGGTACAATCGGCGTCGAAGCTGCACACGCCGGCGGTACAAATATCCTCGGTGCACCCGTTGCCGTCATTGCAACGCCGCACGACGGTGTTCGACCCGGCGGGGGTGGTGAGGTCCTGCTGCGGGCAGTTGAACTCACCGCTGTTGCAGAGGTCTTCCCAGGTGAAGCGGACGACGTCGGCGAGGTTGGCCGGGTCGTTGTCTTGAATCTCGTAGGTCCGCTGGGCGACGCGAATTCGACCCGCTCCGCTCAGCGCGGGAAGTCCGCCGACGCTGCTGCCGGAGGGACCGATGGTGCAGGGGAAGACGCAGTTGGCGCCCGTGGCGGAGTTGCAGGACCCGCCGTCGTCGGTACACATCGCGTTACCGATCACCTGGATGATGGGCAGGTTGCCGCTAGCGGGCACTCGAAGCAGACCCTCACCGGTACTGACTTCGTCCCAGGCGTCCTTGATGACGATGGCGTCCTCGAACTGGTCGAGGAAGGTGGCGGTTGCGGTGCAATCGGTCGTCTCGCCGACGCAACGGGCGGCGCAACCCTTGGTGGCGCCGATGCCGTGCTCGCCCGTGCCGGCGTGGACCGCTGCCGGGCCGGCGAAAAGGCCGAACGTCATCACCGCGGCGAACGCCCGTCGCGCGGCGTACCATCCGCCGCGCCGTGGAACTCCCGGGCGCGGACATCGTCGTTGTGTAGCGTTGGTAGTCATGGTGTAATGCTCCTCCTACAGAAAAACCCCTCTCATCTGCCCCTCCACGCGGAAGGTGCGCGCCCAAACGTGGGCTTCGAAGAACAAGGAGCTTATCCCATACCGGAGGAGTGTGTCAACGTCCGACGCTCCCGTCGGCGAGGAATCCGACGCAGTTCCCGTGGGCTAGGGTCCGTTTATGTCGTTTTGTGTTGCGCGACGCTGTCACGGTTCCGACACGGTTCAAGCCGGACTGAGAGGTCAAGAACCGAACGGCGAATCCGTCGTTTGCCTTGTCATTGTGCCGGCACTGACGGGCTGACCTGCCCCAACACCTCAGTTCCGATAATCCCGTGGGAGCGGTCCGATAGTTTCGACTCGGCGCGCCGGCCGACGTCCTGATGGACTACGCCTTGGCCAGGGCTTGATCCACGTCGGCGAGGAGGTCGGCGAGATCTTCGATGCCCACGGAGAGTCGGACGAGGCCGTCGGTGACGCCGCGGGCTTCGCGGATTTCCTTGGGGATGGAGGCGTGGGTCATGATGGCCGGATGGCAGACCAGGGATTCGACCCCGCCCAGGGATTCGGCGCAGGAGAAGACCTTGACGGATTCGCAGAAGCGAAGGGCGGCGTCGCGGGCGGGGTCGGACGAGGACCCTGTCCGCGGGCTCGCGCCCGCGGCTCTGAAAACGATGGTGACGATTCCGCCGCCGCCGGACATTTGCTTCTTGGCCAGGGCGTGGTCGGGGTGGTCCTCTAGGAACGGATAGACGACGTTGGCGAGTTTGGGATGGCCCTGCAGATGCTTGGCAAGTGCTAAGGCGTTGACACTGTGCCGTTCCATGCGAATGGCCAGGGTTTTGATCCCTCGGTGCTGCAAGTAGCAATCGAACGGGCCGGGAACGCCGCCCATGGCGTTTTGCAGAAACGCGATTCGCTCCATGAGGGGGGCGTCCTTGACGATCACGGCCCCGCCGATCACGTCGGAGTGGCCGCCGATGTACTTCGTGGTGCTATGCACGACGTAGTCGGCGCCGAACTGGATGGGCAACTGCAAAGCCGGGGTGGCGAAGGTATTGTCCACGGCGAACCTCGCTCCCGCGTCGTGGGCGACTTTGGCGATGGCCGCAATGTCCAGGCAACGCAAAAGGGGATTGGTGGGCGACTCGATCCACACCAGCTTCGTCTTGGCGTCCACGAGCTTGGCGAAGGACTGCGGCGACGGGTCGTCGGTGAACACGGGGACGAGCCCGAAGCCCTCGAAGACGCGCTTGAGCAATCGGAAGGTGCCGCCGTAGACGTCGGCGTAGGCCAGGACTTTGTCGCCCGGGGAAAGCGTGGCGAAGACGCAAGCCGTCGCCGCCGACCCGGAGGCGAAACAGGCGCACGCCGCCCCGCCTTCGAGCGAGGCCAGCGCCCGCTCAAGCCCGACGCGCGTCGGGTTCGAGGAGCGCGAATATTCATACCCTTTGTGCTTTCCGGGCGAGACTTGGGTGTAGGTGCTGGTGGCGTGGATCGGCGGGACCGTCGCCCCGGTCAAGGGGTCGGGTTCCTGGCCGACGTGGATGGCCCGGGTTGCGAATCGCCAGTCTTGTTCCGATGGATTGGTCATAGGTCCTCACGCTCCGAAATAGTCAATCTGCACCGCGGGGAGTGTAACGACCGGTCGGCGGGATGTCACGGGGCGCAGACCATTGGCGATTGACCGTTACAGCCACGAAGCCACGAAGGGAGGGGGCGGCAACGCCGAAACGGGCGATTGCCGATTAGAGGGCGGCGAGGCATCGGGCATTCAAAACGGCGTGCAGGGCTTTTCGCCCGGAGGGCGCACGACGGTTGCCAGGGACTTCGAGTCCCTGGTAGCTGATTGTCCTCTTTTCTCTTACTCTTTCCGCCGCGCGTTCGCCCGCTGGAGTAGTCAGGAGTCATGAGAAAATTCGGGAACAAGATCCGGCGGATTCTTGACGTGGACGACGAGTCGTTTTCCGTTTCGCTGGGCTTCAGCGACGGGGCGGGCGGCGTCGTCTCTCTACGCCACCTGTTCGAGCGTCCCAAGGGCCTCGCGGCCGACATCCTCAAGGGGGGCATGTTCTCCATGTGCTTCCTGGAAAACGGAGCCCTCGCCTGGCCCAACGGTTTTGAACTATGCCCCGACGCCTTGGGCGCTCGCCTTACCTCTGCGGCCAAGCGCCGGAGTCGGACGGGAAGACCCGCCCGCGTCGAATCAGCGCCCTCGGTTGACTTGCTTGAGCCCGCTTTTTAGGCAAGCCGCCACAGACATTGCTTTGACGGACACCTTGGCGTAAATTGGGCACCGAGGAGGCGCACAACTGCATGGATAGCCACAGCTTTCGACGCGGCCGCTGGATCATCGACTTGACGGAAAACGACGCTTTCTCGCATTTGGAAAGCATTCGCATTACTCAAGATGTTCGACTGATCATGACCTATTTCGTCTATTTGCTGTACGCGAAGAACGAGGACATCGGTACCAATGAGTTTTCCGAACGCCATGATGAAATCAAGGCCGCACTTATTGACATCCTGAGCCACCGGATAGATGCGGGAGCCCTGAAGGTCAGTACACTCATCGAAGCGATGGTCAGAAAGTCACTGCTAAACGATGGGTGTATCGAGGACGGCAAGCCGTGCCCAAAATGGACTGGAACCTTCCACAACAACAGCGGACCGACCAACTTCTTCCATTTGTTTGAGGGCGCTTTACGCGATCCCCGGTCGCGAATTGGGCGTACTATCGATTATCCACCCGAAGAAGAAATATCCCATGTCAATGAAATGATGCGGAATCCACTCGCGCATGGTGCATCAACCATCGGCACGTTAGAAGATTACAAGGTCCTCTTTTTCCTGTTAATCCTGGTATTCCACGATATTGTGAATCCTCATCGCTTCAACATCAATCGCAAATACATCAAATGGATAGAACGGAGCCTGACCAACATGCGATTGCGTGGAGAGGAGCCAACCTCGGCAGGAATACTGGAATTGGAGGATGTCCCATCCATAGTTGAAGGTCGGCGGCGGCTCGGGTCAGGTTATCCTACTTTTTTCTGACGGTCCATTGTTTCATCCGCCTGTGATTCGTTGAGACAGGCCTCGAGCATCCAGAGCTGTTGGCATCCCATCA
>CAZYEX010000064.1:0-1528 GCA_964646605.1 uncultured Phycisphaera sp. | reverse complement strand
ACGCCGCCGCCGAATGACCCAAGAAACACGGAGCCCGCAGCCGGTGTCATCGCATCGAAACGGAGTTCGCAACAGAAACGAAGGCATCACCGTCGCGGTCGTGGCGGGGTTGAGTTCGCTTGCCGGCGGCTGCTTGAGCCCCGTCGTCAAGAACGGCCCGCTCGCCGAGCGAGATCTCCAGGCCGGTTATCGATTCGACGTCCTCCACCCCGGACCCGGCAACACCGACGAGGTGTTCGTGTGTCTTTGCTTTTCCGGCGGCGGAACGCGCGCCGCGGCCCTTTCCTTCGGCGTCCTCCAAGCCCTGCGCGATACGCGAATTCCAGCCTCCCAGGATCGTCCCGAGCGTAGACTGCTCGACGAGGTCGATGTCATTTCATCGGTCTCGGGCGGCTCGTTCACGGCGATGTCCTACGGCCTGAACCGTGACGCGGTCTTCGACGGAAGTTTCGAGCGAGGGTTCCTCAAGAAAAACATCCAAAACCGCCTGATCTTCATGTTCCTCAGCCCCGCCAACTTGCTGTTGCTCCCCTACGTCATGCTCGATCGAATGGACCTCGCCGCTGAATACTACGACAAGGCCGTCTTCGACCACCGAACCTACCGCGACCTCCTCGACCGGGGGGACCGCCCCTATCTGGTCATCAATGCCACGAACATGGCACTCGGCAAGCGCTTCGAGTTCACCCAGGACGACTTCGACCTTCTCGGCTCCGATCTCGCTACGCTTCCCGTCGGGCACGCCGTCGCCGGGTCATCCGCCGTTCCGGTTCTTTTCAGCCCGCTGCGCCTAAAGTATTATCCGGGCCCAGCCGCCGACTCCGCCATTCACGCCGCGCTAACCGATCCCAACCCCGCGGCTCCACATGAGCGGCGATACAAATGGGCTTCCAGCCTTACCCCCCAAGTCAAGACCGCCGGAGAACAACCGCCGCTCATCCTTGACGCCGGGAACCACCAGTACATCTATCTCCTCGACGGCGCACTGTCGGGCAACCTCGGCGTCACCCACGTCATCGACGAACTCCGTTCCGGCCGCATCCGCGACATGATCAATGCCGGAAAGATCAAGAACCTCGTCGTTATCATCGTCGACGCCAACACCCACGCGCCCGAACCCATCGAACACCTGCCCAGCGCTCCGGGTCTGCTGCAGATGGCCAACAAGGCCGGTACGACGAGCATGTACAATTACGGCGAATCCATGACCGAGGTGCTGCGCTACCTGCTCTATGAGGATCCCCAGCAACTCCGCGTAATGGATGACCGGTGCCGAGATTCGATCCGACGGAAATGCGCCGACGCCGCGCCGCCCGAACCGCCCGCTGCGCTCAAGGTCCAAACTTACTTCGTTGAGGTCAGCCTGCACGAAATCGCCGACCCCATAGTTCGCCGGCGGTTCCTCTCCATGCCCACGAGTTTGTTCCTGTCGTCCGGCGACGTGGACGCCCTGATCGACATGGGTCGAACGCTGCTCGCCAATAGCCCGGAATTCAAGCGTCTTCTAGCCGAACTCAAGGCGCCGTGA
>CAZYEX010000063.1:0-103305 GCA_964646605.1 uncultured Phycisphaera sp. | reverse complement strand
ATCCGCCAACGCCCATGCGCCATCCATGGCATCCCGTACCTCCGTAAAAGCCGACCCCGGGCATCCTTGCCCTATACGCCAGCCCCTCTAGCTCAACCAACCATCCACCGCGCGTCAAGAGATGTGGGTAACAGCAAGACTCGAAGTCCCTGGCAACCCTCGTACGCCCTTCGGGCGGGGTAGAGGGTCCGGTCGCTGGCGCTTGACGTCCGGATAGACCCGTCGCTTGCGCTCTGGGTTCGGATTTCGATTGCTGACAGCCATCCCCCTGTTCACGCGCACTTGGCCGTCAGGACCGGGGAGACTTCCAGGACCATGCGTTGTAGCTCGTTGCCCAGGACGACGGAGGCGTCGAGAATCTCGATGCCCGCGAGCCGACCGTCGGGGCCGTAATCGGCGGTGAGGTCGTCGTTCAATTGCCGACACTCGGCCGTCCCCGGCGCTAATGGGCGCAACTCGATGTACAGGGCATCGGCCTGGGCGTCATAGCTGATTTTCATCGGATCGACCTCCTTAGTTCGAGTAATACACCTTGACGGTCACCACAAAGATACGCTCCGGTTCGTCGACAAACACGACATCCACCGTCTTGTATCGGTAGGGCAGCCCGTTCACGGGCGATCGACCCCCAAAGTCCTATCGTTTTACGGCGTGCTGCTTACCCCGCTTGGCCGGTTGCCAATCTCCCTCGCGGACCGCTCCGGTCACTTCCTCGGCGGTCGCCCCTCGCTGCGCGAGCCTATCCTCCGCGTGAACCGACAGGACGATTGGGGTATCGCGTCGCTCCGTCACATCGATCCCCGCGCGCCGCCGCCGCCCTGCGCGGCCTGGGCGTTGCTGACCACCGGGGCGATTTGGGCGGACACGTCACCCACGAGGGGTGACGCTACATTGTGGGCGGTCTGGCCCTGAACGTAGGACGCAGTGAACACGAGAAGGAGCACTGTTGACACAACAGTGGCACGTCGGGATGAGGTACGCATCGGTTGCTCCTAAACCCTGGCCGCGAGGGGGCGAAGGGGGAGTGTAGCGGAGGGGCGGGCGCAGGGCAAGAGGAAAAACGCCGAAACGTCGAAACGCCGAAAAGCCGAAACCGGGGGGGCAAGGGGGAAAATGGGTGGGGACGGATTCCAGGGACTCGAAGTTCCCTGGCAACCCTCGTACGCCCTCCGGGCGGGGTTGGGGGTCAAATCGGATTGCCGATTGAACCCCTTCGTAAGGGGGGAAGTTGTGTGTGGGGGCGGACGCTTTCCGGGGGTGGCGTCTGGTGTGGCAAGGCGGGGCGGAAGGTTGAAGGGTTCAAGGGTTAAAGGGTGTGAACGGGGCGAGGGGGATCTCGGGATTGTCGATTGTCGATTGCCGATTGTCGATTGAGGGGGAGTAGTCCGCAGGTCGGCTCATCGAGGCGCCATACACCGATTGCTTCACGGTCGGCAGTGGTGACACGGGGCGAAACCGGCGTCGAGGGCCTTGTTCCGGGCGGCGAAGACTTGCAAGCGTTCGGGTTTGATCTTGGGAACCTCCGCGCAGGTCGGCCGGTGGAAGTTGCCGTACTTGGGGTCCGCGGGATACTGCGTTTCCTTGGCCGGGGCGGGAAGGTTCCAAAGACCTTGACGGTGCTTTCGCGCTTCGGCCTGCGCCGCGAGCAGTTCCTTCTCGAACCGCCGATGATCCGTGGTCAGATGGGCATAGGCCAAGCCTTCGCGTACGAGCTGCTCATTGACCAATGCCCCGTCGGCGAACACGTAGGCCACGAAACGCTCTTTCTTGTCCTTCGCCGACTCGTCATACCGCAGCCGGACCGTCTTGCCGCCGACGAGTTCGGTGTTGCGGGCCTTGGCCTCGTCGAACAAGGGTTCGTCTTCGTAGGGCGCGCGAATGCCCGCGTACAGGACTTCCTCTCCATCGTCGAGGATGATCTTGTGCCCGCTGCGGACGTGCTCGACCTCGCCGCCGCGAACGGCCTCGGGCGATGCGGGAACGCTACGCGCGTTCGATCGCGGGAGCAGGGCGACGACGGTTGCGGCGAGGGCGATGGTCAAAACCGCGGCTGTTCCGATCGCCAACCGGCGGTTGGAGCGAAGAGTCTGGGCAACGGCGGCGATCACTTGGCCTCGTCCATGATTTTCCAAAGCTCCTTGATGGTCTCGTTGTTGAGCCGATCGAACGGCGACGCCAGGTCGTTCTTGGTCAGTTTGCCCGAATCGCGCACCCAACGGGCGTGTCCGTCGGAGTACACCGCGTTGACGCCCGTCTTGTGGGCCGAACGAATGACCTCGGGAACGTGGATCAAGTCGGAGGCGAGGGCGATGGTGGTCTTGATCTCCGCCAAACTCTTCCCGGTCAGGTGATAGCGCCGCGCCCAAGCCGCACGGGTGTCCTGGGTGGGTATCACCGGCCAGGGGTTGAAGGACGTTCCCGGCAGATGGTATGGATCGACTTGCAGCGGACAGTACAACGCCTGAATATCATCGAGGGTAGCGCCGTCGGCGATCAGCGGTCCGAAGTTCTGTTCGTAATCGCGTCCGTCGTAGATCACATAGTTGTACTGCCAGGCCCCGTCATCCTCCTCGTTGTTGAGGGCCGGAAACCGGTCATGGTCGTGCAGATAGGTTGCAAACGAAATGTATAGCGAGCGCAGGCTACTGAGGCACTGGGTCTCCTTGGCCTGTTGCCGAGCGCGGGTCAGCGACGGCAACATCAGACCGATGAGCATCCCCAGGATGGCGATCACGACCAGCAACTCGATCAAGGTGAAGGCCGCGTGCGTCCGACGTCGATGCGGTTTGCTGAGGGTCATCGACCGGCCTCGCTTAGAATCCGTTCGGGGTCGGCCTTCACCGGACTCGATCCGCCCAGGAGCCGCGCCGCCAATCCCCACAACGCGGGGACGGCCGCACGGGTCGACGTGCGAAGAGCATGAACCGCCCCCAGCCGAACTAACGCCGACGCCCAATACCAACGCAGGGACTCGGCCTCCACTCTCCCCCCTTCTTCGACGTAGCCCCGTATCGCCCGGCGTGCGTCGGACTCAAATCGTGCCACTCCGTTCCCCGTCGAACGCGGCCTCGACTCCAGCCAAAGGTGAGCGAGAAAATTCCCCACATCAATCGCCGGGTCGCCTTGGGCGAGCGTGTCTAGATCGACGAGCGTCCCGTCTCGGTCATGCAAGAGGAACTGTCGACCATAGAAATCCCGATGCACGACGGTCGGCGGAGTATGCGGCGCCACGACGGCGGCGCGGAGCGCGTCCAGAAGCGCATCGGGGATCGTCGCGCCCACCCCACAGTGGGCCAGCGCCGCTCGCCACCGTTCGAGAATGCGGAGTTCGTCATCCGCGCCAAAGAGCGGTGCGTCTTCCAGGGTGGTTCCATGCAAGACGGCGAGCATGCCCATCGCCGCCTGCAAATCCGGGGACGACGGGCGGGCCCTCGGCAACCTTCGCCCCTGCCCACACCAGGAAAACACGGCCAGCCGAAGGTCGGGAAGATATCCCATCGGCGCCGGCACGCGGATTCGCCCTCCGGACCGTCGGGCAAGGGCGTCTGCGAGCTTGGCGTGAAGTGCCAGAAGCCTTTCACCTCGGTCGTCGCGGAAGGTCTTCGCTGCCAACGGTTCGCCCTCCTTCGTCGTCGGACGATAAAGGAACGTGGCCCGCCGACCCGCCCGATACGAAAGCAGATTGGCAACGTACCCACCACGTGGGAGTTGCGCCCCGCCGGGCTGGAACGGCACTAGACGATCGCCCATCGCCGACCCGTCCAAACAGTCAGGAAGCCGCGGAAGCGCCGCATCTTGATCCGGCGAGTGCAAAATCACGCCGAGTTCCGGCATCGCGATGCGGATTCCTTGAAGAATGCCCGAGGACACGAACGGTTGTCGAGCCTCCGCAAGCGGCGAAGGCGCGCTCGAGTGCGCGGGGGTTGCGAACAGCGAGGATCGTCCGCTCTTCCCCCATCGGAACGACCATTCGCAGGCGAGTCCGCGGTCCTTCACGGGCCAAACTCGCTCGATGCGAACCTGCTCGGGCAACACGCCCGCGGGCCACTCGATGCCCGCCCGTTCGCGCAGAACCACCTGAACGCGCTCCAGGTCCAAGAACTCCGCGCTCGCCGGCGGCGTACGCTCTGTCTGCTCGGCCTGGATCATGGCACGGTCGCCTTGGACTGACTCGCGGACAACTGACGATCCGCCAACTGTACGCATGTCCGAACCGTCTTCCGCCACCCCGGTCGAAGGTGTCGCATCATGCCGTGTCCGAATTTCAGCAGCGCAAACGCCGAGTACGGGTGGAACCGCCGCGGGTCGAGGGACGTCCCCGTCGATGCGGACCAGGTGGAAAGAAACCTTGCCGTCCAACGATCGGCGTCGGCGCGACCGACCTCCATTTCCGTTCGATGGGGAAGCATCATCAACTGAACCGCGAAGTTGGCCACGTCCACGAGCGGATCGCCCCGCGCCATGCGCTCCAAATCGAGAAACACCGTCCGCCCGCGCTTGGCATGCACTTGCCGCAGGTGCAGATCGTTGTGCAAGGTGACCTCGGCGGGTGCATCGATCCCTTGAAGCTGACGGGCCAATTCCTCGCCGAGCGGTTGCAGATCGCCCGCCAGGTCTCCGCAGGCAAGCGAAAGTTCGTCGATGGCGCTCGCCGAGGCCGCGGCAAGCCGTTCGGCGGTGAGCTTCGGAAGACCTTCCACCGCAGCGGAATGGAGGCATCGCAGCGCCGAAACGAACTCGTCCAGCGATGCGCTGCCGTCAGATTCCTTAAGGCGATCCAGTAACGCTTCGCCACGATCCCACTCCACCGCGAGGAGTCCTCGAGGGGCGTCCAGACCCACCACCGCCGGGACTCGAACTGCAGTCCCTTGCCGGGCCAGCGCTTCCCCAGTCGCCGCGTGGCGACGGGCGAGTCGACTGCATGACGAGGGCGAGGCGCATCGAACGGCGATCCGGCGCTTCACAATTTCGCCCGCGTCACCGTCCTGGAACTCGGCGCGCAACCGAATGATCCACTTGTACTCCGGCGCGTAACGGATGAACCTCCGTTGGAGCGTTTCCGGATTCAGAGGACCCGAATGACCATCTCGGTCCACCCAGCGCTGCCAGATCATCGGGGCCAGCGTGGCCGACGCGAACTTCCGCAGTCCCCGCAGGCGACGATCATTGGGAAAGCGATACAACTCGAACTCATGATTTCCCAGACGAAGGATTTCGCCCCGCCGCGACATCGGACGCCGCACCGGAGCATGGAGATAGATCAACTTCCCCTCAGGCCAAACGCGGTCGCTCGGCGTTTGGGGATCGGACAAGAGCGCGAAACTCATGCGGACGTAGCGACCGGGATGATACACGGTGTCCAAGCGCACGATGGTCCGGAATTCGCCACCGGACTCCGCCGCCGATTCCGCAAGGTTGTCCCTTAGCGCCGCCAGAACGCTTTGAGGCTCCAGGGCGGCGAGAACATCGCGGAGCACCGCGTCCGCGGGGATGTCCAACTCGCCGCCCAGCATCACGATATCCCCCGCACGCGAAGGGCGGGCCGGTGTTCCCCCTCGTTCAGGAGCCCGCCGTAGATCGCACTGCCCCGGGACAGCAACTCGCGGTGCGTTCCTTGATCCACGATCCGCCCGCCGGAAAGAACCACGATCCGATCGAAGCGTTCCATGTCGTTCAAACCGTGGCAGATGACGATGGTGGTCGCGGGGTTGGCGGGCGACATCCACGACTGCTCGACGACGCGGCGGGTCCGCGCGTCCAGACCGGTGGCGGGTTCATCGAGGAGCAGGATGGCCGGTTGCCGCAACAGCGCCCGCGCGAGTGCCAGACGCTGTCGCTGACCGCCCGACAGGTCCGAAGCCCCTTGTTTGAGGACCGTGTCGTAACCCTGGGGCAGGGCTTCGATAAATTCGTCCGCCTGCACGGCGCGGGCCGCCGCTCGAATTCGCTCACCGTCCGCGGTCCCATCGCCTAAGGCGATGTTCTCGGCCACGGTCATCCCGAAAAGAACGGTATCCTGGTGGACCCATCCGATCCGACTGCGCAGCGAACCCAACGCCACATCCCGCAAATCAAAACCGTCGACGCGAACGCATCCGTCGGCCGGATCGCAGAAACGAAGCAGGAGCTTGATGATCGTGCTTTTCCCAGCCCCCGTGTGCCCCACCAGGGCGACGCGCTCGCCTGGGGCGATGGAGAAGGAAACCTCCGTAAGCGCCCGCACGCCCGGCTCATACTCGAAGCCGACCTTGTCGAACTCCACGGCCCCGCGGACCTTTTCCAGGGTCCGCGCCCCGGGGCGATCCGCAATGGAGGGAGTGACGGCCAGAAGTTCCGCGACCCGCTGCCCGCAGGCCGTGGCCTTGGCGAGCTGTCCAGCGAGCTTGGCGATGTTGCGCATCGGTTTGTTCACCGCTCGCAAATAGGACAGAAAAACCAGCAGGTCCCCCGCCGTCATGCGGCCGGAAAGAACATGTCGAACGCCGACATAGAGAATCGCACAAAGGCCCACCGCCGACGCCAGCGACACAACGCGGTACAGCTTCGACTCCAGCCGCGTGGTCTTGACTCCCGCGCGGATCGAGCTGCGGTTTTGTCGGGCGAAGCGTTTCTGTTCCGTCGGTTCGCGGTTGAACGCCTGCACGAGGGCCATCGCCCCCAGAACGTCCGTGGCGATCGACGCGATCTCGCTCTCTTGCTCCCGCTGCTTGTTGGTGGCTCGGGTGATTTGCCGGGAGATGCGCCAGGTGGCCCACACCGTCAGCGGAACCGTAGCCACGCCCAGCAGCGCCAGTACCGGATCGAACCAGACCATCGCCGCCACCATGGCCAGAATCAACAAGACGTTCTCGCCCATCGAGACCACGGCCCCCACCAGCATCTGACGGAGCATTTGGATGTCCCCGGTCAGACGCATGAGCAGGGCCCCGGTGTGATGTTGGTCGAAGTCGCGCGGGGCCAGACGTTGCAAGTGCTTGAACAGATCGTGTCGAAGACGCCCCACCACGCGCTGACCGCATTTCGCCAGCATCACGTCGCGGACGTAGGCAAAGATGGAATCCAGAACGGCGATCGCCAGGACCGCCAAACAAACCCACGTGAGAACGGAAAGCGTATTCGAGGAGACGCGCTGGAGAAGGCCCGCCATCCACGAGTCGCCCATTTGATTGGAAAGGACGTGATCGAAAATCACTTTGATGGGCCAGGGTGCGGCCAATTGCATGGCGACCACGCCCACCGCCGCGGCGAAGGCCCCCGACAACGTGCCGACCTCGCGCCGCGTGTAGCGCCCAAAACGCCGCCACATCGTTCGCGTCTGGGCGACGTCGAGCTTGCCGCGACGGGTCTTGATTCGCCAACGGGGAATCATCAAGTGTTCTGTCCTATGTTGCTTTCCACGCCAACCACCGGCTGCGTGCCGGGAACACGTCCGTTCCTATTCGCGCAGCCGGAAGCCTCCGCGAACCATTCGTGCATCACGGCCACGTTCCTGCGGATATCGAACCGTTCCGCGGCCCGCTTTCGTCCGCCCTCGGCCAGGGCGCGGGCCAATTCCGCGTCGACCGTCACCCTGCGGATCGCATCCGCCAAGCCTACGTCATCCTCCGGCTCCACGAGCAGACCGCTGACCCGGTCTTCGACGATCTCCGGGTTTCCGCTCAGTCGCGTGGTGATGACGGGACACCCCGCGGCCTGCGCCTCGAGCAGCACCGTCGGCAAGGCGTCGAGATTACCGTCCTTGGCCCGGACGCACGGCAGCACAAAACAGGTCGCCCGACTCAGCCAATCGCGGACTTGCGCCTCGCTCAACGAACCGACCAGCTCGACTTGCGATTCCAGATTGCCCGCGTGAATCTGCTGTTGCAGTCGAACGCCGTCGGGTCCGGTGCCGCCGATCCGGCACCAAACCCTGTTCCCATTTTGATTCAACCGTGCGACGGCGGAGATCAGATGAGAGAATCCCTTCTTCTCGATGAGACGTCCGAGGCCGAACACCATCGGCTCGCCGTTCGTCCTCCGCTCCCCTCCGAAACGGTCCAACGCGATTCCGTTGTAGTTCAACCGGATCCGCCGCGAATCCACTCCCGGCAGTTGCTCCGTCAGGAACCGGCGATTGAACTCGCTGACCGTAACGGTGAATCGTGAGTGGTTGATCTTCTGCGCCAAGAGCGGTCGATTGACGTTGTCGCGAAAGATGTCGAAGGCGTGGAGGGTCAAACTGTAGGGCAACCCGCCCAGCACGTCGGCCATCAGCGCCACCGTTGCCTCGCTGGTCCCAAAGTGTACGTGTACGTGATCCAGTTTTTTCTTCTTGGCCCATTGCAACACTTGCATCGCCTGCGCGAGATCGTGCCACTCGGCCGAGCGGTCGGAGCGCAACGTTCGCACCGCCCGCAGATAGGCCGCCCGATCGCGGCGAAGGTGGCGCCAATGCGATCGCAAAACCGACTTCCATTGCCCGTGATGCGTCTCATGCAGGTATTCGGCCCGAGCCCGCACGCGGCAGACCGCCTCGTGAAAAACCCCGTCGGTCGGTTTGCGTAGGGAGAGGATATGGACCTCGGCCCCCTGCCGCTCCAACTCCGCGATCTCATTGGCGATAAACGTCTGGCTGAACCTCGGGTACATGCGCAGAAGATATCCGATCCGCAGCGGCCTTCGCTCCGCGTCCCGCCGCGCAGGTTCCTCCACCATGGACACGGGCTCCAGCGCGCTCATACCGTTGCCGTCCCCACCGCCTCCGCACGGCTCCCCGCTCGCCGCCGCGCCACCGCCCGCTCGATCACCTCCGACAATCGGCGGGCCGTGTGCGACCAGGTGTAGCGATCTCGGATCGTCCCAGCCGCTGCCGCCCCTAAGCGGCTTCGGAGCTCCTCCGATTCCCTCGCCTGACGAAGTTTCCCCAACAGACTCTCCGAATCGTCCGGTTCGCACAACAGTCCATTCACGCCATCCTCGACGATCTCAGCGATCTGCCCCAGCCTGGACGCGACCACGCACACCCCCGCAGCCATGTACTCGAACAACTTGATGGGAGAGAAATAAAAACCGGGAACATCCGCGAAAGGCGCCACGGCCACGTCCATCGCCCGAAGCACGCCCGGAATCTCCTCATGGGGCAAAGCGCCGGTGAAGACGACGCGATCCGCCAACTCCAATTTCATCGCCAGCTGCTGCAGCCCCAGCGCCCCCGGACCGTCACCGACCATGAGAAGCCGTGCCTTCGGATCCTCTCGACATAGCTGGACAAAGGCGCGCAACAGGGTCTCCGCACCGTGCCAGGGCTTGAAACTCCCCACAAAACCGACCACGAAAGCCCCATCGAGATCAAACCGTTTACGACACAATGCGCGTTGGGGAACATCCAGGAAATTACCGAACTCCGCACCGTTGGGAACGACATGCACCTTTTCCGACGGAATTCCGAGCGCAACAAGTCGCGTAGCCAGCGCCTCGGAAACCACGGCGATCGCCTCCGCGCGGTGCAAGACGCGCCGCTCGATCTCCCGCGCGAGATCTCGCAACTGAAGCGCCCGGTAGGCCTCCGCTTCGGCCGCCAACGGGGCATTCATCTCCACGATCAAGGGAACATCGAGGGCATCGCTCAAGTCCACCCCCACGTGACCGAACAGGGAAAGCCGCTCCACGATCGCCTCGACCGGCCGCTCACGCAGCGCCGTCAGCGCCGGCTCGCACGCCCATGTGTTGTAGATCAACGGGCGCAGCTCCCGAGCCGCCCCGTCGTGCAATTCATGCCGCGACAACCAGTCCTTCAGCCGCCGACCGACCTCCGCCGCCGGACCCGCGCCGTGCGCGTGCAGCGCCCGCGCCGGGTGATCCGCCCCCGCATCCCCCTTGGGCGACAACATCGCCACCTCATGTCCGAGCTCGCAAAGCGCCCGCGTGATCGACCGCAGATGGATCGACGCACCCTTCACGCCCCGCGGATCGACGCCGAAATCGCTACAAAGGTAGAGCAACCGCACGCCCGGCGCCTCCCTTCAGCAGCGTGCCGAACCGTTCGCACACCCGGTCCAATCCGCGAAGGTCGATGGGCTCGGTCGCCGCGGGCGGAGGCGTAGTCAGAACCCGCATCACCTCCTCGCCCAACCGTTGCGGCGTCAGTTCCGCGGCCTCGAGAACCCGAACCAGTCCGCGTTTTTCCCACAATCGAGCGCGGATGTCTTGTTCCAGACGAGGATGGGTCCGCGGAATGACCAAGGCCGGGCGACCGGCGGATACCACCTCGCAAAGCGTGTTGTATCCTCCCATGCATACGACCAATTCGCTTGCCCGTATGAGACACTGCAAGCAGGGAATGAAGCTCACCCACTCGACGCCGGGCAGCGCCGCGGCCCGGTGGCGAAGTCGGGCGGCGCTTTGCGGAGGAAGGTCCGGACCGGCGACGATGACCGAGCCCACGCCCTTCCCCCAAGCGCGCTGGGCCGCCATCGCCAAATACCCCTCGAGAACCGCCGTCCCGTCCGTGCCTCCGCCCACGGTGACAAGCACCTGTCGCTTCGCCGTCGCCGTGCATTCGTCGTGCGGACACTCGCTCCGCGCCACGTATCCCGTGAAACAGAGCTTCTCGCGGACCCGATCCGACAGCCGATACTCGCGGGTGACGTCGAACACCTCGCGCATGCCGTAGACCCACACCTCGTCGTAGTAGTCCTCCAGCATCTTGGGCACGCCCAGCCGCGACCACTGATCGCACGTCGCCTCGGACTCGTCCTCGATGTCCCGCATGCCGAAGACGATCCGCGTCTGGGGTCGATGCTGCCGCAACCATTTTAAGGTAGGGGCGAGTTCCCCGCACACCCCCGCCGGCGCCTTGTCCACCAACACCACCGTGGGATCGAAGTGCCTGGCCGTCTCCAACAGCAACGCCTGTCGGCAACGCAGAAGCTGTCCGTTATCCAGACTCAGATATTTAGGAACATAGCATTCGTTGCTGATCTTCCGCAGTGCGGGTAGTTTCAGGTAATCCACGCTCGGGAGATGATCAAACAACGAAACGTACGGATTACCGGTCGCCACCAGGAAGGTGGACGACGGAAAGTCGGCGCTCAGGCGTTGACAGATGTTCAACGTACGCCGCAAGTGACCCAGTCCTACCCCGTCGTGGCAATAGGCCAGCACGCGGATCGTCGCCGCCTCCCCTTCACGCGGCGGGGGCAATGGTTCGCACGAAACCGGCTCGCCAGCGCCTCCTGCCGTGCAGGCGCCACCGCGACCCCGAACTCCTTGACCCGGTTTTGTGACGATGGCGACACCCTCCTGGGCAATACAAACGCGTGAACCGCTCAGGGTTCCATAAACAATAGGGCTCTTCGCGGCTGTCCACGCCTCTTTACCCATTAGACCGCCCCGGCCCGGACTTGGAATACCGAAATCAGAATGTTCTTATTGCCCTGCACTTCGCCCCAAAACAGCGCAATAATGAGGAGGGTGGGGTGATCGGCGTTCACGGAGCCGCAAGACAGGCGTGCTTCGGACGCAACCGCCTCGACCAACTGGGCTGTACGTTTGAAGAATGGGAAACGAAACTCGGCTCGCGCGCCCTCCGCGAGGGTCATCCGAAGACATTCGCGGATCGGGTTGGCCTGCGCCGTGGGATTCACCGTCGCCGTCGTCGCCGCAACGGCCGGCCCCACTCCCGCCGGCGACGACGAACCCGTTCGCCGCTTGGAGGACGAACTCGGTGACGCCGTGCCTCGACCGACCGATCCCGGAGCTTCCGCACCCTTCGATCCGCTCGCGCACCGATTGCCGGACCTCATCGAAGCCCGTATCGGCGCATGGACCCCGGACAATCCGCGCGACGACCTCTTTGGCGGGGTTTTCGAGGACGACGCTTCCGACGCTCAGTTCCTTCGCTTCGATCTGCGCATCGACGGGTTGGTCAATCCGCCCGGCGACGTGGATCCGTTTCGTTTCCAGCCTTTCGCCTACGGTCCCCACCCCGTGTACGGCTTCGTCGAGTTCGACATGGACCGCGACGAGGATACGGGCGGCGAACTGGCCGCGCCGCAGTATCGTTATCTCGGAAACATCGTTCGCTTCGGCGGCAACGTCTCCGAGGAGCACCTGCGCGGACGGGCGGCCTTGGACGCCGAGGCCTTCGACGGAAACATCGCCACCTCGCCCCTCGTCGATCGCAGCGGTGAAGAATTCCATCTCGCATTGCTTGGCGGTGAGTTCGGACCCGCTGACGTCGTCGTCGCATCCGGCGACGCCGATCGCGTCTTCGAGCCCGGCGAGCAGTGGCGGATCACCGCGGCGTTCTTTCACCGCGCCCACGGTTACGAGGCCTTCAGTTTCGTCAGCGGCGGCAACTTGCCCGGCGAATACATGCCCTCGGTTACGATCCAGTTTCATCACGATCTGTCATTGGACGAAACGACGATCTCTTTAGTATTTCCTCTCACGCAGGGGGGTGCGGCGCTGATGCGCGGCGAACCGCCGGAACCGATTGATTTCGACCCCTCCAACCAGGCCTCGGTACACGAGGCGTTGTATGACCTCAACTTCAGCGCACAGTATCTGGATAAGTTCCCCTCGGGCGATCCCGACGAGGTCATCATCAACGAATGGGCGGACCAGGAACCCACCGAGTTTCTCGGACCTGAGAGTTGGGAGATCACCGTCTTGCTGGGTTCCAGCTATTCCGAACCGCAGGCCGGCGGGGTATACTTCGTCTGGTCCGACGCGTACCCCAACGTGGTGCGCGGCGACGTCGATGGCAACGACGAAGCCGACGAGGACGACGTCCGGCAAATTGAGGACTTCATCGAGGCCCATGACGCTTCGGACGGGACCCTCGACGGCGTGGCCGTGATCGTCGGGTTCGCCGAGGATTTCAGCGTCTTCGACGTGAACCACGACGGATTCGTGGATGGTCTGGACCTTCTCGCAGGCCAGGCCGACGGCGACGGCGACGACGACGACGATGTCGACCTTGAGGACTTTGCTCGGCTGCAAGAATGTTTTCAACTCGAAACGTTAAGCGCCCCGCACTGCGCGGCTTCGGACCTGAACCTCGATGGTCAGGTCGATCTCCACGACCTGCGGTTGTTCGAGTTGCGTCTCGACGGTCCGGGCCATCCGTAGCACGGCCTCGCGGCGGCGCGCCCGCCTTCACCCTGATCGAACTGCTCGTCGTCATCGCCATCCTCACCGTACTGATTTCCGTTCTTCTCCCGGCGCTGAGCGCCGTTCGCGGCAGTGCCAAACGTCTGATCTGCGCCGCCAACATCCATACCGTGGTGGGCGACTTCCAGGCCTTCGGCGACGGGACCCATCCGCTGGGGCGAGGCGACAGCGAACGCCTGGGACCGGGACGTTTCCGCATCAACGACTTCCAGGACATGCTCTACGGCCTCGACGAGTTCTGGGACCAGGGGGACGCCAAGAGCGCCGTCCTTTCCGCCGACGGCCACTCCATGCTCTGCCCGGGCGGCGCCGCCAAGCTCACCCGCAGGAAGGGATACCCCTGCGGCCGCGAAGCCCTCGGCCCCGTCAGTGACGTATCCTTGGCACTCAACATGCGCCTGCACCGCCCCGTCGTCGATTTCCGCGGAAAACACATTCTCGCTCCCACCGCCTCCACCTACGTCTCGACACGCATCTTCGAGCATCCTTCGGTTCCCTTGGCGATGGACGTGGACGGCGAGGCCCTGGTCGGGCGAGGCGTGGACCCCTTCTATCTCGCCCCACCGGCAAAGGGCGCGGACGGTCCCTACGGGCTGGGACGCTACTGGGTGCAATCCACCCGCCACGGCGGGAAGATCAACGTCGGCTTCGTCGGCGGTCACGTCCTCTCCAGCGAGCACCCTCAAGACGAACGCTGGAGCTGGTCGTATCAGGCGGAGACGCGCTGATGGGCGTCCCTCGCCTCCGTGGGAGCCTTCGGCGAAAGCTCATCGCTCTCCTGGCGGCGTTTGGGGCCTTCGCCGTGGCGACCGCCGCGGGCACCATCTACGGAACGCAGTGGTATCTGGACCGCGCCGTCCGCGATTTCGAGGACGCCGTTGGTCGCTCCTCTCAGGCCGATCGTCTCGCGGTGACTCTCCGCCAACAAACGCTACTTCTGCGGATTCTCGCCGACGACGCCCAGGCCTCGGTCCGACCCTACTTTTCGGCCCGCGACGAGTTCCAGACTCTCTTGCGCCAGTCAACGGATCTTGCAACCGAGGAGTCGCAGGAGGCGCCTTGGTCGAGGCTCATTCAGTTGAGCGATCAGTTCCATGAGGAATGTGACCGCTGCCTGGTCGCGATCGATGACGGTCGCTCCGCCGACGCCCGGACCCTTCTCGCCAACCCCATCGAAAGCCAACTCCTTCCGGAGCTGGAATCACGGCTCGTCGAGCTGCGCAGCCGGCTCGATCACCGCCTGAGTTCCTCGTCTCGCGCCTTGGCGACCGGCTCCCGCCGAGTCGTCGCCATGACCGTGGCCGTCGCCGCCCTGGCCGCGGCGTTGGTGGTGGCCGGGATGATCCTCCTTCGCCGCTGGCTCTTACGCCCCATCCAGGAGCTGCAACGCGCCGCCGAGCGCTTCGGCGCCGGCGACCTGACCGCGCGAGTGACGGTGTCAGGCGACGATGAACTCGGCGCCCTGGGTCAGTCCATGAATGAAATGGCCGGTTCCGTAGCCCGCGCCCAGGGGGAACTCCTTGCCTCCGAAACCAAGCATCGCCTCCTCTTCCAAAACCTCCGCGACGCCGTGGTCCTGGTCGACGAGTCCGGAAGCGTCGCCGAATACCACGACAGTGACGACGGCCTGCTCGGGCTCGAGGCCTCCCAGCACGTCGGGCGCCGACTGCTCGACGTCTGGCCGCAATGGCGAGAGACCGGATGCGATTGGGACGCCGTGCTCCGCGCCGCCATCCTCGAGGGTCGGCGCTACCGAGCCATGGGCATCGAACTTCCGTCCGCCGCCGGGGGACGACCCGCGTCCATCGTCGATTTACTCGTCTATCGCGTGGAGTTCGGCGGGACCAGGCACGCAGCCATCGTCCTGCGCGACGTCAGCGACCGTTCGGACTTGCAAAAACGCTTACGCCAAGCGGAGACCATGGAGGCCGTCGGATCTCTGGCCGGCGGGTTGGCCCATGACTTCAACAATCTCCTTGCGGGCGTGATCGGCAACCTCTCCCTGCTCGAAGGGGAGCTCTCCGACGAAACCCAGGCGGAGCGCGTCCGCACCGCGATCCGGACTTGCTGGCAGGCCTCCGGTCTCTCCCGACGACTCCTCAACTTCGCCGGCAGCGCCCACGGACAACCGCAAGTCTTCTGCCTCCGCGACGCGGTCGGCACCATCCTCTCCTCGCTCGACCCCTCGTTCCTGGAGGGCATCGAACTGCTCACGGAGTTGGAACAGTCGGCGACGGTGCGAATGGATCGCGATCAGCTCACGCAAAGCGTCCTCAACCTCGTGCGCAACGCCCGCGAGGCCATGAGCGACGGCGGACGTCTCTCCGTCAAAGTCGAGCGCGTCACGACTCGCCGCCCGGATGGAGGTAGAGCGGATGAGTGGTTCGGTGTACTAGTGATCTCAGACACCGGGTGCGGCATGAGCCGAGAAGTTCAGGCGCGAGTTTACGAGCCCTTCTTCACCACCAAGTCCCGCGCCTCGCATCGAGGGCGCGGAATGGGAATGGCCATCGTCTATGCCGCCGTCCGCAACGCCGGGGGGTTTATCCGCATCGAGAGCGAACCGCAGCGCGGCACGACGTTCCGGATTCATCTGCCGATCTGCGAATCGCTCACTTCCACGAGCGACATTGCTGCAACCGTGGGTCCGGGCGCGATTCTGGTTCTGGAATCGGATCCGGTGGTTCGGACGCCGCCGCAGACGGCGTAGAGGAAGTCAAACCCCGCCGCGGTGTTCCAGCTCTTCGGGTTCCTTGCGCGACAACATGTAGCCGGTCCCGCGGACGGTGTGGATGAGCCGGGGGTGAGCGCCTTGCTCGGTCTTGTTTCGCAGGTAGTTGACGTAGACGTTGAGTACGTTGCTGTCGTCGTCGGCCTCCTCGTGCCAGACCTCGCGAAGAAGGCGCTCGCGGGACAGCGGCTGCTCGGGATGCCGAAGCAGGTAGGCGAGGAGTTCCGCCTCCCGTGCGGAGAGCGTCGCCAGGACACCTTGACGCTGCATGTTGCGGGAGAGCAAATCCAACTCCAGGTCCGCGTAACTGAGCACATGGGTGCGTGCGGAGCGCGCTCGACGAAGGATGGCGTCCACGCGGGCGGTCAACTCTTCCATAGCGAAGGGTTTGGTGAGATAATCGTCGGCCCCACGGCGAAGACCGGTGACTCGATCGGCGACGGAGCTGCGGGCGGTGAGGATGAGGATGGGAAGGTCGCGGCAGGTGGCCCGCAGCGGCAGGGTGAGATCCAAACCGCTTCCATCGGGCAGCGTCCAATCGAGCACGGCCAAGTCGAAGGTGTACACGTCGAGGAGTTCCCTGGCGGCCGCGAGGGTCGCGGCACGGACCACGGTGTGACCGCGGGCCGACAGTCCGTCCTGAATCGAACGGCCTACCTCGGGGTCGTCCTCCACGACCAAAATCTTGTGTGCAGCGTGATCGGACATCACCCGCGTCGCCTTGCCGCGATGTGCAGCGCCCAGCGACCACTCCTCCACCCGATTGTAGGACAGGGCGGAGCCCCACACGATCCGGCCCGCCCTCCCGAGCCTAACGGCCGTCGCCGCCGGGGGAGAAGGAATTAGAAGACTCTAATCATTCTTTTCTGCGTGCGGGGACGCATGGTATGCAGAGAGAAGCGAGCCGGGGACCATCGGGAGAGCTTACGGGGTCGCCGCCATCGCGGCGCGGTGTGGGAGGCGAACCGGGTCGCCGGCATCGCGATTCTCAAGATTGGGAAAGAACATGCGGGTGTATCGAGGTTCGGCGGGGGCGGTTCTTCTATCCGTCGTGGTTCTCGCCCCGGTTATGGGGCAGATACCGGACCACCCCGTTGTGACGGAGGTTTATACGGACCCCAACGGGGGCAGCGACGCCGCGGTGGGACGTGATCCCGCGAATCCGCACCAAGAGTACCTGGAACTCTATCTACCACCTGCCGCGAGTCTGCGTCCCTCGCTCAACAAGGACGCGCTTCGACTCGCATTCTACGAAGTCGAAGGGGACATCACCAGTTCCGGATACACGTTGGTGAACTACCGCATCGACCTGCCCACGTTCGATCTCGATCCCAGCAACGGCCTGACGGCGGGCGCCGTCGCGCGCCCCTCGAGCGGCGTGGTGGTGATCGGTTGGGTCGATTACGTGGGCGATCCCCCGACGGGGCTGGCCGGCTCGCCGAGCACGCGAGTCGCTCTCGTCAATGGCGGAGTCACTTCCACCAGCGGGTACACTTTCATCGCCCTGAACGGAGCGCAATTCACGGGGACCACCAACTTCCCCGTTCCCTCGGCAATATCGTTGGTGAACATGCCGCTCGAGGCGGGCAGCGGGATCGTCCAAAACGGATCGGGAGCGTATCTGCTGGTTAATCGCGACGCTGCCGGATACGTGCAGTTGTTTGACGATGAGGACCCGGATCACGTACCGCCCACAACGAACGCCGATCCCGCGCTGGCGACGGGAACGGTGCTGTTGACGTCGGCGCTGCTCGACGGGTTCGCGGCCAACGACGACTCGGTGTTCGACGTGCTGCAACAACCGTATCCGTTCGGCGGGGGAATCGACCTCGACGAGGTCCTCCCGTTCGGCGGTCCGTTTAGCCGGTTGCTGGCCCAAGTTCCTGAATTTGCAACCGATCCCGTCCTCGCGGTGACCGCGAATGGGTTCGCGCGGCGCTTCGTCGATGTCGCCAAGACCACGGAGTCGGGAACGAGCGGCGACGATGATCCGGTGCTGGACGCCGTCGGCGCCTATCGAGCGATCTACAATGACGGACCGTTCCGGGCCACGCCCGGACAGGCGGTACTCTCCAACACGGCGCCCGAGCTTTCGGCGGCGTCGGGGGCGAATGCCACGTTCCAGGTCCTGGCGGCGACGACGACGGAAGTGGGGCTGCTCGCGGCGAACGTCGGGGGAAACTACCCGATCAACATCTCCCTGGCCGCGGGCGGCTCCAGCAATCCGGCAACGGCCACGTTCGCCGCGGGGGCGGCGGCAATGAACGTCGCCGGGCAGGAGTTCGGCTTTCCGGGTCTGCGAATTACGGGCGGGGCGGCGGCGGCGAACGGCGCATCGGCAACAACCACCGCGACGCTCACGGCCTCCAACAGCGTCGGCGGCCAACCCGCGGTGGTCAACCCGGTGCGCATGACCACGGTCACCGCCACGGTCCTGAACCCTACGCGGGGTCTCGACGCCGCCGGGCAGCCCTTTCAGGCGACGGTGTTTCTCGCCGTCCAGCCCGTAGCGGCCGGCGCTGCGGCCAATGAGTTCCGCACCACTTCGCTGGGCACGCACGCCGTCGCCCACTTGGGTGACACGGTCCTTGACACTCGCGGACTGGGGGGAACGCTGGTCAGCGCCGCCACCAACCTCAACGACGGTCCGCTGATGCAGTCGCTGGTGCGTGACTTCCCCGATCCCGGATTGTTTCTGAGCTGGCCCGGACCCCCGGGCAGGTTGAACCTCTATCAAACCGTGGTGCAATCGGCCGAGGCAGCGAGCGGGGCGACGACCTATGACGACGCCATCGACGCCGGGTCGCAGACCATCCGCGCCGTTCGCCTGAACATTCCCGACACGCGGACATACGGCGGCAGCTTCACGCCAACCGAGCCGCTGTTTTTCGCCGACGCCACCGGCCTGGTCGGCGACCCGCCCAGCCCGTTAAGCAACGCGACCACGGCACGAACATTCGAGCTTGCGATCTTTGAGACCAACACCCGCGACGACAGCACGCTGGAAAGCGGCGCCACCGACGACTTCGGTTTGATCCTGGAAGTCGCGGAGGTCGAGCCCGGTTCGACCATTCTTCCCGGCGAGCTTGTGTTCCTTAGCTTTACGGGAGGGTTGCAGGGCGCCGACATCGACACCCTCGAAGGGGCCAGCAACGTGGGTACGATCGTTTACCTGGACCTCGACAACCTACACGAGGTATTGGGATTGGGGATCAGCGTTTTGGAAGCCATCTTTGTGGTCGACGGCAGCGGCACGGGCGAGGTCGACGTGATCGAGGTTTTCAGCCTCAACCCTGCGGGCGGGTTCCTGGCGTCGTCGATCCCCGCAGCCGGGCAGTCGTTGCCGCGCTCGAATCGAAACACGGTGCGGCTGACCTTCGCTTCCAACATCGGCGGTCCGGTCGGTGGACAGATTCTCATTCAGCAAATGCTCGCCGGCGGCACCTTCGGGTCCGACTTGTCGGCGGGGTTCAGTTTCACGGTGGAGAACGACGGGCAGGGGAATCCTCGAATCCTCAAGATCATCGACGTCGATCCGCCCAACCTTGTTCACCGTCAATGGTATTCGATCCGCAGCACCGGCGGATGGACGGGAGGCGGCGTGTTCGAGGCCCAGTTCGTGGTGCAGATCGGCGACGCCAACGGCGACAACGGCGTCTTCAACCTCGACGCCGGGGCGATTAACGCAGGCATCCCCAACCTGGGGGCGCCGGATCAGGATCGCCGCGACATCGACGGCGACGCCACCATCCTTAACGACGACGTGAGCATTGCCAACGTGCGGATTCCGTCGTTTCCGGTCGCCAAGCCGAGTGGACACTAAGAAAGATGAGGCGCAACGAGATCATGGCGCGGCGTCCGGCAAGCGGGAAACGAACGGCTCACTGTTCGCCGGGCGTAGGAATCCGCGCGTGTCTCCTGGCGGTCGTTGTTGCAACCCTGGGGGCTACGGCCACGTTCACGCCCGTCGGCGACACCATCGTTCCGCCGGGAACACCGGTCGTCTTCACCGTCAGCGTGGCGGTGCAGACGATGCTAGGGTTCGACGCGGCGGACATCGTGATCGGGTCCGATGCGGCCAGCGACGTGTCCTTCGCGTACCACGCGGCGTGGGATATTGCGTTTGATCGGGTGACGCCGGCGACGACCGATCTGGGCCTCTATGCACAGGACGTTTTCGTCGGCGGAAACAACTCGGTTTCGGTGGGTCGATCGCTGAGTCTGGGCACGGTGACCGTGCAAACGGTCGGCATGATCGAGGGTACGTACGACGTGCGGATTGACGCCGACGTGGGGCCGGACATCAGCTCGTTGGTCCTGGCCGGTGTACACGAGGACCTCGCGGGCCGCGGATCGTTCACGATCGCCTGTGACGCGGCGGACCCCGAGTGCGACAACGACGTGGACCTGGGCGACTACCGCGCGTTGCGACCGTGCATGACCGGGCCGGAGGAAGCTCCCGCGGCACAATGTATGCGATTCGACATGGACGATGACGCCGACGTGGACCTCGAGGATTGGACTTTGTTCCTCGAACGCTTCACCGGCGCTCGATGAAACGGAGGGCTTGGCGTGGCCCGTAGGCGGTCGTCATTTTCCTTAATCAGTTTTTCGGCGTTGGCGACGATTCTGTCGGTCGCCCCGCGGGCAGTTGCCGCCACGGCTGCCTTCACGCCGTCGGGGCCGACCGTGGTCGAAGCCGGCACGAGCGTCCTATTCGACGTTTCCGTCGCGGTGACCGCGTTGCCGGGTTTCAACAGCGCCGACGTGATCCTGGGAAGCAACGACGCGACGGACCTTGTCTTCGCTTACGGTCCCGCTTGGCTGGCCGCGTTCTCGTCGGTAACCCCCGTGCAATACGACGTGGGCTTCTATGCGCAAAGCGTCTTCGTCGGCGGCAACCACCCCGCGTCCGTGGGCGTTTCCCTGGGCTTGGGGAGCGTCACCGTCGATACCACGGCGATGGCCGTGGGAGAATATCGCCTGGACATCGACCACGCCCTCGACGGATTCAGCACGCTGGGTCTCGACGGTGTCCCGGAACCGCTGACAGGATTCGCTACGTTCCGGATCGCGCCCGCCGGATGCGGCAACGGCCTCCCCGACCCCGGCGAGCAATGTGACGACGGGAATCAAACCGACGGGGACGGGTGTTCGGCGATTTGTCTTTTCGAGGTTCAGCCCGTCGTTCCCGTGCCCGGCGAAGAGAAGTCGCGGGCGATCGCGTTCAGCGTTCCGCCGCCCGCGACGGCGACCGGAACCGCGAGCCAGACGGCGATTCACGTGGCGATGACGGAATTGCAGAATCCGAATCCACCCAACGCCCCATGCTGCCCGCCCCCGGACTTCTCGCCCTTTGAGATGGGGACATGCACGGCGGCGGGGGAATTAAACGGCTGTGTGCGTTGGGTCGGTCCGCCGGCAACGTTTCTGGAATCGCAGGACAATCCCAGCCGCGGAAGCTTCGTGGCCGCGAGATTGCAGTGTACGCCCTACTACCGCGCGTGGGACGCGGACGGACTGGTTCACGTCGTCGGCGGCGAAGTTACGCCCAGTTCGCTGTACGATGTGATGGTCTACGGTTCGGCGTGCAAAGGGATCGAAGCCTCCTGCACGGCCGTCTCCAACGCCGTGGCGATTCCCACCCGTCGCGCGGGCGACGTGGCTTCGCCCTACAATCCGCCGTCCGCCACTACACAGCCCGACGGCCTGGACGTCAGCCAGATCGTCACCAAATTCAAGAATCTGCCCGCCGCGCCCAAGAAGGTCGACGTCCAGGTTCAGCCCAACTTGCCGGAACTCAACGGGGACATCAGTGCCATCGACATTCTCATCGTGGTGGACAACTTCAAGGGCTTCACCTATCCCTTCAGCGGACCGTGCGTCTGCCCCTCGACGGTGACATGCCTCGTAACCGCTTGTGCGAATCCGACTCCCTGCAACGGCGGCATGTGCGTAAGGACCTGCTCCGGCGGCGATAACGACGGCCTGCCGTGCATCAACAACACGCACTGCCGCTCTTGCGTGGGCGGAACGCGAGACGGCCTGCCGTGTGAGACAGACGCCCATCCCCTTCTCGGGTGCCCAGGGGGCATGTGCCCTACGACTGCGGTCTGCGGCAGCGGTTCCTGCCGCGATCGCTGCGGGCGATGCACGCCGTAACGCACCATCCCGCCCCAGGACCCTTGACGCTTCGCGTAAAGGGGGGGCTGGGGCGGCTCCGATCGATTGCGTTCTAGAGGATCCCCTGTCCGAAGGGCGCGTCCTCGTTGCTCTTGGGCTGCGGGGTCGGCGGTCGAGAAGCGGCCGGGGCTTCCGTGCGACGCGGCTCGCGGGTGACCGCGGGCTGGGGAGGCGGCGCCGGCGACTCCTCGCGAGCTTCGACGTATGGCGGGGCGGGGGGCGGGACATCGTCGAACGTCGGCGGCGGACCGAGCGGATAATCGTCGGTAAAGGATGACTCGCGGGCCGGGCGCGGCGGCGGCGGGGCAGGGCGATCGCGGCGCGGCTCCGGTGGCCGACCCTGCGGACGGGGAGGTCGAGACTCGGTCCGGCGGGTGTCCGAATGCTGCGCCGGTTGTGGAGCGGGACGCGGCGCGGGACCTCGAGAGGGCGCGGGCCGCGGCGAAGCGCCGGCCCCCGTGCCCAATCCGGCGATCAGAGCGTCGTACTCGGTCATTTCCTCGGTGACCTCGATGACGGTCTCGGGAGCGATCTCTTCTTCCTCTTCCAATTCGGCGGGCTTGTAGCCGGGCTGTTGGGCGGCGCCGAGCTCCGTTTGGAAACTCTGAATGACACGGGTCTGCATCATCTCGCGGAAGGAAGGATTGATGGGGTGGGCGATGTCGCGGTGCAACCGTACACGACCGTTCGTGTCGGTGGAGGGTTTGTGGGCGGCCAGCTTGCCGCCGCACTCGTTGCAGAACTTGGCCCGCAGGTGGTTTTTTTGACGGCACTGGGGGCAATGGACGGAGAGTTTCCGCGAGGGCATGGCCACGAACAATCCGTGGGTGCCGTCCACGACTTTCACGTCCCGCACCACGAACTCGCCGTCGAAGGTGACGCTGCACACGGCCTTGAGGCGATCGTTGGCGTCCTCGATGAGTTTCACGCGTACGTCGGAGATTACCATTCAAGACTCCTCGTTGAACACAGAGACCACGGGTTCCCATCCCACCGGCGCGGCCGCAACATGCGTGCGAACTTGATCGTGTCGATCGCGGATGTTTCTTGCGGCGAAACGCGCGGCGGCTTCATCGTCGAACAAACGAAATAACGTCGAGCCGGACCCACTGACGCGCATGAGTCCTGGTCCGGCCTGATTCAGAGAATGCATGAGTTCCCCAAGCGGCGGGCATGCACGGAAGATCGCGGGTTCCAGATCGTTGCGCAGCAGGCCGCTGATTTGATCGGCGCTCGTCGCTTGGGTCAGTTGATCCATCAAACCGGGTTGCATCGGCCCGCCATCTCCACGTTGCCAGCGACGATACACGTCCGCGGTGGAAAGCGGATAACCCGGAAAAACCAGGAGCACCCAGCCGGACCAGGAAAAACCGACGGTCCGGGTACGTTCCCCCCGCCCCTCCATTATCGCGGCAGGCAAGGAGAAAAACAGAGGGACATCCGAACCAATCTCGCCGCCCAGGGTGGCGAGCTGTGAATCGTTAAGCCCGGTCTCCCACAGGTCGTTGCAAAGGCGGAGGGTGGCGGCCGCATCGCTGCTGCCCCCGCCCAAGCCCGCGCCCACCGGAATCCGTTTCTCGAGGACGATTCGCGCTGCAGCATCGACGCCGCAAGCGCCGGCTAAGCGGCGCGCCGCGCGCACGGCCAAGTTCCCCGCGTGGACCAGCGACTCGACGTTGCATTCCACAGACAGTCCCCTGGCGGGCGACTCCTGCACCCGAACGTCATCGCAGAGATCCACCCCAATCGCCAGGGAACGGATGTTATGATATCCGTCGCCGCGAAGGTCGAGCACGTGCAAGGCAAGATTGATCTTGGCGGGCGTTGGGGCTTGCCGTACCCGCCCGACGGATGGGTGTGGAGGAGACAACAATTCAACGCTCATGATCGGCGTGGCACGTCGCTCGCGCGTCACGATTCTGGGAAGGCGTCAGGCGCCTGGTGTTGCCCGCGAGAGCGAAATCGCCGTCGGACCCTCCGTTGCCACAAAGCAAGATCGTCGTCGGCCCGTTCCGGCAAAAATCCCTGAGCCATCGTAGAGTTCCGACTCGGGGTGTCAACGCATCGCTAGTCGGCCTGGTCTTCACGGGGTTGCATGCCGCGGACCGGACGGAAGAAACGGCACACTCTACCCGGTCCCCCATTTTGCCGTAACCCCATTCGTTGCAATAGGTTACGGATTGTCCGAACGCCATCTTGGCGCTTGGTCGGAGAGTTGCTCGGGTTCAAGGGGCCTTCGACGCGCGCGCACCTGGGCCCCTTGGACGGAGGTGAAAGATGATCGGTCATGTTTCTCCGTTGGGTGTTTCGACCACCCAGCCGTTGTTGGATCTCACGCCGCTTCGGGGCGCGGATGGTACACGGAACGCGTCGGACGCCTCGGCCATCGGGCCCGCGCCGCTTGGCGCTGCCGGTCTCAGCGAGGCCCTTTCCGTTCTTCAAGTGAACGCGCAGGTCGCCGAACTCTTGCAAGGCGTCGGGCAAGGACTGGAGAACAACAAGACTCTTCAGTTGCTCATTGCCTTGATGATCCTCGTGACGTTGCTGCAGGGCGGGGGGCAAAGTAAGTCGGCGGGCGAGGCTCTCAACGGCCTGGGCGCCCAAGGCGGCGGGCGCGAGGCGTACTTGAGCATGACGACGACCAGTATTTCCATTGAGCAAACGTCGATGACCTTCACGGCCACGGGAGTGGAGTCGTTCAACGCTGCCGGCGCCGAGCAGGATTCGAGCGGTCGGAAGATCGACGTTTCGGCGTAGGAGAACGCCCCCTTATTCCGGGCGGATCGCGGCGAGGACGCTTTTTGCGAACGCGGCGCGGAGGGCGACGAGTCCGGCGAGCATGGTCACTCCGAACACGCCGGTACACGTGAGTGCCACCGAACGCCACGGAATCACGGCGGCGCCGGAGGCTAGATTCGGTGCGACGGCGACGACCGCCGAGACGACGGCTGCAAATAGTCCGAGGGCAACGAGGGCCAGGTTCTCCACTAACACCAGTATCAATAGACGTCCCCGCGAAAACCCCACGGCCCGCATGAGGGCGAGTTCGCCGCGACGCTCCCAGACGTTGCGAAGCATCACCGCCCCGAGTCCGGCTGTGCCGAGTATCAGACCGATCCCCCCCAAAGTCTGAAACGTCGAGAGGTAAGTGTTCTGAACGGCCAGAAACTCCCCCAGGCGGCGGGCGGTCGGCGCGGCGTCGAATCCGAAGCGCTCCAATTCGCCTTCCAACGCCGCTTCCGTGACCGCGATCGTGTCGGCGCGTGTCTCGATCAGGAAAAAACCATGTCCCCCGACGGAGGGGAACAAGCGCACAAAGCTCGCTTCGCTTATCAGAAGCTCGTTTTGCAACACGCTGTTTTTCAGCAGAGCAACGAAGCGGAGTCGGACCTGGGTTCCGCGCTCGTCGGTGATGAGTAAGTCCTTGCCCAGATCGCTGTGCAAGATCCATTTGACGGCACTCTCATCGCCGATGGCGGGAATGGCGCCGTCGGGAAAGTCGTGGAGAAGAAGGGTCCACGGGTTGGCTTTGTCGTTTTCCCCATCGGCGACCGTCGCTGCGAATCGGAATCGTGGAGGCGAGAACAGGGCCTCGGTGACCCCCAGCACGCGCGGTTTTTCCGTGGAAAAGAGGTTCAGGCAACTGGTCTCCTCGCCGGGTCGAAGGCGAAAGGGTACGGCGGCAAACCCGTTCGCAGGGTCGAGGGCGGGGTCCTCGATGCTCATCGCTTCGCGTCCCTCGGGCGTGTTCAGGTCGTAGGTGAGCGGGATCGCGGACTCGGCGTAGAGCGAGAATCCGCCCGTACCCGACGCGAGACCGTCCGTTTCGGAGCGGGCGTCGAGGCGGAAAGCCTCGAGGGAGAGAATGACAAACGCGGCCGAGGCGGTCAGTCCGGCGGTGAGCAGGCTGCGACCCGTCTGCCGCG
This sequence comes from uncultured Phycisphaera sp., assembly GCA_964646605.1. GTDB lineage: Bacteria > Planctomycetota > Phycisphaerae > UBA1845 > UBA1845 > SBAX01. The sequence continues at coordinate 77,310 of CAZYEX010000063.1, read as the reverse complement.
AGGCGTTCCGCGCCGCAAGCCTCGCCAAGGAATGGAGGCCCGGTCGATGCACGACGCCGTGAGAATCGCGTCGCAACCAACGGGCGATCATCGAGAGGCAGGCGACGAGCATGGCCGATCCCGCGAGAAAGAACGCGGCAGACCGTGGGATCCATTCGACCGCGGTGGAGGCAAGGATCGTGACCGCGGTCAGCGTGAAGGCGACGCCGCCCGTCCACGACGCCCGCCGAATACCGCGACGCCGGTCGCTTGCGGAGCCCTCCGCAGCAGCGCCCGCAAGGAGCGCACACGGCGAGCGCCTAGTCATTCCGCGGATCGACCAGACCACGGACGCTCCCGAGAGAGTCACCCCCGCCGCAAAACCGACGGTCAGGGAGGCGGGCGACACGAACAGCCGCAAGAACGGAGCGTGAACGGCGTCGGACCACCAGGAGCGCAAACCCGCGAGCATCAACCAGGCGTAGCCGCTTGCCGCTGCCACACCGATGACACCTCCGACCACGGCCAGACCCACACCCTCGGCCAGGAGGATTCCTGTCACGTTCCTGGCCCTAAACCCGGTGGCGAAGAGCAGTCCGATCTGTGACGAGCGCCGCTCCAGGTTGAGTCGAAACAACAAGGCCACGAGCATGGCCGACGACAGAATTAGGAACGAGCTGAACCCGATGAACAACATTCCGAAATCGGTGCTGCCTTGACTCGCCTCGGCGGCGCGCTGTCGCACGAAGTCCCATCGGAATCCCATGCGGTCGAGACGTACCTCTCGCAACACCTGCCGCTCAAAGTGCTTCGCGTGGTCACGAACCCACGCGGTTCTCTCGCTCTTGCTGTACGCGCTGGAATCCCATGAAATCCGTTCATACGGACGCAAGCGCCAGTCAAATACCTGCACGACCTTTGGCATTCTTCGAATCGACGTGAGGCGCCCGAAGCGATCACCCTCCTGAGCCCAGAGGCGTTGACCGTCGGCGAGAGTGATGAAGGCCTTGGGCGTTGTGCGGTGTTGATCCCAATAGGCTTCGTCCTTGTCACGGATGAGGCGCAGGTCGATGGGAAAAGGCGGGTTCCAGTCGGCGAGGTTTTGGGTGTCCGTGATGCCGTGATACTCGGGGATGAAGCCTGGATCGGCGGCGATTCCGGTCAAGGGGACGATGGCACGCAACGTGAACGTCGTACTGCGAGTCTCTAGGCGCCCGAAAGGACCGGCTGCGTAATAGGTCAACGTGATGCGGTCGCCGAGGCTGACTTGTAGGTCTTCGGCGGCCCACTGGTTCAGCAGAATCTCGCCGGATCGAAACGCCGGGGGATCGCGCCATTGGGTTGCGGTGAGGATCCGTCCGTCCCAGCTTTCTGGATCGATGGCGGCGACGGTCGAATAGGGAATCACCACTCGATTGGGCGATGGGTCGGAGCCTTCGACGGCGATGGTATTGGCGAGATAAGTGAGGACAAGGGAATCTGATGGATCACCTACCCGCCCAACCGCCTTCTCGACGGCCTGCGGAAGCAAGATGCTCTCGCCTTCCAGCGAAATGTAGCCGCGGGTCTCGTCAATCCTCAGCGTCAAACCCAGGTCCGCCAGGGCTACGTGTCGCTGGAGGATTTCGTGGAGAAGACCCGTATCGGGTTCCGATGTGGCTGCGCGGCCGTCGATTGCATCGACGAGGATGGCATTGACGCGGTCGGGTTGCTGCAGGGCGCGTTGCAGGACGTCGAGCGGAAGATAGACGATCTTGGGAACCGATTGGCGGGGTCGGAGCGAAAAACTGCCCAGACCTTCGGCGTGGAGAATGGCGGACACGGGCAGACGGATCGTCGAGACGGTGTCGTCGCGGCGGCCGAGAAGGGTTTCCGTGGCCACGGCGCTGGGCTTGGCGGTGCGGATGAGGACGTCATCGCCCACACGTGCGCCGAGTTCCTCGGCTAGCGGCGCGTTGAGAATGACGGATCGACCGGAAAACCGCGCGGCGGCTTGCAAGGACCCCATCGTCCAGAAGCGGTCGTCCACGCCGAGGAGTTGGACTTTGTCGGCGCGGGTGCGGGAGTCGGCATGAGTGACGCCGCCTTGGAGTAGGATGACCGGCGCAACGCGCTCGACCAGGGCGTCAAAGTCAGGATCGTGAGCGAGGTCGTCGGCCAACGCGGTGCGGAAGAATCGCGGAGCGACGAGAGCGTAATCGGTGCGTCCCAGGCGGCCCACGGCGGCCTCGCGCAGACTGCCGCGCATGGAGTCGCCGACGAACAAGGCCCCGGTGAGGGCGGCTGTCCCGACCGCGGCGCCGAGGGTGACGGCCAGGTTCGTTCGCCAGTGGTAGACCAGCGAGCGGCGGCTGAGGGGCACGGAGCGCATGGCACTGAGTTACACGCTTACCAGCGACCCGTCGACCAGTTCCCAGCGGCGATCGCATCGCTGGGCCAATGGTTCGCTATGGGTCACGACGATCAAGATAGCCTCCTCCTCTCGATGCACCTCGCGGAGAAGGTCGGCGACGGTTTGGGCCGTGGCCCGATCCAAGTTCCCTGTCGGCTCGTCGGCCAGGAGCAGCGCCGGGCGGCGGATCAGCGCTCGGGCGATGGCCACTCGCTGTCGCTCCCCGCCGGACAACTCGCCGGGGCGATGATCCAGCCGGTCGGAGAGTCCCACGCGATCCAGCAGGCGCCTGGCGCGGGCGAGAGTCTCGTCGCCGTCCGCGCGTTCACCGGCCAGCGTGGGAATGAGGACGTTTTCGAGGGCGGAACATTGTGGGAGCAAATGATGATCCTGAAAAACGAATCCCACGCGGCGGTTGCGGAACGCGGCCAATTCACGCTCCGGCAAGACGAAGGGATCTTGCCCGTCCAAGGTGACCGTTCCCGCGCTGGGCGGTTCGAGCGTACCCAGGATGTTGAGCAGGGTGCTCTTTCCGGACCCGGAGGGGCCGAGGATCGCCGCCGACTCGCCCGCGGAGAGTTCCAACGACACCTCGCGGAGAATGACCAGTTCGCGCCCGCGGGCAGGGTACGATTTGGAAAGCGACTCGGCCCGGAGGACCGACCGCGGCGACGTGGGATGAGGGTCAGCGTCTGGCACAGTATGATTCGTAGATCGCCCAGGTCTTGTCGGCCATGGCACGGTCGGTGAAGGACTCTCGAACGGCCGCTCGTCCCTTTTCCCCCAGCGTTCGCCGCAGCGACGGGTCGTCCATCAAGCGCATGATGGCTTTCGCCAATTCCTCCGTCGATCCGGGATCATACAACAATCCGCCGCCGGTCGCCTCGATGATCTCGGGGAACGAGCCGTGTCGCGGTTGGACCACGGGCAGACCGGCGGCCAAGGCTTCGATGAGGTACGTCCCCTTGGCTTCGTGGTAAACCGTCGGGACGCAGAAAGCATGCAGAGATTTCAGGAACTCGATTTTCCCGGCCCGGTCCACCTCGCCGAGGCATTCAAAGCGGCTCTCGAGCCCGTTCTCGCGCACGTACGCGCGAACCCTCTCGAGGTAGGCTCGATCGTCGGGACCGACGTAACCGGCGGCGCGCACGCGGCAGTCCCGCCCCGCGGCGCGCAGTTGAACCAGCGCCTCGCACAGCCCCAGGAGTCCCTTCGGTTGGCAGATGCGGGCGAAGTAGCCGATGGTGAGGGGCGTCGGCGGCGGGGTCGGCCCATCGGCGAAGTCCTCGACGTGTACCCCCAGGGGAACGACGGAAATCCGATCGCGGGGAAGCTGAAAATGCGCCGCGGCGTGGTCCGCGTAGTATTCGGTAGTGGAAATGAACCCATCCACGTCGCGGGCGCCTTTGTCGATCAGCTCGAATGCTTGCGATCGGTAGGGCTCGGTCAAGGCATCGAGGAAGATGTCCTCACCGCCCAGGGTGCAAAGAACGGGAACGCCGAGGGCCTCCTTGAGCCTGCGGACCGCGCCCACGAACATGAGCTGCGGCAGGTTAATCAGATCGGGTTTCATCTCCCGCAGGCCGTCGATCAGTCGATCCAGCTCCCGCCGCTGGGGGCCGTTCGCGCCGCGAAGGATCGAGACGGTGAGCGCGCCCAGCGTCGCCACCGAGGTATCGCCCGAGAACTTCACCGCCCGGCGCAGCAAACCCGGTGCGTCGAGTGCGCCGGTCAACCACCTCGGCAGGCGGCGGAAGAGCCCCACGCTCTGGTTGAGAAAAACACTGATCCCCCCGAAGTAAATCGGCGTGCGGCTTACGTCCACTTCGTCGGTGCGAAGCGGGGTGTAGAGCGGAATCAACACCACGTCCCGACCCTGCGCGATCAGCGTAGCCGCGAGGCGGTTGTCGCGCATGCAACTGCCGCAATACATCCCCGCCGAACCCGAAGCCAAATACGCGATCCTCACGACCCAACGCTCGCCATTGAACCTCGCCAACGCGACGAAACCGCGGCATGCGTCGGCTCGTCCTTCCCAAAACGCACCGGGGCCGCCGATGAGGGCGACCCCGGGGTTGGATTCGACTTACGACTCTCGACGCACGCGGTCAGCGGGAGTTACCCCGACCCGCGGGTGCCGTAGTACGGTCGCTCTTGATCTCGCCGCGCAACATGGCGATCGCCCCCTCGGCGTCGGACACCAGACTCTCCGCGTCGGCGTCGGAGACTTTCTTGCCGCGCTGGGCTTCGACTTTGTTGACGAAGGCGTTCAAGGCGTTGGCCGCCGAGCGGTCGTTACCGGAGTCGAGACTGAGCGCCGCGGAGTCCAACTTCGTAAGGAAGCTATTCTCCAGACCGTCCGGGAGGCTCAGGTTCACGACGTTGGGAATCAAAGCCAATTCGACCAGCGTGATCGGCTGGGGCTCGAATGCCGCGCCGATCGAACAGGTGTAGGAGAACTGGATGAACTGACCGGGGTCGAAGGGGTTGGGCAAGAAGCCCGTCCCGTTCCATTCCATAACCACGTCGCCGCCGTCGCGTGCCGAAACGTTCACGAGGCCCAACGACGTGCTCGGCAGTACCACCGGCGAGGTCAGACCGTAGAGGCTCAAATCGCCGTCGAAGTGAACGGCGTACAGCTCCTCGGTGTTGAACTCCCCGCGCAGGCTGTCGAAGGTTCCGGCGGAGGAGCCGGGAACCACTTGCACGCGGATGTTGCCCGTGCTGACGCCGCCCGGGAGCGTCAGAGGCTCGACCGCCTGGTCATACTCCGCGAAGCGCGCGGCGCCGAGGGCGGCATCTACCTCGAGAACGAACTCCGTTTGTGCGATACGGGCGCTGGACACCCCCCCGAGGTTTCCGAAGTCGAGGGTGAACGAACTGGTGTGGGCGGCGCTCTGCGTGCCCAGGACGGCCACGGGCGCGGCGTTCAGCCGCGTTTGGGCCGCGAAGGGGAAGGCCGCCAAGGTCAGGGCCAGGGGGGACAGCTTGCGGCCGATCGTTGGATTCATCCGCATAAGTCTATGCTCCTTTTCTCGTCAGCGGGCGTGCGCCAGGGCAGCCCGAGCAAACCAAATTGTCGCTTCCGCACCCAAGTGCCACCCCAGCGACACTGCGGGCGGCCCGAACGCAGGTCATGGTACCGGCTCTCCGCATTGGGACAAGCGTCGGTTCTTGTCGCCGCCGACTCGAACCACCGCGGGTGGCGCTCTAACCTCCGTATTTACAAGTTCTTACACGCGCTCAGAAGTTCCGGGCGGGGGCGTGTACACCGTCGTCAGGAATCCGAAAAAACGCTACCATCGTCGTGTCGTACGGGAGTGTGAGATGCCTGGGAACCCGACGAAGTTGCAGGAACTTGACCCTGCGGGAATACGACTCGTCCAGCAAACGAAGCTGGCCGCGATGCTGCGCGAGGTTCTCGCGTCGAACTCCTTTTATCAACGCAAACTCGGCGCCGTGTCCTTCGACGCGATGAAGGACCCGATCGAGCGACTTCCGTTCACGACACGCGGCGAAATCGAACAGGACCAACTCGATCACCCGCCGTACGGAAGCAACCTGACCTACCCGAAGGAGCGCTATGTTCGCCTCCATCAGACGTCGGGGAGCACCACCACGCCGCTTCGCTGGTTGGACACGGCGGAGAGTTGGACGTGGTTCAAGAATTCGTGGAAGACGATCTATCAGGCGGCGGGGTTTCAGCCGACGGACCGCTACTTCTTCCCCTTTTCCTTCGGACCGTTCATCGGTTTTTGGGGTGGGTTCGAAGCCGCGGCGGAGCTCGGCAGCTTGGTTCTCGCGGGCGGGGGAATGTCCACCGCGGCGAGACTGCGACACCTACTCGACAACCAGGCCACCGTCGTTTGTTGCACCCCGACCTACGCCCTGCGCATGGTCGAAGTCGCCGCCGCCGAAGGCATCGACCTGGCCGCGTCATCCGTCCGGGCCTTGGTGGTCGCAGGGGAACCCGGAGGGAGCATCCTTGCAACACGCCGACGAATCGAAGACGGCTGGGGCGCTCGGGTGTTCGACCACTCCGGGATGACCGAGATCGGCGCCTATGGTTTCGAGTGTGAAGCCGCCCCCGGCGGAATGCACGTTCTGGAAACGGAGTTCATCGCCGAGATCGTGGATTTTGCCACGGGCCAACCGATCGCCGGTGAAGGCTGCGGAGAGTTGGTTCTCACCAACCTGGGCCGGTGGGGAAGCCCACTGATTCGATATCGCACTGGCGACCAAGCGCGGGTGGTACACGGGCGTTGCGCTTGTGGACGGTGGTCCCGCCGTTTGGAAGGCGGTATCCTTGGCCGCGTGGACGACATGGTCGTCGTGCGTGGAAACAACGTGTTCCCGTCGGCCTTGGAGGGAATCATACGGGAGTTTCGCGAGGTGGTGGAATTCTCTATTTCGGTGGACGGAACTCGGGCAACGACCGAGTTGGCGTTGGATATTGAGCCCGCACCGACTGCCGAGAGCGCCGGATTGGCCGAACGAATCCGCAACGCGATCCGCGACCGGCTGCACTTCCGGCCCACGGTCCGGCTGGTGAGCCCCGGGTCGTTGCCGAGGTTCGAACTGAAGGCCCGGCGCGTGATTCGTCCCTCGGCACACGCATAGACGCGTAACGTACGTTGAGGAGAATGGAACTGCATGAACCCCAAGCACGCGATCAGATGGGCGGCGTTGGGCGTCGCTCTCGTTTCCAATTCCCTGCGGGCCGCGGACTGGCCCCATTGGCGCGGACCCCAGCAAAACGGCGCCAGTCTTGAAAAAGCAGTCGTCGCCTCCTGGAACCCCAGCGGCGAGAACGTGCTCTGGAAAACGCCCATCGAGGGACGCACCACGCCCATTCTGATCAAGGGCCGGCTCTATGCCGTCGTGCCCGCGGGGGACGTGAAAAACCCCGTCAGCATCCAGGAGCGCGTGATCTGTGTCGATGCGGAGAGCGGCAAGTTGATCTGGGAAAAGCGCTTCAACGTCTTCGATTCCGACATCGTCCAGCAGCGCCTGGGTTGGACCGCCATGGTCGGCGACCCGGACACGGGCTACGTCTACGCCCACCTCACCGGCGGGGAGTTCGTCTGCCTGGATCGCGACGGCAAGATCGTCTGGAAGCACTCTCTTACCGAGGAGTTCGGGCGGATCAGCGGATATGGCGGACGTCTGCACACACCCATTCTCGACGAAGAGCGCGTGATCATCAGTTTCATGAGTTCCAGTTGGGGGGACCAGGGCAAGCCTCTGCATCGCTATGTGGCATTCGAGAAAAAGAGCGGCGAAATCCTCTGGTGGTCGGGCCCCGGCGAACAGCCTTACGACACAACCTACTCCACTCCGGCGGTGGCGGTGATTAGCGGCAAACGCATGTTGATCGCGGCCAATGGAGACGGGAGTGTCTATGGGATGCTGGCTCGCACGGGCGAAAAGGTCTGGTCGTTCAAGCTCAGCAAACGCGGGCTCAATGCATCCGTCGTCGTCAACGGCGACCATGCCTACGTTTGCAACGGCGAGGAAAACCTCGACTCGACGGAAATGGGGCGGGTGGTCTGCATTGACGCCTCCAAGGCCGGGGATATCACCACTTCAGGCGAAGTCTGGCGGGCGGAGGGGATCAAGGCCGGATTCGCATCCCCGGCGCTGGCCAATGGACGATTGTATGTCCTGGATAACAGTGCGAACCTGTTCTGCATCGACGCCAACACGGGGAAGATTCATTGGAACTACAGTCTCGGCCGGGTGGGGAAGGGATCGCCGACGGTCACGGCTGACGGCGTCATCTATGTCGGCGAGCAGAACGGCGCTTTCCACATCCTGCGCGACGCGGGCGATCATTGTGAATCGCTGGACATGGAACAGTTCGAGGGTCCCAATGATACCATTGATGAAATCTACGGCTCGCCCATTGTCGCCGACGGGCGCGTCTATTTCATGACTCGTTATCATATGTACGCACTGGGCGTCCGCGGCAAGACGGCAGAGACGACGCCCGCGCCGGCGATGATGGCCGAAGCGGCTCCTGCTGGAGCCGCGGCTCGGCTGCACTTGTTCCCCGCCGACGTGACGCTCTCTCCCGGCAAGTCTCGATCGTGGGAGCTTCGGGCGTTCGACAATCTGGCCCGCACCGTGCCGCCGGAGTCGGATTGGCGCTCCCGCGCCGCGTGGACAGTTACGGGAGTGAAGGGCGCGGTCGGTCCGGACGGGAACTTTCAGGCCGCCGCGGACAATGTCTTTTCCGCCGGCACCGTCACCGCGAAACTCGGAGAGCTCAGCGCCGTGGCCCGCGTTCGTGTCACGCCACAACTGCCCATCACGGAAAACTTCGACGCACTGCCTGTGGACAGTGCCCCGCCCGGATGGCTGGGAGTGGGCGGGGGCAAGGTAAAAATCGAGGAGCGCGACGGCAGCCGCGTCTTGCACAAACTCGCCTCCAAAGAGAAGCCCTCGCCGCCCTTCATGCGCGTCCGCGGCTATCTGACCCCGCCCCTCGCCGGTGGATATACCATGCAGGTGGACATTCTGGGGACGCCGAAGGGCGAACGGTTCCGTCCCGACATGGGTTTGATCAACACGCGATATTTCATGACCCTCATGAGTCAACAAGAGTTGTGGGTGGAGTCGTGGTCGACCATTCCCCGGCTGCACTACGAAATGCCCTTCACCTGGGAAACCAACAAGTGGTATCGAATGAAAATGCGCGTGGACGTGGCGGAGAAAGAGACGCGCATTCGCGGCAAGGTGTGGTTGCGGGACGCCGCCGAGCCCGAGGCCTGGATCGTCGATGTCGTCGATCCGTTTCCCCATCGCGAAGGCAGCCCCGGAATCTACGCCTATTCCGCGGGAACGACGCCCAAGAGCGACGGTCCGGAAGTGTTCTATGACAACATAAGGGTGACGCCCAATGAATAATGGAATGTCGTGCCAACGTGCCGTCTTCGTCGTCGTCACTGCCGCGTTTGCGGCGGCAATGCCGAGCCGTCTGTCGGCGGAGCCGTTGTCGAAGGCGAAAAAGGGCGACTGGCCCATGTGGGGCGGCTCACGCGATCGCAATATGGTGTCCGGAGAGACGGGCATTCCCGGCAAATGGGACATCAAGAGCGGGCTGAACATCAAATGGAGCGCGCCCCTGGGTTCGCAGACGTATGGGAATCCGGTGATTTCCGGCGGCAAAATCTTTTTGGGGACCAACAACACCGGAGAGTTTCGCCCGCATAGCAAGGGGGACAAGGGGATTATCCTGTGCTTTGACGAAAAAACCGGGAAGATGCTCTGGCAGGCGACCCATGACAAATTGCCGACCGGGCAAGTCAATGACTGGCCTGAGCAAGGGATTTGCTCGTCTCCGCTCGTCGAGGGAGACCGATTGTACTACGTGAGCAACCGGGCGGAGGTTGTATGCGCCGACGTCAACGGGTTCCACGACAACGAAAATGACGGACCGATCACCGATGAGAAACACAAGGACAGGGAGGACGCGGACTTCGTCTGGATGTTCGACATGATCGAGGAACTGGGTGTCTTTCCGCACAACCTGGCCACCTCTTCGCCTGTGGACGCCGGCGATACACTTTTCGTCATTACCTCCAACGGCGTCGATGAAGGCCATCTGAATCTACCCTCGCCCAATGCGGCGTCGTTCATCGCCGTGGACAAGAAAACGGGGAAACTTCTTTGGGAAAAGAGTTATCCGGGAAAGACGGTCCTCCACGGCCAATGGTCGTCCCCCACGTACGGCGTCATTCGAGGAAAACCGCAGGTCATTTATGGTGGCGGAGACGGCTGGTGCTATTCGCTGGAACCCAAGACCGGCGACATCATTTGGAAGTTCGACCTCAACCCCAAGGACGCGGTCTACATCCTCGGCGGACGGGGAACCAAGAATGAGATCATCTCCACGCCGGTGATCTATGATGACAAAGTTTTTGTCGCCGTTGGGCAAGATCCCGAACATGGCGAGGGCATCGGTCATCTATATGCAATTGACGCCACGAAAACCGGCGACGTGACCGAATCCGGCCGACTATGGCACGTGGGTGGTGAAGATTTTCATCGCACCATCTCCAGCTTCGCCATCGCCGACGGACTGCTCTACGCCGCGGACCTGAGCGGGTATCTGTATTGTTTCGATGTACAGACGGGCAATCGTTATTGGCGGTATGACACCATGTCGGCCGTCTGGAGTTCACCGTACGTCGTGGACGGGAAGGTGTACTTGGGCGATGAGGACGGCGACCTGGTCGTGATGGAACACGGAAAGGCGATGAAGGAACTGGCCGTCATGGACATGCAGAACTCGGTCTATTCCACCCCCGTGGCCGCCAACGGCGTGCTCTATATCGCCAACCGCCGCACCTTGTTCGCGGTCACGGCGAACAAATAACCGCGCGCGATCCCACGTCCAGAGGTCGCAAGGACGGTTGTACATCGCCGCGCTCCAGACGGCTCTGCAAATGCAGAAGCCGGCGGTAACGATCGCAGCGCCAGTCTCCTTGTGAGAGTCCCGCGCCGATCATCGCGGCACGAAGCTGCCGAATGCCCTGCGGCAACGTCCATCGCCAGCGCAAGTTCGGCAGAGCGTCGCGCAGTCGCGCTCCGTCGACATGGTAACTACGACGATCCGGGGTCGTCGGCATCGTGAACCGTGTACAGCTTGGGGTTAGCTCCGCCACCAGATCGGCGACATCCACGATGCGATAATTCTCCTCCGTGACGGCGACGTTGAATGTCCGACCGCCCACGATCTCGTCGGGCGCGGCCAGAATGCCCGCATAGGCCCGAGCCAAATCCTCGACGTGAATGAAAGGCCGCCACGCCCGTCCGTCAGAGCGCGGCTCCACCCGCCCCCGCGTCACCGCCGACCCCACAAAATCGTTGACCGCCGTATCCATTCGCAGCCGCGGAGACACGCCATAAACCGTTGCGTTCCGAAGAATCACCGGCGTGAAGGCGCCCTCCGACATACCAAGCAACTCACGCTCCAGAAAGAGCTTCGCCTTTGCGTATGCGGTCAGCGGCCGCGGCGTACTTTCCTCGGTCTGAGGCGCCCCGCTACTGTCGCCGTAGACCGCGCAACTGGATGCCAATAGAAAGCGCGGGACATTGGCCTGCTTGCAGCACTCCGCCAGTCGCAGACCGGCGTGAGCATTGATATCCCAGGTTAGTGAATCATCAAGACAGCCCTCGAAGTACTCGGGCAGTGCGGCCAGATGAATGACCGCGTCAAAGGACAGCAAGTCTGTGAATTCGACATCGCGGACGTCCATGTCGAAACTGGGGGTGTCGTCTCGAATGCGGCCGAAATCACACCCTGCATAGAGATCACTGTCCAGACCCACGACGTCATGGCGGGCGTGCTTCAGTACCCCGACGAGCACCGAACCGATGTATCCGCGATGACCAGTGACCAGAACCCGCACGCTGCGTCGCTCCACTGTCCCCCGGTAATACCGCCGGGGGCGTCAACGAAAAACCGAACCTTCCAGCGACCCGTATCGGTCCAGGGATCAAGTTTCCTTGACGTCCGCCTCGCACCAAATGCAAAAGTCGCAAGTGAGGGGGATTCGCCACGGGACATTCGATGAAATTCAACTAGCTGTGTTCCGTACCTGCCGGCGGTTCGACGCGAAAGACTCCCCAGCTTAACGCCGCGGCGATCAACCACCCTATGACAAAGCCGACTGCGGTATTGACCGCCATACACGCGCCGGTCGTCAATAACATCACAAAAACGGAAGCCCGTTGCGTCTGATCCCGACAGACCATCGAAAGTTCCAAACCGCTGAACAACAACAGAACGCCCAAAACGGACTGAGGATACCCTTGCAGCCAAACCAGCAATGAACTCCCAACGACGATCGCTAGAAAACATTTCACAACACCGAGCATGACCACGCTGCCGCCCGTGCGGGCTCCAAAGCGGTATTGCCCCGCCAGTCCGCCCGTCCCGTGACACATCGGCATTGCCCCCAACGGACAAGCCAATATATTCATCAGTCCCACCGACACCGCGACGCGACGGGGAGAGGGCGAACGATCGGGAAAAAGGTCGGCGGACAGAGCGCAAACGGCGATGACGGAGTTCAGGAGGGTGAGAGGAACTTGCGGCACAGTTCCACGCAGCCATCCTGTCCACCAGTCGTCTGGATGCGAAAGATCCGGTAGATGCCAATCCATTCCCAGAGTCGTCTGACTGAACAGTGTCGGTTTCGAGGCCAACAACGCGGCAAGCCCGACCACAAAAATGAGTAGTGCTCCGGGAACTCGCGTGGAAAAATACAAGGCGAGGATGGCAATCGCGCAGGCCACTCCCAAAGCGACACTGTCCCATCCGAGCCACTGAGGACACCGTGCAATCATCGAGAATCCGCCGCTGAGCAATTTCAACCCCAACGCCAATTGAATCCCGCGCACCACGCTCTTGGGAATGAGCACACTCAGGCGGTCGGCCAGTCCCATGACCCCGAGCAGGAGAATGACCGCGCCCGTCGTGATCCCGGCCGTAAGAATCTGCGCCTCGGTCAATCCTTCGGCAATGGCGACGGTGGCAATCGCTTTCATCGGTTGCACCGGCATGGGAATCCCAAACGCCAAACCCGTGACGATGTTCATCACTCCCGCCGCCAGCAGGGAGGGTCCCAACTGCAGCCCGCACTGCTGGACCATCGCCGCCAACAGGGGAATGAACGTACCCAGATCACCCAACGCCCCGCTTGCCTCGGCGCGGTTCCAGCGCATCGGGTGCCACGGGCGGCTTGTCCGCCCGTGTTTTTCGGGATCAAGCACTGGCAGCAAGCTGCCAGTGGCACCCTTCGGAAATGTTTTCTTATACAATGCGAAAATCTCGCCGCACAACGATCCACCAACCCAATGTCCACAGGGTCGTCGCCACACCCAAGAGCACGAAAACATCGCTCCATGGCGACGCGTTCATCTGCAACGTCGCATAGGGCCGGAAGTAATTTAGGAGACTGAGGGCAGAGAACGCTTTGATCGTCGGATCGAATGCCGACATCGAACTAAGGAAGAAACTAACCAGTAAGACCGCGAAGCTCAGCCCGACCGCTCGCCCTCGACGATCACAGACCGCAGACAACAAAGACGCCAATCCTCCCACGGCCAGGACAAGCGCGTAGAGATTCACGACGACCAACGCGAGTGTCATCGATGACGCGGCTCGCGGAATTCCGGATATCCACCCGCCGACCACATTGCCGCCCAGTCCAACGCCGACGACCAACAGACCAGCCAGCATGAACACAACCCATTCGCAGCCATAGATCGCCGTCCGCGTCGAGGGCAACGACATCAATACATCGATCGTCCCGCGATCCACTTCACCCGCGGGGAAACGCGTGCAGACCACGATGGCGTGCGCCCAAACGAGGGCGAGAACGAATGGATGGACCCATCCGATCACGGAGAGCACCGCCGGACCCGCCGTAGCGCCGATATCCGTGCCCAGGAGCGCCGACAGAATCCGTTGCATGAACGCCAGTTGCAACATTTTCTCCGAGAAGTCTTTTTCGAGGACAGGAAGGACCATCCCCAGAATCAGTTGAAAGGCAAACAGACCTAGGGCAAATGCCAGAGTGCTGACTCTGATTTCGCGAACGGCTCTGAGAATCAGCCCACGGTTCATGCGTCATCCCTCGCATAGAAGCTCTGAAACACCTCCCGCAAATCCGGGTTCTCAATGGCGACATCCTCGACCGACTGCAGGGCCAGCCAATGCACAATCGGGTCAGCTGATCCGCGGAAGACACCGCGCCACTGCTGCGGCCCGCGCTCGATCCACTCCACCCCGTCGGGCGACGGTGGGCGCGGCGCATCCTGATGGGAGCGCCATCGGATCGTCACTCGTCGCCGCGCCCGGCAGCGCAACTCCGCCATCGTCCCGTCGGCAACCAACCGCCCGGCGCGAAGGATGGCCGCGTGCGTACACAACTCCTCAATCTCACTGAGCGTATGACTGGAGAGAAGCACCGTTTGCCCGGCGCTAACCGCCTGCCGCAGACGCGCATAGAGTCTCATTTGCATGAGCGGGTCAAGGGCCGCCGTCGGTTCATCGAGAATCAGCAGCTTGGGCCGATGGGCTAGGGCCAAGATCAAACCCACCTTCTGTCGTGTCCCTCGCGACAGGACCTTCACCGGCGTGTTGGGATCAAGCCCGAATTCCTCGGCCAGTTCCAACCCGAACGCACAGAGGTCCCGTCTCCGCACGCGCCCGAAGATCCGCAGAGCCTCGCGACACGTAAACCAGGGCGGGAGCCGAAGGTCGCCGGGGAGGTACCCCACCTCGGCCTTCAGCGCCGCGCTCTCCCGCCAACAATCCCACCCCATAACTCGCCCAACACCCGAGGTCGGTCGAAGCAGCCCCATCAACATACGGATCGTCGTGGTCTTCCCCGAACCGTTGGGGCCCAGAAACCCGTACATCGCCCCCGACGGAACGGTGAGAGTCAGACTCTCCACACCGCTTCGGCGGCCATAACGCTTGCTCAGTGCGTCAACGGCGATGACGGACATGGCGGCATTGTCGATTGTCGATTGCCGATTGTCGATTGTCGATTGTATGCCGGAAACGCGTCTAAATACGCGGGCGGGAGCGTCCCGTGTGCTAATCGGGCGCGCCGGACATGGGAAGCTGCGCCCCGCGCGACGGTTCGGAGCATCCTGCGCCGAACCGACGCGGGGGCCAGACCGACCGGAAATCTCGGCGTCGCCGAGACTGTCGGACGGTTCCACGCTTTGCACTGGCTTCAAACCAGTGCCTTACGCTACGAAGCCCGCCGCGCCTTTTGGGCCTCGTCGGCGTTGACCACGACCCCGCACTGCTCCTCCAACTCGGAAAGCAGCACGGCCAGACTCTGTTCCCGTAACCCCTCGGGGGTCATCCAGCCGACTGTCGCATTGTTCTGCACCATCTGCGAAATGCGGCGCCTGGCCAGAATGACCGTGGAGTGGTTCTTGTTGCCCATGAACCGGCCGATCTCCGGAAAGCTCATTTCCGTGTGCCTTCTCGCAAGGTACATCGCGATCCCGCGTGCCAGGGCGATCGTCCGTGATTTCCGCGACGTATGGAGATCGGCCGGGGTCAGACCGAAATAGATCGATACCACGCTCTCAATATCCGACAGCAACACCACCGGCACCGTCTGGCGAATGAGGTCCTTAACGGCGCGATCCGCCAAGGCCACGGTGATCGGTTCGCCGTTCACGTGGGCCAGCGCCACCACTTTGAGCAGCGCCCCCTCCAGTTCGCGGATGTTGGCCCGGAAGTTCTCGGCGATGTGCCGAAGCACCGCGTCACCGACCGCGACTTTCAGACGCTCCGCACGCCGGCGCAGCACGCCGATGCGGACTTCGGGATCGGGCGACTCGATGCGCACCACCATGCCCGACAAAAAGCGAGTCACCAGCGATTCGGAAAAATGCCCGATCATCTTGGGATGCGCATCGGAGGCCAAAACGATCTGCTTGCCCGCTGCGTCGATGGCGTTGAACGTGTGCAGGAACCCTTCCTGGGTCGCCCGTTTGTTGGCCAGAAAGTGAACGTCGTCGATGACCAGCGCGTCAAGGGTCCGATAGCGGGCATGGAAGGCGTCCATCTCCCGCGCCTTGATCGCGTAGACGTAATCGTTGGTGAACTCTTCACCGGTGACGTATCGCCAACGAAGGTTCGGATGGCGTAACTTGAAGTTGTTGCAGATCGCTTGCAGGAGATGCGTTTTTCCCAGCCCGCACCCGCCGTGCAGAAAAAGCGGGTTGTATTGGGCTCCGGGTTTGTCGGCGACGCTCTGCGCCGCGGCGTAAGCCAAGCGGTTCGAGGCCCCGGCGACGAAATCGTCGAAGCGCCCCTTCAGCGGAGTCTCCACCGGAAGCGAACCCGCCCGCAACTGCTCCCGCGCCACGCGATCGGGGTTGTTGGCCACGAACTCCGATTGGCGATCGGGTTGTTTCTTGCCCAAACTCTTGGCCAGCAACGGGTCGATCGCAAAGCTCAACGTATAGTCATTCCCCGTGACCTCCCGCGCCGCCTCGGCGATGGCGGTCGAAAAATGGCGTTCAATCCACTCCCCGACGAAATGGTTGGGGGCACTGATACGGAGGTATTGATCCGTCACGCTCAACTGCGTCGCGTTCTTGAACCAGACGTTGTAGCGCTGGGGACCCAATTTTTCCGCGATGCGAGACTCGATCAGCCCGACCACGTCTTGGGCGCAGGTAACCACCGCGAGCTCCTTACGTAGACAACCCAACCGCAGCCGACCGAACGGGGCGCTCGGCGGCACGGCGATCCCGAAATTCAACCGCAAAGAGAAAAGATCGGCATCGACAGCCGATGACGAGCGACCGCGCTCACGATCACGCGACCGGCTTCGACGCCGCAACGCCAACCTTAACCCGCTCCTCATCGCGCGTCAACAAGAAACTTGCAGGACCGTTGGTCCGAAATGACGGTGCTTCCCGTCTCACAAGGAGTTAGGAAACAAAAAAAATCTTTTTCACCGCCGGGCGGCGAGACGATGGCGAGAGCAGCGTAGGTCAGCCCCGCGCGGGGCATCCGTTCTCAACCTCTTATCTGAGGTGGGGTTGCGATCCACGCCCGCCGTTTTTCAAACTCCGCGAAGCCCCAGCGGGCGTAAAGCCGCCGGGCGGGCACATTGCGGGCGTCCACGGCCAGGACCAGTTCCGCGGGTGGTGTCAATTCACTGGCACTTGAAGAGGCGATTTCGACCGCCCTGGACATGAGGGCATGCCCGATCCCCGTCCGCCGCGGCCCGGCCGCGACGCCCATGTAGACGATCTCGAAGGCGTTTTGCCCAGCAACGCGGCTCATCAGCAGAACGCCTGCCGGTCCCGAGTCGCCAATCGCGACCGACCAGAACTGCGGGTCGAACTCCCCAGCCGCGCGATGCCCCGCGATCACGTCGGCGATCGGTCGAAGGTCCGTAAGTTCCGGACAGTCCATACTTTGCGTGTAGGAGCGGGATATCGCCTCCTCGAAGAACGGTTGGGTCTCAGCGCTGTATATTCTCCATGTAACCTTCGCGGGAATCGCGTCGCGAGGTTTGGGAGGCTTTCCCCGGCGACGGAGATAGATGAGTTCGGTAAGAAACCACCAACCGGCCCGGTCGACAGCCTCCTCGAATACCGGCGAGCCTGGACGTAACAACATTTCCAGAAGGAGGTTAGATCGCGCAAATGCTGCGTCCCGCAGAGCGCCCAAGCAAGCCGCGAGGTCGGCCGTGGCCGTGGCTCTCTCGGCACTTTCAGGCATGAGCACCAACGCCGCCCGCCCAGGACTTTCGACCGCCAACAGGGCCGTCCGAAGGGCCTCGCCATCGTAGATTCCGAAAAGCAGGTCGAGCGAGAGGCCACGCCGATCCGCATCGCACAACAGTTCCCTGACCCGGGTGTCGGTTTCGCCCGCTGCCGACCGCGAGTGAACGTCCAGAACCAACTGGAGGGCCGCCATACGGTCCGGATGTCCATGTGGGATCCTCCGTATCGTCAGGGTTGAATTGAGAACGGTCATACGATCCGTTAACTCTATCGACCGACGCGATTCGCCTCAAACTCCCAGCGCTGACCCACGTCGCTTTGCACGGCCTGCTCCGCCACGGCACAATCCAGTGCGGGCCGGTTCCAGCGCGGGTTTAGTGAAGGCCCGCACAGTGAGAATAGGAATACTCGGGCCGCACGGCGGCGAGGCCCTATGGCTTGTTGGGGCCGAGATTCCATCCACTACCATGGATGCCGCGACCAGGAACCCAAACCATGCCTGCCAGGTTCGGCCTAGCGGCGAATCATGGGAGCCCCGAACCAACGTGGCAACGTGAGGTCGGCCAAGTGACGTGCGTCGGGAACGTTCGCCGCGTCCGCTCGGATCGCGGATGGATCTCACGACCGAGCTCTTCGAGCAGTTTGATCAACAAGTTCAGGTCGAGCGGGCGGGCGAGGAAGTAGTCGCCCCCCACCTGCCGGGTCATCTGCGGGGCGTAGTCTCGCGTCATGTCGTCGGAGGCGTCGGTCAGCAGGATGATTGTGATCGGAGATTCGTCGGCCGCCCCTCGGAGCTGACTGCAAAGCTCGTACTGGTCCATGTCGCCCAGCTCGGAATCGAGGATGAGCACGTCCGGCCGATCGAAGTCACATTGCACCAGCACCTCCGCCCCGCAAGCGGCGGTGTCCACCCAAAGCCCGGCGGTTTCCAGTCGCCGTCGCAGGGTTCCGCGGCGCCCTTTGTCGGCGCTGGCCAGGAGAACGTAAAGGGTGTGGCGATGCACTACCGTTCCTCACATCGAGTCGAAAAGAACCATCGAAAAAAGTGTAGAATACAAAGCCGCACGCGGTCAAAACGCCCCTTGTGTGGTTCGCCCGGGCGGTAGGGGAATGGCTGCCGCCCCCTGGGTGAGGTCCGAAATCATGCCGCCCGCCGTTGGCGACCTCCGACACCCGCAGACTCTCGACACGGTTCGCCGCCACGGTTACCTCTCGCAGCGAGCGAACACGGGTCAGGGGAGCCGGTCGTCGTTTTCGCGCCGACGGGGGGGGCGTCATTTGCAGGTTGTGGTGGGTCGGATCGTTCGTCCTTGGCGTCTGTGTCGTCGCGTTTGCGGATGACGCGGCGAACAACACGTTGTGGGCGGCAGCGCGTAAAGGCGACGCCAGCGCCGTCAAGGCCGCGCTGGACGCCGGCGTGAGCGTCAACGCCAAGACGACGTACGGCGCCACGGCCCTTTCCTTCGCCGCCGACAAGGGACAGCTCGAGGTCGTCAGGCTGCTTCTGGAACGCGGCGCCGAAGTGAACGTCAAGGACGGGTTCTACCAAGCCATACCGCTGACCTGGGCCGCGGAACACGACCATTGGGAGATCGTAAGCCGTTTGTTACGGCGCGGAGCCGAGGGCGGCGAGGAGCTACTGTCTCAAGCCGTCGGCGGCGGCAACACCGACGCAGTGCGGGCGATCCTCGGCGGCGCCAAGTTTGCTCCCGAAACGCTGACCTCCGCCCTGACCCAGGCCGAGGTCGGCGGTCGCCCCGAAATCGCGGAGTTGCTGCGCAGCGCCGGGGCGACGGAGACGAAAGTCGAGGTCGCCGCGAAACTCGCCCCGCAAACCCTGCGCCGATACGCGGGCACCTACAAGAACGCCCAACTGCCCATGGAGATCACCTTCACTATGGGCAACGAAAACTTGGGCGGCACCGTGCCCGGACGGCCCACGATCACCGACGCCCTCAGCGACCAGTCCACGTTCCAATCCGTGGAGGTCCCAGGAATCAAGGTCACGTTCCACACCGTGGGAAACAAGGTCCCAACCATGACCGTCGCGCAGGGCGGGGGCAAGTTCGTCTTCGAACACGTGGAGCCCGCCGCGGCGCAAACCGTCAAGACCGCCACGCCCGCGATCTCCAACGGGACCATCATCGTCCGAACCGCGCGCCACATATTTGGCATCCGCGACGCCCAGACGCCAACCGCCCGCGGCTCTCAATAGCGACCCTGGACCCGAGCATCACCGACCGGGCAATCCTCACGCCCAACGGACCCCAGGGTGCTCGTGCAACTGCCAACGCTCAGAGCCGTGGGCGCCAGCCCACGGACACGCCCACACCACCGCCCGGTACGCCTCGAACGTCAATGTCACCGGGCTCGCGCCCGATGCTCTGACCCGGAGATCCGACCCACCCGGCGGGGCGCATAAAGGAACCCGGTGAGCACCATGCCCACCGGGCCCCGATTGGTTTCACATCATGTCCGGTCCGTGACCCGACCTACCCGACTGGCGCCGGCTCATGCCCCGTCCTCGCGCCCGTCGCTCATTTCCGTCGGATGCCCGTTTACGTCCTCCACGCGAACAATGTGCAGTAATGTGCAGTAAATGATCCGGTCGGCAATACGCACCCCCTCCTTTTCCGAGATACCGATCTCGACCGTGGAGCGGCTCAAAAACGCCATCTCAGGGTGACGGATCTCGAAGGCTGTACCGTCACTGAAATGAAGTCGAATGGGCACGAAGGGCTTTCGGTCGAGAAGCTGCCGAAGCTCTTCGGGTCTCATCCCTTCATTCTACGTACCCCAACCGCGGCTGGCAAGTCCACGATCAACAAGGACAAACCCGTCGCCTCCCCGTCGCATAAAGAGGCCCGGTGAGCATCACACCCACCGGGCTCCGATTGGTTTCTACTCGTCGGGTCGATGACCCGATACTACGCGGCTGACCATTCGGAAACGCCCAAGGCATGCATAATCGCCCTGTCAACTTCTTTCGTTTTTTCTTGAGATAAGGCGCCCATCTGTCGCGTAAGTCGGCTTCTTGGAATCGTAAGAATGTTGTCGAGGCTGGCGACGCACGGACAAGGCGAACCCTCGCGGCGGCCAAGTGAAACCTCGGTGTCCAATCCGCGAATGGTCCGGGTGACCAATCCGACAATCAGAGAATGAATCGTATCGACAACGGCGTTACGGGTCAAAATGACCACCGGGCGCGACTTCACAGGCGGAGGAAGCTCCGCCCACCATGCCTCAGCGCCCCTCATCCGCAGGCCGCTCCTGCCCGTTGAACCATGCAGGGATACGGTCCAACTCGCCTATCAGAGATGCTTGTGTCGCCGCGACGTCATCGGAGCTTACATCCGTAATCGCCGTAGCGTCCAGGTACTGGCGCACCGCCTCCCCAACCAGTGCGTCCACGTCCTTGCCCGACACCCCGGCCAAGCGCCGAAGCTCTTCCTCAAGGGACGTCGAAAGGTCAATGGTCATGATGGCCGTATCCTACATTGGTCATGGATCGAAGGCAAGACGGCCAACCGCGCGCCTGACGGCCTTCCCCGGTCCGAGAACCACCGCTGCGCGCGCAGAAGAGGCCCGGTGAGCATTACACCCACCGGGCCCCGATTGGTTCTACCTCGTCGGGTCGTTCATCCAACTGGCTTCTACTTCGGGAACGGTATTCCGAGAATCCGGCAGATGCCACGGCATGTGCCGCGCTTGAGCGTTCGATGACGTGGAACCGGCACACACGCCAGCGTGGTTGGGTTCATCCAAACATCGTGCTTTGCGCCGTGGTGGTGAAGAACACAGCCCGCACTCCGGAGGTGCCGTTCAAACTTACGCCGATCCATGGGCTGAGCCCCCGTCAGCCCGTCGATCGCGTACGTCCACGCGCCAGCTTTGTTCGGGCGGCGCGCAACGCTTTCAACGCATCTCGAGCGTTGGCGAATGCTTCGTAGACCGTCTCCGCTTCGGTGATCAACTCCGGGTCAAGCGGGGAGGTGACGACGTACCCCCCCTCCTCGGCCTCACTGAGCACAAGCATCAGTTTCCCATCACTAACCGTATATCGTTTCGTTTGCATCACAGCACCTGCCTCACCACAGTCTACACGTCCAAGCCGCCAAATTCAATTCCCTTACGCAAAAAAGAGGCCCGGTGAGCATTACACCCACCGGGCCCCGATTGGTTCTACCTCGTCGGGTCGATGACCCGATCTACTTCACTTCGGCAACCAGACTACGGCTGCGAATCGACGTTCGCCGCGGTGGTGATCAAATCGTGCGCCGCTTGCGTCGTGATGTTCGTCAAGCGACCCAGCAGCACCGCCGACGGGGTGTCGGTTTCAGCAATTGGGTCATACAGAATATGCGTGCTGCTGTCCGTCGTGTTGAAGTAGATATACACGATGGTACCAGCCGCATCATCATCCGCCGCCAAGGCCGTTTCAGCGGCCGCATCGGTCGCATGACCGGCGCCAGTGAGGATGAAGATATCGTCATTGACGCTCAGGCCCGCGATCGCGCCCGAGTCTTCGGCACCGGCGCTTGCCAGCGCCAGAGCACTGATGTCGAACCGCAGGATGTCACCGCCCGCACCGGAGGTGAAGTCGGTGACGCTCTTGGCGTTGGCGGCCGCGGGCACGATATCGTAGACCACAATGTCCGAGCCGTTGCCGGTCGTCACCGTGTCGATGCCCAGACCGCCGTTGATGTTGTCACTCCCGTCGCCTGCCGACACCGTGTCGGCACTGGCGGTGTTCGTGTCACCAATAAAGGTATCATTTCCACCGCCCAGCGTATTAAACGTGCTGGTGCCGGTGCTGCCGGCGCCGATGGTGAACGTGTCGTTCCCGACGCCCAACGTGACGTTGGCGCCCGTGGCGATGTCGTCCACCGTGGCGCTGAAGTTGCCGATCACGTTGGAGGCGTTCACGGCAAGCACCGTGCTGGCCGTCGCGTCCACCGTACCCAGGGTTACGTTCGAGCTACCGGTCACGTTCAGGGTCACCAGCGTCGTCGCCGTCAAACCGCTGAACGTACACGGACCGTCGCTGCACGTAATGCTGACCGTCTCAAATCCCGGCGTTACCGTCGCGCCGCCGCCGGCCGCGAAACTGAAGGTCGTCGCGGTTCCGCTGTTGATCGCCGTACCACGGTTGCCCAGGGCCACGGTGAGCGAGTCGCTCGAACCCGTGTTGCCCACCGCGTTGTAGGTCACCGTGTCGAACGTCTGGTTGGCGCCCGTGCCGTTGTTGCCGCGGAAGTTCAACGTCGGGAAGACGTTGGCCGTCGCGGGAACGTTCTGGAACGTCAAGGCGTGGGCTGTGCCGTCCGCCTCATTGGTCAACGTGGTGAGGCCGGTATGCCCATTGAAGTTGACCGCAGCGGCCGCTGTCGCGTTGAGCCGCGCCTCTTCCGTGTTCCGGAACGGCGAGGCCGACAGGAAGTCGGCGCCGAACGACAACTGCACCACGTCCGTCCCCGCACCCAGGTCGCACGTTCCACTCGTGAAGTCATTCGAGTCCAACGTGTTCGCCAGGATCAGGGTGTCGTTGCCCGTACCGCCGGTCACCGCCACGAGGTTCGCGGTGTTGATCGTGGCATAGGTGGCAACGGTCGTTCCCGTACCCAGCGTCAAGGCGCCCGTCGCCGTCGACCCGTTGATGGTCCGGATCGTGTTCGGGACGGTATTCGCCGTCAGCGCCTGCGCACCCGAGATGTTCAGGGTAGCCATCGTCGTGCCCGTCGTCTGGGTCAACGTCGTCAGCGTGTTGGCGGCGGTTCCGCTGCTGACCAGGCCGACGGTTTCGAAGCCGTTGGTGGTGCCCGCAGCCGTCGTGATGTTCACCGTGCCGACCGTCGAACTGGTCAGCGTGCCGGTGATCGTGTCGGTCGCGCCGGTCGTGGTCGCCGCCGTGCCGAAGGTCAGGTTCAACCCTACGGCCGCGTTGGTAATGCCCGACATACCGAAATCGGCCAGTTCCTGCAGAGCCGTGACCGTCAACGTGGCTGTGCTGTTCACGGAGTTGATCGTATCCACACCGCTGACTCCGCCGGCGCTGATGGTGTTGCCGCCGAAGTCCGTGAAGTTCATGGTCTCGATGCCCGCCAGAGTGGTCGGGACCGGGTTGGTCGCCGGAGTGCCGAGCGTAGCGTTCAGAATGTCGGCGCCGGCCAAACCGTTGGCGCTGTCACCCGTCTGCAGCGACGCAACCTGCGTCCCGCTCGGAGCGTTGAAGAGCAACGCGGCGCTAAACACATCGTTGCCCGTGGTGCCCGTGAGGTTGTCCTGCGACAGCGTCAGATCGAGCGTGATCGGCGGGCAGGCCGTGCATACCGCGGCGGCGTCGCCCTCAGCGCAGGTTTCCGTTGCCTCGCCGTCCGGCGGGCAAGCATCGTCGTTGTTGTCGTCACAAGGCCGTGTGCCCGCGACACAGTCGCCTGTGTCCACGTCGCACGTTTCGGCGCCGTTGCAGAACACGCCGTCGTCACAACCCGCATCATCGACACAGTCCGGAACAGCCTCACACAGACCCGTCGCGGTGTCGCAGGTTTCCGGGGCCGTGCAGTTGTCGGTATTCCCGCACACGCCCGCGTCGCAGGCGTCATCCGTGCATGCCACGCCGTCGTCGCAATCCACGGCTGTGTTCGAGCACGCGAGGTTCACGCAGGCGTCGTCGGTGCAGTCATCCAGGTCGTCGCAGACGTCGGCGCTGTCGCAGGCCAGGACGCACAGGCCGGTGTCCTCGTTGCAGGCGCTGCCCACCGCGCAATTGTCGGTGTGCGTGCAAACGCCCGCGTCGCAACCGTCATCCGTGCAGGCCACGGTGTCGGCGCAGTCGATGTCCGTGTTCACGCAGCCGGTGGCCGCGTCGCACGAATCGTCCGTGCACTCGTCGGTGTCGTCGCAGGCCGCGTTGTCAGCCGTGCTCGAACATGTCCCGTCGGCGCCGCACGCGTCGGTGGTGCAATCGACGCTGTCGTCGCACTCATCGGCGGCGATGCATGCCACGCAACCGGCGTCCGTGCAGTGATCGTCCTCGCACGCGGCCGTGTTGTCGCACTCGCCATCCGTCGCGTCCGCAGCGATGACGCACGTGTCCGTCGTGCAAGCATCGTCGTCGTCACACTCCGTCGCCGCATTATCCGCCGTGCACGTCACCACCGTCGGCGGCTGCGGGCCGAAGCACTGCGCCCCGAGACAGGCGAACAAAAGTCCGAACACGCCACAGAGCGTGCCCAAGCGAGCCCCGACACGCCGCAGCGTGGCAAGTTTCGTTTCACCGATTTCCATTGAACCTAGCATTACTTTTGACCTCCAGTTAGAAGACTTTGGCGTGATCCGTCTCCCACGCTCTTTTCAAAACCGAACATTCCCAAAAAACGCCGAAGTCCGGCGAGACCGGCCCGGCCGACGATTCCCGTCGACCCGCCGCCAACCCTCGCCGATCCCTCGGAGACAAACCGGTACGTTCTACGTCCGCCGCGGATACGCCGCGACGACCTCGGTCGGTTCCGGGCTATAGCACAACACCATTTCGGATTTGGGGGCTCCTACCGCACCGACACGCGCCAAGCCGCCGGTGCAGTCGCCTACCCTTGCGTCGTCGGATTGCGCTTGTCCCATCGGGGTTCAAACCGCGCAGTCCAAACGGTACAACGGGCGAATTGTAGGAATCGGCGACCCCATGTCAACCGCCAAATTCCAAAAAGACATTCGCCATTCCCCAGCCCCGGCCCCGCGCACGCCAAATAAGCGCAAAAAGCGCCAGGCCCAAACCGGGCTGCTCTGGGATAAATCGGCGCTGCGCGCCGCGAACCTTGAACATTTGCCCGAAAATCGCTCGCGGACGCTGGAAAAGCCGAGGCTTGCGGCCGTTTCCGCGCCATGGCCGACCGGGCTTTTGCCATAAAGTATTGTAGCAAAACGACTTACGTACAATTCCGAGGCCCTTCCCTACGCCAACATCGTTACCGTTTGCCCTACCTGCGAAGAATCTTACCGATGTTCCCAACCCCGTGCGAAAAAGTGCAAATTGCGTTCTTACGAAGAGTTACAAATTCGTTCCAACAAACCCACCAAATAGGCCGCCGCGGCGCGCTTGGTTCCGCAAAACCGAGGTAACCAGCGGTCAGGGGCCATGCAAACTTGTATTTCCACGCGATCGGCGCCGATCGTCGAGGGATGGTTGAGGACGATGGCTGAACTGCGTTTTCGACGCAGCTTGGCCTGGGCTCGGGCCCGTCCCTCCCGGTCTTCCAGCGCGAACGAGACCACGGCCCGATTGCCCTTGCGACGACCAAGGTAGGCGGCAATGTCCCGCGTGGGACGCAGGGTCAGCGTCATTCCCGCAACACGAGAGAGTTTGCGGCGGGCGACGCGGACGGGCCGGTAATCGCACACCGCGGCGACCATGACCGCCGCGTGGCACTTGGGAAACAGTCTCGCCGCGGCGTCGAACATCTCCCTCGACGTGACAACGTGTGTCACTTTTACGCCCTTGGGCGGCGGCAGACCCACGGGGCCGCTGACCAGCTCGACTTGGTGGCCGCGCTTCGCAGCCGCCGCGGCGATGGCGTACCCGAACTTGCCGCTGCTGGCGTTGGATAGAAAACGCACTGGGTCGAGGTACTCCCGCGTCGGTCCGGCGGTGATGAGAATTCGCATGGGGGTATTGTCGATTGTCGATTGTCGATTGTCGATTGTCGATTGTCGATTGCGGCGGCGAGCCACGGAGCCACGAAGGGGAAGTGAGCAATCGCAGGATGCGATTGTCGATTGCCGATTGGGATTCGGCCCAAGCACATTGGCCGGTTCTGCTGAGAGGTTCGGCGATTCGCAGTTTGACTCCGAAGGAGTCGAGGGTTGTAGCCACGGGTGAAGCGGAGTTCGCCGCGAGGCGAACGTAGCGGAACCCGTGGAAGTCAGGCGTCCCACGCAACCCGCCCCGACGGGGCGGAGGATCGTCCCTCTCGCGCGCTTCCGCCGCCCCGATTGGGGCGGGATTTTCTTTTCGTGGCATACCACGGGTTCCGCCCGCCTTCGGCGGACTCCACCCGTGGCTAAAACCCTTCGCCCGCGCTGGGGCGGTTTGAAACTGCCGCTCATCTATTCGCGGATCCGCGCGGGCTGAAGCCCGCGGCTCGCTTACTCCGGTTGGATGCAGTCGGCGGTGATGAGGTCGGCGGGGTCGCCGTATTCGGGTGGGACGCCGGGGGCGGTGACGGGCTTTTTCTTTTCGATCCGCTCGGCCACCTCGAGGTTCAGTTCCAGCAACCGTTGGAGCAAGTCGTCGCGCTGCAAAAACCCATACGCGTCGAGAACGGCCTGGTCCAGGGCGGCGTGGGCGTCCTTGAGCGGGTTGTCGCCGGGGAGTTCCAACATGCGATAGACCGCACGCAAACCACCCTTCGTTTTCTCCAAGGCATCGTTGCGAACTTGTCGAAGTTCCAGCCCTGCCTCGGCGACGGCACGGATTCGTTTCTTGGTCGGACGTTGCGGCCAAGGGAATGTGTTGAACACCGTCGGCGGAGTGTATCTGAAATCCGACTTGAGCTTCGAGCACTTGGTGACGAACCACAGCCAATGGAGGCCGCTTTGTAGCACACCGAACGAATATTCGTCGGGGAACCCGAATACGAACACCGCGTGATCGGGCCGAATCGACGATGCGATGAAATTGAAGATCGGGCGTTTGGTTACGCCTGAACAGACGATGTACCTAGGCATCTTGCGAATCATCCGGATCATCTCCGGGCGGTCGTACGAATGACGCCACCAGAATCGCAGGAAAAGCTGGTGGTGCGGGCGTTTCTTTCCGGCGGCGGTACCCCCGGTCGTCGCATGTTTTCGGCGCACGGGGAGGACGTTCCGCTTAATCCGCTCAAACGGTGCGGTGTACTGCCCCGAGTCGATCACGGACATGTTGTGGAAGTCAATGACCCAGCGCGTCGGGTGACCATCGCCTGTCACAACATCGCGACCAATCAGAAACGGGTGGATCACCTTCCGGTTTTTTTTGTCGAGCTTGATGAGTTCTTTCGCCTCGCCCGGTTGCAGGATGAACGCTTCGTGCCCGGGAACTTGACCTTGGAAAACGCGTTGCGGATCGGTGTTGCAAGTGAGAACGGCGGCACCCGTCACATCGACGCAGTCGGACAGGGCCGGGTTTATCGCCGAACAGAGTCGCGCCTTGAGGTCGTACTCCTTCGCTGCCGGGCCGTCGCCGCGTTTGCGGATTCTGCTGCTTTCCCGGGGTGGATCAACCTTGTGCCAGAGTCGGCGCTGTTTGGGCAGGAGCTTGGCACTCTTGGTCTTGACCCAATTGACGATGGAGACGTGGACGTTGGCTTCGCCGGACCAGGGTTGGTTTTCGACGGCTTCGACGATGGTCCCGGTCTTGACGATGTGGTCGAGTCCGCCGACGCGGGATTGGTTGTTGCGGACGTTCTGCGTGCCGACGAGTCCGGCGCGGCCGGCGAGAGGGTCGTCCGCCGTGCAAGTCGGCAGTCGGTCGTGGGCGAGTCGGAACCAGTAGACGCAGTAGTCGGCCATGCCGGGAACGTCGGGAAACGCACGCCGCACGGCGTTGACGTAGTCCGCGCCGCGTTCGGGCTTGAGGCGCTTGGCGCCCAGAAACGGCGGGTTGCCGATGATGACGTCCGCCCTGGGCCAAGGGGTCGGCACGATTCGCCCGACCGCCCAAGGGTCCTCGTCCAGCTCGGCAAAGAGCATGGTCGGAAACGGTTCGCCGTTCTTGAACGGGGTGATGAGGGCGTCGCCGGCGATGAAGTTGGCGTCGAGGTTGTCGAGGGGCAGCGGGCGTTCGTCGACGTGCAGCTCGTCGATCGCCAGCTTGCGGGCGATCATCATCGTCACCTTGGCGATCTCGACGGCGAAGGGGTTGATGTCCATGCCGAAAAACTGGGCGGCGGAGACGAAACCGATCTGCCGCTGTCCCTTCTCGCCTTTCTTTCGTTCCTCGATTCGCTCGAACAACCGGGCCTCGAGCCGTTTGAGTTCGCGGTAGGCGATGTAGAGGAAGTTGCCCGATCCGCACGCGGGGTCGAGGACGCGGTAGGACTGCATGCGCTGGCGGAGGCGCTCGAGCTCCGTGAGCGTCGAGGCGTTCTCGATCAGGTCGCGCCACGGGTCGACGATGGTGGGACCGACGATCTTCATGATGTCCGTGGGGTGGGTGAAGTGGCCGCCGAAGGCGTGGCGTTCGCCCTTTTCGAGCGAATGCTCGAAGAGAGTGCCGAAGATTTCGGGTCGGACGCTGGACCACTTGGACTTGGCGGCTTGGCGAAGCTGGTTGAGTTCATCCTCGTAGAGTTCGAGCCGGGCGGGTTCCTTGAAGAGGCCGCCGTCGAAATATTGGACGCCCTTGTAGCGACCGCCCCTGGCGCCGCCGGGGGTGTTCATGGCCTCAAAGAGTCCGCCGAGAAGGTCGTAGCTGTCTCTCTTGGACTTGCAATCCTCAAGAAGGCGGGTGACGAGGTACTTCTCGAGAAGGCCGATGTCCTCGGCGAACAGAGCGACGAGGATCTGCAAGATGAACCGCTGGGCCAGCGGGCGCGGCACCTTGCGGTTGATGAGCTTATAGAAGCAGACGGCGAGGAGATCGGCGGCCCTGCGGGTGACCTCTTCCTGGTCGTTGCCGAAGACCGGGCGCTCGGGCGTGGGAAACAGAAACGCGAGCGGACCGTGCCGTATGGGAATCTCCTCGATCGGGAGTCGATCGACCGGCTCGTCCATTTGGGTCTCGAAGTCGTAGACCCAGAACTCGTCGAAGTTGCACAGGATCGTGTAGCGCGGGCGACCGGGGACGAGGCGGACCCAGTAGTCGAAGGCCTGGCGGTAGTGCCGCGCCAAGTCCGTGCCGCGTTTCTTCATTTCGATGAGGACGAAGGGTTTCCAGACGTAATCGGCGAAGGCGACGGCGTTGGTGCGGTCGTTGATGACGCGGAACTCCGGCGTGCCGCCGACGTCGAGACAGCCCTTGTGCCCGAGTCCGACAAAGAGGCGATCGAGGAAGATTTGCGCTTGGCCCTTCTCATCGCCGGTGATGTTCGCCTTCGTCCAGCACACGAATTCGGCGAGACGCTCCGAGCGCGGATCGGTCACGGCCTTGTCGAGGGTCGGCATATACCGGCATTGTGGATTGGTGAATGGCGATTGTCGATTGTCGAGCGGGGGTATGGTCGGGACAGGAATGGACCGACGAAGGGAGTCAGCATGGTAAGGCGCTAGTGGCGCGCATCGCTTCACGAACGCCAACGTCACTCCAGCGTGAAAATGAACTCCTCGACCACGTCGCCGCCGGCTTGGGATGGGGCCGTGTCTTCGCCGCAGACGGTGAATCCGCATTTTTGGAGGACGCGGATGGAAGCGGTGTTGTGTTTGGCTACGTGGGCGTGGAGGGGGCGGGCGGTGACGCAGCCGAGCAACTTCAGGAGGGCCTGGGTGGCGATGCCTTGGCCCCAGAATTCCTTTCCGATCCAATAGCCAACCTCGCGCCGCCCGTTGTGTTCCCAGCACACGACGTTGCCGGCCACCAGTCCGTTGAAAAGGACGGTCTTCACAATGACCGTGGGGTCGGCCAGGATTTTGGTCCAGTGGGCCGTGAAGGCTTCTCGGTCTCGGCCCGGAAAAGCGGCCATGCGGAGGGCGTCGGGATCGCACTGGTGCCAGAAAAACGTCGGCACATCGTCCTCCCGAACGTCGCGGAGCGAGACGGGGTCGGGCGGGCGGACTGGTGGGACTCGATCCACGGCGATTTCTCCGCGTCGCTTTCCGGCCCGGTGTCAAGCGTTTGTCACGCCGCGTCACATGCGCGCCGTCGGCGGCATTCTACGTCACCCACAAGGGGTGACGCTACATTTCGGCCTGTGCGTCCCAGGCGTTCCACGGGGCCTTGGATGCCCGCAGATCGTGCAAATGAGCCTGCCCGGTCGATGCAAGGGGGGATGTGGAGCGGGCCGCGGACGGCCCGCCAGAAACCGTACGTTACGATCGGAGAGTGCCATGCGAAAGAACCTCTTCATCGCCCTTCTCCTTTGTGGGGGGATGGCCGACGAAACCCGGGCCGGGGTCGTCCTGCTGGATTTCTGGCGAGGCGTGGACATCGAAGGAAGCCTGGTGACGCACGACTTGATCGACGACGCCGAAGTATGGACCACCGAAGGGGACCGCGAGGTCTCGGTCGTGGGAGAGACAACGTGGCTGGATTGGTATGCGCGCGTGGCGTCGTCGCAGACCTCGGGAATCTCCACCGACGGGTTTTGGGGGATCGGCAACGCTCAGGTTTATTCAGGGGGGACCCGCTACGACTCGAACCGCTTCGACGCTCTGGCCAGCAATGCCATCGTCGTCAACTTCACGGTGGATGTCCCCACGCCCTACGAACTCTATTTTTCAGCGGTGGTTTCCGACTCGGTGTCAGAGCCCGATTTGACCGACGCATACATGCTGCTGGGCGGTCCGGACGGGTTGGTCGCCGGGCGGTTCGTACCCGACGGTGAAGCGGAATACGAGTCGCAAGGAACGCTGGCACCGGGACGGTATCATTTCGACGTCCACGCCCTGGCGTCGCTCTGGGCCAATCATGACGACGGGGGCTTTGCCGACTACGCGTTCTATCTCACCCTACCCGAACCCTCGAGCTTGGTGTTGCTGGTGGTTGCGCTTGCGGTTCCGTCTACGCTACGGCGGGCGCGCGAACGGCGATGAAGCACCGCGACGCGGACTACAGGCCCTCTACGAGGCGTTTGGGCGCCGTGTTGCACCAGGCGGTCAGAAGCGCGCTTCGGACTGCGGGAAGCGTGGTCTTGTCGACGGCGTCGAGCTGTACTTGGGTGCATCCCTGACGGCCCCACCCTCCCTTCACCGGTTCGAATATCGCGGGCTGAGACTTCACGAACTGACGCTGCTGTTCGGGCTTGAGTTTGACCATGCCCCAGTCGAGGTCGTCGCGCCGGAAGAGCGTGGCGAAAATTTTTCCCTTCACCCGAAAGTCGGGATGCCCCATGTGGGCGCCTTCCGTGGCCTGCGGCAGGCTCAGGGCGATTCGGCGAAACTGGGCGACGGTCATGATTACGTCCCTACAGGGTGTTTTTCTTGCCCCGTGGAGTTTCCGGTTAGTCGAAACGGGAGGAGAGTGCAATGAACGTTCAGGCCGCTTTGAAGGGCCAGTGAAGGTCGGCGAGGCAGCCAGCGATGGTTGAACGCTGAGCCCCGAAACGGGTACAATGCGTTCCGTGGCCGGTCGATGTTGAGCGGCTGGGAGACCGTTCCCACAGGGCAGTCCCACATTGAGTCCGTACGAGGCGGAGGGTGGTACATGATACGACGAATCGCGGCGATTGTGTTGACGTGGGTGGTGGTCGTGCCGATCACGGCTGCCGCGTCGGGAGACTTTCAACCGGACCCCAAGGCGGTGCAGAGAGTCGGCGCGGGCTATCGCTTTCCGCAGGACGGATGGTGGGTTGTTCATATCGAGGGCGAACCGTACGAACGCGGAGTGCAACATGGCCGCCTGATGTGGTCGGAGATTGAGGCCCATGTGCGATGCTTCGCCACGACCTACAGCGACAAGGGCCCGCGCGAGGCGTGGCGGCTGCTGCGGACGCTTTGCGAATCGCTTTTTCTCTCCAAGTTCGATCGTGAGTACCTCGAAGAGATGCGCGGGATCGCCGACGGAGCGACGGCCGAAGGGGCGAAGTTCCACGGTCACCCGCTCGATCTGATCGATATCGCCACGCTCAACCTTTGGCCGGAGATCATGACGCTTCCCTGGGCTGCGGACGCCATGCCCACGGGGCTCGAAGGCACGAAGTTTCCCGAGGCCTCGACGCGAACCACGCCCCCGACCAAACCCGGACACTGCTCGGCTTTCGCTGCCACCGGTCCCGCGACGGCCGACGGCAAGATCATCTTCGGGCACATCACCATGTTCAATCTGTACCCCTCGACGTTCTACAACATCTGGCTGGACGTGAAACCTGCCAAGGGTCACCGCGTGCTGATGCAGAGCTTCCCCGGCGGCATCCACAGCGGGATGGACAATTACATGAACGACGTGGGGATTTTGTGCAGCGAGACGACCATCGACCAGACCCGCCTCGACGCGGCCGGGGCCCCGCTCTCCAGCCGCATCCGCAAGTCGTTGCAATACGCCGACTCCATCGACGAGGTCGTCTCCACCCTTCTCGAAAACAACAACGGTTTGTACACCAACGAGTGGATGCTGGCGGACATCAAGACCAACGAAATCGCCATGTTCGAGCTGGGCACGCGGACCCACAAGCTCTATCGCAGCAGCAAGAACGAATGGTTCGGGGGGACCGAGGGGTTCTATTGGGGATGCAACAACACCAAGGACTTGCAGGTGCGTTTGGAGACCATCGCGGCGACCCACGATCGACCGGCCAACATGGTCTGGAACCCCAGCGACCGCGACGTGGAGTGGCTCAAGCTCTATAAGAAGCACAAAGGAAAGATGACCGTGGACTTCGGACGCGAGGCTTTCACCACCCCGCCGATCTGCGCCTTCGCCTCCGTGGATGCCAAGTTCACCACCACGAGCCTGGCCAAGGACCTCAAGAGCTGGGCCATCTTCGGTCCCCCGCGCGGGAAAACTTGGCTGCCCACCGACCACGAGAAGCGAAAATACTACGAGGTCGAGCCGCTGGTAAGCCACCCCTGGACGATCCTCCACGGGGGAGCGCCGGGGAGCGAACCAACCGGTGAAACACCCGCCGACCTGCTGGCCAAGGGGGGCGAGGGACGAAGGAACAACGACGACGAAGAAGAAGAGGAACACGGCGCGGACCCCATCCCGCCCGCGAAGCTGGTGTGGCGGGGGACGCTGTTGCCCCAATCGGATAGTGACATTTGGTTGGCATCGGCATTTGCGGACTATCATCGCATCGTAGCCCGGGAGAAGGGCTACCTCTCCCTCTCGGACAACGGATGCCTGTGCGACAAGGACCTGGGCAAACTGGGGACGACGCTCTACGCCGCCCGCGCCCGCTACCTCTCCAGCGCCGCCGAGATCGGTGACATTCCATTGACACGCACGCGATCGGACGACGCCGGACAAGCATGGTATCGAGCGGCCAGCGGCAAGGGGGCGCTGGTGCTCAACGAGCTCCGCTGGCGTCTGGGGGATGACAAGTTCATCGAAACCCTCGACGGGTTCGGACTCGCCCATGCCGGAAAACCCGTGGCGTGGACGCAGTTCGCCCAGCACGCGACCTCATCGACAGGCGAGAACCTGGATTCGTTTTTCGACTATTGGGTCAAGGGAACGGGGCTTCCCAAGCTCGTGCTCAAGGACGCTCGATCACTCCCCGCGGCGGAATCGGGCGACGGCCGGCGGCGATATCGCGTGGAAGGCGTCCTCGCAGCCGAGGGCGGTCCACTTCCGGCGCGGATCGAAATGACCGTCGAGTCGGGTAAAGAAGAATCCACCCAGGCCGTGGAGGTGAATCCCACCAGCGGAGCGTTCTCTCTGGAGGTGGAGAGGACGCCGAAACGGCTCATCGTGGACAAGTACGGTCGCTCGACGAAAGCCAACGGCGGACGTACCGACATCGCGACTTTCCTTCAAGACGTCGAGGAGACCTTGATTGTCTATGGCACGGTAAGCGACGAAGCGGGCAACCGCGATGCGGCCGACCTCCTGCAGGAAGAGCTGCGCCGCGCCCACTCCAACCACATGATCCCCATCGTGACCGACGCGACCGTGACCGAGGAACAATTGAAAACGCATCACTTGCTGCTCGTGGGCCGTCCGTCCGTCAACCGCATCACGCAGCGAATGCGCGACGCATTCCCGATCCGCTTCGGCGAACAGTCCTTCGAGGTGATGAGCGAGACCTACGCTCACCCAAAGTCGGCCGTGATCGCCGCCGGGGTCAACCCGCTCAATCCGCGCTACGCCGTGACGGTCGTCGCGGGGCTGTGCGCGCTTTCCACTTACCAAGCCGCCTCACAACTCGACTACGGCGACTTCGGGGCGGAGGTGAAAGTCCTCCCCAACGGCGGGCGGGAAAAAAAGCTGGTCATTCCCGCGCCGGAACTCATCCATGAATTCGGCGACACGCAGCGGGTGTCAAAGGCGGGGCCGGATTAGACCGCAGCGGTTCCCGAGGCGCGGCGCCGTTCACCCCGGCTACGCAGGGACCGCTTCCGTACGGTTGAATCGCCTTCCCAGTCGGGAGGCTCGCGAGGTCGAGCGCCGCGCGTGGCGCGTTTCTTCGTCGTGACGGCGTTCGCTCGCCGATTCGTAGAAGTTGCCCCAACGCCGAATGCGCTCATAGCGCTTGGCGACCAGCCCCTCGGTGGTCAGTCGCGTCAGGTCGTCGAGAGCGTTGAGCAGGTATTTCTCGAGATTGGCCGCCGCCGCCTCGGGCTCGCGATGGGCCCCGCCCAGCGGTTCGGCGATGACGTGGTCGATGATGTCCAGCCTCAAGAGCTCGCGCGACGTTAGACGTAACGCCTCCGCGGCGTGCTTTCGTTTTTCCGATGTCTTCCAGAGGATCGCGGCGCACCCCTCCGGCGAAATCACGGAGTAGAACGAGTTTTGAAACATGGCCACCCGGTCGGCCACGCCGATGCCCAGCGCCCCCCCGCTGCCGCCCTCGCCGATGACCACAGCCACCACCGGCGTCTGCAAGCGCGACAGCTCCATGAGGTTCGTGGCGATGGCGTAGGCGATGCCGCGTTCCTCAGCCCCCACGCCGGGATAGGCCCCCTGCGTGTCGATCAGGCACACGACGGGCACATGGTATTTCTCCGCGAGGCGCATCTTTTGCAACGCCTTACGGTACCCCTCGGGATGGGCGCAGCCGAAGTTGCAGGCCATGCGCTGTTTGATGTCCTTGCCCTTGTCATGTCCCACGAACATGACTCGGTGTCCGCCCAGCCTACCGAACCCGGTGATGATCGCACGGTCGTCGTCGAACGTTCGGTCCCCGTGCAGCTCGCAGAAATCACGAAAGATCATCCGCACATAGTCGGTGGACAACGGCCGCTTGGGATGCCGCGCGACTTGCACGGTCTCCCAGGGGGTCAGGTTCGAATAGATCCGCTTCAGCGTGGACTTGAGGTTGGTGCGCAGCTTCTTGATCTCGCCGGACAAGTCCCGTCCGGTGTCGCTCTGGGAGCGCTGGAGTTCGTCGATCTCCTGCTGCATCCGCATGATGGGCTTCTCGAACTCGAGGAACCCGCCCGCGCTTGCAGGGACGGCAGTCGACGAAACCGCCGGTTCGTTGGTAAGCACTTCCGCCATGTCGCTCTTCCTGATTCGGGGCGGTTCGTCCGCGCCAACGGTGCGCCGCCCGCGAATCCGTGAAAGACTAGCCACTCATCGGACGTTGGCAAGCCCCGCTACCAGCCGTTCGCACTTGGCGGGGTCCCAAAACAATCCATTGCCGGATTCCGAGAGCCAGCGTTAAACATCGCTGGCACAATAGTTTACGACTGTTCCACCCGATAACTTATGGGGCCTGCACGACAGGCAGTTCTTGCACTTTCCGAAGAATCGGCTGAAGCTCCTGCATGGCTGCGGGCGGGGTCACCACTCGGGTGGCCACGCGCCCCAGCAGGGTATCGAGCTCGCGCATAATCAGCCGTTTTTGCGCCGCGTTCGGGTCGCCGGCGGGGTCCACGCGAACGACGGCCTGGTTCAGCGCCTTCGAGGATGCGTCCCCGGACCGCGCCCGATAGCGGCTCATCAGGGCGTCGGCCAACTGCACCGCGCCCGTGGCCTCTTCGGGGTGGAGATGTTGCAATCCTTTGGCGACGGCGGCGACCCGGAACACCACCTGCCCGAACCAAACGTCAAACTCCGCGCGGAACGATTGGTCCGCCGGAAGCATCAGGATCGCCAGTTCCTCGAAGCGACACTCCGCGAAGAGTTCGTCAAACGACGCCTGCGGCGACACGCGCTCTTGCGGCTCGGGCGGACTCGTAGAAGGAGACGACAGGGCGTTGGTGCCTGTGGACTCGTGCTCCTCTGCGACGGCCGCTTCGGGCGTCTCCTTTGCGACGTTGCGAACGGGCATTTGCAACTCCACCCGCAGCGGGCCCCGTTTTCGTCCCGACAACTCCCCGGGGTAAAGTTCGATCACTCCACCGGCCGGTTCAAGGTCCTTCTGTCGAATCCACGCCCGAAGCGCGGGGATGAACTGCATCGTCGAGCCGTAGGGTCCCTCGACGGTCATGGAGGCAACCTGCTGGGCCTCCACAGGCTCGCTTCGAAAGGGCGGATTGCACGATCCCTCGCCATCCATGCGAAACCCAACCTGCGAACGCAACGACTGGCTCGGCGAATCCGCGGGATCGCTCGCATAGCGAACGTACATCGGGCCTGCTTGGCGACGCACCTTTTTCTCGGCATCGACTGCGGTGAACAACGGGC
Source organism: uncultured Phycisphaera sp. (assembly GCA_964646605.1). Taxonomy (GTDB): domain Bacteria; phylum Planctomycetota; class Phycisphaerae; order UBA1845; family UBA1845; genus SBAX01. Next base: position 40,234 of record CAZYEX010000063.1, on the reverse strand, counting down.
CGATCGTCCAATAGGGGCCGGTGTGCTCCAAAAAGACGAATCGACCGGCGGGCACTTCCTTCAACGTGATCTCCGGCGGCTTGGGCGGGGGAGCCTCGCCAGGCGCCCCGGAAACACTCGCCCGCCCGATGAGAAGCAGGACCATCGGCGAAAGGACCAACGTTCGTCGCAGCATCACTCCACCATTGTATCCATCGCGCCGTCTTCGGCCTCCAGTGATACCCGTGCGGGACCCGCCGGTTGCGAGCCAGCATACCGTGCCAAAACGGCGTAGCCCCGCGGTTCCCCCAGGAAACGAAACGACAGGAATCGACAGGCGGTATTTCGGGGCTCCTGGAGCGAATCACCGCCCGGCCTGAGAATACCAAGGTCGAAGCAGCCTCCGTGGCTGGACAAGAATTCACGGACTAAGGGATGGAAGAAACTATGTGCCGCAAGTCGCCTCACGCTCGGATCATGGCATCTTGGGTTTTTGTGGGGGCCGTGCTCCTTCACGCGACGGGCGAACGTACTTTCGGCGCCGAATCACCCGACCCGGCGGGGCACTGGACGGGGGCGATCCAGGTTCCGGGCGCGGAATTGCCGATCGACGTTGACCTTCGCCGCGGCGGTTCCGGCTGGGAGGGCGACATTTCCATTCCCGCGCAAGGCGCCAAGGACCTGCCGTTGGCGGATGTGCGGCTCACCGGTTCCGAAATCGCGTTTTCAATCCCTGGAATTCCGGGCAGCCCGACCTTCCGCGGGACGGTCGCGGCTAGTGGGATCACGGGCGAGTTCACCCAGGGTGGTCAAACCATGCCCTTCAAGCTCGAGCGCGCCGCGAAGCCCGCCGCGAGGGCGAAGGAGGCACTACGCGGCTTCGACGACTTTGTCCGCCAAGCCCTCGCCGACTGGCAGGTCCCCGGCCTGGCGCTCGGGATCGTCGTGGACGGCGAGGTCGTCCTCGCCGAGGGGTTCGGCAACCGTGACCTGGAGAAAGACTTGCCGGTCACGCCGAAGACGCTTTTTGCCATCGGATCGTCTACGAAAGCCTTCACTACTTTAGCGATGGGATTGTTGGTTGAGGAAGGAAAACTGGATTGGGACAAACCGGTCGGCGATTTTCTTCCGGGATTCAAGCTGTACGACGAAAACGCAACGGTTCACCTTACACCCCGCGACCTCGTGACCCATCGTTCCGGACTGCCCCGCCACGACCTCGCCTGGTACAACAACACGCAACTCACGCGCCGGGAAATGGTCGAGCGCCTTCCGTATTACAAGCCGAACAAGCAGCTCCGCGAGCTATTTCAGTACAACAACATGATGTTCCTGACCGCGGGCTATATGGTCGGTGAGTTGAGCGGATCGACCTGGGAACAGGCTGTTCGCAACCGCATCCTCGATCCCCTGGAAATGCCCGCGACGAACTTCTCCGTTGCGGACTCCCAGAAGTCGGACGACTTCGCGCAACCTTATGAATTAAAGGATGATGCGGTTCGGAGGATGGCCTTTCGCAACATCGACAACGTAGGACCCGCCGGGTCCATCAATTCGAACGTCGAGGAGATGACCCATTGGCTGATGCTTCACTTGGGAAAAGGAACCTACAAAGGTCGGAAGCTGATCGGCGAGACCACGATCGCGGACATGCATGTCCCCCATGTGGCGATCCCCGCCCTTCCGGACCCCGAGGACTCAGAGGTTTCGCCGCTGAGCTACGGCATGGGCTGGTTCGCGCAGAGCTACCGGGGCCATTATTGGGTTCATCACGGGGGGGCCATCGACGGGTTCATCTCTATGGTCTCGTTTTTCCCCAACGACGGCGTAGGGATCGTCGCCTTCGCGAACATGAGTGGAGCCCGTTTGCCGGTGTTGTTGACCCGCCATGCCGCGGACCGGATCCTCGGGCTCGAATCTAAAGACTGGAACGGCAAGGCTTTAGCGAAATACAAAGCCGGTCTGGCGTCGACCAAGGAAGCGGAGAAGAAGAAAGACACGCTCCGCAAGCCCGGAACTCGGACAGCGCATCCCCTCGAAGAGTACGCTGGAGATTACGACCACCCCGGTTATGGTCTGCTCAAGGTGGAGGCTGAAGGCGAGCGCCTCGTGGTGACCTACAACAGTATCGTAACTCCTTTTGAGCACTGGCATTACGAGGTTTTCAATGGCTTGGAAAACCCCGAGGATCATACCTTCGAGAACCTCCGGATTCAGTTCCTGTCCAACTTCAAAGGAGACGTGGACCGGGTGCTGGTGCCGCTGGAACCGGCGGTGGAGGAGATCGTCTTCCGACGGCGACCCGACGCGAAACTGTCGCAGCCGGAATACCTCCAGCGATTCGTGGGCGTGTACGCCTACGCGGGTCAGGAGGTTACGGTCGCCTTGAAAGGCAGCAACCTTACGCTAAACGTGCCGGGGCAACCGTCCTACGAACTGGCCGCGGACCGCCAGGACGAGTTCGATCTGAAGCAGCTGAGCGGGTACTCGGTTCGCTTCGCCTCGGACGAGCAAGGGGCGATGACCGCGTACCTCCATCAGCCCGAGGGCGTGTTTGAGATGAAACGCAAGGGCGACTGAGCGGGGCGACGGTTCCTCATTGTCGCCTTGTTGAATCTTCGTTCGAATCCCGTATGATTCCCTCTGTAGACCTCCCCTCGTACAAGGAGGTGCCCGAACAAACCGGTTCCGAACCGACAAGGAGGGTCGTCATGGCCGACTCGAGTCAGGATTTTCCGACCACACTGGGCGCCGACGCGGTGTTCAAGGGACAGCTCTCGTTTGAAAAAGGCGTTCGCCTGTTGGGCAAGTTCGAAGGCGAGATCAGCAGCGAGGGACAACTGCTGATCGCCGAGGGGGCTACGCTCACCGGAGACGTGAAAGCCGGCACGGTCCGCGTCGACGGACAGGTGAAGGGCAACGTCACCGCCGGGACCAAGGTGCAGTTGTCCGCGTCGGCCCGTCTGGAGGGCGACCTGAACACGCAGCGCCTGGAGGTCGCGGAGGGCGCCGTGCTGGTGGGGCGATGCGTGGTGGGGCTCAACGGTCAGGTCAAGCCGACTTCGGATGCCAGGACCGTGTCACGTCCGGCGGAGTACCTCTCCTCCAACAAGCCCAAGATGCCCGACACCGTGCCCGTCCCCGTGGCGATGAAGAAGTGACCTCGTCGCAAGGGGCGATCCACACCGCGGGCGGGCCGATCGACGGAGCGGGCGCTACTCGCCGGTGAACTTGGGCGGCCGTTTTTCGAGGAAGGCGGCAACGCCTTCGCGGTGGTCGCGGGTTTGACCGGCGGTGGTTTGGAGCATGGCCTCGTAGTCAAGCTGCGCTTCGAGGTCGGCGTTCCAGGCCGCGTTGATGGCCCGCTTGGTCAGGCCGAGGGCCCCCTGGGATCGCGGCGTAGCATGTCCGTCCAAGTCGGCGGCCCACGCACCGATTTCAGAAGGCCTACGGCTTGTCGTGCCGCCTTTGTGTTGCCGTTTCCGCGACGGCTTCGAGTGATCGGTCGCCGTCGGCTCGGAACTCGGCCAGCGTCTTCTTCGACTTGAAGTCCAGAAAGGTCACCGTGCCGACGCGCGAGAGGTCGACCGTCCAAATGAACTCGATGCCGAGCGCCCCCGCCATCAGGGCAGCCTGTTGCTGCGTCGCCGGCGTGCTCAGGTCGAGCGTCACGAGCAGCACCGATGCGTCGATCACTCGGGCGCCGAGTTTCTCAAACTGCGGTTTCAGACGTGTGCAGTGGGGACACATGTCGTGGTGGACGCGCACCGCAAGAACTTCGGGCTGCCGTACCCGGGCATCGACCTGGAATTGCGTTCCGCGATTGCCATCCGGTGCGGAGCGCTCCTGTCCGGAAGACACCTCAAGGAGCGCCAGAGCGGCGATGACGAACAACGCGATTCTTCTCATTTTCCTTCTCCTGAATCGATCCTATCCTCGGATTCACGCATCGCTGCGCGATCCATCACGCCGCAGGCGACATCAGTCGCGAAGACGTGCCGCCAGGTGGGCGATTTGCAACTCGACGCGTTTGATCTCTCGCATCACGACGATGCGTTGCATCTCCATCCAGTACCAGACCTTCAACAGGGCCACCGCAGACAGGCAGAAGAAACAGCCCAAGTTCCACATGAGCATGTCGCGCACGGTGTCGGCCCGGAAGAAAGCCACGGCCGAGGCGATGCCGAGCACCAGGAAGACCAGCATCCAGACCGCGCCCAGTACATTGAGCCAGCGGCGTTTGCCTCGAAAGGTTTCGAAAAGCATGTCGAAGATGCCGGGCTCCTCACCGACCTCCCGGAACAGTTCGTCGTCTTCCTTACGCAGCGCTTCAGTGATCTTCTTGTCTAGCTCGTTCATGACCCTTCTCCTGTAGAGCCGTCCTCAATCGTACACGCGCGTTGTACAGTCGCGACTTGATCGTTCCGGCCGGGAGATCAAACACCGCGGCGATCTCCGACACACCCAAACCGTCGAGATAGTGCAACGACAGGACCGCGCGTTGTTCGTCCGGCAGATTCCGCAGCGCGAAATACAATCGGCTGACCTCGTTCGCGTCGTCCGACGTCGGCGGCCCGCTCTCGTCGCTTCGAACGGTCGCAGCCCCTTGCAGGTTCCGGATCGCGTCCCGGCGTACGTACCGGCGGCGAATCCAATCCTTGCACTTGTTCGTCACGATGCGATACGCCCAAATGCGAAAGCGGGTCGGATCATCAAGCCGTCGCAGTCCGCAAACGATCGCAACCCAGGCGTCCTGGGCCAGGTCGCTTGCAGCATCGCCGTCGCCGGTCAGTCGATTCGCCAGCCGCCGAAGCCGCGGATGCCAGCGTGAAACGAGGGCGTCCAAGGCCTCCCTTTCCCCACCCTGGCATCGCAGCACCAACAGTTCATCCTGGATGTCCTCGGGTGATCGCCGCATTCTCGAATGATACAGTCGCACGAACCAGCCGCGGGTTCACAGGCCCGAAAAAAAAGCCGGCGCTCTGCCCGCGCTCAGAGAGTGGACTTGCTGCGGTCAAAGCTCAGGTGGCTCGCGCGGGCGGCTGGGAACCGAGAAGAACGGCATCCGCACGGGTGGACGGCATCGTCGCGCAGTCGCCCCGGGGGGCGCGTGGGGCTCGGGTTTGGCGCTATTGACCTGTGAAATGGGGAGGACGTTTTTCGAGGAAGGCGGCAACGCCTTCGCGGTGGTCGCGGGTTTGACCGGCGGTGGTTTGGAGCATGGCCTCGTAGTCAAGCTGCGCTTCGAGGTCGGCGTTCCATGCGGCGTTGAAGGCCCGCTTGGTCAGGCCGATGGCGCGAGTCGGCAATGCGGCGAGTTTTTGCGCCAGCTTCTTCGTGGCTTCGGCAAGTTGGTCGTCGGGCACGACCTGATTGACGAGCCCGATCTGAAGGGCCTCGGCGGCGGTTACCTTTCTCCCGGTGCAAGCCATTTCCATGGCCCGCGCCAGGCCGATCAAGCGCGGAAGCATGAACGTGCTGCCGGAATCGGGGACCAGTCCGACGTGGATGAAAGCCTCGATGAAGCTCGCCGATTCGGATGCCACACGAATGTCACAGGCCAGCGCCAGGCTGCAACCCGCGCCCGCGGCCACACCGTTGACCGCGGCCAGCACGGGCTTTTCCATGGTGCGGAGCCGCGTGATGAGCGGGTTGTAGCGATCGCGTAAGTGAGCACCGAGTTCGAGGGGTTCGTCGCTCTGGGATCGCGCCCCGACGTCGGCGAGGTCCTGACCGCTGCAAAAACCGCGACCAGCGCCGGTGATCACCACGCAGCGGACGGACTTATCCTTCTCGGCGTCGGCGACGGCTTTGCCCAGGGCGCTGAGCAACTCGTTGTCCAGGGCGTTGAGCGAGTCGGGGCGGTGGAGCCGCAAGGTCCGCACAGCCCCGTCGTTTTCAATCAGCAATTTGGAAGTTGCGTCGGCCATGTTGGTCTCCTTTCGGCGCGGCGGGCAGCGCCCCAGCGCGTGATTGTGCCCGGGAACGGAACGCGCGTCAACGCTTCAAGACTGGATGTGGGGAGCTTGGGGCGTCCCGCAATAGCGGAGGAAACTCCGGGCGACGCCGCAGCACGATGATCGAACCGTATTCGCCGAAGGTCTCGAAGGCCGGGTCGGCGGCGAGTTCGCCTGATCGCGCGGGCAGTCCCGAACCGTCCCAGAGGTCTCCGCGGTCGATGATGATCCAATCCGCAAACTGCGCTCGAAGACCTGTGTAGATGCGGCGATAGTCCGTGAAGTGCGCCGCGAGGCGCTCGCTGGCCAACACCGATTGGTCCCGCGGGATGAGTTCCCGAAGGGTATCCACGGTTTGCAACCGCGGGTCCTCCGTCTGTAGAGCTGCGTCGCACGCGAAGGCATCAAAGGACTTCGACAAGGGAGAAAAGCCGTACAGATAGTGCGACAGAGCGGCGCTGACGAAAACAGCATGGGCGATCCCGCGTTGCATGGCCTGAGGCGGGCAGGGGACGCCCCCGGCGAAACGTCGAAGTATGCGGGTCGCACGTGCGGCGGAATCTTGCACCGTCCGCAGCGTGGCCAGGGCGGCGAATACCAGGATCGGCAAGATCGTCGCCTGATGCCAGAACTTGATGCTGACCCACTCCGGGTTCTTCAGAAGCAAAATCAAGAACAGTGTCGGAGCCGCGGACAATGCGAGGCGCCAATGAAGCAGTGGAAGCATCGCCAGCGGCGTCAGCAGAGTGATAACGAACAACAGTCCTTGTTCGCGCGCCAGGCGGACGAGGATGGCCCCCGGCTGTGTGACGATCGAAAGTGCAAGCTCGCCGACCGAGCGCCCAAGTTCCCCGAACAGGTCCAGCCGTTCATAGCGTCCGGAAGCAGAGAAGCGCGGAATGAGCACGCCCACACACAATGCGAAGTATACAATGGAACCAAGGGCGATCGCCATTCCCGTCTTCTTGCGCGGCGTAACAAGAGTAATGCAAATTCCCAATCCCAGCGTGACTGCGGTCGTAGTTTCCTCGCACAGCCAGACGAGCACCAGCCACACCCACACCATCCGCCAGCGATGTGACAAGACTGCGTGCAGAAGAAATGCGAGCAACGGAACCGCGGCGACCACCCACTGGAAACCATAGGTGTTCGAGTACACCATACGACTGACCGATGGCAGGAGAATCCAAGCAATCGCGCATTGCAGTCCCATCAGCGCCGAGCCGGTGAACTTCTTTGCAAGGGCATACACTGCGAACGCCGGAAGATGGAGTAGCAGCGGCCCGCAGACCATCAGATACACCAGCGAAGGCCACAGTGCATAACCCGGTGCAAGTGCGAACAGAAGCGGGGTAAAATGCCATCCCAATCGCGTGTTCTCGAAACTGTCGGATCGCAAACCGCGACCAAGCAAGGCGTTCTTCAACTCCTCGGTAAAATGACCAATATCGGCGTGTCCAAGCATGAAATGTTCGAACAGCACGGTCTGCAATTGGGTATGTGCCCATGTGGTGATGACAACGACAATCCCAATGAGAATCAGGGCCGCGAAATGGGCGGACGCAGGTTCCAGCGGTGCGGCGGCCCGAACTCCTGCGCGGAAGGCCGTCCAGCCGATTCCCAGGATCAAGACGTTGCCGAGCACAAATGGCGGCGGAGTATCCACAAACGCATAAATCGCCAGTGGCCAGACGAGAACCACAGGCGCCAAGACATCACCGAGGCGTCGCCACGCAGTGAATGTATTGTTACCATAGACTGCAGAAATGCAGAGCAAGGCAAGGGCAAGCGCGACGAACAGCAGGAACGACATTGAACTGGCGGACGTCGGAACGTCGAGTACGACCGTTGTAGAATTGGCGACATTGAACTGTACGGTCCGAACGGCGATGACAGCCAACGGAATGCCAAGGACGCCGACGAAGCCCGTCACGGATACCGAGAACGGCGTGGGGCGCCGCAATCGCGTTAGGTTCGGCTCAACCGAGGCAGCGCCTTCCATCGCGTCAACCTTCAAACATGGAAGCCGCGATCGGTCAACGTGTCGGCAAGATCGCCCAAGTCGTGTTCAAAATACCGCCACTGACCGGCGATTCTCTCCGACTCACCCGCCGACGCCACGGCATTCCAGGCACAAACCCGATCCGCGAGCCGCTCCACCAAAGTGTCGATGTCCAGATAGGCAAACCGTTCGGGAGGCATGACCTCCTGCAGACAGATTGGTTCGACGCCCGACTCCAGACACTGGCGATCGGCCAGGCGTACGTTGATGCCCACACCCGTAATCAAAAAGCGAAGACCGTTGGGTTCAATGATCGCTTCCACCAAAATGCCCGCGAGCTTACGTCCGTCCAAATACATGTCATTCACCGGCTTCAACCGTACGTCCAGTCCGGTGGCCTCGTGAAGAACCTCCGCGCAGGCAATGCCGGCCGCGGATGTATAATGGGTAAGATCCACGGCGGAGCGATCGATCCGCTCGACGACGGACAGGTAAATGCCCGCGTCCTTCGGTGAAATCCAGTGTCGTCCCCACTGACCCCTGCCCGCCGTTTGTTCTCTGGCTGTAACCTGGGCACGCCGACCCACTCGCCCGTCGCGTACGAGCTGTTTGGCCACGTCGTTGGTGGACCCGACGACATCGAATCGGAAGGTTGGACATTCGGCGGAACTCACGGTCTCACTCCACAATCGCTCGATCCGTTAACCATCACTCATGGCGTAGGCACAACTTCATGTGTTCGTGCGGTCGTTTCACCGTCTCTGGGGCTGATGCGCCAGCGCGCTCCGCGGGGGTTTGTTCAATGCCTCCGCAATGAACTGTGCGGCGTCAATTACACGCGTTTGGTCAACACCGGTCTGGATGCCCATGCGATGCAAGAGGTAGACCAGATCCTCGGTCGCCAAATTGCCCGCGGCGCCGGGGGCAAACGGACATCCCCCGAGTCCGCCGCATGACGAATCAAACGTGGCGACGCCCAGCATCAACCCCGCCAGCACGTTGGCCTGCGCCGTGCCATAGGTGGCATGGAAGTGCAGAGCAACCCTTTCGACGGGAACAACCGTTAAGACATGTCCCACCGTCGCCAGAACTTCGGACGGCGCCGCCGCGCCGATCGTGTCACTAATGGCGATTTCGTCCACGCCCAACTGCAGCAATTGTTCCGCGACCTCGCGGACTCTCTCCTTGGCGACGTTGCCCTCGTACGGACAGACGAACGCCGTAGAGACATAGCCGCGCGAAGTCAGTCCGGCCTGGGATGCGCGCTCCATGACTTCGCGAAAAACGCGCAAGGATTCATCGATCGTCATTCCGATGTTGCGTAGCGTGAATGTTTCGGAAGCGGCGGTGAAAACGGCGATCCTTCGCACTCCGGCGGCGACGGCCCGCTCCAGACCGTGCACATTGGGCACCAGCGCCGAGTAGACCACATCAGAGTGTCGAGGGAGCAATGGAAATAAGGAGTCGGCGTCCGCCAACTGCGGCACGCGCTCCGGATGAACGAACGAGGTCGCCTCGATGTTACGTAATCCGGCATCTATGAGTTTACGAATATATTCCAGTTTGACACCGCTGGGCACGGGTGTCGGCTCATTCTGCAGTCCATCGCGCGGACCGACTTCGACAATGGTGACTTTGCGAGGGAGGTCGATCATTCGTCGCTCGTCTCTTGCAATTTCGCAAGAATCGCCCCCATCTGCACAAGCTCGCCGACACGGCAGGTTACGGCCTCGATCCGCCCGGCGTGCGGCGCGCTGATCGTCATCTCCATTTTCATGGATTCAATGATGATCAACGGTTGATGGGGCGCGAATGACTCGCCGGGGGCAACGTAAATCTTCAGGATAGTTCCGGGCATCGGAGCAGTCAGTTGGTTGAGCTGCGCTCCGTGAGTCGGGGTTGCCGCTCGGCGGGTGCGCGAGTCAACATGCTCCAATGAATAGACCCGTCCCCCCAACCAAACCTCGATCTGGTGTCCGCGCCGCAACGCCTGGAAACGAACCACCCGCCCGTGAACGAGAAGCCAGCGCAATGGGCCCACAGAGCCCTGCTCTGTTTCCGTAGCGGAATCGCGGCACCGAACCTGGTGACGGATCGCGTCCTTTCCCTCGATGCGGTCCAGTTGGAGTTCGCGCGACTCGTCTTGACCGTCAAGGCGGAGCTTCATCTTCATTCATGCACCTCGCCATGCGACGGCGGCGCGCCAGAGACTGTCCGCATTGCCTGAATACGTTTCCCGGTTTAGCGGCGAATTTCGATTCACCTGCGGCGACGTATGCATGGCCAGAGCGGCGGCGATGAAAATATCGTCCGGCACCGGCGCCGAATTTGACAAGCTCACAGGATGTTCTTCCAGAAAATGAGTGTGCAGACGCCCACTGCCAAACTCCGACCCGCAGATCAATGCTTGTAGGAATTCGATGTTCGTGGTGACGCCGAGGACAACGGATCGTTGCAGCGCCCAGACGAGCCGCCGCAGCGAGTCCTCCCGAGTCACACCCCATGAGATCATCTTCGCCAGCATGGGATCATAGTAGACGCTCACCTCGGACGACGCGCACACGCCCGAATCCACACGAAGGTTCGGGGCCGTCGGCAGGGCGAATTCCGCAATCGTTCCCGTGGAGGGCAAGAAACCGCGCGCCGCGTCTTCCGCGTAGATGCGGCACTCGATGGCATGGCCTTGGGGACGCAGTTGCTCCTGTGTGAAGGGCAGTTCTTCTCCCGCGGCGACGCGCAATTGCAGGTGCACCAAGTCCAGCCGCAAGGTCATCTCCGTCACGGGATGTTCGACTTGCAGCCGAGTGTTGACTTCGAGGAAATAGAACTCGCCCGAGTCGTCGACGAGAAACTCGACCGTTCCGGCATTGGAATATCCGACCGCTCTGGCGGCGGCAACGGCGGCGTCGCCCATTTTCTGCCGCAGCGCCGGCGTCAACCCGGGCGACGGAGTCTCCTCCACGATCTTCTGATGTCGTCGTTGGATCGAGCATTCGCGCTCGTACATATGTACGATGTGACCGTGCTCATCGCCGAAGATTTGGAACTCGATGTGTCGCGGGCGTGCGATGTACTTTTCAATAAAGACGCGCGAGTCGCCGAATGCGGCCGTTGCCTCCCGTCGGCAGGCCTCCAGCCCCGCGGGTAATTCCCTCGCGCTACCCACGACGCGCATCCCTTTCCCGCCCCCCCCCGCCGCGGCCTTGAGGAGAATCGGATAACCGATCTTCTCGGCCTCCGTGGCGAAGCGCTCGGCACCCTCGTTTTCTTTGCCTGACCAGCCGGGCACCACGGGCACGCCCGCCTTGGCGAGAATCTCCTTGGCGCGAATTTTGTCACCGAGGGTCCGAATCACTTCCGGTTTCGGACCGACGAAGACCAGACCGGCGTCGCCGCAAGCCTGGGCGAAGTCGGCGTTCTCGGCGAGGAAACCATATCCCGGATGGATCGCGTCCACGCCGTGACGCTTGGCGATGTCGATGAGCTTGTCGCCGCGCAGATACGTCTCCGAGGCCGCTTTGCCTTCCAACGGATAGGCTTCGTCGGCCAAGCCTACGTGCAGCGCGTTGCGATCGACGTCGGAAAACACCGCCGCCGCGGTGACGCCCATCTGTTGGAGCGTGGCCGCAATGCGGACGGCAATCTCGCCCCGGTTGGCGATCAGGACTTTCTTGAACATTCTCGGCATTCGAACACCCGAGGGTCGTCTCGACCCGAATGCTATTGTCGATTGTCGATTGCCGATTGTCGAATGCGGCGGTCGTGCGGGGTTACGCCGACCAATGGGGTTTGCGCTTTTCGAGAAAGGCCTTGAGCCCCTCTTGGCCTTCGGTCGAGGCGCGTAGCTCGGCGATGGTTCTTGTCGTTCGGGCTTGCACCTGATCCCAGGGGACGCCGGCCACCTCGGAGAGAATCCGCTTGGCGGCGACGAGAGCCTTGGGGCCGTTGGACTTCAAAGTGGCGCAGACCTCTTCGATCCAGCGATCCATTTCGGCCTCGGTTGCAAAAACCTCGTGGACCAGGCCGATGCGTTTGGCTTCGACGGCGCTGAAGCGTTCAGCCGTCAGGGCATAGCGCCGCATCTGCCCCGGCCCGATCTTCTCCATCACGAAGGGCGAAATCACAGCGGGAACGATCCCCAGTTTCACCTCGGACAGACAAAACACCGCCGACTCGATGGCTGCCGCGATGTCACATGCCGCGGTCAATCCGACGCCGCCCCCGTAGGCCGCCCCATGCACCCGGGCGATGACCGGTTTGGGACACTCGCGGATCGCCCGCAGCATCCGAGCCATTTCGTTGGCATCGGCCAGGTTCTCCTCGAAGGAGTACCCCACCATCTTCTTCATCCAGTGGATGTCCCCCCCGGCTGAAAACGACTTGCCCTCCCCCGAAAGCACGATCACACGCACGTCCTCGCGCCGGCCAAGCTCGACAAACGCAGCCGTGATCTCCGCGATCATCGCCTCGTTAAAGGCGTTGTGCAGGTCCGCACGGGCGAGCGTCACCCGCGCGGCACCGGCCTGCGTTTCAACTCGTGTGAATGCAACCATTGGCTCTCCGACTTCGCAATCGCGTAGGTTACCCCCGTCGGAGGTTTCCCGCATTTCCATGATTCCGCCAGCCTTGGTGAGACGTGGGAGTTCGCATGATTCGGCGGATATTCCGGCGGTATGCCGCCGGGGTTGAGCCCGGCCCGTGAACGGGACGGCTCGGCGGCGATGGGACGGCTCGGGGTCGTCGCAACGCAGGAGTAGATTGGGCGGCACGGGGCGACATGCCCTGGTCAGGGAATGGGTTCGGAAACACCCTCGCCGATAGCTATAAGCTCTTGAAATATAAGAACTTATGGATAGCCGAGAACTCGGGGCGACAAGATTTGAACTTGCGACCTCTGCGTCCCGAACGCAGCGCTCTAGCCAAGCTGAGCTACGCCCCGTTACGACCCGACCCATGCATCGTAGTCGGTTGTGAATCGACCGTCAAATCCCCGACTTCCGAACTGCGCACCCATGCCTTCCGTCTGCCAGTTGCGGGTCGGGCACACGTTGCCCTAGAATCGCCTCGACCGCCGGCCAACTTCACTAACCTCTCGCGCCGGGAATCGGTTTGTCGTGGAAGGAGGCATGACATGCGTCCGCGGACGTCTGTGCCTGTTGCGTACTTGCTGGCCATCGCGTTTACATCGTTCCCGCCCACGACGCGGGCTGGAGGACCGATCCCCAACGACCCGGACTTTTCCTACCAATGGGGGCTGAGGAACACAGGGCAGGTGGTGGACGATCAGGCCGGCAAGCCCGGTGCGGACGTGTCCGCCCTTGCGGGTTGGTCGATTCACTCGGGCGCCCGACCCATCATCGTCGCCGTCGTGGGCACGGGAGTCGATCCGCATCCTGAGTTCGCGGATCGGCTCTTGGAGGGCTTCGTGGCCCCCTCGGCGGGCGGTGATCCGTACAACACTCTGGACACCTTCAACCATGGCACGCGGGTCGCGGGCATCATCGCCGCAGCGCGAAACAACGCCGCCGGGATCGCGGGCCTGAACGATCATGTGTGGGTCCTTCCGATCCGTGTCTTGCAAGGGCCCGTAGGAACGGAAGCGTCCGTCGCGGAGGGAATCCGCCAAGCCGTCGATGCCGCCGCGGACGTGATCGTCGTTCCACTCCAGTTCTATGACGGCACGATGGCACTGGCCGACGCGGTCACCTATGCCGCGGCGCACGACGTGGTCGTGGTCGCACCGGCCGGGCACAACGCGGACAGCACCGTCGCCTATCCCGCGGCCTTCGAGGGATGTCTGGCGGTTGCGGCGACGGACAACTTGGACGAACCGGCGGGATTCTCGAACTCCGGCGAGCAGGTCGATCTGTCGGCTCCCAGCGCGGGCATCTGGTCGACGCAGGCGGGAGGAGGACTGGGGTTCGAGACGGCGCCCTCCTCCGCGTGGGCGGCGGGCTACGTTGCCGGTGTGGCCAGTCTGATCCGCTCGTTTGCACCGCAACTAAGTGCTGCGCAGGTTGGCGAGATTCTGCGGGCCTCGGCCGACGACCTCGGCGATGGCGGTTGGGATGCGCGGTTCGGCGCCGGGCGGGTGAACGCCGCGCGGGCGTTGCAGTTAACGCCTCTGCCAGCGCTGCGATTCGATTTCGACGCGCCCTTTCCGCAGGTGATCCCACCCAACACACCCACGCCACTTCTGGTTCGATTCGCGGAGGGCGCGGAAGAAGTGCAGTCGGCGTCGCTCGTCTATCGCAGCGTCGTCGCCGGGACGCCGACGGAGGTCCCCCTCGAAGCGCTTGGGGGAGGATCGTATCGTGCGATGCTCCCGGCCACGCCTTGCGAAGCGACGCTGGAGTATTACCTCCGAGCGGTGGGAAGCGGCGGGAGCGAGGTCCGCGAACCGTTGAACGCGCCGAACGTTTGGCATTCGGCGCTGGCCGTTCAAACCCTTGACCTCTTTGCGGATGACTTCGAGACGGCACTCGGTTGGACGACCGAAATCGAGGGTGCGGCCACGATGGGCGGATGGACCCGCGTGGTTCCGGTGGGCACGACGGCGCAACCGGGCTATGATTTTTCGACCGACGCCGGGCGAACGTGTTTCGTCACCGGTCAGCACTACGGCGGTCACGACGGAACCAACGACGTGGACGGCGGCCCGGTGTCCCTGCTTTCGCCGGTGATTCCCTTGACGGCTGCGGACGCCGAGGTTTCCTACGCGCGCTGGTTCTATTCCGACATCGGGGTGACGGATTCACTGGTGGTCGAAATGTCGCGGGACGGCGGCGGCACTTGGACGACCGTGGAAACCGTGGAGGAAACCTCACGGTGGAGTCTGCACCGATTCCGCCTGCGTGATTTTCCGGATGTGGCCGGCGATTCTCTACGGCTGCGGTTCCGTACGTCCGATCTGACCTTGGATTCGCTGACCGAGGCGGCGGTGGATGAGGTCCGCGTGCGGGCCATCCTATGTTCGTCGGTTCGCGGCGATGCGGACGGCGACGGAGACCTCGACTTGTTCGATTACCGGCGAAGCATGGGTTGCTGGAACGGGCCGCACGTCGCGCCCGAGTCCCTCGACTGCCGGGCGTTCGACTTCGAGCCCGACGGCGACGTGGACCTGGTCGATTTTGGCGAGCTGCAGAACCGGTTTCAATCGGTCGGCGAGGCGGGGCCGTGAACCTACGATCGCACAACGATCCATCAACACTTTCTTGGCTCGGAGCCTGATCGGTGCTCACGCTTACCTTCCTCGGGGTCGGGTCCGCGTTCGCCAAGCGGAACTTCCAATCCAACGCCTTGCTCGAGGTCTGGAAGAACGGACCAGATCGGCAGTCGGCGCCGGATGACTCCCTGTTGATCGACTTCGGCGGAACCGGTCCCCTAGCGCTGCACCGACTGAAGGACACGCCCGGCTTCGGGTACTTGGGTCGTGGCGGGGCGATTCACTATCCGGCAGTCCGGCGCGTCTTTGTCACCCACTTGCACGGCGATCACACGGGCGGGCTCGAGGAACTGGCCATGATGTCCCGCTATCACTGCCTCGATTCGCGGACGGGCGGACCGTTTCGACCGCAGTTGGTCGCCCCCGCCGATCTGCTGGGCAGCCTTTGGGAAAACTGTCTGCGCGGGGGGCTGATCGCGCAGCGCGATCGCCCGGCGCGGCTGGAGGATTACTTCGAGGTTGTGCCGCTTCGGGCGACGGGGGACGGGACTTGCGAGCCGCTGAAACTCATGACTCCTTACGAGGTCACGCCGATTCGAACCGACCACGTTCGGATTCGGGACAAGTTCGACTGGCCAAGCTATGGGCTGCTTGTCCGCGATGGCACATCGGGTGAGACGGTCCTCTACTCCGGCGACACTCGATTTGACGGCGCAGGTCTTGCGTCGCTCATGGCCGACGCCCGGCTCGTTTTTCACGAAGTGCAACTCGAGGATCAACCGGACCCCGTACACACTCTGCTCAGCGAGCTTCGCACGCTGCCCGCGGCGATCCGCAAGAAAACCATCCTCTATCATTACGGCGACACCTGGGACAACGACGCCCATCGCTCGGTCGACGCGGAGTTCGCGGGCTTCGCCAAGCCCCAGCATCGCTACACTCTTTTCCCTTAGCGGCGGATCACGAACGACACGACCCTCCCGCGCCGCGAGCGGCGCTGCCCGCTGCCAATTGTCGCCTGACGATTGACGATTGGGTGGAACTTGACGGGCATTGGCGTTCCCTGAGCGGCCCTGGTTGCCCAGGTCCACGGGGCAACGCCCCTGGCGCTGCGGGAAGGGCTTGAAGCGTAGGTTGAGAGTGGGTTCGTTTGGTATCTTTTTTTGCATCTCGC
Organism: uncultured Phycisphaera sp.; assembly: GCA_964646605.1. Classification (GTDB taxonomy): domain Bacteria; phylum Planctomycetota; class Phycisphaerae; order UBA1845; family UBA1845; genus SBAX01. Next base: position 23,957 of record CAZYEX010000063.1, on the reverse strand, counting down.
GGCATTCGGGCGTTGAGGAAAAAAGGGACGAAGGGACATAGGGACGAAGGGACAGAGGGGATTGCCGAATGTCGAATGGGGACGAAGAGTGAAGACTGAAGAGTGAAGACTGAAACGGGGGAAGGGGCCAGGAGGCAACGGCACGGCTGTGCGAGCCAGGATGGCGGCGGCGAATCATCTACCCAGACAACTTGGAGGGTGATCGGTGGGGACCGCATGATCGAGCGATCACGGGGAATTGTGAATGCGGAATGCGGATTTGTGAAGGCAGAGGGCGGGGATTGGCGATTTGCGATCGGCGATTGGCGAACGCGTGCGGAAAAGCAGTCGAGCCAAGGCATTGCTCGCCCGTCCTGGGGGGACGGTGGGACACGTTACTCGTGGGCCGGTAAGGCTATGATCGCGCCGTCGTTGTCTCTAACGGCAACGATGGCCGAATGGGTAACTCCCCGGCCCCCGATGATGGTGTTTCTGGTACGGCTAGCGAGTGCGTAATGGCTTTGCAAACCAGAGGCATTGTTACGGAGGCGTCTCCCAGAATCAGTTGGACCCGGTCTTTTGCATTGAATGCTCGAACGTGGGTCTGCAGAAATGTTGCCAACGTTTCGCGCGGCTGCGCCTCGGTATCCAAGATTACGAACAGCTTGTCAGTATCTTGCTGGGTTGCACGCGATATCATTCTGAGAATGTATTCATCGGTTTCGTTGAAACTGTAACCCACGATGAACACCGCGTTGGCCTCCCGGAAGGCGTCTTCGGCCACTCGTCTGATGTCGAGGAGCATCGGGTGGTCGTAGAATTTCTGTGCAATTGGCGGCACGACAAGCTGTTGTGCCGTTGCTTGACAGGAGGGGCAGATTGAGATGATTGGATACAAGCCCTCGCTGAAGGCGCGACTGATTTCGTCGAGACGAGCGGGGAAGAATCTGTGGCAGTTTACGCAGGAATACCAGTTTAGAGATCCGTGGAGTTTTGCCAAGCGAGTCGTCGAGCGAGTCTCGGACTGTCGCGTCGCACCGGCGTGACCGTATGTGTATGCACCCTCTCCGAGCGCCCCTTCTAGACAAGTGTCATAATTTGTAGTAACGATGGTCGCCCCAGGACAAGCTGCACACAACTCAGCCATTGATTTATGTGCTTGGTTAGGTGGTTTTCCGACCATCATCCCGACTAATACGGCAAAAAGAGTCTGCGTCGATTCACGAAGGCTATCTACCACTCCCGAGTCGACTGACTCGGGCAGCGGCCTGTGAAACCTGACGCCCTCGTGGGGAAATCGACCTACTTCGAACAACTCTTCCTGCGCGTCTTCTTGCGGCTCACCGTGTCTTCCAGTGATTAGTCGTGATACCAGCTGAAGAGTGATGCGGTTTCCCATTGCCGCCTGGGCCAACGCGATCGCAGTCAGGAGATCCTCAATATGACGAACGCCTAACCTCTCGCATTGATCGCGGATCCGGAGGAGTGGTTTATGCCCTATCTCGGCGGCTTTGTTCCAGAGCATCGGCAACAAATCACGAACGGCGGGAATCTCAGTCGGTTTTGCGCAGGAAGCACCAGCACCAACCAGGAACGCGACCCGTAAGGGCTGTGGACTGATCGCCGCAACGCTTTCTGCAACAGCCTGAGCCGCGACGTCAGCGGTAATGGTTCTCCGCTTCAGCTCTGTCTCTAGACGGCGCGCTAACGGGTTCGCTGATGCAAGCCGGCCCACCGATTCTATGACCCGGGACCAGTCGAGCTGGAGCGGGCTGGGGTCGGTGGCCTTCAAGAATTCGGCCAACCTACGGAGATCACTCAAATCGAGAGTCTCATTCTGTCTGTCAAGGTAGGAGTTGAAAGACTTAAGAGAGTCGCTTTCCGAATTTCGACGTTCTGCAATCGGCATAATCGAACTCCCTTCGCACGGTGAGGGTCACCAATTCCCCGCGGTCCAGCGCTCGGTGGATTGACGAGCACAAGGGCTCCCGGCGGCGTGAACAAGGGCGAATAGTGTCGACGAGTCGACGGGCCACGTTCGGGAGTCAGCGTTCAATCCGTTCCGCAAGCTAGCATAATAGGGTTCCGGACCGTCGTCCAGCACGTCGTGAACGTTGGATTTCAAGATTTCAAGCATTATGCGGGGTGTGCGTGGAGCCACCGTGGCCCCTGTTCTTTCCCTCGTAGGGAGCGGACTGACCCCCGAATACGTTCGTGGACCCGTCAGAGTCGAGTTCGGGGGAGGCGGGGGCGGGTGCAGGAGGAGTGACCCTCACCCCCGCCCTCTCCCTGGGAGGGAGAGGGGGAAGGGACCGAGAGTTGCAGGGTTGAAAGGGTTCGAGAGTGACAAGGGGCGGAGAACTCTAGGAGTTGAAGAATTCAAGGGGTCGCAGGGTGCGAAGGGGTTGAAGAGTGCGAAGCGGTTGAAGGGTGCGAAGGGGTTGAAGCGGCGGGGGAATCGGCCCGGGCGCGCCGGGACTGGGCGACGGTGGGGCATCGCGACGGGACGCAAGGCGCGTAGCGGTGGTGGGCGGAGTCAAGCGGTGACAGGGCGGGGCATGGTGGGGTTGAGGCGAGGGACCCTCACCCCGGCCGTTCAGGCTTCCGCGGCCCTACGTCCCGATGAATCGGGACTATGGGGACGACGCTCCCTTTTTCAGTCGCCTCGTCGGTCGCCTTCAGCTACGGAGGGAACGGGAGGAAATGAGGGACCCTCACCCCGTCCCTCTCCCTGAGAGGGAAAGGGGGAAGTTAAGGGCGGGGCTCGCTCCCAGGGAGTGAACTCTCTGGCAAGGATCGTGCGCCCTGCCGGGCGGAGCGGATGGGAGGCGAGTTGTCAGGACGACGGAAGGGTGCGAGGGATGGGCGCGGCGCAGGAAGTCCGCGGGCTTGCGCTCGCGGCTCTGATCGTGTCGCTTCCGCACTACGCTCGGTCGCGCGCCACCCACGAGGGGTGGCGCTACATCACGCGAGGAGCCCCCGGGGTTCGTCCACGGGGTCTTCGCTCACCGCTGCGAGAATGGGCAGGGCGAGTTCGCAGCGTAGGGTCGGTACGGCGCTGACCAACTCGCGGATCACCGCATCGGCGACCAGGCGCCCCGAGCGCGTGAGGGCCATGCGGTTTTCATCGACGTCGAGCCAACCCGCTTCGACCAAGCTGGGCAGTGCGGCTTTGAAAATCTCGTTCGGGTCGAGACGGGTTCGCCGGCGGAACTCGGGCAGACTCAGACCCTCGTTGAGGCGAAGCTGCATCATCACCATCTCGGTGACGAGGGCCTCGGCGTCCACGGTTTCTTCGTAGGCCTCGGCGTGCGCTTGTTCATCGATTCTGCGGATGTATGCGGCGATGTCGGCGACGTTCTTGTACCTGCGTCCGTGCATGCACCCGGCTGCGGACGGTCCCACGCCGATGTAGGGTTCGTTCCGCCAATAGATGACATTGTGGCGGCACTGGCATCCGGGTCTGGCGAAGTTGCTGATCTCGTATTGGGCGAAGCCCGCTGCCTGAAGGGTATCCAGGGCCAGGAGATACATCTGGGCCTCCAGACCCTCCTCGCATGGCGTCACGGAACCGCGCTGCCGCTGGGCGGTCATCGGCGTGCCCGGTTCGTAGGTCAGTCCGTAACAGGCGAGATGATCGGGTTGCAGGTCGATGGCGCGCTCAAGCGACTGCGACCAGGATTCGAGCGTCTGGCCGGGGATTCCGAAAATCAAGTCGAGGTTGAGCTGGGCGATCCCGGCCTCGCGCAGCGTCGCCACCGACGGAGCGATGTCGTCCGGGGAGTGCAGTCGTTCCAGCGCCGCCAATTCCGCGGGAAAAAACGACTGAGCGCCCATCGAAACGCGCGTCACACCGGACCGTTGCAGCAAGCGTGCCTTGTCGGCGTCGACGGTGGCGGGATTGGCCTCGACGGTGAACTCTTCCAGCGCCCCGTCCGGCGCCGCCCGTGCCACGGCCTCGAGAAGGGGTCGTAGTTGCTCGGGGGGGAGAATCGTCGGGGTTCCGCCTCCCACGAAGGCGGTGCGGACGGACAGCCCCGATCGCTCGAGGCGAAGGTCCAGCTCTCGGATGATCCTCTGGACCACGTCGCCGGTTGGTCGGCCGGCCGCGGGCACCGAATAAAAATCGCAGTAGCCGCACTTGGTCTCACAATACGGGGTGTGGACGTACAACCCGGCGGCGGGTTCCGTGGAAGGATGAGAGCGTGGCGGCATGAAGGGCAATCATAGCGAGGCTGCAAGTCCGAACCAGCAAGGGGTCGAGGGCCTTGCCGTACCGTCCGCTGGTTGAACCAATCCTCGGCGCAACACGGACTTACGATCATGGCTGACGGATGCGACCGTCCTCGAGGCCTCACGTTCGTACAAACCTGTCGGTCGGGCGAAATCGCCGCACCTTCGCGCTTCCCAGAGTCCGACCTACGTCCATACTGCGAACGGGTGGCAACGGGCGCATCGCGGCGGGCAAGTTTGGATTTCTTTGCCCTTGCCACGGGGACGGCGATTGGGTAGCCTGCCGAGCTTCCGAGGCGGACCACGGAGTTGCGACTGCCCGCGGGGTACTGCGGGAGCGCACGTGGCGCGGCGGAGTAATGAGCGGAAAGAAGCGCTCGCCCGATTGTGTTCGTCGAGCGGTTTGGTCCGGGATGTGACCGACCGGCCGCTGATCCCGGCCAGCCTGCCCGCGTTTCGCCTTCTGAGGTCGGCCGCGGCCAAGAGTGTTGTCTCGCAGAAGCCGGAACGGTCGGCGCCGCCGTCCGGATCGGTTCGGAAAAAGTTCAGGGGATGCCCCAGGACCGGCGTCCTGGTCGCAGAGGAATTGGGTCGTTTTGTTTTTGAGTACCTGAAGGAAAGGAGATCGAGGGTCCATGAAGGTGAATGTCCAACCAACACAGCGCAACCAGTGGATGACGCTTAGGGGTCTTTGCATGACGGGGTGCCTAGTCGCGATTAGCGTGACGCAGGTGCTTGCGGTTGACGAGGTCGCAACCCCAGGCAACGAGCCAACGGTGCAGGCGAGCACCTGCGCAGCGGCAAATGAGGAGACGCCGTTGGAATTGGGGGGCGGACCGCGTCCCCCGGGTTGCGGCGACGGAATGGTTTGCTGCTGCATGCCGCAGTCGGCGCCGGACGATCCGCCGTGTCTGGGGATGGCCAGCGCCTCGGCCTGCCAAGGCGTCGGCGGTCGAGCGGTACGAAGCTGCCTGCGCTGCCGTGTTCTGCGGATGGAACAGGATGGCGAAAGCGATGAGACGACCAGCCAAGAACCGACCCGCGCCCCGGCGGCGCTCTGGACGCTGCTCGCCCTAGGCCTGTTGCTGGCCTTGCCGGTTGCGTCGCTCGTGCGTTCGCGTCGCTAGGCGGAAAAGATCGGTCCCCGGCGAGCGGCAACCCCGCGCGTTTGTCGGACCGAGCAACCACAGAAAATCGAACCGGCCGGGAGCTGATTTCTTCAGCCTCCCGGCCGGTTCTCCTTTGGCGCCCCAAGCAGACCTGCCCAAGGCGCACGCTTGCCTCCTCCGGCGCGATTCGCGATGATAGCCCGGAGCGTGAAACCAGCGTAAAAGGAGTCAAGATGGGTATCCTCGACGGTCGAAAAGGGCTAATCTTCGGCATCGCTAACGATCGCAGCATCGCTTGCCACATCGCCAAGTGTTTCCTCGGCGAGGGGGCGAGCTGTGGGTTTCCGCATCTGCCCGGTGAGAAGAACGAAAAGCGGGTGCAGAAGGCATTGGAAGAGTTGGGGGTGACGAACGGGTGGCTGCTGCCTTGCGACGTGTCGAAAGACGCCGATCTCGACGCGACGTTCGCCGCGGCGCGGGAGCGGTTCGATACCCTCGACTTCATGGTTCACTCGCTGGCCTTCGCGGATCGGACCTACCTGAAACCCGGCAAGTTCGCGGAGACGCCGCGCGAGGTGTTCGCCCAGGCGCTTGATATTTCCGCGTATTCGCTGGTGGCTATGGCGCGTCGGGCGAAGGCGCTGATGCCCAAGGGCGGGTCGATCATGACCATGACCTACTACGGCAGCGACAAGGCGGTGCCGGGATACAACGTGATGGGCGTCGCCAAGGCCGCGCTCGAGGCGTGTACTCGGTATCTGGCGTTGGAACTCGGCGAGTTCGGCATCCGGGTCAACGCCATCAGCGCCGGTCCGATCAAGACGCTTTCTTCGATGGCTGTGGGCGGGATCGACGAAATCTTTGAGTGGGTCACAAGGAAAGCCCCCCTCCGCCGAAACATCGAGGCCGACGAGGTCGGCAAGACGGCCGTCTACCTGGCGAGCGATCTTTCCACCGGCGTGACCGGCGAGACGATTTTCGTGGATTGCGGGTATAATATCGTCGGCCTGTAGCCGAGTCCGTGTTTAGCGCGAGGTTCTGGCTTTCCATGGTTCCGCCGCCCCTCCGGGGCGGGGTTCGAGGGACGACGCGACCAGGGGTTCCGTCCGCCTCCGGCGGACTCCACCCCTGGCTACATTCCGTCGCCCCGTTGGGGCGAAAACCGCTGAACACATACGTAGCCGACGAATGTCGAAGTTCGAATTGCGAAGATCGAAAACCAAGGGTGACGCGATGGCAGTCGACCCGCGTGCGTCGGACAAACTCGGGACCCACTATCGGTGCGAGGTTTGTCTGCACCCCGAGCCCGAAGGCGGGTTCTCGGTGTACGTGCCTGGGTTGCCGGGCGTGGTTAGTGAAGGCGAGACGCGCCAGGAAGCGATCCGCAACATCCGAGAGGCCCTTGATGCGGTACTTCAAACCTACGGGGAGGATAGGCAGCCGATCCCTTGGCGTAGGTCGGTCCAGCCGGCGGCGGAACGTGAGATGCAGACGTACATCCCAGTCGCAATCCGGCTTTCCATCTTGCTGGGTTTCCTTCTGACCCCTGTAGGCTGTCGGGAACAGGATGAAGCAGTCCCCCCGCCGCCTCCGCCAGGGCCCTTGTGGTCCGCTTTCGCAGCGGCGGAGGTGTCGGCGGTCGAGGTGGCCTTGGCATATCCCCAGCCCAAAGGACTGCCGACGACCAAGACGGTCCGATCTGAGGACCGCTCGGCGATCGCAGAATTCCTGAAGATCGTGGATAACGCAGTGCCGGTTCCGGATTGCAAGTGTGGCGATGTCGGTGGAGTCCGTCTGCGCGGCCCGACCCTCGACGTTAGCTTCGACATCATGCCTGGTCACACTCGCGGGCATATCGACTTGCACGGGTCGGATCACAAACGATGGCGGCTGCCGCTGGATCGGTTTGGACCGGCTCTCGAGCGCCTTGGCGTCGAGAAGGCCCGAGCGGTGCTCGGGAAATACGATGATCATTGAAGCGCCTACGGCGTTCCTTTCTGGACCGTGCGGTTAATCCTCGCGGGGCGGACAGAACGCGCCTCATGACATGTCCAACGCCAACCGAATTGATCAGCTTCGCGACGAAATCCGCAAGCACGACCATGCCTATTACGTATTGGGCAAACCGGTCCTTTCGGACCGGGAGTATGACCGGCTCCTGGATGAGCTGAAAGTACTCGAAGCGAAGCACCCCGAGTTGGTAACGCCGGATTCTCCGACGCAGCGGGTGGGGGGGGCGCCGATCGAGGGGTTTACGCATGTCACCCATTCCGTACCCATGCTGTCGATCGACAACACGTACGACGAGACGCAGCTTCGGGAGTTCGACGGGCGGGTGGTGAAGGGGCTGGGGGGGGAGAAGTACCGCTACGTCGTCGATCCGAAGGTGGACGGGGTGGCTGTGGCGCTGGTCTACGAGAAGGGGTTGCTGCAAGTCGCGGCCACGCGCGGCGACGGAGTGACAGGCGATGACATCACGCACAACGCCCGCACCATCCGCTCGATTCCGCTGCGACTTATGGGCAAGGACGTGCCCGAGGTGGTCGAGGTCCGCGGCGAGGTGGTCTGGCCCAACGAGGACTTCGGGAAGTTCAACGCCAAGCTGGAAAAAGAAGGCGAAGAGCCCTTCGCCAATCCGCGCAACGCCACGACGGGGACGCTCAAACAGCTCGACCCGCGGAACGTCGTCGGCCGGGGACTGGTGTTCGTCGCCCACGGGTTTGGCCGCGTGGAACCGCTTGGGGCGACCACCGACGTCGAACTTTTCGCGCAATTCCGGACATGGGGCATTCCCATCAGCCCGTATCGGACCATCGTGAATTCCATCGACGATGTGATCCGCCGCTTGTCGGAATGGGACGAGCGGCGGAGGAAACTGCCCTATGAAACCGACGGTCTGGTGCTCAAGGTGGACGCCCTCGACCAGCGCGACGCGCTGGGCGCCACCAGCCGCTATCCGCGTTGGTGCATTGCCTACAAGTTCGCGGCCGAGCAGGCGGAGAGCGTTCTCCGCCAGGTGGATTATCAGGTCGGCAAGCTGGGCACGATCACCCCGCGGGCGGTCATGGACCCTGTGCAACTCTCCGGCACCACCGTTCGCCACGCCACGCTGCACAATTTCGATCAAGTGGAACGCCTGGGCGTGATGATCGGCGACACGGTGGTCGTGGAGAAGGCCGGCGAGATCATTCCGCAAGTCGTCCGCGTGGTGGTCGAGAAGCGTCCCAAGAACGCCAAGGCGATCGAACGCCCGAAGAAATGCCCGGTTTGCAAGGGCGACGTCGAAAAAGACGAGGGCGGCGTATACCTCCGGTGCATCAATCCATCGTGCCCCGCGCAGGTCAAGGAGCGGTTGACCTACTTCGCGGGGCGGGACCAGATGGACATCGAAGGGCTGGGCGAAGTCCTGGTCGAGAAGATGGTCGACAGGGGATGGTTGCACTCCTACGCCGATATTTACGACCTTCCCGGTCGCCGCGACGAAATCGCCCGCATTGAAATCGAACAGGAACGAAAAACGGACGAAGGCGTGAAGATCACGCTGACGCAGTTTGGCGGGAAGCGCACCGAGAAGATGCTCGAAGGGATCGAAAAGAGCAAGGGTCAACCGCTGTCGCGGTTGCTGACGGCCTTGAACATCCGCCATGTGGGGTCGAGCACGGCGGAACTCTTGGCGGAACACTTTGGGTCGATGGACAAGGTGATGCAGGCGGCAGAGGACGAATTGACCGAAGTCGAGGGCATCGGCCCGGAACTCGCTGCCAGCATCCGTCACTTCTTTACCAGTAAGACCGGCCGCGACGTGGTCCGGCGGCTCGAACAAGCGGGCGTGACCATGTCCCAGCCCAAGCGCCGCCGTGTCGCCGACAGTCCGCTTACGGGCAAGACCGTCGTGGTCACGGGAACGCTCACCTCGATGGGCCGCAAGGAAATCCAGGACCTTATCAAACAGCTCGGCGGTACGCCGACTGGCAGCGTCAGCAAAAAGACCGACCTGGTCGTCGCGGGCGACTCGGCGGGATCGAAGCTCGATAAAGCGAACGAGCTGGGGATCAAGGTGCTTGACGAGAGCGCGTTTCTCAGGTTGATTGGGCGGGAGTGACGAGTGACGAGTGACGAGTGACGAGTGACGAGTGACGAGTGACGAGTGACGAGTGACGAGTGACGAGTGACGAGTGACGAATTACGAATTACCAATGACCAATGACCAATGACCAATGACCGAGTACCAAAGACCATTGACGATGATCGAACAGAGCGGCGGGCGCAAGCCGGCGGACCCGCCATGGTGCCATTGGAACTTCGCCATTCGCCATGCCGCATTCGATCAACACCGGTCGCTTGAGACCCCGGGTCGGAGTCCCTTGGGCGACCTGAGAAGACAAGCCGGGATTCGTGGAAAACGATCCGCCTTTGACGCTATGATGATGAGGGAGTTGGTGGACCGGACGAACAGTGGGAGCCGAGCGACGCATGACGGCCACGCGCAGTAGTCTTCTGCGTCGGGTTCAAGGCCGGCGCGACGAGCGTAGTTGGAACGAGTTCGACGGCATCTATCGCCCGTTGCTCGTTCAATACGCCCGCCGCCGCGGGGTGGGGCCGGAACTGGCCGAGGAAATTGCCCAGGAATCGCTGGTCGCGGTGGCCCGCCAGATCGGAGGATTCCAACGTCGGCGCAGCTTTCGGGCATGGCTTCGGGCCATCGTCGATCACAAAGTGGCCGATCACCTCGCTCGTCGCCGACGAAATCCGACCCTGAGCGATGAGACGCTCAGCGCCCTGCGCGATCCCTCGCCGGCGCCGAGTGAGCTTTGGGAATCGCACTGGAACGCGGGGATCGCGCGAATGATGGTGCATCGACTGCGGACCGTGTTCGCGGCGCATACCTTGCAAGCCTTCGAGATGTACGTGCTGGACGATCGCCCGGTGGAGGAGATCAGCCGGACATTGGGCATGACCGCCAATCAAATTTATGTCGCCAAAAGCCGGGTGGCCCGCTACCTGCGCGAGAACTGCGCGGACTTGATCGATGCTTTCTACGGAGTGTGGTCGTGACCGTCTGCCCGCCTCGACAGGCCTTGTTGTCGTACGAGCAGGGCGAATTGGCCGAGGAACCGCCGGCGGGTTTGGAGGAGCACGTCCGAACCTGTGAGGCATGCCTGAAGATTCTACGCGAGCTCCGCAACACCGATCCCGACACCGCCCTGCTCCGCCGGGTCTTCGAGACCACCGGAACGCGGACGGTGGACCGTTCGGCAACCGCGGGAAAGGACGGCGCCGGCGCGGTCGGCGACACGCAAGGCTCGCCGCGAGTTGCCGACGGTTCGAGTTCTCCAATCACGCCGTCGGTACCGAACGTTGACGAACTCCGCGTACCGGCGCCGATCCTCGCCGACCCCGCAAGCGGGGATTGGCCGATCCCCGACTATGAACGGGTGATGCTGTGCGGCGAAGGGTCGTATGGTGCGGTCTGGGCGGTCCGCGACCGGGTGGGCGTCTACCGGGCCATGAAAGTCATCGACCGTCAACGCCTGGCCGAGGCCCACGTGCAGTGCCACGAGATGGCAGCTTTGGAGACCTACTGCCGCAAAATCGACCGCCATCCGCACTTGATCACCGTGTATCACGTGGGCGTGGCGGACCGCTTTCTCCATTACACCATGGAACTGGCCGACGACCGCAGCCTGCCGGGTCCCGTCCGCGACGCCTTTCCGCGCAACTATCGCCCGCTGACGCTGGACTTGGTGATTCGCGGCGGGCGGTTGCGTCCCGAGGCGTCCGTGGAGATCGCCCGACGGCTGCTGCGCGGACTGGCCAAGCTGCACGCCCTCGATCTTCTGCACCGGGATATCAAACCGTCCAACATTATCTTCGTGGATCGCAACCCTAAGCTGGCGGACATCGGCATCCTGACCAGCGGAGCCCGGACCTCGCGCGCCGTCGGCACGCCGCGCTACATGCCGCCCGACGGCGTGACAGACAAGACGGCGGACGTCTATGCGCTGGGCAAGGTGCTGCATGAGATGCTCTTTGGTCGCCACGCCGACCCGGCTTCGACCTCGGGCCGATACCGAGACCTCGACGCCTTCGGTTGGGACATGGAGCGCGTGGGTCGAGTCGTGGAACGAGCCTGCGTTCCGGCAGCTCAAGATCGCTATCCCAGCGCCGCGGCCATGCTGGAAGACCTGGAAGCCTGCCAACAGCTCAGGGGCTCGTTGTTGGACGAACTGGAGATCCCCAACCCTCCGACCCGGCCTGCCGCCTGGAAAATCCTCACTCAACTGGCTTTTGCGTTCATCCATCGCCTGCCGTGGATCGCGGCCGCGGTGGTGGCGCTGTATGCGTTGACGAAACTCGGACGCTAACGCCGACAAATGACCAATTACGAATTACCAATGACCCGTTGCGCTATGACCGTTCGGGCAGGTTTTCGGCTGGCCCGCGGGCTCGGTGGACGGGTCATTTGTAATTGGTCATTCGTCAGCACCGACCTGAGTCGGGCGCCAACCGCGGAGCACCGCCGCGCCGGATGGTCAAGCCTTTGACCGCATTTCACAATCCGTCTACCATCGGCGTGGCGGACCAACGGACACGAATCCATGGACTTGGAACGAATCGAGCGTGCGGTGCGGGAAATTCTTCTCGCCGTGGGCGAGGACGTGAACCGCGAGGGCCTGCAGCGCACCCCGCAGCGGGTGGCCCGCATGTACCAGGAGCTCTTCGCGGGCCTGTCCAAGGACCCCGCTGCGCACCTGACCGCGGTCTTCACCGAGGTCTACGACGAACTGGTCGTCCTTCGCGAAATCTCCTTCAACTCGATCTGCGAACACCATCTGATGCCCTTCGAAGGAAAGGCCCACATCGCCTATCTGCCCGACGGGCAGGTCGTGGGGATCTCGAAGCTAGCCCGGGTGGTGGAGGATTTCGCCCGCCGGCCTCAGGTGCAGGAGCGATTGACCTCGCAGATCGCCGATCTGCTGATGAGCAAGCTCCAGGCCAAAGGCGTCGCCGTAGTGGTTCAGGCGATCCATACCTGCATGACCTGTCGCGGGGTGAAAAAACCGGGCAGCGAAATGATCACCTCCGCCGTGAGGGGCCTGTGCAAGAGCGACGCCCGCACCCGCGCCGAGGTCATGGCCCTGCTCCACGGGTAGTCCGAGCCGGGATACCTCGCCGAGGCCCGCGCGGACCACGTGGTGAGAATCGCAGGTTAGCCGCGTCTGGCGTTGCGTTCGTCGAGATCGGTTCGGTCGCCGGCTCGCGAGGCGGTTCCGCCCAACCCACGCACGGCGCCCCAGAGACGGGCCAGAACTCCGCTCGCGTCCGGGGCCGTGAAGGCGGCAGCGTTTGCGTGCGGCGCACCATCGCGGAAGGTGTCGTTGTCGAAGGTCGAGACCTCGACGCCGTCGTCCGTCGGTCCGAATCGTGAGGCCCACCGCCGTTTTGCGGAATCTACGCTTTCGTCCGCGGCGAAACCGTATAGGTCACGCGCCGTCGAACCGAGCGGCGTGGGCAGCGATACGCCACCGGCCGGGCTGCCCGCGTAACCGAACGTGGGCAGCGTGAGCGTTTGCGTGACCGTGAACCGACTCTCCAGCGCCGTCAACAACGGCACCGCCATGGCGGATTCCGGAGCGTCGTCGGGAGTCGCGTCGTCCACGTCAAATCGAGCGTCCGTCCTCTCGCCAGCCGGGTCGAGCACCTGCAAGTCTTCGTCGCCGTCCCAGACCAGCTCGGGCCGGGAGTTGCTGCTATCCGCGGATCGCGGCGAGTCCGCGGTCGCGTCGGCGGCATCGTTCGTCAGCGCCGAATTGTGTTGATTCAAGCTCGGTGACGAAACCGGAGGTCGCGGCGTGTTGAAATCCGGCGCTACCACGCCCGTGGGGGCTTCGTTTCCGACCGTGGGTGCCGGGGCGGTGATCGGGACGGAGATCGAAACGTCCGTCGGGAACGTGCCGGTGCTGAATACCGGCGGGACGGCGATCGGTTGCGCCGGTGCGCCGAACTGCGGCACGGAAATGACGAACTCCGGTCGCGGCTGGGCCGGTCCCTGCGGCGGAACGGACGGCTCGACGACCGGCGGGTCGGAGGAGTCGACGGGCGGCGTCACGGGCTGACTGCTATCTTGCGGCGGCGCGGCCGGCGGCGGGTCCGAGGGGACCACATCGACCGGCGTGGCATCAACCGGGGTCTCGATCACCGGCGGCGGAACGACCGGCGCGGGTTCAGGTTCCACGGTCAACACCGGATCCGCAGGCTCGACCACGGGGGTTTGATCCACCGGCGGTGTTTCTACCGGCGGTGGGGGCGGAGGTGGAGCGGCTGGCGACGGCGCGGGCGGGGCAACCGGGTTCACCGCGATGCTGACCGTATCCACGGAGGTACTTTGCCCGTCGCTGACCGCCACTTGGAACGTCAAGGTCGTCGGCGAGTCCACGTCGGGAGCGACGAAGGTTGGTTGCGACCCGGACGGGTTGGACAAGTTCACCGACGGTCCACCGACCTGCGTCCATTGGTACGTCAGGGCGTTTCCCTCGATATCACTGCTTGTCGCGGCATCGAGGGTCACGGGGGCCGCCTCGTTCACCGTCTGGTCGGCGCCGGCCTGTGCCATCGGGGCGTCGTTCACGGCGTTGACGTTGATGTTGAACGAGCCCGTGTTGGCGGACCAGGCGTCGCCGTCGTGGGCTTTGTAGCTGAAATTCGTCGAACCGTTCCAGTCTGCGTTCGGTTGGAAGGTCAATTGCCCGCCGTCAACCTGCGCTTGCGTCACGACATCGCCCGCGTTGACCGCGTTGCCGTTCAGCCGCAGGTTGCCGTTGGTGGGCAACGACTCAAGACGATATTGCGTGACCGCATCGCCGGCGTCAGGGTCGGTGCCGCTGAGCGTCACCGCCGAAGCCGAGGCGTCTTCGTTAACCGTCAGACTCCCCCCGCCCGCGGTCGGGGCCGTATTGGCCGGCGCGGTCAGAACTGTTTCGACCCCCGAGTGGTTAACGGTGAACGATTGTCCGCCGCCCAGGTTGACGGTGATTTGCGAACCCGTGTCGGTGACCTGGTTGGCCTGGTACTGCGATAAGTCGATCGTGTCGTTGCCCGACCCGCCGTCGGCGGTGATTACATCTCCGGCCTGAGCGCCGGTAAGCCGGAAGGTGTCGCTACCCTCACCGCCGTCGAGGGTGTCGTTGCCGCCGCCGCTGATAAGCGTGTCGTTGCCCTGGTCACCGATTAGCTGATCGTTGCCGGTCCCGCCGTCGAGCGTGTCGGTGCCCACCCCGCCGAAAAGTTGATCGTTTCCCGCGCCGCCGGACAAGATGTCCTGTCCCTGGTCGCCGGTCATGATGTCGTCGCCGCCCAGACCGTCTGCGGCGTCGCCTTGATTGGAAGCCTGAAATGTGTCGTTCCCTTCCGTCGCGCCGCCAATGGGATTTCCGCTGGCAGTGTCCACCCAGGTTCCGGACAACAGAATGCGCGGCTCCAGTGCCTCGATCTCGAACGACGGCTTCTGACTTCGCGGGTTCGTGGAGTCCGGTTTGCGCGCAGGTCGGTTGGAGCGTTGATGCGGATTCGGCTTTCGCGGCTTCATATTCCCCCCCAACTCGTCGAACATTCGACGAGGCCTTATCGGACTTGGGCGCGGTTCGGCGCACCCTAGGCAACGTACGAAACAATCTCGCCTCGGGCAAAACCCTCGGTTGTCGGCGTGCCCTCATCGAGGTCCGCGAATGACAGCCCTCCGAAACCGACCTATACCGGACCTCTCGCTTGACCGATAACTCCTGGGTTCTCCGGCGTCTTGTCCAGGGTGACCCGGTTGAGCCTACACTGGAGCCGGACGGCGTGCGGATCGGACCTCACACACACACCCATCTCCGGGTCTACGTATGGGTCGGCGTGGCCGCGCTGCTGACCAACGGCGTTTCTTTCTGGGCTTCTCAGTTGTGGGTTTATCCGGACTCCGTTGATTACATACAATTGGCCGTCGGCATCGCGGATCGCTTCGACTTTACGGATGAACTCTTCCTGGTCCGCACGCCCGGGTATCCTCTATTTCTGGCGACGATATTTTTGCTCTTTGGATCGGCCAGTCCCGGGGCCATTCTTGTTTTCCAGCACTTGATGGCTGCGGCCACAGCCGTCGTAACCGCTGCGGTCGCTCTGCAATTGACCGGTCGTCGATCCATCGCCATTCTCGCCGGACTCGCCTGCGCGTGCAGTCTACAAATCCTCGCCTATGCAAACCTCGTTCTTACCGAAACTTCATACACACTGGTATTGATGCTCTGCATCTATGCGCTGCTCAGGTTTTCTGATAGCTCAGCCCGGAAGTGGCTTGTAGCGGCGTCGGTGCTTGCGGGCGTAGGCTATTTGCTGCGTCCGGTCGCTCTGTATCTACTCCCCGTCTGTGCTCTTGTGGCGCTCCGCCACACCTGGATGATTCGCCGCGGCAGACCGTTCGCCGAGACCGTACGACGAGGCGGCGTTTCGATGACTCTGGCAGTTCTTCCGGCAATGGTCATAGCCGCGCCTTGGATGGCCGTCAGCGCCTTTGCACACCATAGCGTGCAAGCGACGCGCTGTCTGGACTATATGTATTACTTGCGGGCGGCGACGTTTGACGGTCTCGATTCTGTAACCAGCGAGGCCATGCTCGACATCCATCGAGTTCTCGAGGAGGCCAAACAAGCCGGATATCTGCCGCCCAGCGCGGACTATCGTGACCGTGCGACGGTCCTCAAAGCCTACAAAACGGTGCGTGGGTTGGACTTCGCGGCGGGCAGCGCCAGGCTCGGCCAGGCCGGGCGGGACCTGATGCGCGAAAACCCGTGGTCGATCTTCATCGGCACCTTCCGCTACGCCGCGTGGATGTTGCTCTCACCCGACCCCGTGTATCGCTTCCAGCCCGGCGGCGCGCCGGGTTTGGAGGGCAAGAGAGACGCGGGCGCCGATCTGTTGGACATCGGAACGTACGAACGCGGGGAGGGATCGTGGGAATGGCGGCTGAGCGACTTCCGCCATTATCTCGCTCTACGCACAGACGTGACGACTATGACGTCGGTCTGGAGCGCAATTGCTCTATGGTTCCGGCGCAGCGTGGACCTGGGGCCGCCCCTGTTGGGATTGGGAGATTCGCTGTTTGAGGAGTTCATACTACTGGGGCTGCTTGGTGGGTTCTGCTCTCTCGTTGCATCGCGGCGTTGGGCCTGGGCCCTTGTCGGATCCGTGGTCCTGCTGCATGTCATGGTTTCGGCGTTCCTTAGTGCTTCGCAGACGCGCTATGTCGTCTCCGTGAAGCCCATACTTTGCATCTATCTTTCGCTCGTCGTGGTGCAGGGGTCGCAATGGATCATCATGTTCATGCGACGCGCCGCATCTCGCGCTCGCACCTGGACTTTCCTCCACGGTCCCGTCACACGACCACTCGGAGTCGTGCTGCTTATTGCGCTTGCGATCGAAACGTTATGCTTTTCGGCCTCCAACCTTTGGATTGTGCCGACTTCGATCGAGTATCTCGAGCTGGCCCGCGGCGTGGCCGACCGCTTCGACTTTGGTCACGAGCTGTTTCTCCTGCGTACACCCGCGTACCCACTGCTCTTAGGGGTTCTATTCCGCGTATTCGGATCGGCAAGTGGTATGGCCTTGCTCGTGGCGCAGCACGTCATGACGGTCGGAGTGGTCCTGTTCACGGCAATGACGGCATGGCGGCTCACCGAGCGGCGCGGCGTGATGCTCCTAGCGGGTGTTTTGTGCGCGTGTAGTTTACCTATGCTTGCGTTTGCTAATCAAGTCATGACTGAAACACCTTATGCGTTTTCAGTGGCCGCGGCGGTTTACTTTCTCGTTTGCTTTCATCTAGACGGAAACAGACGAGCGCTTGCCGTCGCGTCGCTGCTCTGCGGGGTCGCCTATTTGTTTCGACCGATCGGACTGACCGTGGCTCTTTTGATCCCCATCGTGGCGGCGCATCGCCTTTGGAAAGAGCGGTCTGCCGGTGGGGTTACGCTGCGCCGTTGTATCGGGGTGATTGCCAGAGCCGGCGTTCCGGCTGCGCTCTTGATCGGCCCCTGGTGGATACAGAACCAGTTGACCTATGGGGCCAATTCCTTTGCACGGACTTTCGATTTTGCTCTTTACAATCGCGCCGCCAATGTGGAGCGCGTCAGCGGGAAACCTCACGCCCAACTCGCGGAGATCCAAAGGGTCGTCGATGACGCAAAATCCGACGGCCGATTGGATGCGGACGCTGACGTAGGAATGGCATGGACCGTCTGGCAGGCGTATCGCGCCGTTCATCAAACATCGCTAAGCGAGTCCAGCGGGATTCTCGGCAGTGCGGCCGCCGAATCGCTGCTTGAGGATCCCGTCGCCCTGGCGTTGGGTACGGTCAAGTACTCTGCGTGGATGATGCTGACACCCGATTCGAGCTACCGCTACCAGCCGGGCGGCGCAGCGGGTCGCGGCGGCAGGCGATCGCCGGACGCGGACATCATTGATTCCGGAATGTACACCGAACCGTTACGTCGGCAACTGAATGTGTATGCGGCGGAGTTGGCACTGTCCAGTGACCCGACCTCGACGACATCTCTATGGACTGCAGTCGCCCGCGCGTACTATCGCCATATCGAAAAGGGTCCGCCTGTTCTCAGCCTGGGTGATTCACTGTATGAGGAGTTGACGTTGGTTTGCGTGATGGGCGGATTGCTGACCTTCTTCACGCAACGGCGCACCGCGTGGATGATTATCGCGGCGGTGGTTGCAGTTCAAATCGTTGCATCGGCATTCGTCGCCGGGATCGGACCGCGCTATGCCGTGCCGGTGCAACCACAGCTACAACTCTTCGCCGCACTGGTCGTCGCCTACACATGGCAATGGACACTGACGGCGCTGCGGGGATTGGGCGCGCTGCTCACGCCTTTGCCCGTCATGGGCCGGAATGCCGTCGTACCTACGGCACCGTGACGTCGACGGAACACTGAAAGCAGCACCGGATCGGTAAGAAGCGCGAAGGAATCATGCGTTCGCGCTCAATGTTGAAGAAACCGCGAAGCAAAGCACGCATTTCCGGAACCGACCACACGTGCAGGTGATAGGTATCACCGCCCCATGACAATCGGCCCATCCACGAGAGCCGGTCCAGGCAGGTGCGACGAAACACAGCCTTGATTTGATGGATCAAGCGGTCATTGGGGAACGTAATCACGACCCGACCGTTGCGTGCCAGCAGGTTGCGAATTTCCTGGAGAATCGCGCTCGGGTCGACCGTGTGCTCCAAAACCTCGGTACAGACAATGCGACCAAAATCGGCTCGGGGAAGACAACATTGCGACAGTTCACCCTGGACGAGCCGCACATCATACCCCTGCAAGTTGCGCCGCGCCTTGTCGAGCATCCGTTGAGATACATCCACGCCCGTCAGTTGCTGATGGGGGAATAGACGCAGAACGTGTCCTCCGCCGCATCCGACTTCCAGGATGCGCTCCGATGGTCCAGGCCTGAGCAGGTCGCGAATGCATTCCAGCCGCCGTCGTTCGACATAACGAATCAACGCACTGGATCGCTCATAGTAGGCGTCAATATCATGTTCGAGGGCGAACGCATCGTTGCGAGCCGCAACCTCCTCGAAGCCTGCAATGGATGCCGCGATGCTCATACAGTCGGCGAGTCCGGGGTCGTGTCCCATGCAGACCGCCGTACACCGGGACTGGGGCGTTTGGCAACAGGCCGCCGCGCGGTCCAGGTTTCCAGGCGGAACTTGAAGAGTTCCCACACGATGCGCGCGCAAGACAGGAGTGGAAAACGCGATAGGAATGAGTGTCCGTTGCGCCGCGGCTCGAAGACTGTCTCGACCTCGGCAATGGAGAACCCTCGCATCCAAGCGGCGGCGCCAATGAGCGATTGAAAGTACCGATAACGATAGCGGTGCGCGAGGATTGCGGCCAATGTGTCCTTCCGGCACAAGAGAAAGCCGGATTTGCCGTCGCGAAGGTTCGACCCAAAGCTCGCGTTCAACAGTCCATTCAACCCTCGCGTGAACAGTCGGTGTCTGTGCATTTCCACGACCGGCAGGCGAACGCCTTGAACAATGTCCGCCGCTTCCTCCCCAAAACGAATGTACAGCGGGGCAATGTCTTCGGGACGGTTCTGGAGATCGGCGTCGATCAGGCACACTAGGGCGCCTCGGCTCGCCCCCAAACCGGTGCGCCAGGCACGTTCGATTCCCACATTGCGGTCATGTCGAATGCCGCGAACGCAAGGACGACACTCCTGGTGGCGAACAATCTCGACCCATGTCCCATCTTTGCTTCCGTCGTCGATCAATAACACCTCGCCGACGATGTGGAGCGACTGAAAAACGGCAGCGATGCGTTCGACAAGAGGCTCAATGTTATCTTTTTCATTGAAGCATGGGACGATCACCGTCAAGGCGACAGATGGAGACGATCCGCTCGGTTCACTACACTCACCTACACTCATGGGGCAATCGCCGGTTGCTCAACGACGTCGCTGGTCAGACCCATCCTGCGAGGCGGCACGACCGTTGCCTTGTCGGCACTTCGCTCGGCGGTCACTTCGTCCCCATGACCCGACAGGCTTCGGATGCACTCCGCGGTCATCAGTGCGTTCCAGTGTTTGCGGTCGAACCCGTGTTTTCCATAGAGCCACAAGTTGGCGGGTGTGGGAAGTCCGTCTTTCACCGCTCGCCGTAGCACAAGGGAATTTTTCGGCAGAAGCTTTTCCGCGGCGCGATGGACGATCCACTTTCCCGTTCCGTCACGGAATCGCAGGGAGTCATCAAGGGAAAACGCGAACTCGACCAGTCGATAGTCCAGAAAAGGACAACGGTTCTCCAATCCGTGGGCCATGCACATGCGATCCGCCATTTGCAGAAGCGGCTGCATAAAAATCCGGCTCTCGATGTAACATATGTTTTCGACCACCGACTTTCGTTCGCTCCAGTAGGGCAAAAGGAACATCTTTAGCAGGCCGGCGCCCATCAGTCCGCTGCGCGAGGCCATGCGACAAAACCGATCCAAGGCGCTGCCATGATATCGCCGTAGCATGGACGCATAGTGCTTTGTTCTGTCGTCGTCGGGCGCGGTGTTCTCGGAAAGCAACAATTCATTGCGCACATACCCGGCGAACAGCTCGTCCGATCCCTCGCCGGTTAATACAACCTTATATCCACTGCGGCGGCATTCACGGGCAAGGCGATACAAAGGGAAAACACTGAACGAGCCCGT
This sequence comes from uncultured Phycisphaera sp., assembly GCA_964646605.1. Lineage (GTDB taxonomy): Bacteria > Planctomycetota > Phycisphaerae > UBA1845 > UBA1845 > SBAX01. The sequence goes on along the minus strand of CAZYEX010000063.1, from coordinate 3,394 downwards.
GGGCATTTCCAAGTGATAACTCATGGACGGCAAGTCATGAAAGAATTCGTCGCGCCGCGGGCGGACAAACCGGACCTGAATGCCCAATCGCGATGCCAGATCGCGGACGTACATTTCTTCATTGATGGTTGTTTGGAACTCGTCGAACTGACAAGTGAACGCCTCCTTGATACCGCTCACGGCCGCAAGGAGCGACGAGTCCAACCCTCCCGCAAGGAAGAGGCTGACGGGCACATCGGCGCGCAACCGGAGACGTACAGCGTCTTCCAATAACTCAATGAACGCATTGACGGCCGTACGCTCATCCACGACGCGTCGTGACACGGATTGCTCGATGTCCCAGTAGGAACGTGTGGTGCAGGTCCCCTTACCGAGGTCATACAGCAAATACTCCGCGGGGCGCAGGGAGAGTATATCACGATAGAGCGTATGTTCGTTGAAGCAGAACTCGAACAGTTCGAAGGAATCGTGGGTCGTGAACTCCAGATCGGAAAACGCTTTGATCTCCGACGCAAACTCGAAACCATCGGGAAGAATGCGATAGAAGAAGGGCTTCTTGCCCATGCGATCGCGGGCGCAGAAGAATCGCTCTCCGTCCCACATGGCGAAGGCGAACATGCCATTGAAGCGGTTCAGGCAATCCGTCCCCCATTGAAGATAGGCCGTCAGCACGACCTCGCTGTCGGTTTGTGTTCGGAATGTCCAGCCCAAAGCCCGCAGTTCGTCGCGCAGTTCGGGAAAATTATACACTTCGCCGTTGAAGACAATGGAAGCGTCGTCGATCCGTACGGGTAGCTCGATGTCATGCCGATCGACGATGTTCAGCCGGGTTTGCCCCAGCGTGATGGTCCCGTGGGGAGGGCACGGGCTGGTGACCAGCGCCGACTGATCCGGGCCTCGATGATGCAGGCGCTGGAGGCTCTTCTTTGTGAATCGGGTGTTCAGACCGCCGAGAATTCCGCACATACTTAGGTCTTCCTCGCCCGGCAACTGATCCCCGCCTCCTGCACGTCCCAGGCCTCGATAACCCAACCGCGCGTGAACCACTCACGAAACGCGGACGGCTCGAAGCGAAAGCAGTGCTCGGGGTGATACCAGTCGAAGTTAATGAGATTGTTGGTGAAAAAATCGAACTCGTCGTTCCAAAAACATTTCAGGATGTTCCAATGCAGGAGCCTCTGGAGGTCCACCGGCCCCTTCTTGATCCCCAGGACGGGAATGTCTTCCTCGATCTCGACGGTCACGCGAAGCCCCGCCAAGGTTCGACCGAGGTGGGTGATCCCTTCGCAGATTCGCAGGGCGTCCTCGGCCGGCAGTTTGGAAATCGCAGCTCGGACGTAGTCATCCGTGAACTCGCGGATCGGGGCCTTCTTGCGGTAGACATAACAGCACATGCACCCGCCGGTTTTGAGTTTCCGTCGAAGGCCCTCGAACGCCGCCCGCGGATCGGGCGTATGGTGAATGACTTGGTCGCAGTTGATGAAGTCGAAGAACCCGTCCGGGAACGGCAGCGCATGAATGTCCGCGTGAACGAACCCCAGGCGGGGGTGGTCGATTTCGCGGCGGGCAACTTCCAGGGCCGGCCGCGCGGTGTCCACGGCAAAGACGGTCGCCTCGCAGTGCTGCACGAAGTTGGCGGCGTCGCGTCCCGCCCCGGTTCCGGCATCCAGAATGAACTGCATCGGCGCCAGAAAGGCCCGCAAGTTCTCGATCTCGAAAAAGCCGTAGCGTTGTAGGTACCAGTCCGTATAGAACCGGCCGGTGTGCGTTCGGTAGTAACGATGTTTGGCCCATTTCTGCGCGAACGACCGAATCGTCTGGCTGGCTTCCGCGGCGACCGGCACGAACCCGGGGATTCCATCGGCCACCAGGTAGCGCTCCTCGGCGACGCCCGTCAGGCGCCCTTCCAGCACGTCGCCCTCCAGGTCGCGGTCCACGGCCAACCGAAGCGGACGCAGCGTCCTCGGGCTAACCAGATGGTCAAGAAGCTCTTTGCGCATGGCAGCACCCAAAACGCGGTTCAGGACCGAGAAACCGCCCTGGATATTCGGACGTTGGCAGGGACACCTTGAACTACAACTTTCCCTGTGCAGTCCGACGGGCCGGGGTTCGACCCTTGGGAGGCGAAAAAGGGGGACGGCTAGCCCGACGGCGGCCTGCGTGGTAAACTGTTTCGCTCCACGCGGGTGACCGACGAAAGGGCGTCCGATGGCCCGGACCGGTCCCCGGCGGGGGCTGTAACACTGCGAGCGAAGGAGATGATTGCCATGGTGAATCGTCGAACTCTGGGGAGTGCCTTGGCCTTGGCGTGCCTCGTTGTCGCGGGCGCGTCAAGCCTTTGGGCGGCCGGCAACCGCGATCGCGCCACGCGACCGCAGGATGTGGTCCTCACCGGGAAGCTCGTCGACCTTCAATCCCACATGACCGGCAAGACTCCGAGCGGGGACAAGATGAAAGCCGCGCAAGAGTCGATCCGCTCGGGCGTGCCCACGGCGCTGGAGACCGAGGATGGGCTGATCGTCATCGGCATGGGCGAACGCGGTCCCAGCCGCTTGCTGGTCCCGCTCGCACTTCAGACCGTCGAGCTCAAGGGCAAACTCTACGAGAAGGACGGCGTGCAATACCTCGACTTGGCCTCGGCGCGGGCCATCAAAGCGGAGACGGAGGAAGAGCCCGAGGCCGCCGAGGAGGAAGGCGCAGGAGATGACGGCGGCGAAGAAGAGCCCTGACGCCGCGTTCGATCTCGATCCGCCGATAGGGCCGTATGGCGCGCCCCACTCCCCATGGCGGCGATGTCGGATTCCCTTCCCCACCACGCCGTCAATCACACGATACGATCAAAATGGCGCGGGAGGTTGATCCCGACGTCGTCGTGACTGTCGAGGAGATTCGTGAAACGACGGCCGTGCGGACCGCCAACTTCGGCCCGGAGAAAATCCCCATGATCTCGACCGTGCTTCCGTGGAGACGCAACCTCTGACCCCCGACCTTGGCCAGACTCGGTCGCCCGGTGTTTCTACGTTTCTGTGTTTCTGCTTTTCCCCTCGTCCCTACCGCCCCCATCACGGTGTACACCGTCCGCAGGCGTCTCGGCAGAAGCCGGCGCCGCAGGCGCCGCCGGGGCAGTGCGTGGTGTTGATGCACGGGAACGTGTCGTTGAGGCCTCCATTGCAGGTCTTCACGCATGTGCCGCCCGAGCACTGGGCCGGGGACGTGCAAGGCGTGAAGTTGCAGGTGATCGTGGACGGACAGGGACAGGGCCCCGAGTACGGGTAGGCCATCCCCTTGAACGCATCGACGCAGAGCGAAATGTCCAAGGCGCTCAGGTCGGCGTTGAGCTCCACCAGGTTGGGTTGCAACTGGGTCTGGATTTTCGAGGGAGCGCCCGCGAGGT
>CAZYEX010000062.1:0-14681 GCA_964646605.1 uncultured Phycisphaera sp. | reverse complement strand
CACGGTTCGCCAGAAGATCGGTCGCGTGCGACGCTGGCGGGATGGGGCGATGGTGCTGCGTTGGGCGGCCTCGGCGTTCCTGGCCTCGGAGACCTCCTTCCGCCGCTTGATGGGATGCCAACAGCTCTGGATGCTCGAGGCGTGTCTCAACGAATCACAGGCGGATGAAACAATGGACCGTCAGAAAAAAGTAGGATAACCTGACCCGAGCCGCCGCCGACCTTCAACTATGGATGGGACATCCTCCTGTCAGCGACGTGTATTCCATGAGCACGAGGGCTCCGCCGCCGTAGGGAGGGTCGTCGGGGTCGGTCGATCCGTTGTATCGGAAGATGCAGTTGATGAACCGCACCGTCGTGTCGTAATAGACCATGACCGCCCCTCCCACGAAATCGGCCGTGTTGTGTTCGAAGATGCACTGCACGACCGTGGCGTCGACGTCCCCAAGAAACAACCCTCCGCCGTAGTCGTCCGCGTAGCCGTTGCGGAGGGTGAATCCGCGAAGCACGACCGGTTGGGCCAGGTCCTCGGCGGTGACGCAGCGAAACGTGCCGCCGCCGTCGATGATGGTGGGGTTGGAGGTGGGATTGCTCTGCGAGGCCAGGGTCTCGGTCCCGGCGAAGCCGCCGAAGAGCTTCACGCCGCTCTTCATGCTGAACGGCGGGTAGGTCCCAGCCTGGACCCAAATGGCGTCGCCCGATGCGGCCACGGCGAGCGCCGTCCCCGCAAAGAACGGATCGCCCAGCACACAGGCGTTCGCCCAACTGGTGCAGTCGCCCAGGCCCGTGGCCGCAACCTTGGCGTAGCGCGTGGCAGCCTCGGCGTGGCCGCACAGGACGAACATCACGGCCGCAATGGTCACTCCATACCTTCGAATCATACGTAACCTATCCCTTCGACTTTAGCCATTCGCTGTCGGCTATCCCCTCTCCGCATTCGCCCAACTCATGCTGGCACCCAGTTCCGTGCCGGTGATCCTGCGGTAGTGCGTCGCGTTTGAACCTGGCGCGACGAGGGTAACCGAACTGATCGCCCCAATCGGGGAGCGGTCTCCCAGAGAGCCTCGCTCCGCTGGGCTTCCACCTACAAACCGACCAAACGGCGCGCCGCCGTTGTGCATCTTGTCGGGTTAGAGTATTCTCAGCAAACTCTCTTGCCCGGCGAATCATCACGGCCCCTTTTTTGGGTACGGGACTTCCGCAGGGGACCCCCCGGGTTGGGGGCGCGTCGTCGCATAGATCCACTTTTTCTTCACTGGGTCGACGACATATCGCAAGTGGTTCAGTGCGTCTGGATGGACGTCACGGTGTGGACGAATTGGTGGAATGCCGCGCAGAGTGATTACCCACATAGGCGTCGGCTCCTTTCCCATTTTCGACCAATTCACCCAAACCGCGGTAATCTGTTTTGCTATGAGGGGCGTGCCACCGTCCCGCTGAATTATGTCCAGCGCTTCAAGGAAGGTGATAGGGGGTGTTCCCTGTGCAAACTCCTGGTACACCTCCTGCGTAAGTCGTAGCTGTTCCGTCGCGATTTCCCAAGCGGGTTCCGATGCGATCGGCGGTTCGCTAGGAGGCCAGTCCGTCAACACTTTCAATACCTGCCTTGTTTTTGGGTCAATGTATACGTTTAGGGTGCGTGCATACATGTCAGCGGAACCAGGTGGAGTGGAAGGCAAGCTCAACCGGAACTCAGGAATGATTACCACCCAGGGGGTGCGCTGCAGAAAGTCCGCATGTAGAAAGGGGGTCGCATCTTCCCTCAAGATCGGAGCGGTTTCCTCGACTACTTGTGGTTGCCCGGCGTCAGCAAGCCCAACCGCGCTGCGAGCGACGCTCAACACTTGTTCAGTCACTGCGACTGAAGTAGGCTTGCCCGAGTCCTCCCGAGTTGCACCGGGATTCGCAGTGCCCTGTGCAGTTGTAGTCGCGATCAAGCAAACTGTAAGTGCAAGCACGACATTCCGAGCCACGCGCGCAGTGATCATTTTTATCAAACCCCTCAATTAGGGAACCTTGTCCCAGATATCAATGTGCCAAGATGTCCAGTTCGGAAACTGACCTTGCGGGTCAACGAGTGCAATATCCCACAGCCCAATCGGTGTGCCCTGCGGGTCGATCCTCAAGTTGTATTGGTTAAGCTCTACCAACTCATAATAGGCCCCTTCATTCAATTGCCATTGACAATAGGCGAAACGGCACTTAGCCGTCGGTGTTCCTACCATCTGGTCCTCAAGGTTATGGATTTCGGCCGCCCAGTGTATTTCGTCGCCAGTCAATCCTACCCACCCACTCCAGGTTGGTGAATTGGAAACATCCAATTGAATGCCATCGTAATAGAACCACCAGGCACCGAGAACGCCGACGAGGTCGAGACGATACTCATGCAGCCCTGGGTCGGGAGCATCAAAGAACGCAATGTCGTAATCGTAGGGGTATCGCGTCGGGCCCACGTTTGTCTCGATATAGACTTTGAAGCTGGCCGCCGTTGTCCCAGGCAGACGATCATTTGCGTATCCAACCTGAGCCCATTTTGTCCGGTTCTCTCGTGCTATGGAAACCCATGCGTTACTGGAGGCGTAGAGCGACGCATTTGGAGCTCCACAAAGAGTCGTATTGCAGGTTTGGATCATTCCGGTCCCGCCGGTGATGCCCGCCTGGGTTCGGGACTTGTATGCTCTTGCCCAATACTTTCCGGGTGTACAAGGGGCCGCGGTCGCGATGGTGTTCTGCCTACAACTGCTGCACCCGCCACCGGAAACTCGTCCCGCCGATGGTGCTACGCTGTTGTCAACAATCGAGAACGTCACGTCAAGTGAATTGAACGTCGTGACCGACTCCAGCCAGAGGGTCTCGGGCGGAGGCCAATCGTTCTGCACGCCGTTCCCGATCGGCGTTCCGGCACCGCCCTGCCCGTCGGACTTGTCGGGGGTGGACCAGACTTTGAGGGACGGGTTGCCGGGGTCGGGTTCGGTCCACGAGATCGACCACCAGGCCGTATCGGGGTCGAGGGCGGGGCACTTGGCGCCAAGTCCTAGCTCCGCAAGATCGTCCTCTGCGAACACGGGTCCGTCGTCGAGGTAGTCCTCGATGTCGTTGCCGTTGTCGTCGTCGGAGTTCACGACAAAGTATAGCACCTCCGTCGCCTCCAAGGCATCATCGTCGGCGTCGATGTCCCCGTCGCCGTCCAGGTCGGCGCGGATGTCGGCCTCGTCGGAACAGGGACAGAATACCAACCCGGAAGGGGCGTAGGGGAGGCCCTTGAAGGCGTCGACGACGGCGGTTATGTCTAGGGCACTCGTAGCTCCGGTCGGACTGGTCGGGCTGAGGTACAACTGCGCCACCACCCTCCGTGGAGCGCCGATCAGACCCTTGAAGTGATTGATCGCCTGCGTAATGTCCAACGTATCCGGTTGAGAGTTTGCGGGTGTCTTGAAGGGCAGCGCGATGTCCCCCCAGCGCGCTGTCGTCAGCGTCAGGGGCGCCGAGAACATGCCCTCCAGCAAATCCTCGCAGGCTTCGTTGGCCGGATCGAACATCTGAACCACAAACGCCGAATCGGGGATGATCTCGGTGTCGATCACATGCAGGACGTCGAGGAGTGGATCCGAGCTGCCCATTGGCACACAGGTCCCCGGCCCGCTGCTCGCCTCAAGCGGGTGGCAGTGTTTATCTTCGCTACACGGGCCTCCGACAAACGACGGCTGGCTCGCCGCCGAACATTTCTTCAGCACCTGCTCCCCGATGAGGGTCCAATCGTAGTAGTCTGGCTGGCACTTCAAAAGGGCCGCTGCTCCTTGGCCGTTCGGATCGAGGCGGTCGAAGTAGTTCAACGGCGGAGCGACGACCCAGCGCCACTGGTTTTTGAACCGCGATAGATCCGGCGCTCCTGCGGGCGGAGGGGTCGGATCGTACATGGAGACGAGCTTGACCCGGATGGCAGTATTCTTGCCGGGGTTGCCCGGCTTGAATGAGATGTAACGATTCTTGACCAGGCCGTCGGGGGCCGGCGAGGGACCTTCGATGAAGTTGTCGGTGTGCTCGTAGGCGCCGCGATCGACGACGCAGTTGACAATGCGCGGCCCGCGATCCGCGTCGATGTTGCCGATGATGAGATTGTTGCTCCCCGAATCGATGCACGGGGAGACCTGGGGCGGACCGGGGGATAGGCGATAGTCGCCGTTGACGGGGTCCACGAAACGCGGATCGGAGTCGAGGTTGGATGGTTGCCAATCGAGGACGAAAGCGGGGTGCCCTTGAATCTCCCCGAGCCCGCCCTGCACGTCGTTGAAGCGGAACCTGGAGTTGGTGTTGAGGCTGATCTGCGGGCCGGCCCCTTCGACCTGTTCCTCGTCGAAGGTGTTCCCCCAGAGGATCGAGTTGTCGACGTACAGCCAGCCCGGAGAAACGTCTGAGTAGAGCCCGCCGCCCCGAACGGTGGCGTGATTGTCGGCCACGGTCGTGTTGACCAGACTCACCGTCGCATATTCGCCGGAGACGTGGACTCCGCCGCTCATGAGGTTCGTGACATTGCCCGCGATCAGGCAGTTTTCGATCACGGCCGTTCCTTGATCCACGAAAACGTAGACTCCTCCGCCCCACGAAAGGGCCGAGTTCTTGCGGACGATGGAGCGCGTTAGGAAGGATCCCGTGGGCGAATACACGTGCAGCCCCCCACCGCTTACCGCGACCACAACCGGCGGATCTGGCGGGGCGGGCATGACTCCGTTTCCCTCGACGATGCAGCCGTCGATGGTCACGTCCGCGTCCTTATCGACGTACACGGCCCCGCCGTTGACGGCGTAATTGCTGTCCCCCGCGTTGGGACCTCCGAACACCGACTCGTACAGTGCCAGACTCCCTGCAAGGGTTCGGATTGCGCCGCCGTTACTCGTCGCATGGTTGCCTCGGAACACGCTGCCGATGACGGTGACCGATGATTCCTGACTGTCGGAGTCCAGTCCGCCCCCCTCTGTGGCGGAATTGGCCTCGAACGTGGAACCGGAGATCGTTGCGCTGGCTCCGGTGCTGCTGACGCGCATCGCGCCGCCTTGAGCTGCCGTATTCCGTCGGAACACGGTATCCTCGAAAGCGGCCTGATTCGTCCCGTGTACGAAGACCGCTCCGCCGCTGCCGACCGGTTGGCCGCCGCCGTCGACGCCGGTATCGTTGTCGTTGAACTCGCAGCGTATGACCGTCGCGGTGCTGCCGCTCATGTCGAGCCCGGCCCCATGTCGCACCGATCCACCGCCGATGCAGCGATTGTTGTCGAACGTGCAATCGACGAGCGTCGCCCCGAGAACGGCATTCAAGGCCACTCCGCCGCCCGCCCCGGCCTCGTTGTCCGTGAAACTGCATCGCTCCAGCGTCAGCGTTCCAGCCATGGGGCCGGTGGCGTACAAGGCCCCGCCGTCCGCGGCGTTGGACGTCGCGGCGTTCGAGGTAAAGGAACAGTCCGCGAACCTCGGAGCGCCGCCCGAGATGTAGACGGCGCCGCCGTGCTGGATCGACGTGTTGTCGGTGAACTTGCAACCCGTGAACGTTGGATTTCCACCCTTAACAAGGACAGCGCCGCCTTTCCCGATTGCAACATTCGTAAGAAACGTGCATCCGACGAAACTCGGGCTCCCGTTGCCGATCCATGCTCCGGCACCGCTCACAGGAAAATCCGGATCGGAACCCCCGGCCGTTTGCGATCCGCCTGCCCGGCCCGCCTTGATGCTGAATCCGTCCAAGACGGCCGTAGCGTCCGTGCCCGTCGCCGTCACCACGTGGGAGCTGTTCTCGGCCGGACTTCCGGCAACCGGTTCCGTCCGGCCCTCGGGCGCGGGGCCGCGCAGCAGCACCGCCAATGGTACAACCGGCCCACGCACACCGGGACCATCGTCAAGCACATCGGCGAGGGGTTCCACATCAACTTCCAGCCTGCGGAGAAACTGTTCGTGGTGGAGGTCGACGCTGACCACTGGAAGACCTGGGTACACCAGCGGCTGAGCACGCCGCTGGGTAAACCCGGGGCGATGTCGCTGTTCAGGGCGGCGCCGCAAGAGCACCTGGCCCTGGCCAAGCATCTGACCGCGGAGGCGAAGACGGAGGAGTTCGTGGCCGGGCGGGGCGTGGTGGTCAAGTGGGAGCGGCTGCGCCGCCAGAACCACTGGTTCGATGCCTTGTACAACGCCTGCGCCGCGGGTTACCTGTGCGGAGCGCGGCTGGTGGGTGAACCGCCGCTTTACGTCGCCCCCCGGCCCGAGCCGATCCCCGAGCCCTTTACCACGCCCGATGGCCGGCCGTTTTTCATCACGGAGAGGTGATGGAAGGGACGAGCATCGGGGAGCGCCCGGCGAGCGGCGATGCAGCTCGGGGCGCGGCCCTCCACCGCCCGGACCGGAGGGCCCACCTTGGCGACACAGCTCCCTCGCACGCTGCACCACGACCGCTTACCATGCCATCGATCGGGCATATCGAGAAACGCCTTCGCAACTCGATATGCCCAGCGCCTTTCGTCCCTGAACGTAAGGACCCGGTCCTTCTTAAGGAGAACAGCATGACAAGTCGACGAATCCTGTATTCCGTTCTGGCCTTTCTCGTTTCCATCTCGCTCGGGCGTGCGGAGACCAATGTCCGCATCGCCACGTACAACATCAAACTCCTGACCGACAAGCCGTTCGAGTTCCACGGCAACCCGGTGTCCGACGTACGCACGCAGGGCGACCGCCTCGAAAAGCTCCGCTCGGTCCTCGAGAACCTCGGCGCCGACATTATCGCCTTACAGGAAATCAACGACCGCGACTCGTTGAAACTCCTTTTTGATCCCGCCCAGTGGTGGCTGGTGATCGACGATGACAGCCCCGAACATCAGGACGTGGCCCTGGCCGTCCGAAAGACGTTGAACCTCGATGTCGGATTCGCTCCCGCGGATCTCGACGCAGAAGACGAACACTTCCTATTCGAGGGCACCTCGAACGAGCACTTCTTCCCCAACCGGCGGGATGTACTCTGCGTCGGCGTGGACATTCCCGGCCGCGACGAGCCGATCTTGATCATGGTGGTCCACGCCAAGTCCCGCCTCGAGAGCCGAGTCGACACCGACGCGCAGCGAGTCGGCGCCGCCACGGCGATCATCAACGCGATCGAACACGATTTTCATGAGCGTGAGATCGTGCTCCTGGGTGACTTCAACGACAACCCCGATGACCAGTCGCTCAACGTGCTGGAAAGCGGGAATCCCAATGCTCCCGGCGGACACCACAGCACCGGCACATTCCTGATCAATCTCTGCGAGCCGCTGGTGGCGGCCGACCACGTGAGCTGGGGCCAGAATACGGCGGACGTCGAGGGCGATCACGTCCGTACGGTTGAGCCGGGTAGCCGGATGAAGAACGACGACGGCCGGGGCACGGACGACGCGGCCCGACCGATCCTCTTCGATCAATTGCTGATTTCGCCTGCGCTTCACGCGAACTATGTGCAGGATTCGGCGAAGGTCTACGACGGTGCGGATGGCGCCCGCGGGAACAACACCAATCGAGCCTCGGACCACCTTCCCGTCTTCGCCGACTTTGTCTTCGCGGACGAGCCGCCCCCAGCGCCTTCCCTAACGGTTCGGATCACGGCGGTGCTGCCCGATCCCACGGGGCCGGATAAGGGAAAGGAATCGGTAACCATCGAGAACACGACCGATGCGTCGATCAACTTGTCCGGGTGGAGGCTGCTCGACCTCGCGAACAACGAGTTTGCGCTCTCTGGAGCAGTCCCCCCACACGGCAAAAACGTCGTGGTCATGGCGACCTTCTCCATGCCGCTCAACCAATCGGGCGACACCATCCGGCTCATGCAAGGGCCAACCCAGGTCCACCAAGTGACGTACACCGCCTCGCAGGTGGTTGAGGGGCAGGAGATCACGTTCAATTAAGGGAGCCGATCGCCGGAGCAACGCCCCGGACATGCCGAGGCGTTGGTGGAGGGAAATGGGCCTCAGCCGTTTTCGGCCAAGGCGTGGAACTCCGTCAGCGCGTCAAGGTGGGCACACTGCGTCGCGGCGTAGTTGTGCCGGTAGCGCGTCTGGACAACGCCGCGCTCCTTCAAGAACGCGAGCGCGACAGCAACTTGGGTGAAGGGCAGGTCCTCGCCCTTTGCCAGCGAATCGAGCGTGAAGGCCGCGTCGCCCGACTCGTCAATTGCGTGGGCGACCTGCTCAACGGCTTTCCGCGGGCAGCGGTGCTCGTAGGGCTCACCGCGCCGCGGGACGACCCTGCGAATCAAGTGGCCGTCCTCGACCGCGAAGGTCGCACTCGGCGGCGGTGCGCCGGTCCGTTGCCGCGGAGGTTGGGGCTTGGCTGCCATCACTCACGCCGCCTTCCCGTTGAAGGCGAACTGCCCGCGATCAACCTTGGTGAAGCGCGCCTCCTTGCCCTTGGCGGCAATCTCGCGAAGCATCGCGGCGTACAAGGTCGCGTGGGGCGTCTTGCCGCCCGGGCTCTTCCACAGGCCCTGGTCGGCCATCGCCTCGATGAGCTCCAGCGAGCGCATGGGCTTGCCGGCCTTGGCCAGAACCTGCGCCGCGGCCTCGATGGCGCTGACCCGCTTGGGCTTCTTCTGACCGCCGGCCTTCTTGGCCTTTGGGGTCGCGGCCTTCGTGGCCTTGGTTTTGACCACCGCCGCCTTCCCCTCGGACGGGGTGGCGGCCTTCTTCTTCGACTTGCTCTTCTTCGTCGTACTCATAGGACATCTCCTTGGGTTAGAACCGGCCGCGTCAACGCAACGCGGCATCTTGAAACTCTCTGCTCAGTTCACCGGCACCGTCACGATCCGATGCCCGCCGTCGGGCATCTCGTGGTCGTGGAGGTAGGCGAACTCGACGCCCACCGCGGCGAGGCGCTCGGCCTCGGCCTGATCGACGACGTAGTTGTGGCCGTCCACGCGAACGGCCGCGCCGCACTCCCCGGCCTCGGTCCACTGAATGGCCTCGCCGGCGGTCTCGAACTCGATGGCTGTAAACTCGATGGTCATGGTCGTTCCTCCTCTTTCATTCGGCATACACGAACTCGGCCAGGCCACCGGCGAGCATGTCGACGATCTGCCCGGCAACCGACGTGGTCGGTCGAAGGTCCCAGCCTCGATCGAAGTTGGCGACCGTCGCGCGGTCGCTGATTCGCTGGACCCAGAGCTTGGAGATGCGGCTGTCGTCCAGTTCGTAATCGGGGCATTCGGCGTGCCCGGGGAAGACCAGGGCATCGAAGCGGTGACCGCCGATCGTCCCTTGCACCCATTTCCCGCCGGCGACGATGCGCCGCAGCACCTTTCTTATGTCGAGGGTCTCCATCAAATCCATCGCGTCGAGGTCGTCGTTTGCCGTCTTAGGGTCGTTGGTCATCACGGCATGCGCTCCCTTCGTTCAGTTTTGCGGGTCGGGAACGAACAGCTCGCCGACCTCCCAAATCTCGCGGCCGTGCTGGGTTTCGACCAGGTACGACCAAGCGTCGATTCCGTTTCGTCGGAAGGTGCAAACCTCGACGATGCGGCCGGGCTCGCCGTCGTCGCTCGAGACCACCATCGTCCCCGCCGGCAGCCTTCGGTTGGTTCGCGTCGTTTCATCGATCTTCGTCATGGCCAGTTCTTTCGTATTGGGTACGCCCCATGCGTACACCCACATGAGGGCAAGTTCCGCGAAAGAGATCAAGCGAATTCCGCCGGAATTCTGAGCGAATCCTGAAGTTTTTTTGCCATCGACCGCCGCGAAATGTGGCCCACTCTGGTACATGGGTTGCCTGCTGGCGTAGGAGTAGCTTCCGGCAGCGGTTTAATGTCAGCGGATGCGGGCACAGTGCATGGCAAAGGTGGGCGAACGGGCACCGCGGGGCTGGACCCCCCGTGCTGCCGCGGTCACCGAGCGCTGGCTCGACGCGCGGTTGCGCATCCATCTCGGTCCCACGGGACGATCGCACGTGAGCCCAGGCGGACGCCACCCGGTCTTCTGTACGCTCCGCGGTCACGGAATGTCCGACGCCTACGTCCGCGTCATGCTCAAACGACTCGCGGCCCAGGCGGGCATCGACAAGCGTGTCCACGCCCACGGCCTGCGCCACACCCACGCCGCCCAGCTCGGCGCCGAAGGCGTCGACATCGCGATCATCTCCCGCCAACTCGGCCACGCCAGCATCACCACCACCGCCCGCTACCTCGACCACCTCGCCCCCCGAGCGGTCATCGAAGCCATGCGCCGTCGCAGTTGGGCAGGTGCGTAGACTCCCGCTGCTCCAACTCAAGCACCTGGCCGTGCTGTTCGATTGCTGTTCCGTAGGCTACGACGCACTCGTCGGCGGCGTGCTCGGCAGCCAAACCACCCGGACGGCCGGCCATCTATGCCGGGAATGGACGTGGGCACACGGCGAGAGGCGCTACGCACCACGCGGGGGATCGAAGGACGGTTCCGACCCACCCAAAACTACGTTTCTGAGCAAGAAGCGCGGATTCTGCAAGAACAAAACGGAATCGGGATGACCACGCTTGACCCGTGGAGACGACTCGGTCCCATATGGAACCGATTTTATCGGGAACCGATCGGGTACTGTCCCCATCGCCAATGCCCTATGCGCCGAGGTTGACGCGCTGCCTGTAGTGGCCGCCGATTCCCGAAATTGCCGGGCTCGCCAACGGCTGCAAAACGGCTTCAGTCGGGTTCAATCGTTACCGTGGCTGCGCCGGCCGTGTAGATGACGGAAGCACCCAGCCCGGGCGGGAAGTTGGCCGTAATCACGTCGGTGAAGGCCCCGCTGACCGTACCCGCCGACGTAAGCACTTGAAACTGCTGGCCCACCTCTGGAACGAAGCCGTTCACCAGCGTCAGTTGAAGCACTCCGCCCAACGCCGCGTTGCCGCCGACGACGAGTCGATCGTATTCCGTCCCCGGCAACGTCCCACCGAGTTCGATGTCGAGTGTGCCGGCGGTTTGGGTGTAGACGCCCGTCACGGTCAGAGTTGCGGCGGCGCCGGCGCGCGGCACCGTACCGGCTGCGGCGTTGCCGAGCGTCACCGAGCCGGTGATGGTGCCGCTCGGGGTGTCGGGGTCGAGGCCGATCGTGCCACCGTTGATTTGCATGACGCCGCTGGTCTTGGTGATCGACCCGTCGGCGAGTTCTGTGCTCCCATCGGTCTGTGTGAAGGCCCCGACGAGTTGCAGGGTTCCGGTGGGCACGTTGACCGTACCGCTGTTGTTGAACGGGACGCCCACCAACGCTATTCCGGCGCTGGCCTGGTTGAACGTCCCGGCGTTGCGGAACAGGTTGATTCCGAAGTTATTGTTGAGGCTCACATTCGTCGCCAGCGCGGCGGTGAACGTGCCGTCGGACTCGTTGATCAGTGTTCCACCGCCGAAGATGATGTGGCTGTCGGTCCAACTGGCGTTCGCCGAGTGGTTCTCCAATACGCGGAACAGCGACTTGTTGGTGACACCGCTGATGCTCAGGGTCCCGGTCGGGCCGATCACCGTCGTCCCGGTCCCCGACATCGTGCCGATGGTCCAGTTCAATGGCCCGGCGATCGTGATCCGCCCCGTCCCGCCGAGCGTACCGCTCAGGTTTACCGTGCCGGAGAGCGCGTAATCGGCGTTCAAGTTGGCGGTGCCGGTGATGTTGAGGATCGCGTCGCTGGTAAAAATCCCCGCGAAAGTGTTGATCGCGCCTCCCAAGCCCAAGGTTCCGTGGTTGATCACTGCCGAGAGCGCATCGTGGGTGTAGGTGCCTGTAAAGTTCAACGTGGTGCCCAGCCCAACCTCGAAGTCTCCGCTGCTGGTTCCGCTGTTGCTGACAATCAGCGTTCCCGCCTGCACGTTGACCGCGCCCGTGTTGTTGAACGGGACGCCGACGTTCACCGTGCTGGGGCCGGCTTGATTGAAGACCCCGGCGTTGTGGAACAGGTTGGTCCCGAAGTTGTTGTTGAGGCTCACGCTGGTGGCCAGGGAAGCGGTGAGCGTACCGTCGGACTCGTTGCGCAGCGTGCCATTGCCGAAGATGATGTGGCTGTCGGTCCAACTGGCGTTCGCCGAGTGGTTTTCCAGAGTGCGGAACAGCGACTTGTTGTTGACACCGCTGATGCTCAGGGTCCCGGTCGGGCCGATCACCGTCGTCCCCGTCCCCGACATCGTGCCATTCGTCCAGCTCAGAGGACCGGTGACGGTCAGCAGACCGGTGCCTCCGATGGTGCCGGTGAGCGTGACACTGCTGAAGGTTTGTGCGGCATTGCTGTTGAGGGTGCCCGATATCGTCCCAAGTGCCGCAGGGGTAAAAGTGTTGTTCACCGTCACATCGCCGCCGGTGAAGTTGACTGTACCGGTGGGGTTGAACGATCCCGCCGGGAAACTGTGCGTGCCGCCGGTGAACGTCACCGAGCCTAGGCCGGTCACGGAGCTGCCGACCGCGAACGTGTGAGTCCCCGCGAACCCCAACGCCGCACCGGGACCCACTTCGACGCTCCCACTGCTGGTACCCCCGCCGATCAGTTGAAGGGTTGCGGCCAGCACGTTGATCTCACCCGTGTTATTGAGCGGCACGCCGATGGTGGTGGTGCCGGGGCCGGCTTGATTGAAGATTCCGGCGTTGCGGAACAGGTTGATTCCGAAGTTATTGTTGAGGCTCACGCTGGTGGCCAGGGAAGCGGTCAGTGTACCGTCCGACTCGTTGCGCAGCGTGCCATTGCCGAAGATGATGTGTCCGTCGGTCCAACTGGCGTTCGCCGAGTGGTTCTCCAATGCGCGGAACAGCGACTTGTTGTTGACACCGCTGATGCTCAGGGTCCCGGTCGGGCCGATCACCGTCGTCCCGGTCCCCGACATGGTGCCGTTGGTCCAGTTCAGAGGACCCGTGACGGTCAGAAGTCCGGTGCCGCCGAATGTGGCACCCGAGAGCGTCAGCGTCCCGTCGACCGTGGATTCACCATTGATCGTCAAGGAGCCGCCCGCGAGCACGAGGTTCTCGGCGCATTGCAAACCCTTGATCACGCTGGTTCCGGTGGAAAACGTGACGGTGATCGACTGCGGCACGTCGATGACGGCGATCTGGTTGGCCGTGGGCGGCGCGCCGCTGATCCAGTTGCTCCCGTTCTGCCAGGAACCGTTGGCGTTGGTGATCCACAGAATGCGGTCGTCGAGGGTGATGAGACCGGCGTCGGTGAACCCGCCGGGCACGGGCGGCTTGCTCGGGCTCACGCCGGAGTGCGAGGCGCCGTCGAACGTCGCCTCGGCGTAGACGGAGATGGGTCCAAGCTGAGACGCCACGTTGGGCACCATGAACTGTCCAGCGGCAAGTCCGGGGCCGCCGGTGATGCCCGTTCCGCTGATGACCGCGCCGTTAACGGAAAGCCGGACGGTAGCGCCGTTGAGCGGATCGCCGGCCGCCGTTTGGACGATGCCCGTCACCGAGGTGAGTGGATCGCCGAGGGAAACGGTGATCGAGGTGACGGCCGTAGCGCCTTCCAAGGACACGGTGATCAATGCGGTGCCCGGCGCTTTCGCCGTCGCCGAACCCGCCAGGGCGTTGCCCGGGGCCGCGGCGACGGTGAGGATCGCCGCGTTGCTGGTCCGGAAGGTCGCGGGGCAGTGCAGGTTCGGATCGAGCGGTCCGCTGGATCCGTCGGTAAAGAAACCGGTGAGGTTGATGGGCGTCTGCTGACCGACCGTGGTCAACGTCGGCGCACCCGGGGCCGCGAGGATCGAGGCGACGGCTTGCGGCGGCGTGCCGCTGATGGTCAGTTCTCCGACGGCAAAGGACTCCCCCCGCCGGATGCGGAAACACTCGCTGTACACGTATTGCGGCGGACCGCCGCCGGTACACGTTCCGACCAGGCGAAGGAAGTCGTCGCTCAAGAAGTCGGGCGCCGTGCCGGGTCCGCCGGGTCCGAAGAGGTCGGGGGCGGCGACGTTGGGGATGACGAAGGTGCCGTCGGGATTGACCTGAACGGTCTGGCCGTTGACGGTCACGGTGCAGGAATCGTCGAGTTGCTGGGCCGCGGCGTTCCGGAAAGCGGCGATGGCCATTGCAAAGGCGACCGCGAGCCGGACAAGGGTTCCTTGAGGCCAACTGTTTCGAAGATCGCGCTTCATTCGTAGTTCCGAGTCATGGGCACGGCTGGCCCGCAGCCCTGCATTGCCCGTTGCAACACGATGCACTGGCGTTGCAACATAGGTCCCCGCAGAACGGTCTTCCGTCCGAGCAACACGCGTTGGCAGGGGTGCACACGCCGCTACAACATACCGCACCCGCGTTGCAACATAGGTCACCACAGAACGGTCTGCCGTCGGAACAACATTGGTTCTCAGGGGTGCAGGTTCCGCTGCAACAAACTGTCCCCGCGTTGCAACAGAGGTCGCCGCAGAATTGCCTTCCGTCCGAGCAGCAGTGTCCCGCGGGAACGCAGGCCCCGTCGCAACACTCTTGCGATTCGGCGCAGCAATTTCCGTTACAGCATACCGCGTCCAGCCCGCTGCAAACGGTGCCGTCGGGACAACAGATGCCCGGTGCGGGATGGCAAGAATCGTTGCAGCAAAGTTCGTCGACGTCGCAACACGCGCCAGGACCGCAGCAAGTCTGAATCTTCGAGCAGCACAGTCCACTTTCGCCGCAGCACGTTGCGTCGGCGGGGCAGCAATTCTCTTGGCCACAGCACAGCGGTGTGTCGCCGGGGCAACCT
>CAZYEX010000061.1:0-35433 GCA_964646605.1 uncultured Phycisphaera sp. | reverse complement strand
CCGCTGCCAGAAGCAGGTCCATCGAATCGGCCAGCGAACTCCGTGTCACGCCGCTGACATACCGCGCTTCGAACGATGGCGCAAATCCCCTATTTTAACATTCTCGATGGCCGAGAATTGCAGACGGCTGAAGAGTTACCCTACGACTATGATCGATAAGCCCTCCAGGTTTGAAAAACTCCGCGGGCATTCCGAAATTCCCGGATGAACCATTCTTTGGCTTTCCAGGCCGCACTGTCCGACGCGGACAGGTACGCTAACTCAAGCGTTCGGCGTGACTTACCTCACTGGGCCCATCAGGACTTGAACCTGAGACCTCGTCGTTATCAGCAAGCCCAGAGAAGCCGCCGAAAAGCCCGGAAAACGGCTTGTTTTACGCACACTACCACGCGACGGGTCGATTTGCAAGTAGTTTCAAGGAATCGCGTTTTGAAGCGTGTAAACGCGGTATCCGCGGCTCGGTTTCGGTAATTACCGGCGCGGCGAGAACGTCGGTTCTACGGTCCGCCGCCTTCAAGTTTGGCCGCCACGTTCCAGCCTCAAATACGCATGTTGGGTGAGATTCGCGCCCGCGACGCCGAGCGAGGCGTCGGGCGGGGCGTCTAAATGACCCGAGGCACCTGCTGGCCACCGCGTTCAACGCCGACGCATTCGTCCTGGAGCTACGTGCGGATTGAGTCATCGGGCGGTATGCTCTGTGAGGCGGTTTTCGCGAAGATGGCTTGCCGACGATGAGACTGGAAGACAAGCAAGAACAACTCGGCCTCGCCGTGCTGCACGCAACCTGCGCGAAGGCTGGGTTCGGTTTCAAGATCTGCGGACGAATCCAGGACAACTGGGGGTGGGATGCCGAGGCCGACGTGCATGAGAAACTCGACGCGGACAGCGTTCTGTATGACTTCAAGATCAAGTTTCAGGCGAAGGCGACCGGCCAGCAACTGACGCTCGGTCTAGGCCGTTACTCGTTTACGCTGAAGGCGGCCCACGACAACCGCCTTCGCGCTACTGGCGGGAGCGATGCCGCCGACGTACTTGGTCGTGCTTCAAGTGCCGGCCGCCAAGTCCCAGTGGTTCGAGGCGACTCCCGAACAGCTGGTTTTGCGACGATGTCTGCGATGGGTAATCCTGCGGAATGCTCCGGAGACCGCCCAACAGACGATAACGATATACTTACCCGAGCGTAACGTGCTCAGCCCGGAGGCGTTGCGGGAGTTGGCAAAGGCTCGCTCCCTGGACAGGTGGATCGACTATGTGCCCGGTGACGAACGCAACCCCGAGCCTTCCTGACCCGTCGGCGGAAACACTCGCGCGGGTGTCGCCGCGCGATGCGCAGGGTTACGCGCGATCGCACGGATGAGTGCAGGCGCGGGCAGTCGAGCGGCTGATGGTCTACAATCGGCCCGAGGCGGCATCGCTGGACCAATTGTTGGTTCCGATCGACGCGACGCGGCCGGACTACGGCGAGCGAGTGCTGGACGTGCTCGACAAGTTGTCGCGGTTTGAAGAACGGCCCGCCGGGCAGGTTTTGGTAGATTTGCTCAACTACGGCGCAGACGTACTGCGGTACCGGGTGATTGCACGTCGGGCGGAGCGAGGCACGCTACCTCTAACGCAAGCGATTGATTTGATAAGTGGGGCGAGGCGGTCGCTGCTGGCTGCGGCCCATTCGGCACTCGCACCGCGAAAGCACCATCCCAAACTGAGCCGAACGGAGGCGGTGCAGTTGCTGGATGCCTGCCAGATGGAACAGACGGAGCAGGGGAGCTTCGTCGTGGCCATTTCGTGCCCGCTACGGGCGGTAGGTGTCGACCAAGCAGGGCTGATCGACGACAACCGGCCCTTTGCACGCCGCGCGACGAGCCTGCTTAGCCGCGCGTTGGCGGAACTGAACCTCGCGATTGAAGAGAACCGCATCAACAGCGTAGTGAAACAGGCCAATCCGGTAATAAGCGACAACCTATGCGAGGCCATTCTCAAGATGCGCCCAGTAGATGAAGCGGGCGCGCTGGAGTTCTCCGCGTCGTGGGCATCGTCTGCGCCGGTCGATGCTGGCGACCAGCTAATCCGGCCGGTGGCGTTCAGCGCCGACGAGTTTGGGAGTATCGAAGAGGTCTACCGACAGTTGCGCCCGGTTGAGGGGCCGCTGGCTAAACCGTGGGTCGCGTTTGTCGATGAACTCAAGGGCACCGAGGATGAGACCGGAACCCGCGAGGGAGAGGTCGTCTTCACACTGTTCGACGATGATGAGCTTGTCCGGGCGAAGGCCAGTCTAAACTTCCAGCAGTATCAGGTTGCCTACGAGGCGCACAATCCCAGTCGGCCGCTCATCGTTTTCGGCCAGCTCAGCCGTGGCCCACGGGTGTCGAGACTTTCGCAAATCGCAGAGCTCCGCCTCGCCTACCCCGAGGACATCAACCGGACGTGACGAGCGCCGGTCGAGTCACTTGAACGGCCTTCGCCGACCAAGCCCAATTTGAAGTCGCGTTTGTCGGACTTCTCAACGGGCTGGTTTACCCAGGACAAGCAACCCGAGCATGAGCACTATCGCTGGCACTACGCGGGCTCGACCGCGCATGAGTTGTCATGTAAACTGCCACGTCAATGCAAGCCAGGGCGGGCGTTTGCGAGGAAACGCAGGGCCGAGCTTTCCCAAGCGTTCAAGTAGCCTCGGCAGGGAGAGATAAGCCAGCAGTTGCGAAAACTCAACCGGCGGTGATGACGGCATGAGGATCGTTCAAAACTTCGGGACGCAGCGAGTCATCGACCTCATCCGCCGGGGTCTCCAATCCGGCGGTCAACTCGACGTGGCGACCCCGTCGTTTTCCCTGTTCGCCTTCGGGGCGCTCCTTGAACAGCTATCGAGCTTGGCGAAAGCCCGTCTGATCGTGCCGAGGAACGGCGAGGAACTCGCGCTTCTTGGGACCGAGGCCGATCGCGCGTCGAGGAACCGCTTGCAAGCCCGGTGGCTGGCGAAGCGATGCGCGGACTGGATTCAGAACACCGTTGAGATCCGGGTCGCCCAGGGGGGAGTGCCGCAGGGCGCAGTCGTCGTACGGGACGGCGGCGGATGCCCTCAGCTGGCGATTCTCGGCTCGCTTGCGTTAAGCACGGAAGGGCTCGGGGTCACGCCCGGCAACCCTCTCAGCCTCATCCAAGCATCGGAGAACGAAATCGAATGCGGCTTGCTCAGCAAGTGGTTCGACGCTCAATGGACTAGCCTTCAAGGCGATACCAGCGGGCGGGCCACCGTTGTCGAAGCGCTGCGGTCCCTGACCGCACCGCACGCCGCGTTCCCGCTCTACGCCCTGGTTCTCCATCACTTGTTCGGTGCGCGCGGAGACGAACTCGACGAGGAGCGCGTCGTCAAGTCCGCCACAGGTATCAAGAACACCGTTGTTTGGAAGAAGCTCTTCAAGTTCCAGCGCGACGGAGTCGTTGGCGCGATCGACAAGCTGAACCGATTCGGCGGGTGCATCATCGCCGACAGCGTCGGCCTCGGGAAGACCTTCGAAGCGCTCGCCATCATCAAATACCACGAGCTGCGCAACGACCGCGTACTGGTTCTCTGCCCCAAACGCCTGCGCGACAACTGGACGCTCTATAAGGCCAACGACCGGCGCAACTTCCTCGCCCCCGACCGATTCAATTACGACGTATTGAACCACACCGACCTCTCGCGCGACGAGGGAAAGTCAGGTGACATCGACCTGTCCCATGTGACCTGGGGCAACTACGACCTCGTGGTCATCGACGAATCGCACAATTTTCGCAACAAGAAGACGCCGCGACAGGGAAGCGAGACACGCTACGACCGCCTTATGCGCCGCATCATCAAGGAAGGGGTCAAGACCCGTGTGCTTATGCTCTCCGCCACGCCGGTCAACAACCGGCTGGCCGACTTGCGCAATCAGATCGCGTTCGCTACGGAAGGCGACGATACGGCCCTGTACGAGCACGGCATCGCAAGCATCGACAGCACGACGCGGCTCGCTCAAAAACAATTCAACCGCTGGCTGGAGCTGGACGAGTCCGAACGGACACCATCCCTTTTGATCGAAATGCTCGGCTTCGACTACTTCACGCTACTCGACCTCTTGACCATTGCCCGCTCGCGGAAACATGTCGAAAAATACTACGGCACGCAAGAAACCGGTCGCTTCCCCGATCGGCTCAAGCCGATCAACTTCAAGCCGGACGTGGATCGCGCGGGCGAGTTCCGTTCGATCCGGGACATCAACCTCGAAATTCGCCGACTCAAACTCGCCGCGTACGCTCCGCTGCGTTACGTGCTTCCGCACAAACAAGACGCCTACGACGCCAAGTACAGCACGCAGATTCGCGGCGGCGAGGGTTTCTTCCGCCAAGTGGACCGCGAGGAGAGTCTGATTCACCTTCTGCGCGTGAACGTGCTCAAGCGGATGGAGAGCGCCGTTTCATCCTTCACGCTCACGGTGGGGCGACAGCTCCGGGACGTGGAGGCGACGCTCGCCCGCATCGAGGCCCAGCCCGAGGAATTGGAAGAAATCGACATCGAGGACGTGGACATCGATGACCCGGCCTTCGAGAGCTTGCTGGTCGGGCGCAAGGTCAAGGTGCTCCTCAAGGACGTGGACCTCATTCGTTGGAAACAGGACCTGATCGAGGATCGCAACCGGCTGGCGACGCTCCACACCGCGGCCCTACAGGTGGACGCCGCCCGCGACGCGAAGCTTGCGATGTTGCGGGACATGATCGAAGAAAAGTGTAACCATCCGATCAATCCCGGTAACCGCAAGGTCCTCGTCTTCACCGCCTTTGCCGACACCGCGCAATATCTCTACGAGCAGATCGCCCCGTGGGCGCAGGCGGCGCTCGGCCTACACTCGGCCTTAATCACCGGTGCCGGTCACAACAAGACGACGTTGCCCGACCTCCGCAAGGACTTCACCAGTATCATCACGTCCTTCTCGCCGCGTTCGAAAGAACGCCCCGAAGAGTTTTCTTGTGAGGGCGAGCTGGACTTGCTCATCGCCACGGACTGCATTTCCGAGGGACAGAACCTTCAGGATTGCGACTGCGTCATCAACTATGACATTCACTGGAACCCGGTACGGATCATCCAACGCTTCGGTCGCATCGACCGCATCGGCTCGCCCAACGACCGCATCCAGCTCGTGAACTTCTGGCCAAACATCGAGCTGGAGGAATACATCAACCTGGAGCAACGGGTCAGCGGTCGAATGGTGTTGCTCGATATCTCCGCGACCGGCGAAGAAAACCTGATTTACGAGCAGTCCGGCAACCAAATGAACGACTTGGAGTATCGCCGCAAGCAACTCCTCAAGCTCCAGGAAGCGGTGATCGACCTGGAGGACTTGTCGTCCGGCGTGTCGATTGCCGACCTCACGTTGACCGATTTCCGCATCGACCTAGCCGAGTTCCTTAAGGCTCATCCAGGAGTTCTTGAGGCAATGCCGCTCGGTGCTTTCGCTGTTACGACCACGATCGACGCGGAGGTTCCGCCGGGCATCATTTTCTGCCTTCGCGCCGAGGGTGAGGCGGCCAAGCGAGTCTTCGAGCCGGGCTATCCGCTCGCCCCGCACTACCTTGTCCACGTCGGCGACGACGGCACGGTGCTACTGCCATTCACCCAGACCAAGAAGATTCTCGACCGCCTCAAGCGCGTCAGCCTGGGGCGCGACCTTCCCGACGACGCCGCGTGGTCCCAGTTCGACAAGGCCACCAAGGACGGCGAGGACATGCGCGCCGCGCAGGGCTTGCTCGCCGAGGCGGTCGCGTCAATCGTCGGCAGGGGCGAGGAACGCGCCGTCGCCAGTCTCTTTTCGCCCGAGGGCACGCACGCGATCAAGGGTGAGTTCGCGGGCATCAACGACTTCGAGGTAGTCGCGTTCCTGGTCGTGCTTGCAGAAAGGACCCCATGAACGCTGACGACGTGATCGCGGCGTTAGGGATTCCGCCGGACTCGCGGGTAGACCTGCGCGTATCGAAGAGACTCCTCGTCGAACACGGCGCGCCCACACCCGCCGATAAGCGGCAGATCAACGAGGGAATCGACGAGTTGCTCTGGGTGGCCGCGCTCAAGCCGGACACCATCGGCGTTGCCGAGTTCCAAGACGACACCCGAAAATACCGCGAGATTGCGGTGCTTTCGCTTCGCCTGCGCCCGGACGCGAAGGCGTCCCGACTTGTCGAGCTGATCCACCGGGCGGTACCCTACCCCCTGTTTCTCGTCACCACGCAGGAAAACGAGGTCTCCGTTTCGCTCGCCCCCAAGCGGCTCGCGCAAAAGGAGGCGGGGCGCGTCGTTTTGGAGGACGCGCCGATCGTGTGCTCGCTGAATGGCAACCCCCTCGCAGACGGATGGCTCGCGAACCTCTCGCTTGCGTCGCAGCCGCGCGTCGATATGAAGGCGCTCTATTACGGCTGGATGGCCTGCCTCGAAGCCTTACAGGCCGCGCAACTCACAGGGCGGCTCGCGCCTTCGGCGGACCCCGCCGCGCAGAACGCCCGTCGCCAAGCCCTCGCCGACCACGCTCGCCTGCGGCGCGACATCGCCGCTCTTCGGTCGCAGGCGGAGAAGGAGAAGCAGGTCAGCCGCCGCGTCGAAATGAACCTCGAAATGAAGCGCCTTGAGGCCAGGCTCGCCGCGGCGACCGCGAACCTTTAAGCTCGGATGATGACCATGAAACCGCTCACCGTGACCGATCCGCAAACGAAGTCCGCCGACCTCATCGCGGACAATATCGAGCAACTCAAGGCCCTGTTCCCCGAAGCCTTCACCGAGGGGCGGGTGGACTTCGAGGCGCTCAAGCAGCTACTCGGCGGCAGCGTGGACGAACGGGAGGAGAAGTACGGCCTCAACTGGCACGGCAAGCGCCGCGCCCGCCGGCTGGCACTCACCCCGTCAACAGGCACGCTGCGCCCCTGTCCGGAAGATAGCGTGGACTGGGAAACCACCCGCAACCTCATGATCGAGGGCGACAACCTCGAAGTCCTTAAGCTCCTCCAGAAGTCCTACGCCGGGAAGGTGAAGCTCATTTACATCGACCCGCCGTACAACACGGGCAACGATTTCATCTACCCCGACAACTTCCAGGACAACATTCGCAACTACCTCGAACTAACCGGCCAGGTGGACGGTGGAGGTCGCAAACTTTCCTCCAACACCGAAGCCTCTGGGCGCTTCCACACCGATTGGCTGAACATGATGTATCCGCGACTGAAGTTGGCTAGGACGCTGCTACGAGCTGACGGAGTCATTCTTATCTCTATTGACGATGGTGAGATCGCCAACTTGCGGGCAATTTGCGACGACGTGTTCGGACCGGAGAACTACCTCGCTAATATCGTGTGGCAGTCGCGAACATCGATATCAGACGACCACGAAGTCTCTCCGAACCACAACCACACTGTCATATACGCTCGAAACAAGGCTACTGTCGAATTCCACGGTGAACCGCTCGATGCGAGCGAGTACTCGAATCCCGACAGCGATCTACGCGGCCCGTGGAAGCTGGTTCCGATCGACGCAAACAAGCCAGGAGGTGATACCCTTTACGCAATCCGCAACCCAAAGACCGGGCTAGAATGCTTCCCGCCCGAGGGGCGGAGCTGGGCCATCAATCGAGCAAAGTTCGACAAACTCGATGCGGATAAGAGGATCAAGTTTGGGCTAAAGGACGACTCGGCACCCAAGCGAAAGCTGTTCTTGAACGAGCGGTTGAAAAAGGGAGACACCAAGACGCCCAGTTCGTTGCTACTCGATGCAGGCACGACGAAGGACGGAACCGAGGAAGTGGCGGACCTTATGGGGTCGAAGGGGGTCTTCGATTACCCAAAGCCGGTCAGCCTGTTGTTGCGACTACTCCAATACGGGTGCTCTACTTTGAACGACAATGTCGTCTTGGATTTTTTTGCTGGCTCCGGAACGATGGGCCACGCGGTACTAAAACACAATGGGAAGTCGGGGAGGAACTGCCGCTACATTTTGGTACAACTTCCGGAGCCCATCGATTCGACCGACAAACGCCAGAGCGCGGCGATTGCCTTCTGCGACAGACTGAAGAAACCACGCAATATCGCGGAGCTTGCCAAAGAGCGTCTACGTCGCGCCGGGAAGAAGATTCGGGAGGAGAACCCGATGTTCGCGGGCGACTTGGGTTTCCGCGTCTTCAAGCTCGCCTCCAGCAACATCCGGGAATGGGAGCCGGACCGCGAGGACCTCGCCCAAACGCTCGAAGCCTCCGTCGAGCATCTCAAGACCGACCGCACCGAGGAGGACATCCTTTTCGAGATTCTCCTCAAGCACGGCATCGACCTGTGCGTGCCCATCGAAAAACGAGTTTTTGATTTTGGATTGAAGATTGCAGATTTGAAGACCGCCAATCAAAAATCAGCAATCAAAAATCCAAAATCGACCCACACCGTTCATTCAGTCGGCGGCGGTGTGCTAATGGTGTGCCTTTCTAAGACGATCACCCGCGAGGAGGTCGAGCCGTTGGCGTTCGGCATGGCCGAGTGGCACAAGGCGCTCGCCCCGGCGGGCGACGCGAACGTCTTTTTCCGCGACAGCGCCTTCGCCGACGACGTGGCCAAGAGCAACCTGACGGCGATCCTGGTTCAGCAAGGGTTCGACGAGGGCAAGATCAGAAGCCTGTAGATTGCAGATTGCGGATTGCGGATTTTTGATTTTGGATTGCTTATGACCGAGGCGGAGTTGAAGGAACGGACGAAGGCGTTCGCCTTGAGGATGCTGAGACTTGTGGATGCGCTTCCGAGGACGATCGCGGGGCGGGCTATCGCCTCACAACTGGTGCGCGCGGGGACTTCCGTGGGTGCCAACTACCGCGCTGCGTGCCGAGGACGATCACGGGCGGAGTTCGCGTCTAAGCTGGGCACCTGTCTCGAAGAGGCGGACGAGTGCGGGTACTGGCTGGAGTTGATCGGCGACGGACACCTGCTCGCCAAACCCAAGCTGGCGGAACTTCAGCGGGAGGCGGATGCACTGACGGCGATCTTCGTTGCGTCCATTCGAACCGCGAAGAAAGGAAAGGGATGAGCGACATTCCCCTCAATCCAGAATCTCCAATCAAAAATCCGCAACCCCTTGGCGAGATCATCCTGTATCAGACCGAGGACGGGCGGACCCGCGTGGAATGCCGCTTCGCCGACGAGACGCTTTGGCTGAGCCAGGCGCTCATTGCGGAGTTGTTTCAGATCACGGTGCCGACCGTCAACGAGCACCTCACGAACCTTTACGCCGAAGGCGAGCTTGCGCTCGACCCAACTATTCGGAGTTTCCGAATAGTTCGCCGGGAGGGGGGGCGCGAGGTCTCGCGGGACATCGAACATTACAGCCTGGACGCAATCCTCGCCGTGGGCTACCGGGTCCGGTCGGAGCGAGGAACGCAATTCCGCCGGTGGGCGACCGAACGGTTGCGGGAGTACCTGGTCAAGGGCTTCACGATGGACGACCAGCGGCTCAAGAACCCGCCGGTCGATGGGTCGGGAGTTCCGGACTACTTCGATGAGCTACTCGAGCGCATCCGGGACATCCGCACCAGCGAAAAGCGGATGTACCTGCGGGTGCGCGAGATTTTCGCGCTCGCGGGGGACTACGACCCGAGCAACAAGTCCACGCCGGAGTTTTTCCAGACGATCCAGAATCGGCTGCACTTCGCCGCCACGGGTAAGACCGCGCCGGAACTCATCGCCGGCCGCGCCGACCACACGAAACCGAACATGGGGCTGACGACTTGGAAAGGCGGCGTGGTCCGCAAGGGCGATGTCACCGTCGCCAAGAACTACTTGAACCAGGACGAAATCACGGAGCTCAATCGCATCGTGACGATGTGGCTGGACTTTGCCGAGGACCAAGCGCGACGGCGCAAGCAAGTCTACTTGAAGGACTGGGAAACGAAGCTCAACGAGTTCCTCGCTTTCAACGAGCGGGCGGTGCTGGCCGACAAAGGCAAAGTGAGCAAAGCCGATGCCCATGAATTCGCTGAAAAGCAATACGAGGAGTTTGCGACGCGACGGCGCGCGCTTTTGGAGGCCGAGGGCGAGCGTGCCCAGCAGGGGGCGTTGGAGGACGCGGCCAAGAAGCTGCCGACAAAACCAAAACGCGAGCGACCCAAGTCGTGAAACTGCACTTCGAGTCCGACCTCGACTACCAGCTTGCGGCCATCGAGTCCGTCTGCGACTTGTTTCGCGGTCAGGAGATTCACCGCACCGAGTTCACCGTCGTCCGTGACGCCGCCGATCCACAGCTTCGGATGGACTTTCACGAGAGCGACTTGGGCATCGGCAACCGGCTTGGGTTGCTCGAAGAGGAGATCCTCAAGAACCTCAACGACATCCAACTCCGAAACGGCCTGCCTCCGTCCCCGGACCTGGAATCGGGTGATTTTACCGTCGAAATGGAGACGGGCACGGGGAAGACGTACGTCTATCTGCGCACAATCTTCGAGTTGAACAGGCACTTCGGGTTCACCAAGTTCATCATTGTCGTGCCGTCGGTGGCGATCAAGGAGGGCGTCTACAAGTCATTGCAGATCATGGAGGAGCACTTCCGGGCGATCTACGCGAACGCGCCGTTTGAGTATTTCCTCTACGACTCTGGGAAGCTCGGCCAAGTCCGTAACTTTGCGACCAGCTCGCATATCCAAATCATGGTCGTGACTGTCGGCGCGATCAACAAGAAGGATGTCAACAACCTGTACGGGAAGGGTGCCAACGAGCCCACCGGCGGCGAGAAGCCGATCGACCTTATCAAATCCACCAGCCCGATCCTCATCATCGATGAACCCCAGAGCGTGGACGGCGGTCTCGAAGGGCGCGGCAAGCAGGCGCTCGGGGCCATGAACCCGCTTTGCACGCTGCGCTACTCCGCGACCCATGCGGACAAACACCATATGGTTTACCGGCTCGACGCGATCGACGCTTACGACCGCAAGCTCGTGAAACAGATTGAGGTCGCGGCGGCGGCTATTGAGGGGGCGCACAACAAGCCTTATGTGCGGCTGCTGTCAGCCAGTTCCAAGCGCGGCGTCATCGCGGGCAAAGTGGAACTGGACGTGCAAACCAAGACCGGCGTGCAGCGCCGGGAAGTCCCCGTACAGGATGGCGACGATCTCGAACTCACCACTGGCCGCGCCGTTTATCACGATTGCCGCATCGGCGAGATTCGCGTCGCGAAAGGGTCGGAGCATTTGGAGCTGCGCTATCCGGGCGGCGAAAAGTACTTGAAGCTCGGCGAGTCGCATGGCGACCTTGAGCCGCTCGCCCTTCAACGTGAGATGATCCGCCGGACGATCAAGGAACACCTCGACAAGGAAATCCGACTCGCCCCGCAGGGCATCAAGGTTCTGAGTCTGTTCTTCATCGACTCGGTGGCGCGATATCGCAAGTACGACGCCGACGGGAACCAGGTGAAGGGCGAGTATGCGCTCATTTTCGAGGAAGAGTATCGGCGGTTTGCCGCGCACCCCGACTATCAGAGCTTGTTCAGGGAAGTGGACGTACGTACCGCCGCCGAGGAGGTTCACAACGGCTACTTCTCGATCGACAAGAGGGGGACGTGGACCGACACGGCCGAAAACAACCAGGGCAACCGCGAGAATGCGGAGCGTGCCTACAACCTCATCATGCGCGACAAAGAGCGACTCCTCAGCTTCGAGACGCCGCTGAAGTTCATCTTCTCGCACTCGGCGCTCAAGGAAGGCTGGGACAGCCCCAACGTGTTCCAGATTTGCGCGCTACGCGAAATGGGCACCGAGCGCGAGCGCCGCCAAACCATCGGACGCGGGTTGCGCCTTTGCGTGAACCAACAAGGCGATCGGCTGCGTGGCTTCGCCACGAACACACTCACGGTCATCGCCACCGAGAGCTACGAACAGTTCGCCGAAAAGCTCCAAAAGGAGTTCGAAGACACCGGGCTACATTTCGGAATTGTTGAGAATCAACACTTTGCTGGCGTGGCAGTCACCGGCACAGACGGTCGGGTTACGCCGCTCGGATTTGAGCAGTCGAAAAGACTCCTCGCCCACTTGCGTGACGGAGGGTACATCGACGGCAAAGGCAAGGTGCAAGATACGCTCAGGAAGGCGCTCAAGGACGGGACGTTGACCGTCCCTGGCCCGTTCGTCGCCCAGCTCCCCCAAGTGACGGACATTCTTCGCAAACTCGCGGGCAAGCTGGAAATCAGGAACGCCGACGAGCGCACGAAAGTGAAGACCCGGCGGGCCGTGCTTCACAGCGACGAGTTCAAGGCGCTTTGGGATCGCATCAAGCACAGGACGACCTACCGTGTGTATTTCGACAACGAGGCGCTCCTCAACCGATGCGCGAAGGCGATCGAGAACGCGCCGCCCATTCCCAAGACCCGCCTGCGCTGGCGCAAGGCCGATCTATCCATCGGCAAGGCGGGAGTCGAAGCGACGGAGACGGCGGTTTCCGCGCCGGTGGTCCTCGAAGAGCGCGACATCGACCTCCCGGACCTGTTGACGGAGCTCCAGGACAAGACGCAACTGACTCGGCGGAGCATCGTTCGCATCCTCAACGTCAGCACGCGCCTGAATGATTTCCAACGCAACCCGCAGCAGTTCATTCAATTGACAGCCGACACGATCAACCGGACGAAACGGTCGGCACTCGTGGACGGAATCAAGTATCAACGACTCGGCGATGAGTTCTACTACGCTCAGGAGTTGTTTGAGACGGAAGAGTTGACCGGCTACCTGAAAAACACACTCGCGGCTGGCGAACACTGTGTCCACGATTATGTCGTTTACGATTCGGACACAGAGCGGACGTTCGCGGAGCAATTGGGCATGAACGAAGCAATCAAGGTCTATGCTAAGCTCCCCGGCTGGTTCAAGGTGCCCACGCCCCTCGGCACTTACAACCCGGACTGGGCCGTCGTGGTCGAGCACGAAGGCGCGGAGCGAGTTTACTTCGTCGTGGAGACCAAACACAGCCTGTACGCTGCCGACTTGCGAGAGAAAGAAGGCGCGAAGATCGAATGTGGCAAGGCCCACTTCACGGCGCTGGCCATCGGCGACAATCCCGCGAAGTTCGTGCCAGCGCGGAACGTTGATGACCTCATGCAACACAGCTGACGTAGAGCCTGTTCCAAAACCGAGCATGTCCCATTCATGGTTGAAGGTTTAGAAAGGAGGTGGCCGCTCGATTCTATCCGTTGTGTCGGCGGGTAGGGTTGTGAGTTCTTTTTGGGATCATCTGGGCCTGCCGGCGTCGCTGCGACGGTGTCTAGGCACCACGAATGTCATCGGGTCGCCCGATGGCACGGTGCGTCAGGAGATCGGCCGCGTGAAGCGTTGGCGGGACGGGGCGATGGTTCTGCGTCGGGCGGTTTCGGCGTTCTTGACGTCGGAGAAATCCTTCCGCCGCTTGATGGGCTGCCACCAACTCTGGATACTTGAGGTCGGTCTGAACGGATCACAAGCGGACGAAACGATAGGCCGTCGAAAGTAAGTCGGCAAACTTAACCCGAGCCGCCGCCGACCTTCCACAATGAGTGGAACACCCTCCGCGGCGATCTCGTCGATTCCAGACCCGCGCGCCCGACGCTGCGCAATCGCGGCCCAGCGACTACCGACCCGCCGACCGCGAGGAACTGGCGCTGTGCAGAGTCAATCAACGGCCCTACTGCCCGACAAAGTGGTTCTGCACGAAGGCGTAGTCGCGAAGGTCCACGTCACCGTCCTCGTCGTAATCCGCGCCGGCGAAGAGCTCGGCGCTGCACGAGCCGCCCGGCGTGGTGACCGCGGGGCCGCGTTG
Source organism: uncultured Phycisphaera sp. (assembly GCA_964646605.1). GTDB lineage: Bacteria > Planctomycetota > Phycisphaerae > UBA1845 > UBA1845 > SBAX01. The sequence continues at coordinate 21,633 of CAZYEX010000061.1, read as the reverse complement.
ACATTTGGCGTAGTCGCGGAACGCGAAGCGGTTCAATACGCTTAGGGCCAACTGCCGGATCTTGCCGCGCTCGTTGATCAGCAGGTTGCGGACGAACTGCGCGGGGTTGGTTCCCTGCTGCATGAGGATTCGAACCGTTCGGGGGTTGGCGAAATCGAGCACGACCGCGTTGCCGCTGGGCGCGACGCCGTCGGGGGTGGATTCGGTTCGGACCTTCAGGGCGTAGAGGTTGCCTGGGCAGTCGTCGAGCTGGCCGATGGGGGGGGCTGTGTCGCGGGCCGTTCCGCAACCGCTGACCCCCGAACAGCCTTGGGTGGCGCAGCTCAACTCGCACGCATCGCGCACGCCGTCGGCGTTGCAATCGGCGAAGTCGTAGCGGCCGATCTCTTGGCCGGTGTCCAGCACAGCCACCAGCACGACCGGATGCTGCTGCTGCACGGGAGCGCCGTTCACGCTCGCCGTGCCATAGAGGACGGCGTCGGGCTCGGGGATTCCAGCACGAAGCACGCCGCCGAGAAAAAGAGCAACTAGGCACGCTCCCCTCATCGAATTCCGTTCCATGACCACCACTCCAAATCGATGGGCTCGCCATATTGCACCGCACCTCCCACGCCAGAGCCCGCAGCGTGGAGTCCATCCCATACGCACACTTTGTACGGAGGCAGCGCAGTGAACATCGCTAACGCAACGCACAACACGACATATGCAACCCGATCAGCTCCCGTATCCTATTCTAGCTTTCGTGAGTGATCCGTAGTGACAACTAGGCCGCCAGAGTATTTCGGATATTCCTCACTGCCAGTCTCGCCTATTAGGTCCGGATACTCAGTCGCATCTCCAATTGATCCTGATCCTCCTATTCCGAACACAGTAGCATTCCCAGTAACCTCCATAGTGAATGTTTTCGACTTTCCACCAGTCTTCTCAGTCGATTCCCCCACACTTCCAAAGACACCCACTTCGACATTGATAGTCAGCCTTCCCGACCATGTGCCGGCAGGATCAATGGTAGCGCTCCCCGTAACCGTTTTGCCGTTACTTCCAACAATCGTCACATAAAGTTTGGTTGGTGACTTAACATTGAATCGCACCTGCGTTCCGAATGCCAAGCTTTTTTGGGATACGCTAAATTCCTGCTCCGTTTCCGGAAGCGCCTTATTATTTGCATTTTGGACCACCGTACTTACCTTCACGCTCTTGATGTCAGGGGCAAGTCTCGCACCGGGTAAGAAGACTTCGACGGATACGTCTCGGCGAACGAGCTTGTTTTGTTTGTCAAACTGCTTCTCTTTCTGCTTTTGTTTCTTCTCCGACTGCTTGGCGACCCTGGCGATTAACTCAAAAGCTGATGACTTCTCACCGTCGCCGTCTACGAGCCGAATCGGGTTGTTCTGCGCGTACTCATAGAGATTCAGAGTGTCCGCGATCCCAGCCGGATCACATGCTGTCCACCGACCGATTGACGGTATCAAGAACCGGGCGCCGAAGTTGATTAGATCACTTTCCGGGTCGGGCTCCATTCCCGCATAGCCGATGTGGCTATGCATTGCAGTCGCCGGTACGGACGTGTATCTGTTTCGCCGGGCACCAAAGGGGAAGAAGCTCGTTTCTTCCACGAGCCGTCCATCGGTATCCGTCAGGAGGGTCGTCGATCCCAAATGGTCGCTCTCGTAGAAGAGAATGTCCTGGGTGTCTGTGGCGCCCGGGGTCACTTCCGCGGGTGCGGATACTTCGATCCACGCCGCGCTCGACGCCGACAGCTGACACTCAGGCGTTGTGAGAAACGCGGGCAGGGTCGGATCACAGATCAACCATTGCCCGCGTTCGAAAGCGTGGATCCGCGCGCTTGTATTCAGGTGCACCGCGGGTGTGAGCGGCTCCAGACGCGACCAGGGCTGCAAGGTCTGTCCAGCCTGAAGGGGCATGGGGTCTCGATGATTGCGGTAAAGGCCCTTTGCGATGCTCACGCGCGGCGACGGGACTTGGACCCAAAGCGCGGTGCCGAAAGGTACGGCGTCATCCAACGGAACTGGCGAGTACTCGGCGTCGCTGCGGGAAAACACCTGGGCATCTGCTCCGAATATATCCCCGACGGTTTGCGCACTTTCAACAGCCACGGAAACCAGGTTCCATCCGGCGTAGAGCCAAATGCGCTCGAGGCGAGGACGCGCTGGATCGAGCGAGCCCTTGACCTGTGCAATTCGGGTGATGTCCAGAACCGCATACTTCGTCGGCGCTGATTTCGGCCGTATTGCAAAATGCGGACCGACGTAAAGCGTCTGCTGCACCAGGCTCGCTCTTTCGACCAGCTTTGTCACGCGGATATTTGCGTAGTCGTAATCATTGGTTGACACTGCCGTGGGTGATGCAAAACCAACGAGGCGGTTCTCAAAGTCCCAGGTCAAATGGGCATCTCCCAGGCGGGAGACACTCCCATTGTCATCATATTCGAGAGACTTCGTGCCCCCCACGTCCGTCACTGCGTGCGGACCGGCTGGATCGCCCGGCAACCGTCCAGCTCGTCCAAACCTGCCGCCCGCATAGGCGTAATCACCGAACGAGAGCCCAGGGTCGTCCAGATGTCCAGCTTCATCTAGAGCTGGAGTCGCTTGGCGCAAGATGTTCCCAAGCTTGTCATAGGCATACTCAATTCTTCCAATCAGGGGTTCGCCGACTGTGTCGGACGCGTATTCTACGGAGATCAGCCGATCAAGATCGTCATATGCAAACCTCTGGGTGTTTCGTCGTCGAGAATCTTCGGGAACAGCCGAGAACGGCCTTAGATCGGTGATGCCTAATATGTTCGAAGTGGAGTCGAATGTGTAGGCATAATGTAGGAGTTGCTGCCCACTCGGGCCGTTACTGCGCAAGGCCTGCATGCGGTTGCGATTGTCGTAGATGTATTCGTTTGTGACGCCATTCCCGTACGTTATTTCTGTGGGTTGGCCTGTGGCTTCGTATGTTACGCCTGTGACGAGGCGTGCGCCATCCGCCGATCCGCCTCCAACGGCCACTGGCTGTGAGGCATCATTGTACTGAAAGGTACAACGGTCATTATCGGGATAGATGAGCTCAACCGTGCGATCCATCACATCATACGCGAATGCCGTGCCGAACGATATGTCCTGAGCCGTCAGCAGATCGCAGATTCTCTTCACGCTCCACACGCGGTTTCCACGTGCATCGTACGAGAAATACTCGCCGCCTGAAGTGTCGGTCACCGAGACGAGCCTGCCCTGCGTAAACGTGGCGGTCACCTGGGTACCATCGCCAAAATCCACTCCGGTGCTCGGCATGTCGTAGCGGTACACTTCGTCCGGTGGGTCGTCGGAGCCGCCGCCTTGGTCCAAATAGTTCTTTTCGAGAATGCGGTTGGCGAAGTCATAGGAGTAGGTCGTAACCTGGTTTTTGGCATCGGTTGTTCTAATCAGATTGCCTCCGTCGTTGTATTCGAAGCGGAGCAGCCCACGATCCGGATTGTGAATCGCCCGCTTTCGGCGCACTGAATCATAAGTGAATGTTTGTGTGTTTCCATGGGCATCGACGTTAGTTGCCAAGTCTCCCAATGTAGTCCAAGACGATTGCGTGATGATCTCCTCATCGCCCGTATGTTCCACAACCGTGCGGACGCGATCGAGGCCGTCAAATCTCCGGACCAGCGGCTTATCGTTCAGCGTAGAATGGTTTTCATCGAAATTGGTCTCTGTCAATGGCTCGAATACGGTGCGGGTGAACGTGCCATCCGGATTCAAGCTCTGTATCACGCGATCCTTAATATCATAAGTCCACTGCAAGCTCGGCAGTTCGAAACTAGGAAGCTCATACTGCGAGGTTGAGGTGTAGTGGGGAAGCCACTCTCGTGCGACCGTTTTCCGCCGGTTGTGCAAAACGGCTTTTACGAATCGCCATTGGCCGTCCTCGGCTTCGGTTTTGGAGCCCAGCGCCCGGCCCAGGCCGTCGACGTAGACGTAGGTGTCAAAAGTGCCGCCGCCAAGCTGCTCCAGGACCCTGGTGATGGTCCGACTGATGGGCGCTCCCAGTTCGTAGGTGTACCTGGTTTCGGCGCCGCCGGATCGAAGAATAGCCGTCTGCCGGGCCAAGGGGTCATACTCGACGACCGTGGTCGCGCCCGCGAAGTCCACCGAGGAGGCCACCACGCCGAACCCGAAATGATATTCCGCCGTTACGACCAGGTTGCGCGATTCCAAATGTACGGTCTCGGTGACCGGGTACGTGTGCAGCAGTGCGTCGTAGGCCACGGAGCGGCTGTGGTTGTTGGCATCGGTCATCCGGATGACATTGCCGAAGGAGTCGTACTCGTTGCGAAGCGAAAGAATGTAGCGGCTCTCCTGATCCAGCCATTGGCGCTGCTCCAGAAGGTTTCCACGTGCGTCGTAAGTGAACAGCTCCTCGGCGGCCAGAGCACCCTTGCCGTCGCGGGTGGTGGAGCGAGACACTTGATCCATTAACCAGATGGCGGGGTTGTAGGCGTAGGCCTTTTCCATGAAGACCTCGTCGCCGTCCTGGTCGGCGATGCCGTGTTTGTTCTCGTGCAAAACGTTGCCGAAGTTGTCGTATTGAACCTCGGTACGAATATGGGCCGGATTGGCGGTTTGCTCGAAGATGTACGCATCCGAAGCCTCGTTGAACGCAAAGCAAACTTGGCGACCGTCCACGGCTGTTTCGAGCACGCGGTGCTGCACAGTGTTCTCGGTTCGCTCGAAGCGAGATGCCGCGTCGTCCACGACTTCCTGAGCCAATAGCTTCCCTTTGCGACAGTCGGCTGAAACCCCGGTGTCGAAGACGTGCGTGGTGATCTTGGTGGGGGCGGAGGCGTCTCCGAGTTCACGGAGTTCGACGCGAGAAAACCCACGGAACTCCTGCTTGGCCGCGTCGTAGTAGGGGTCACGATAGGTGATCTCGCGGGTGTACGCGTTGCCTCGACTGTCGTCCTCTGTGATGCGGGCGACGACCGGCATGGAGATCGGCATGGTCGAGGTCCAGGGCTGCAAGGCGTTCCGCGCTCGCACCATCTGCTGAATCGAGGTTTCGTAATCCAGCGTAGTGACCAGCCCCAACCCGTTATCGACGCGACTTAGGAGATGCGGCCGGATCCCGGGAACGAAGTCCACGAACTGCTCCCGCGTTCCCGAGGGCCGGGTGCTGTTCGAAATCAGCAGATCCACGGAGCCGTTGCCGTTTACGTCTACGCAGCGGTTCGCGTCGCCTGCGACCGGCGTGGGAAGCCCGAGGATGGTCCTCCGAGTGTCGAAACCCGACTGACCGCGGTTGAGCCGATAATGGATGCGTTCCTGGAAGAGGTCCGGTCGAACCAGAAGTAGATCTGATAGGCCGTCACCGTTCACGTCCGCGAAGTCCGAACGCGCGATCTCGGCCGCGCTGATGGTGCTGGTAAGCGGCAGGAAAAACGGTCCATCGAACACACCCCGCCCGCAACTGGCCCAGTACACGACGCGGGTGCTCTGAATCCACGCGAGATCCACGATTCGGTCGCCGTTCACATCGGCGATTCTGGCTCCGGGATCTTCGAAGCCGAATGCCCGAGTGCCATCGGACAGCACGGGGAGAGCAACTTGTTTCCCATAGCGGCCGCCGGGCATGAGCATCCAGAGACTATAGCCGTTGGTGGAGGTGGCCAGAATGTCGTGCATCCGATTGTGATCCGTGTCCAAGGTCCGACTGCCAGGATTCTCGAAAGGCCAAACAGGCCAACCATCCGTGTTACCCAGGGTAATGGGCGATGCCCAGCTTTCCTCACCACTATTGATGTAGCACTGATGGAGGCTGTCGTTCACTTTGTTCAGCAGATCGGCCTCGCCGTCGGCGCTGTGGTCGGCAAGATGGACCGCTGTCGATCCAAGACGCACTTCCGGCGCGTCAGCGATGTTGATGCCTACCGCATCCCACTCGAGCCGCCCGGCCGCATTAACTCCCAGATTGAGATGTACGCGATGGGACGACGTCGTTGCCTGTAGAAGGTCCGGCAGGCCGTCGCGGTTCATGTCGATCAGCTCGATATCCTCCGAGTTTAAGGCGACGCCAGGCTCCCCCGTGCTCCGACCAATCGGGATCGAAACGTTGTCCGGCGGTGACCATTCGGTGTACGCAAAGGTGATCGACGGAAGCGCCGTCACACCGTCCGCGCCGGTCAGCGTTACGCGAGTCAACAGCGACTGAAGCTGAAGCGCCCCAGCCGCGTATTCGAGCGTGTATCGACGGATCAAGGAATCACCGACGCCGTCTTCGTTCAAGTCACCCGTGACCGCGCCGGAGAACGCCGGCATTCCTTGGCCGATGACGTCGATCCGCGCAAGTCGCAATCCGGTTCTGACCTCAAAACCGCTGCGATAATCGGAGTGCACGTCGGGACGGTTGCCTTCGTAGATCATGACGACCGCGTAGAACGCTGTCTCGCCGGCCCAGCGGATTTCGCGGCAATACTTTTGCCCCGGCGAGCCGGGGTCGGACAAGTAACGGTACTCGATCGCGTTTCCGTTAAGGTCGGTGCTGCGTTCCAGCAGCCACGAGAACACGCGGCTGCCGCCCTCGACCCGGGCGCTGGAGCTCGATCCGAACTCATGCTGCACGCCACTCTTGGTTCGGGCGCTCCAGCCCGTGGCCGTGCGCTCGTAGCGGAGGAATGTCTCTTCGCTTTCGCTTCGGAACGTGGCGTCGGGGAGGGAGACCAGCTCTTCAAGGTCGATTCCGCTGAATCGGTCAATCTCTCCGGGGTTGTCGATCGTGCCGTCGAAGTCATCGTCGAGGCCGTTGGCCGCGTCGACGTAGAGCGGTAACCCGTTGTCCATGTTGCGGCTGACGAAAGACGGTTCGGAGAGCTTCCAGCCGATCCCCACGCATCCGTTGCCATTGCCGGTGTGGTATTGAAGGGAGAGACTCGGGCCGAACCCGCCCGGACCCTTGGGCAGTTGAATGGGGACGGCATAGGAACCGCTGCCGCTGTTGAGCTGGGGCTGGAAAGACTCGCCCAACCCCGAGATCGAACCCGGCCCGGACGGCAGCGAGATCGTTTGCGGCGACACCCCATTCTTGTCCGCAGCCAATGCGCCCTTCAATGCCCCCGCACAGAGTCCTATCGCGAGCATGATGCCAGTCATACGCAATGTCATCAGAACCTCTCCTTACGAAGCTTTCTTGCCATACGCCAGGATTCGCAGCACGATGTCGTCAATGCCCAAATTCTCATCCGGTCTGCGGGGCTCTCCGTTTTCGTTGGCGTCGTAGATGAGAATCATGAGCTGACGACGAACGTTCTCCACGGTGTCCGACGAACTTGTGAACTGACGCCCGGGGATGATCAGCACCCACTGCGTGTTCCAAACGGACCATCCGGCCAGCTCGTGTGGAAAACGATCAATCCGGACGGAGTTCGGGGCGATTTCCGCGTCGACATACGGGAATCGATTGATGACTCCAAAACCCGGCGCCGTTTCGCCCAAGGGGCGATCGAAGTCCCCGTCGATGGGTGCGTCGAGGATATCAAAAGCGTCCCGATAGGCTTGACCGACCACCGGGATCTTTTGATCGACAACCGCCCAGGACCGGACGGGCCGGCGGGCGCAATCGAACCCGAGCGGCGCGCGCAACATGCTGGCGCCGGCCGGGAGAAAGAACGCATTGATTATTCCCGTGGTGTTGCCGAGCACTCCCCGGCTGTCCACCCCTTGCAATTGAATCAGGAAAGTGAATATCTTGGGGTTCTCACAGTGATTATAGTTGGCATCCGTGCCGAACACGTTCGTGCTCGGCGCTCCAAAAAGCGTTCCGCCCGCGACCTCGGTGGGGAACGTCAGGACTAAGGCGGGTCCGTAGTCCTCGTCCGAGGTGTGGACGGCCAGGTCTCGGTACGCGGGCACATCACGAATGTCCTGGACAATGTGAGTTTCCAGAAACGCGCGAAAGGCCTTGCTTTTCTCAAATTGCTGTTGGTCCGTGTCTGTCGAGGGGTTGAACTCCAGCCCCAACATGCTCTTTCGGATGCTGAAGGGGAACCCTTGGTCGAACAAGCGCAGTTTCTTCAGCCGACCGGTGAACTCATCTCGCTGACGCTCGGCGTCGAGCGCCGCAAGGACGCTCTGCAATCCTTGATCGACAGCGAACGTGGTGCCCAAGAGCCTCTCACGGTAGAGGAACTCCACTTGCCCGTCGACGAAGTCGCGCTCATTGTATTCGTAGGCGAAGGCTCGCGTGGCGAGCATGACATAGCGCGCGGCAAGGTCGAAAAAGGCCCCGTACTGCTCCAGGGCGTGGTTGCGGAAGGTGCGGAAGGCCAGGTCCTTGTATCGGAAGTTCTGCAGTTTGTCGCGCTGCACCCGCCGAATCCGGTCCCGCTCGGCCACGAGGCGCTTGCCCTCTTGCAAGTTCTTGTTGACCACCGCGACCGCTTGCAGCGCCTGGTTCTCCGCCACGGATTTGGCGATTTTCGCCAGGGGCGTCTCGCGGATCAAAGCCTGGAGTTGGTTCTCCGCTGCCCTGATTATGGGTTCGTTGTGAAGTCCCGTAAGTTTCGCGGTCTCCCAGCAGTTGACACCCTGCTCCTGACGCGCAAGGTCGAATTCGGATCCGCGGAATTCAGCGTCGGTCTTCGCGCCATACAGTTGCTCGTCGGCGAAGTCAAGCACCTGACCGATGGATGCACCGCACGAAACCGGGTTGACTTTGGGGTTTTGGGGGTCCCCGTCGCCGTCACCTCCAAGATTCAAGCCAAGGCAGGACACCGCACCGGCTACAAACGAAGTGATATCCTTGAGCCATCCCCCCTTGTCCTCGCGCTCCTCGGCCAAATCCTCCCTCGCATCGATGACGTCCATCCGTCTGTCACACGCATCAGATTGGATTTCCAGCTCCCTACCCCCTTCATCGCGTCTCTTTTTAACTTCGATATCCGCAACCCCAATGTCCGCTTCCAGATTGGACAGTTTCTGCACCGCTGTCTCTACGCTCGAATTGGCGGTGCGTAGCTCAAACAAGGCAAGCTGGATTTGGCCGGGCGCGCCTCGTGGCGCCCAGTGCAGAGCTTGCACGGCTTGCTCGTCGAGCATGAAGTTCCGCAGATCGGGGCTGCCCGCAGCTTCCCTTGCGTCGTCCTCAGGGTCGTTGAACGCGCCGTTCATCTGCGCGCCGTCCCCGTCGTTGTCCTCGAAATCGTTGTCCGTTCTGTCGCTGGGCGACGGCAGTCCGAAGATCTCAATCAGCCGGTTGCGTAGACCGAATTCGGAATCCGCGATTTGTTCGACGAAATCATCCGCCACCTCCGAAGTGTCGCGGAGCCGGTTCTCGGCCGCGTTGGCGCGCCTCAGGATCCCGCGTGCGTTCTCGATGGCGTCGAGCGCCGCGGCGCGGACGATTCCGTAGTGTGACTTGCCGGAGTCGCCGCCATCGGTTAGAAAGTTTTCCAACCCGTTGGCATCAATGACCCGAAACGGCACCACGTTGGGCATGAGCCCCAGCGGGTTCAAGCCTGCGCCGGCGGCGTCGACTCGCTCCTGCATCTCGTCCACCGCGGAAGCAAGGATGTTGATCTCATCGAATCGCTCGCGATGGACGCTCTCGACGCTGTCCGGCTGCCCTGGCGTCGGCGGGGGCACAAGGTGGTTTAGGACCGCCCAATCGAGGTACGCACCGACCGCGCCGCGCCGCGCCCAGTCGGCCATGCCCCACGCGCGCTCCGGCACCGTGTCCGTCAGCGGGATGGCCACAGGACGATGGAGAAAATCTTCCTTCGGTTCCACATAGTCCGCTCGGAAGGTGAGGTCGACGATCCGGTTGACCGTTCTAGCCCTGGCCGCCATCGCCGCAGCCATGTTCCGCACGGACTTGAAGCCTACATGATGCGTAGCGGAATCGGGGACGTCGTCGACGATGGCGTCACAGTCCGCACCGCCGCAATCTGGGACCCCGTCGGGAATGGTTTGCGAGGCAATGAAGCGGCGCGAGAAATCCGGTAGGACCGGGATCTCTTGTGCCGCACCGAACACGTTCAAGTAGGATTTCGTCGCCGTAAGGTAGTACCCATAGGCATCGCCGTGTCCCTGGGGAAATTTCATCGACGCCGCCCCATTGTCGGGGTTGTTCGAAAAACCATAGTTCGCCCGGTAGGCCACTGAGTTGATTCCAGGAACGGCGTTGGGGCGCAGGCGGTTGTAAACCGCGCAGGGCCGCGTCGCCGTGCCCAACAGTGGGTAGTTCACATTCGGGTCCGTTGGGTCGCCATCGACCATTGGATCGTCGACCGACGGCGGTAGGCCGATTTCGCGCCCGCGGAGCAGACCGAGTTCCTCTTCGATGAGCTCGTCGATCTGGGGCAAGCCGTTGAACGCGAACATCCCCGGCACCTGCTCGAGGCTGATGGTATCATCGTCTTCGCCGAGTCCGACCGTCGGGTCCATGGCATCCGCGAAGGCTTCGTTTCCGAGCAGCATCTCGAAGGAGAACAGCTCGTTGAGGACCCGCCGGGCGACTTCCGTTGGAAGGCAGGCTGCACCCCTGGCCAGCATGCGAAACCGCTCCGCTGCATCGCGCTGGACCGTCGACCCGCCGGGGGGATTGCAGACCCCGTCAGGACAATCCGCGGATTCGAAGCAAACGGTCGTACCAACTGTACAAAGCCCCCGCCCCGGCGTTTGCTCAGTCTCCGGCTGCCAGGGGCGTCCATACCGTTCAATCATGGTGTCAAAGCTTGGCGGAACTCCCGACTTGTCCGCGGCGTTCCGAAACAGCTCCGCAGCCGCTCCCTGTGCGTCGAACAAATCGGTCAAGGCATCACTTGCATCGCACTCATCCGCGCGTCCATTATGATTACAGTCCTGGCTGCGGCCGTCGCGAAAATCGCAGTCATCGGGGATGTCGTTTCCGTTGCAGTCGAGAGTCTCGATCTCGATCTCGCATTCGTCCGGGATGCGGTTCTGATTGCAATCGGCCCCAACCGTTGTACGCGATGCATCGGCGTCCAGCGTGAGATTATTCGATCCCACGCTGTCGAATACGGTCGTGCCGGACTCTTCATCCATACGCCACGCCGCCACCAATCCGGCGGCGTCAGGCGGCGGCGACTTGTACGTCCAGGCTTGGATCTCTCCTGCGGTGCGTGCGAGGTTCCAGATCCGCGCATCCGCAATGTAGCCGGAGAACCGCGACGCCGTACCCTCGTTTGCGCCGATTCTTAGCTGGCCATTGGTGCCTCCCGCAGGGGGACCGCTGACGTTCAACAGTATCGGGGTCCGATCATCGACATGGACGACGTACTCGACCAAGTCGCCATCGACATGTCGTACAACGGCAAGGTGGTACCAGAGCCCGGTACGGAGGCTTGTGTCAGCGAGGACTGTAGCGTCCGAAGCATTACTCCTCTCGTGAGCCACGCGAACAGCGCCGTCCGAAGTGATTACGACCTCGTACAACACGTTGTTCGACGAGTCCTCGCCGTGCGAGCCATCCCTCTGCCCATGCGATATCAGCGTTCCAATTCCGCCTCCGCCAGCTTCTAAAAAAACCCAGGCTTCGATCGTCATCGGTCCCGCGAGCCGCAGTGCTGCCGTGGGTGATGGAAGCGTCAGGAAGTTGTTCGCCGAGCCTACAAGGGGAAGTACCGACCTCACCGTATTCGTGAAAGGCGCGGGTGCTTCCAACCCATCCCATCCGGGCCTCGTAGCCGCATTGCAGTCTGGGAGTGTGACAAACCAACCCTCTGGTTGTCCGCTGGGGTTGGTTCCATCGCCCGCAATCGCCAACCCGTTGGTCGAAATGGCGTTGGCGTTGGTCAGCCTCCAGTCCAATGTCGCCTCGGGACCAATGTTGTCGGTGATTAGCTCCTGCAGATTGCGCAGCCCGAGGTTTGCGCGCCACAAGAAGGCCTCTCTCCGGTCTATTGTGCCCGTAGTGCCGAACCCAACGACGATTTCACCATCATTCGAAATGTCCGTCGCTTCACTGAGCGTACTCCCGCCAGGGAAATCGCCCAAGGAAGTCATGATCCCTTGCCCCCCGGCGCCGATCGGTGGTGTCCAGCGGAACGCTTCACGTCCAAACGCCGTGACGCTCGACCCAACCGCAATCCCAGAGTCCGTCACTGCGTGGGCCGTGCTGGAGAAAAGACCGCCCGGAAGATCGCCCATACCCTGCGACACCGTAGGGCAACCCTGTCGACAATCCGGATGCGGTTGCGGAAAGATGAAAGCATGTAGCCCACTCGTCGACGCGGTATCGCCTACCGAGAAAACGCCGTTAGGAGAAACGCCGTTCCCATGCAAGCCCGGGAAAATTGGGCCAAGGCTCGGCAGATTAACGACTCCCCCTGCCGGTGTCCAGCGGATTGCACGGGGCCCCATACCTGCACCGTCGTCGACTGTACCAACGATGGCTGTACCATCGTCGGAAACGGAGTTTCCCGACGTAAGTGTGCCTGCTCCACCAGTGTACAGGAAGTCGAGAGAGCCCACCGGTCCGTCGCTTCGGTGGACCCAGCGCATCGCCGACTGGACCTCGATCTGGGTCCCGTGGAGGATTTCGGACCGTTTGCCGGTAACTACGGTCGTTGTTCCAACTGCCACGGCATCGGTCGCAGAAGACGGGAATCTGGAATCGCCCGTAAACCAGACCGGACCGACGTCTGCATACTTGACAATCACCACTCCACTGTTTCCCACCACAAGCGGTTCGTTGCCTACGACGTAGGCGACACCCGTTGCACTGCTCGATGTGGCTGGGGCCAGGTGACCCATCCGCTGAAAACACATCTGACGCTGCCGATCGCACTGGTCGCCTGCGACCGCGATTCGCGAAGCGATCGTCCCTAGGAGACCAAATGCGACGATCGCACAAACCATGCCAAAGCGACGATTCCGATTCCGCGATTTCGAACATCCCGGCCATCCGGTTTCGTGCGTCGATGGGGCACGGTCCAGGTTCGAACTCGTTCGTGAGGCTGAAGGCATGTTCACGGTCTCCGCGCTGACTGAAGCCAAACCTTTCATCGCGCAGCCTCCACTGTGGTGCTCTCACCGAGCAATCGGTCCAGCCTGAACTCGCCGTGTACCACGATCGGTTGCACGGTCAGTCCGGAGATCCGCTCGGTGTACTGCCCCGCGAGGCGGTGGGGGCCGAACGTCCCATCCAGCCCCGCCAGCACGTCCGACAAGCGGTCCAATTGCCGCTCGATCTTGATGGTGATCACACGGGTGATGTCGTACCCCTTGCGGTGCTCGGGGTTGTAACGGTGTCGGTACGGGTTCAGCGGATCCTTCGGGGAAATGTGCAGCGTTTGGGTGAGCGTTCCGCTCGCCCCGAATGGATCAAGCGAAACCGTGCCAAGTTCCACCGGTCGGTCGAACAGGACCGAGCTGAACCGCCGCAGCAACGGCTGGCCGTCGCGGTGGGTTACGATTTCGAGCGCATCCAAGATTCTGTGTGCGGCCCCGCCGGCCACCGCGGTAGGACTTCGTAGCTCCAGGATGAGGGTCATTCCCAGGGGCGACGGGGTTTCGGGCTCATCCGAAGGGTTGACCTGCTCGACCGGATAGGCGCTGACCCGGTCCAGCGCCACTCGACCGACCCAGGTTCCGAAGATGGGCTCGACGCTCACGTCGGATGCCACGACGGCGCGGGAGCCGTCGTCGTCGGTCACGTCGATCACCAGCGGGAACCGCACCGCAATGCCGTCGTCCTCGCCTGCCGTGTTTCTCGCGGCGGCGAGCGCGGTTACGCTGACACGGTGCGCTCGCAGCTCGACTTCGACGCGCGTCGTACCATCGGGAACCTCGAAGGAATAGCCCGCCGAAAGCGGACACCAATCGGCTCCGCAGGCGCGGGTCCGGTCGCGGTACTGAATCCATGCCACGCTCGAAGTGTCGCCGGAACAATCTGCACTCGGCGACAGGTCCGCGCAGGCCCGAGCCTGCAACGTGATTCTCCTTGGAGACTGCGCCGCGGGAACCTCGATGCTGAGGGTCCTGAACGCGGTGCTCCGACCGAACGCCAAGCCGTTGGCGCTGTCCGTGACGTTGAGCGGCCCGGCGTAGACGAATTCCTGCACCACGTCCAACCAATAGGCCGCGTTCGGCTGAATGGGGTCGAACAACGTACGGCGGACAAGGTTCCCGCCGACCATGGCGAAGATGTCGTGCCGGACCGGCGTGCCGCTGGAACGGATTTTTCCGCGGGCGTTGGGGTGGGAGAAGAAATGTTCGAAGGTGATCGAATAGGGGCTCTCGTTGGTCGGTTTGGTCAGTGCCCCGAAGAGATTGCTAACCCGGCTCGAAAACGTGGTGCTTCGGACCAGAGGGTCGCCCGTAAGGCGCAACTGCCCTGGCGAATTCATCTTGATCAGGTAGGCACGGTGCCCAAAAAGAGTCGTCAGGGGGCCGATGGACGCGGGCACGCCGCGAGCGTGGAAGAACCAACGAGTAGCCGCCTGCACGTTCTCGGTGCTCGGCGTGACCCCGCCGGAATCGAAGGTCCAGATCGACTCGTAGTCCAGCGGAGGCGTTTGAGCCTTCAGGATCGCGCTGAGGCTACTTGGAACTGGGGCCAGGTTGACCCAAACCGCGTTCCAACCGGCCTGCAGGTCGATGACCTCCGCCGCAAGTTCCGCGAGCGAAACCCCAGGATACGCCAAAGGAGCCAACAAACACATCCACAGCCGTTTGCTGCACGAAGTTCGACTCATCGCAAGTGCTCCCATGACTCCTCGCGCATTCGAAGTCAGCTCGGCGTATCGCCTTGTCCCGACGGATCCCCAACCGTCTTTTGCTTGACTTTGATGCGGTCTCGCAATCATCGTAGAACCACCCGTCTCGAATCAAGATGGACGTTCGTACAGGGGTCGTAACATCCTCCCCTTGCGTAGTGCTCGTTCCGCAAGCACCAATCGCAACGGAACTCCGATTCGATCACAAACGCGCAGGCGCTTGAACAGCAGCGTCGTGTGCATGCGCACCGCCGAAACCGAGACGCGAAGCCTCTTGGCGATGTCGCTCTTGCGAAATCCCCGGCATAGCAAACGTGCGGTTTCGACTTGCCGCCGCGATAGTCGAAAATGGGCCGCGAGCTCCTTCCAGCGATCTTCGGTGAACAATTCCGGTAAGCAGCCTTCGTCCTCTGACGACTTCATTTGACCGCCCACTGGCACGTAACGTCATTCTCCAAAAGGCTTTACGCCAAAGATGCATCCTTGGTCGCAACGACCAACTGTCGCCAACGAGAATCTCCCGACCTTGGACTGCTTTGGCGCTTCAAGGCAACTCATTACAATCAAACAAGCCCAAAAGGGCCCTCGTGCAAGACGCTTTTGTTTCTAGGCGACTACGAGACCCCGAGCGCTACTTCTATAGAACAACGCGACGTCGGGACCGTGAGGTTCACGCGCGGTCTTGGCTGAATTGATTCGCTCATACTAGGACGACCGGAGGCAACGGGCTTGAGCGACACGAACGGGTTGATTCGACAGGCCGTTGCGGGCAATGAGGCAGCCCTATCGAAGCTACTTGAACAACACGGCCCCGAAGTTGAGCGAACGCTGCGGATCGGACGCGGGTGGAGGTCGGTGCTGGAACCGGCCGACGTGATGCAAGTTACCTACTTGGAGGCGTTTCTTCAGATTTCCCGATTCGACCCCGATCGCGCGGAACCGTTCCCGGCCTGGCTGACTTGCATCGCCGAAAATAACCTACGTGACGCCATTCGTGGTCTCGAACGGCAGAAAAGACCGCAACCATCCGACCGCGTTCCGCAGTCCGCCGATGGCGACGCTTCGTGCGAGCTCCTTGCGATCCTCGGGGTGGCCACGACCACACCAAGCCGTTATGCCGCTCGGGATGAGCGTTTGGATCGCCTCAACGCCTTACTCGATACACTCCCCGAAGATTATGGTCGTGTGGTTCGGCTCTATGACCTGGACGGGATACCGATCGGCGAAGTGGCGAAACGGATGAACCGCTCCGCGGGCGCGGTGCATATGCTGCGAGCAAGGGCGCATGAAAGGCTCCGCGAAGTGTTGGGTGCGGAATCGGCCTGGTTCTCGTCGTCTTCGTGAAGAATGGGCCGACTTTGTCGCGTGAATCAGTAGAAGGTTTCTGGCGCTGGGCAAGTTTCATGGCGAATGATGATTCAAGCCCATTGACCGAGGACACCAGAGAAGCGGGCACGCCTTTAATCCACGCGGCCCGTGCCCAGGTTGCGGCCGCGCGGCTGCGAAGAGAGGCTCTGGTCGCCTCCGGGCGACTTCCGGGATCGTCGTCCAACGATTCTCCGCAACTTCCCACGAAAACACTGCCCAATTACAGCCTTATTCGTGAACTACATCGCGGCGGGCAGGGAATCGTCTACCTTGCGCTTCAGGAATCCACGGATCGGCAGGTGGCGCTCAAAGTCTTTCACCATGGAACGATCGAGGGAACCGCCGAACTGGCTCGTTTCGAGCGCGAGGTCGAGGTGCTTAGCCGCCTCAAGCATCCCAACGTCGTCACCATCCATGACTGCGGTCGTTCGGATGATGAAGTCTATCTGGTGATGGACTACGTGGCCGGGCGTCCGCTGGACACCCACATGGCCCAAGAGAAGCCCACGTTCCGCGAGGCGCTTGGCCTGTTCGCCAAGATCTGCGATGGGGTTAGCGCGGCGCACCTTCGCGGCGTGATCCATCGTGACCTCAAGCCCAGCAACATCCGCATCGACGAAGTCGGCGAACCGCGAATCCTGGATTTCGGACTGGCCAAACTGGAACAAAATGCGCCGGGCGCTTCTTTCGCTGATGCCATGACCATGACCGGGCAGTTCGTCGGCTCGCTGCCCTGGGCCAGCCCCGAACAAGCGGAGGGGCGGTCGAATGACCTCGACGTTCGTACCGACGTGTACTCCTTAGGGGTCATCTTCTATCAGCTTCTGACCGGGAAGTTCCCTTACCCCGTTGGCGGGCGCATGGACGACGTCGTCCGCCACATCGCTACGACCGATCCTGCCCATCCTTCGACCATCGACAGAACCATTGGCAATGACGTCGGGACCATTCTCCTCAAATGCTTGGCCAAAGAACCCGTCCGTCGCTATCAAAGCGCCGGCGACCTAGCCCGCGACATCCGCCGCTATCTGGCTGGCGAGCCGATCGAGGCGAAACGCGACTCGATGACCTATGTCTTGAGGCGATACCTAACGCGTTACAAATTCGCCGCGACAGGGGCGGCGGCGTTCATTCTCGTGCTCATCGCAAGTTCGGCGATTTCGTTTGCCTATTGGCGAAATGCCGAGGCGTCGCGCAACGCGGAACAAGAACAGCGCCGAAGAGCAGAATCCATTAACCAATTCGTAACCAAAGCTCTGCGATCGTCGGACCCGAACCAAGGCGGCAAGCAGGGAATGCTCGTAGCGGACGCCATGCAGGAGGCCGTCGCAGAGATCGAAGCTGGTGCCTTCAAAGACGACCCGAGGTTGGAAGCCTCCCTTCTGAGGACGATCAGCACCATTCTCAACTCGAACGCACGCTCCGAGCAAGCCCTGGACTTGGCCCAACGTGCTCTAAAGATCCACGAAGCGATTCTACCCGCCGGTGATCCAGAGTCGGCCACGAGCCTGAATATCGTTGCGGTTTGTTTGATAACGCTCGGTCGGTATGACGAGGCGCTGCCTAAGTTCCAGGCGGTTCTTGAAGTGTACCGGCGGGCCTTGCCGGAAGATGGCCCCGAGGTAGCGATGCTGGTGCACAACATCGGGGGCTGTTTGCGATGGCTGGGTCGACCGCGGGAGGCATTGGTCAAGTACGAGGAGGCCTTGGCCATGCGTCAACGGCTGTTTCCCGGTGACCATGCCGATGTGGCGGCGAGTCTGACCGATTCCGCAGGTTGTTTGCGGGCCGTGGGAAGGACTCAAGAGGCACTGTCCAGACATACCGCCGCCATCGCAATGTATGAGCGGCTGTACGAGGGCGATCACCCACACCTCGCGATGGCGCTTAACAATGCGGCCTATTCGTTGGACGTACTAGGTCGATCATCGGAGGCCCTGCCGCTCTATGAGAGGGCAGATAAGATGCGAAGGGGGATCTTCCAGGACGATCATCCGGATTTGGCGCAGGGGCTGAACAACGTGGCTGCGCATCTATTCGCACAGGAGCGCTACGCCGAGGCGTTGCCTAGAGCGGAAGCAGCGTATGACATGTATCAACGGCTGTTTCCAGGCGACCATCCCAGCGTTGGACGTGGGCTGGGCAACGTTGGCGTGTGTCTGCTTTCCCTTGGCCGAGCCGAGGAAGGGTTACCGAGAATGACGGCCGCGCTGGAAATGCATCGGCGGATCCACGTCGGCGACCATCCCGACATCGCCATGGCCCTCAGCATGATCGGGTCTTGCAAAGAAAGCCTAGGCGACCCGGCGGCGGCACTGGAAGGCCACGAAGCAGCTCTAAAGATGCGTCAACGCATCTATTCTGGAGATCACCCCGCGGTAGCGAAGGGCCTCATCAACTTGGCGGGGTGCCGACTGAATTCCGGCCATGCCAAAGAGGCCGAGCCATTGTTGAGAGACGCCTTGGCCATGCACCGACGGCTGTTCAAGAACGATCATTTTGATGTAGCCAAGAACCTCGATAGTCTTGCAACTTCGCTCTGCGAGCTTGGTCGCGCGGCCGAGGCCGAGCCCCTCGCGCGTGAAGCGGTGGACATGAACCGGCGGCTCTTCAGCGGCGACCGGCCGAGCAGCGCCCACGCTATGAGTACTCTCGCCATTTGCGCGCAACGAAGCGGGAATTCCGCCGAAGCTCAACAATTGATCGAGGACGCATCCGCGATGATCCTACGCATCGAAGCACCGGACCCGACCATGCGAAGCCGCATCCTCGATCGCCGAAGGGAAACCCTCGGAGAATAGCGAGACACCGCCGCTTGGCCCGTTGCGATGAGCAGGTGTCGATGCCCGACCGTGAAGCGTGCTGCTTCAGTTGGAAACAGAGTTGCCCGGCATGCTGGGTAGTGTAATCCAACCCGGAGGAAAACGGCATGAGCAACGCAATGTGACCATGACCGTCCCGAGGCGGTTAGACCCTTTGGTTCAACTTCTGGGAAGCGGGCCGACCTCGTCGTCGAGCAACGCGCCGAAAGCAACCTGCGTCGTTCCTGTTGCAGTTGGCCCCCAAGGTCAAGTGAACTCCGGTGGCCGGAACGCCATCATCCCGCAAAGACCGAAGTGTGCGTACGGCCGCATCGAACTCTCCCGATGTCGCGCCGCGGTCCGCGGCCAAGCAAAGGGCCAAAGCCGTGCCTAACGTGGTTCCTACGCTGCTACCGCCGCCCGTCAGGGTCACCGCCGTCGTCGCGGCCTGAACGGATCGTCGAATGCTCACCCTACGTTGAAAGAACCTCCTCAAATTGAACCTTCGACCGGACCAGCTTGCGTACACGTGGCGCAGTGTGCGGGAAAACACACGCACTTTGTGTACACGTCAAGGGCGTGGCCCTCGGCCCCCTCCGAAAGTCCCGCTTTTCTCCCCACTAGTCCCATCTTCTGGAGCGCCTAAAGGGCTTTCGCATCGAGCGTGGGGTGCTTCAAACCGAACTTGCCGAACGTCTGGCCGTCCCTCATCAGTACGTCTCCAGATATAAGGCAGGCGAGACGCGGTTGGACGTTGTGTAGCTCTCGCGGTATTGCCGGGCGTTCGGCGTAAGCTATCCGCGGCTGTGCCGGCAACTCGACCGCGAGTTTTCGCGGCTCAGCGATTCAAGCTCATCTACTCGTCGGTGATCGAGCGTTTCGCGGGGGCACGCACTCCAAGCACCGCGCGTCGCCCTAGAGAGGTAGATTCCCGCTGGCATCTGTGCCACCGGCCGGTCGTGGGCAGAAAGCACAAGCCGAAAATGGGTCCCAGACCGGAATGCTGTGTGAACAGAGAGAGGGGTAGCTTCACCGGTACCGCACAAAAAGGGCTGGGGTTGGGTTAAAAAACGTGGCGCGCAATGGGTCCCATGCGCGCGGATGCGCGCTCGCGCGTGAGTGCCGCAGTCTGACACTCGCGGAAATCGCTTCGCAAACAATCCGAAAACAGCCTGAAAACAAGCCGAAAACGCGCCGCAAAGAACTCGTATTGTCAACGTGCCACGTCGTGACGCTGTTTCTGCTACAACGGACCCGTTGTAGAAAAATCCGTGTCAGCGCTTGACACGCGGCGGATCATGGGTTATGGTGTAGGTAGTTCGATGCGACGTGCATCGACAAAGCGGGCCGCGCGATGCTATCAACATCCGCGGCCCTGGACCCCGGCTAAAAAGGAGCCGAAGTCATGCCAACCGTACCATTAGTTTCCCCATCCGACAACGGAAGTAACACGAAAGACAAGGCGAAAGCCTTTCGGGCGAGCATCGACGGCCACGTTGAAGCGCTCGCCCGTGCGGTGGACGACGTGCGAGCGTCGGACACGTTTAAGGCATACCTGGACGTGCAAGCGCGGTTCCACAAGTATTCTTGGCACAATTCGCTCTTGATTCTCTTTCAACGACCGGACGCCGAGCGCGTCGCGGGGTTTCAGACGTGGAAAAGACTCGGCCGGTTTGTCCGCAAGGGCGAACGGGGAATTATGATTTTCTCGCCCTGTTTCTTCCACCGCGAGGAGCGCAGCGAATCGGGCGAATCCGAATCGGTTGACGGGATTTTCTTCAAGCCGGTTCACGTTTTCGACGTGGCGCAGACCGACGGGCGCGAATTGCCCGACGTGGAATGTCCGGTCATCGACGCCGATGCCTCGGCGCTCTTGATTGCCCTGGAGCGTGTCGCGGTCAAGCGGAGCATCGTGGTCAAGTATGACACGCTCGTCGGACAGGGATTCGGATACGCCGCCGACAAGGGCGAGTCGATTGTCATCGACAACGCTCATTCGACCGGCCAGCGCGCAAAGACCCTTGCCCATGAATTGGCGCACTGCGCCTTACACTTCGGAAAAACCGACAAGGCGACCGTCCTAACCCGCAACATTGCGGAATTGGAAGCCGAGTCCGTCGCCTACGTGGTCTGCCGACACTTCGGACTCGACACGACGATCCGGTCATCGGCCTACATCGCCCTATGGGACGGGAACGCGAAAGCCCTTCGGGAAAGTCTGGAGCGTATCGCCACGACGGCCCGGACCCTCATCGACGACGTGGACGCGCTGGACGGCGCGGAGTCGGGAATCGCGGTGGCCGCATGACAACGGTATCCGTTTGCAAACGAGCGGGGTTTACCCCCTACTTTCAGCGCTCTTTCGACGCGGTTTCGGACGCTTTGCGGTTCGCCGAATCGTGGTTCCCGATGCACGTCACGATTCACGACGAATCCGGCAAAGCAATGGACCCGTGCGACTTTATCCGCGCCAACAAGGCGACGGAGCCCGCGTTGCAACCCGTCGGAAGCGCCCACGGTGCGAAGTCGCTTTGTCCGTTCTGCAGCGCACCGGAAGCGATCATCCTCGCCGACGACGACTTACTCCACGCTTGCGATACCTGCGATCGGGTTTGGTACATCGACGCCGACGGGAACGTCCTACCCGCCGATCGGTGTCCGACGTGCGATTCCGACGCCGTTACCGTTTTCGAGGATGGACGCCGACGCTGCGGCGCGTGCGGCCATGCGTTCTTTTTCGAC
>CAZYEX010000060.1:0-61275 GCA_964646605.1 uncultured Phycisphaera sp. | reverse complement strand
CCCGACGATCCGCGACTTGGTATCCTTGCTTCATGGTGGTGGCTCCTTAAAGAATTCACAACCCTACCCGCCTACACAACGGATAGGATCGAGCCGCCACCATCTTTTTCAACCTTCAACTACGAACGGGACATGCTCCGTTCCTGAGGAGGAGTGGCACCGAACGTGTGGCTTCGGAAAAGATTTTTTCAGCGACCATGGGATATGCATTGTAACGACGGAGCGCGTCGATCCCAAGCGGGCGATCGGGTCGGGCGGGTTGCGAACGAACCCCCCTCGGTCCCCCCTTTCTAAGGGGGGATGTTTTTTTGTGGGGACGTGTTCCGTGGGTGGCGTCCCGAGGCGCGTCGGGACGCGGCACACGGCTATTGTCGTGGACTCTTACAGGGTCAGAGTCGCCGGCGCTGCACGTTCTGATCGGTCGCGGTCGTTGCCCCTCACCCCCGGCCCCTCTCCCGTGGGGAGAGGGGAGAGGGTTTGAGGGTGCGGATGCCGACCCCCCAGTGAACTGGGGGGCTAAGTTCGTGTGTCCCTGGCGGGACCGGCGCCGCCTAAGCGTGCGCGGGGTGGGAGGAGTTTTTCGTTCTCCCGCAGGGCGGGCACTCGCCGCGGAAGAGCACTGGCGGACAAGCCGCCAGCGGCACCCGGCGTCGGGACGCGGCACACGGCTATTTTCGTGGACTCTTGCAGGGTCAGAGTCGCTCGGGCTGCACGTTCTGATCGGTCGCGGTTGTTGCCCCTCACCCCCGGCCCCTCTCCCGTGGGGAGAGGGGGGAGGGTTTGAGGGTGCGGATGCCGACCCCCCAGTGAACTGGGGGAGCTAATTTCGCACGTCCCTACGGGACGATGAGGAAACGCGTGCCGGGCGGCGGGTGAGGGTCACGCGGGTGTCGCTGTGGGTTTCGGGGCGGTTACTGCGGCGGGTCGGTGGGGCGCGGGACAACACTGACGGAGCCGCCTTGCGGGGCGAAGGTGAAAAACCACTCGTCGGACCAGGCGGCCATCACATCCGTTCCCACGATCAGGTCGGGCAGTCCGGGCGTGTCGAAAAGGGTGATGCGTACGGCGACGGTTCCGAGTTCCGCGCGGGTGATCTGGGCGTCGAAACGATCCAGCGTTGACAATGCCTGGCCCTCCATAACGCCTCTGCGCATGACCGTGGCATTGGCGCCGGTGTCGAGCAGGGCGAGGATCCGGCGCACGTTCCCATCGGACTCGACGTCCACTTCCAAGAACGAACTGTCGAAGTCGGCGAGTTCCGGCGGCGGAGGCGCGAAGGGAATGGTGACTTGGTCGTGCGGTGCGTCACCGTACAGGAACGCGGAGCGCATGGTGCGATAGTCGAGGGCCAGAACCGTGCCCGTTTTGCGGAAGAACTGGTATCCCACGCCGTTGCACGGGCAGATGGAAAGCCCCACGAGGGCGAAGTCAGCGACGGAGGTCACGCCCCCGGCCATGTAGGCGAACGGTTCGGTCACCGCCACGGTCTCGCTTCCCGCGAAGGCCAGAACCTGCACCGTGTCGATCACCTTCAACCCAAAGCTCTCGCGGAGGATGACCTCGTATCCGCCGCCGGTGTCGATGATGGCCTCGCCAACCGCCGTTCCGTCGACCGTCAGCGGAGTCATGAAGCGAGGCGACGGGCGCGGCGCGATGACCGCATCACATCCCACGGCGAAACATGCGGCGATCACGACCCATGCGGCTCTGGATGCGTTTCCGCAGGGGTGGACTCGCCCCCTCATCGGAACGGCTCGGGGAGGACGTTCTTCTGAGGAGCTGTTCAGCACGCGATGGCTCACCGTATCCGAAGAATCGTATGTTGCGCCGAGTGTCCGAACCACGTTGTCCTCATCCGAAAAGGCGGCGGCGGGTCGGATTTATCACTAACCGGCGACCCGCCTTCCGATCTATCTCCGTAGACCCATTCGGGCGAACGGGCACAGGCCTCGCGCCGGGGCTATGGGTTAACGACGCGGGGAGCGCGAAACTTGACCGCCTGCGACGGTCGGGCACAATCCCTTCGTGGAGCCCTTCTACGGGAACTAGGCTGGGAGCGTCAGGGTCCGAAATGATCGTGGAGATTGAAACGTGAATCGGGAAAAGATGACGGGCACTTCGTGGGCGGTTCGGTTGGCGGTGGTGGGTGCGTGGTCGTTCGCGGCCCCGATTTGGGCGCAGGACGACGTGGTCGAGGTGACGGTGACCGGGGAGGGGGTCAGTGAGGATGGCGCTCGTAACGACGCCCTGCGCAAGGCCCTCGAGCAAGGCGGCGGCGTGGAGATCAGCTCCCATAGCCAAGCGGAGAACTTCCAACTCGTCCGCGACACGATCTACGCCCGCGCCGACGGGATCGTGAAGGACTACAAGATTCTCGAACAGGGTGACGCCGCGGGGGGGATCAAGTTCTGCAAGATTCGGGCCAAGGTGAGCAAGAGTGCCATCGCCTCGACATGGGGCGAGGTGCAGAACGTGCTGGATCAGATCGGCAGGCCGGGGATTGCGATCTACATTCTGGAGCGCATCGACGGGATTGTGCAGGACAGCAGCATTCTCGAATCGCAGTTGGAGAACCGGTTGCTGGCCGCGGGGTTCAACGTGTATGCCGGGGCGCAGCTTCGAGCGCTGGCGGAGAAGGAGTCGGGCGACGCGACGACGGAGGGCAACCTGCCCAAGGTGCAGGCCATCGCCAAGGACTTCGGCACGCAGATTTTCATCACCGGCACGGCCCAGGCCAATGCCGCGGGCGTGACACCGCTCGCGGGCGAACCGACAGCCATGTACAACGGCGACGGGATGGTCAAGATGTTCTATACGGACACTGCGCAGCTAATCGGCAGCGAGTCGCTGGCCAATTGGCGGGGGGGGGCTCGCGGGTTCCACACCGTTTCGCCCCAGGCCGGTAAAAAAGCCCTGGAGAATGCCGGGCAGGAACTGGTCGAACGGCTGTACGTCAGTTGCATGAAACAGTGGGCGACGCGGATCAGCGCCGGCGGGGAGCTCACCATCGAGGTCGAGGGAATGTCCGTGGCCGACGCCCTCAAGTTCAAGAAAAAACTGCAAGAGATCAGCGCCGACAAGATCAAGAACGTCAACCAATCCTCCACCAAGGGCGTCGCCACCTTCCGGGTCAAAGCGCAAATGACGGCCGAGGAACTGGCCGGATACCTTGTCGAAGGCGAGTTCGCCAAGATGATCGAGATCGTGGACTTGAAGACGAACCGGATTCAGGCGAAGAGGGTCGGGGGGTGAACGGCATCACTAAGTTGAGTGCTCCCGAGCGTATTGCAGCCAGCGGGCGGCCTCGGCGGAGGGTTCAATTTCGCTCATAGAGAACCTTGCCTTCACGGAGTGCGGGGCGAAGGATGGACCCGACCAGATGGGCGCGTTGCTGAATTTCCTGCGGCGTCGTGACGATCACGTCTTTCCCCACGGGTAAGTCGCGCAGCGCCCTGCGAATCTCGACCGCCGTGGCGCGCTTGTCGCTCACCTCTTGGAGCACCACGAGCAGGTCAACGTCGCTGTCGGGTCGGGCGTCCCCGCGTGCCCGAGATCCGAACACCACGATCCGAATCGGGTCGAAGGCAGAGACGATCCGCTCGCGAACGAACGCCAGGAGGCTTTCCTGATCGACGTTGTGACCCATGGGGGCATTCTAGCCGCTTCGAGCCGCGTGTCGAACGTAGGCGGTGACAAACCGGCGACGAAGGCTTTCGGTGCGACCCTCTTCATCGAGATCGAAGGCGCCCCCAACCTTGACTTCCAAGGGTTTTGAAGCTAGACTGCCGTTTCCCGGCGGTTGTGATCCGTTCGGGGTGGAGGGTCGAGATGCGGTCCATTCCGATGCGAACGACAGTCGCTGTCACCCTCGTCCTCGCGTGTCCAGGTGTTTCGGTCGCGGCCACGCTTCACGTACCGGGCGACTATCCCACGATCCAGGCGTGCATCGACGCGGTCGTCAGCGGCGCGGATGAGTGCGTCGTTGCTCCCGGTACGTATCACGAGACGATCAACTTCCTGGGCAAGGCCATCGCCCTGCGCGGCTCCGGCGGAGCAGACGTCACGACGATCGACGCCACGGGCATCGGCGGTAGCGTGGTCACATGCGCCAGCGGCGAAGGCCCGGACACGATCCTGGATGGTTTCACGATTACGGGTGGAACAGGGACCGACGTTGGCGGGTACACGTACGGCGGGGGGATGTACAACCGCGTGAGTAGCCCAACGGTTACCAACTGCACCTTCAGGGGTAACACGACCACCGCCGCCGGCGGCGGGATGTACAACGGCGGCAGCAGTCCGGCAGTGATCAACTGCACGTTCACCGAGAACATGGGCGGTACCCGCGGCGCCGGCGGCGGGATGTGCAACCGCTACAGTAGCCCGACGGTAACCAACTGCACATTTGGCGGGAACACGGCTTACCACGGCGGCGGGATGTTCAAACGGGACGGCAGTAGCCCGACGGTGGTCAACTGCACGTTCAGCGGGAACACGGCCACCAGCTACCACTACGGCGGGCTCGGCGGCGGGATGTACAACTACAACGGGAGCAGTCCGACGGTGACCAACTGCACGTTTCGCGCGAACGCGGCTTACCACGCGATCGGAAACGACTGCGCCAGCGACGACTGGCACTGCTACGGGCTCGGCGGCGGGATGTACAACGAGTTCAATGAGTACGGCAAGCCAACGGTGCTCAACTGTACGTTCAGCGAGAACACGGCCGACGCCGGCGGCGGGATGTACAACCGCATGAGTAGCCCGACGGTAACCAACTGTACGTTCAGCGGGAACACGGCCACCTCGTACGGCGGCGGTATGCGCAACTACGACGACTTCGGTCGCTGCTGCAGCAGTCCGACGGTGGCAAACTGCACGTTCATCGGAAACACGGCCACCTCGGACGGCGGCGGGATGGGCAATTACCTCAGCAGCCCGACGGTGACCGGGTGCAGGTTCGGCGGGAACGCGGGCGGGTCCGGCAGCGGGATGTCTAACAGTACAGCGCAAAGTTGCTATCCAAACACGAGCGGATTCGATGCACGTCGATGCCGCGTTGTGACAGTTCTGTGCACGTTGTCCGCGTGTGGCTGATCTTCGCGGTGGTGTTGTGCTTGCGATGATAAGCGAGCACCGCGGCGGCATCCTGGAGAATGACCCGTCCGGCGCGTCTCCCCAGCCGGCGGGCCAACAGCCATTGCGACAGTGCGTACCGAATCTGCTCCGCCGTCAAGCTTTCCGGGGGATAATCCGGAGCCGAATCTTCGATGCTCCGGACGGACTCCCCATCCTCCGCGGCGTGGGGGGAAAAAAAGCTCCGCCGGTTCTTCGATAGCCGGGGTACGCTCTTCCTCGACCAGCTTCCTGCGCATGCGGTTCAAGAACAGATGGCTCACCTGGGACAAGTACAGGTGGCGATGAATCGAGCGCCAGCTACGAACCTCGAAATGATCGAAGCCCAGTTCGTCCTTCTCCTCGCGAAAACATTGTTCAATGGGCCAGCGCGAATAGGCCACGTGCAGAAGCCATTCCAAGGGATCGCCGGCCGGGGCGTTGGAGACGAAAAACTTGAGTTCCCCGGTCGACAGGTTCCGCGTCACGATCAGCCAGTGGGCCCGCGTGGGCAGCCCGTGGCGCCTCATGAACAACCGCGCCGCTTTCACCTCCCGGACCATGGGGCCTTTCTCCCCGTCTTTGAGGTGCACCACCGTCCACGGCTGTTCGGTGAAGACCGGCGAATGGTTCAGCAAGTTGCGCACTTCGCTGACGGGAGCCGCCGTCTTCGCCAAACGCGGCCCCCGACGCTTCTTTCCTGACCCACGCATCTCCTGCGGCATGGCCCGGTAGAGCAGGTCCGGCTCCTTCACCCAGCCCACGAACGTGCAGGGAACTTCGGCGACGTACGTCTGCCCCAGACGGTCCAGCGCGTCGAGGAATTCGTAGCTCTGCCCGTAGTGTTCGTCGAACGTCCAAGCGGCCACACGCACGCCGTTCCCCAGGGTGCGTTGGATTTGCGCCAGAGCGATCTGCGGCTTGGTCCGATGGGTGACCTCCTCGGGAATGCTGACCTCCTCACGCTTCACCGGATCGTCGGCCCAACACTTCGGAACGAACAAATCACTGTCCAGTACGCAATGGAAATCCCCGACCGCGTAGCCGAGGTGTACGCTGACCACGCAGTTCTCCATCTTGCCCAGTGAACCGCACCACTGACGTTGGACGCAAGCGGTGTGATGCCCGTCCTTCGCGCAAGCCGTCTCGTCGACGACCCCGATAGCCCAGGGATGCGCGTGATCCCGCACTACGATGTCCTGCAACCGATCCACGAGCCGATGTTCATCCCAGGACAAAAACCCCAGAAACGCCTGAAGCGAACGAGGCGGAACTCCGCCGCGCAAGGCCATCGGCTCTACGCTCTTGCGCTGCAGGTCCGACATCTGACCCTTCGCGTACACCTGCAGATACTCACGCGTGTCGCATCGCCCGAAACAACCCGCAAACTCGTCCAAGAAACGCGGCAACACCCGCCCAACCGTGCGAATCTGTTCGGCATCCATGCCTTCACTCCTGTCAGAAACCGAAACTCTTGACCTGACAGGAGTTATCGTTCGCTACCTATCACCCACTTGAGCCCACTTTGCGCTGTACTGCTAACTACCTCAACGAACCGGCAGTGGCCAACTGCACGTTCAGCGGGAACAGGGCCATCCACAGCGGCGGCGGGATGTATAACTACCGCAGCAACTCGACGGTGACCGATTGCACGTTCAGCGGGAACACGGCCGACACCGGCGGCGGAATGCACAACCGCTACGACAGCACTCCGACGGTAACCAACTGCGTTCTTTGGGGCGATATGCCGGACGAGTTGGTGAACAGCGATCAGTCTGTGCCGACCATACGATTTAGCGACGTACAGGGCGGTTTACCGGTCGGCGCAGTTGACGGCGGGGGAAACATCGATCCGGATCCGATGTTCGTTCGCCTCCCGGACCCGGGACCGGACGGAGAGTGGGATGGGGTGGATGACGATTACGGTGACCTGCGGTTGCAGGGCGGTTCACCGTGCATCGACGCGGGCGATCCGGACTTCGGGGAGGGCAAAGATTCTCTTTGCCCGCCTGACAAAGTGGAACTTTGTCCTCCCCGCGACCTCGACGGCCACGCGCGGGTGCTGTGCGGGCGGGTGGATATGGGGGCGTATGAGTTCGGGATCGGGGATTACGATTGTGATCAAGCTGTCGAGCTCGAGGACTTCGCGGCGTGGGAATCGTGCATGAACGGGCCGCAAGGCGGAGCCTACCAATCTGCGAATCTTGGTCCGCACAGCGGAGCCTACGAATTTGCGAATCTTGGTCCGCACAGCGGACCCTACGAGTCTGCGCCATCCACAAGGAGTGGCGCTACACCGACCTGCGAATCGTTCGACTTCGACGGCGACGGCGACGTGGACCTTGGCGACTTCCAGGGGTGGCAGCGACTCTTTTCGCTTCCGTAGCATCGAAACGTGCCTGGCCTTGCGGACCGCGGCGGTTTCGACAACTTGTCCAACCAGGGCTTGACTTTCCCCGCCGAATCGACAAAATGTCTCTGTGCGGGTCATCAGTCTGAGGGCGTTGCGGGAGTTCTGGGACCGGCACCCCGACGCGGATTTGCCGCTGCGGCTCTGGTACAAAACGGCCCGCGCCGCCGAGTGGAGGAGTCTGAAAGACGTGAGGCGGACGTACTCGCACGCCGACGGCGTTCGGACGTCGCGAAATGAAACGCTCACCGTGTTCAACATTGGTGGGAACAAGTACCGCCTGGTCGCTCGGATACGGTTTGACTTCGCGTTGGTGAACGTGCGATGGGTGATGACGCACGCGGAATACGATCTGGGTGACTGGAAGGACTGAGTGGATGTCGACGATCAAGACGCGAGCGAGGAAGGACAGGTTGCCCGGCGACTTTGGTTCCCTGGTTCGCCTCATGCCCCCGCAGGCCATCGTGGACCATGTCCACCATACGAACACGATCGAGATGATCGAGCGCATCCTGGCGAGCAACAAGTTAACCAAGGGCCAGGCGGCTTATTTGGAGACCTTGGTTCAGCTCGTGCAGGCTTACGAGGCGGCGCACCACGCCATCGACACGTCAGATATCAGCGGTATTGCGACTCTCCAACACCTGATGGACGAGAACGAAATGAGCGCGTCGGACCTTGCCCGGCTGCTGGATGTACATCCCAGCATGGGATCGAAGCTGCTCAAGGGTGAGCGGGCGCTGACGATTCAACACGTGAAGAAGCTCGCGGTGCGTTTCCGCGTGAACGCGTCGGTCTTCATCGAGTAACCCGTTCTCCGGGGAAAGAATTCCACGGCAAGAGGGCGGTTTGCTCTCCGTCCGCGGTATGAGTCTGGGGATTCGGCAAAATGGGCGTCGTCCCCAAGCCGATTCGCGGACGCTCCTCAAGCGGGGCTGGCAATTCGGGATCGGGGTGGGGTATAATACTCGCATGAGCCAGAAGTTCTCCGCAATCATTCAACGCGACGGCGGCCACTGGATCGGCTGGATCGTGGAGGTCCCGGGGGTCAACGGGCAGGGAAACACCCGCGAGGAACTGCTCGACAGCTTGCGGTCGGCGCTTCGCGAGGCCCTGGAGATGAACCGCGACGACGCTCTCGCGGCCGCGCAACCCCCGTTTGACCAAGAGGTCATCGAGGTTTGAAGCGGCGGGACCTCATTGCTCACCTTCAGGCCCAAAGCTGCGTCCTGATTCGTGAGGGCGCGAAGCACTCCTGGTGGGGCAATCCGGTGAATCGTCGGCGCACAGCCGTGCCGCGGCACAACGAGATTAGTGACGTCTTGTCCCGCAAGATATGCCGTGATCTCGACGTTTCGACTCCGTGAATGCTCGACGGAACGGCCCACCGTTCGGAACACATCTCGGATTGGCGGAATGTCCCCGCGCGTGTATCGTTGTCGAGGACGCGGCGGGCGATCGCGGAATTCAGGAGTGTGGCCATGCAAAGCAAAGCCAAGACGGTGAAAGAGTATCTGGCGGAACTGCCGGAGGATCGGCGGAAGGCGTTGGAGGCGGTGCGGAAGGTGATCCGCAAGAACCTCGACAAGGGATACGAGGAGGGGATGCAGTACGGCATGATCGGGTACTCCGTTCCGCACAAGTTGTATCCGCCGGGGTATCACTGCGACCCCAAGCAACCGCTGCCGTTCGCGGGTCTGGCGTCGCAGAAAAACTACATGTCGGTCTATCTCATGTGCGGGTACGGCAACCCCGCGCACGAGGAATGGTTCCGCAAGGAGTGGGCCAAGACGGGCAAAAAGCTGGACATGGGCAAGTCGTGCATACGCTTCAACAAGGTGGAGGACCTGGCCCTCGATGTCATCGGCCAGACCATCGCCCGCGTTCCGGTGAAGGAGTGCATCGGATACTACGAGAAGTTCGCGAAGACGGCCGGAAAGAAGAAACGATAAGCATTTCCAGCTCTCAGGGATTCAAATCCCCGCAATCCGCCGCGGCGGATCCGCTCTGCGGGCCATAGACATGTGGTCTTTGGCCGGAAGCCATGCTCGTGACCGCCGGTTGATGTCGCGGTAGAATCCGCCTCCATGCTGCGCGAAGTCCGGGGACAACTTGCCGTTGACGGTCAGCGATTCGCCATCGTGGTGAGCCGCTTCAACGAGTTCATCACGGGGAAGCTGCTGGCCGGGGCGATCGAGACGCTAAAGGGACACGGGGTCGCGGATGAGAACGTCATCGTGGTTCATGTACCGGGGGCGTTCGAGATTGCGTTTCTGGCCAAGAGGCTCGCCGAGTCGGGCGACTATGACGCGGTGATCTGTCTGGGTTGCGTGATCCGCGGAGAGACGCCGCACTTCGAGTTTGTGGCCGGGGAGGCGGCGCGGGGGATCGCGGAGGTGGGTCTTTCGACGGGGGTTCCCACGACGTTCGGGGTCATCACCGCGGACACGTTGGAGCAGGCCGTGGATCGGGCGGGCGGGAAGGGGAACAACAAGGGCGTCGAGGCGGCACTCGCGGCTGTGGAATTGGCCGACCTCTTGCGACAACTTCGCAATCCTTCATAATCCAGTATGCAACGGCACAACCGCCGATCTCGAATCCTGGCCATGCAAGCCCTTTGCCAATGGGACGTGCAGCGCGACGAGTCTACGGGGGTGCTGGCCGACTGCTTCGCCGCCCATGAGAGCGCCCTCGATCCGATTCCCTACGCGACCCAACTGGTCGAGGCCTTTTGGCGGCAGCGCGACCTGGTGGACGCCCGCATCACCGCTACCTCCAACCTGTGGGACCTGGAACGGATTTCGTTGGTGGATCGCAACATTTTGCGCGTGGCGGTGGTGGAACTGGTGGTCGGTGACGTTCCGCCGCGGGTGGTCATGGACGAGGCCATCGAGATCGGGAAGGAGTA
This sequence comes from uncultured Phycisphaera sp., assembly GCA_964646605.1. Lineage (GTDB taxonomy): Bacteria > Planctomycetota > Phycisphaerae > UBA1845 > UBA1845 > SBAX01. The sequence goes on along the minus strand of CAZYEX010000060.1, from coordinate 50,842 downwards.
CGGCGGGGCCGACACACCGCGATTCATCAACGGCATTCTCGATGACATCCATCGTCGTTTGCAGTCCGAGCGGGGAAACGAATAATGGGGCTCCTTGATCGTTTCAAAGCCGGTTTGGCGCGGACGCGGGAGAAGCTGGCCGGCGGACTGCGTTCCATTTTGCGCATCGGGCAACGCATCGACGAGGGGACGCTTTCTCGATTGGAAGACGCCATGCTGGCCGCGGACTTCGGGCCGACGACGACCACGAAGTTGCTGGAGGTCGTCCGATCGGCCTGGAAACGCGGCGAAATCGCCGAGGAACAGCAGATCACCGAGCATCTGCGCAACCATGTCGTGTCGCTGTTTCCGGAAGGCGATCGGTCGATCCGCTACGCCGCGTCCGGTCCCACGGTCATCCTGGTGACGGGGATCAACGGTTCGGGGAAGACGACGAGCGTGGCCAAGCTCGGTTCGTATTTCACGCGGGCGGGCAAGCGGGTCATCCTCGGGGCGTGCGATACGTTCCGTGCGGCGGCGGTGGAACAGTTGAGCATCTGGTCGCAGCGCGTGGGCGTGCAGATCGTCAAGCACGCCCAAGGGGCTGACCCCGGCGCCGTGGCATACGACGCCTGCGAGGCGGCGGTCGCCCGCCATGCGGACATCCTGTTGATCGACACGGCCGGACGATTGCACACCCAAGATCACCTGATGCGGGAGCTGGGAAAAATCCAGAAAGTCGTGGAGCGAAAAATCCCCGGCGCACCGCACGAAGTGTTGCTGGTACTGGATGCGACGATCGGACAGAACGCCCTCAACCAGGCTCGGCAGTTCGCGGAGCACGTGGCGGTGAGCGGCCTTTTTCTGGCCAAGCTCGACGGCAGCGCCAAGGGCGGAGTGGTGGTGGGGATCCGCGATCAATTGAACGTTCCGGTGAAGTTCGTGGGCCTGGGCGAGACCCTGGCGGACATCGAACCGTTCGATCCGGAAGTTTTCGCCGAGGCGCTCTTCGCGGAGTGACGTCGCCGGGCACCTGGCAACATGCGAACCGGCCCCGCGCGGTAGAGCCAATACAATGCTTTCACGCGAAGAGTTGGACCGCCTGGTCGCCGAGGATCAATACAAGGACCGCCGCATTGTGGGCTCGGTGTATTGCGGCACCTGCGGTTATTGCCTGCGAACCCTGCCCTACGTCTACAACTGCCCGGAATGCGGTGAGGGGTACAACGCCCGTCCGCTGGTGATGCGTGGGATCTTCCTGCCCCATCAAGCGGCGATTCCGTACAAGGAAATGGCCTTAACGGCCTTCTGCGCGCTCTTCGCGGTTTCGGCGATCCGCGTCGCGGTCCCCGTATTTCATTGGGCCGTGGTGACGATGGTGGGCGTGGCCGCCGTCATCGGCGCGGTTTGCGGATGGCAGGCATGCGGGCAGTGGCGGAAGGTCCTCCAGAGCCGGGACCTCGCCCGGCGCATCGCCGAGGCGGAGAAGTTCTCCTAAGGCGCAGCGCTGTGAAGTTGCGTCGATCTCGGTTGCCGGGTACTTAGTTTTCCGCGATGGCGCGGATTTTGTATGCGGTCAACGGGGACGGGTACGGCCATGCGACGCGGGCGCATAGCGTCGCCGCGGCCCTGCTGCAGCGCGGGCACCGGGTGCGGTTTCTCGCCAGCCTGCGCAGCGCTGAATACCTGCGGAGCGCATTCCCCGGGCTGGTTGATGAGACCTTCGGGCTGTGCATTCGCTATACCCAGGGACGGGCGGAGCGCATCCGAACGCTGCTCGACAACCTTCGCCGAGCGACGAGCGAGTGGAGCGCCGGGCGCAGCGCCATCCGCCGCGCCTTCCGCGAGTTTCGTCCCGAGCTTGTGGTTACCGACTTCGAACCGCTCACCGTTTTCTATGCCCGGCGCTTCGACGTGCCGTTCGTGAGCGTGGACAACCAGCACCTTCTTACGCACTGCGACGTGGATCGCCCGGCGGGGCTGAGGCGCGACGTGATGAACGCCTATCTGACGATTCGACTGTACTATGGCGGGGCCCGTCGCTATTTGATCCCCACCTTCATCCGCGCTCCGGTTCGTTACCAACCGGCGGAAGTGGTGGATCCCATTCTGCGGCCGATGGTCTACGATCAACGGACCGTCCGCGGCGATTTCCTGCTTGCCTACAAGGGCGCCGGCGGAGACCACGACCAGTTTCGCGAGACCATCGAGAGCTTCTCGCGTGTTCCGGTTCGAGCCTACGGCTTTGGGATCACGGGGCAGCGAGGGAGTGTCACATTCAAGGCACCGTCGGTCGAGGGGTTTCTGGGCGACCTCTCGCAATGCGGCGGGGTCATCTCCTCAGCCGGGCACAGTTTGGCTTGCGAATGCCTGCACCTGGAAAAACCGATGCTCTTGGTCCCCATCGCCCAACAGTTCGAGCAGACTCTCAACGCCTACCACGTCGAAAAACTGGGCGCCGGACGGGCGACGGAACGGCTCTCCGTGGCCGTGATGAACGAGTTTGTCGATCGTCTGGACGAGTACCACAATGCCGTCGCCCGACTCCCCAAAGCCCGACTGCAACCCGTGGTCGAGGCGATCGAGCGCGAGATTCGATAATAAGCCGCCCCTGACGACCGTTGACTTACGCCCTGGTGCGGCTTACGATCAAGGTGCTTCCGAAAACGTCGCGGGTTGGCGACGCCCGTTACGCTGGGCCGTCCTCGCGGGTACAGGCACGAGGGGGAAAGAACATGCGATACCTTCATCTTTGGACCACTGTCATGGTCGGGACCGTCTGTGCGGCGGTTCTTGCGGCCTCCACGGCCGGCGGACTGTTCGGCGACACCAATGGCGACGGGGACGTCGATCGGTTCGATTATGCGGTCTTTCATGATTGTATCGCCGGGAGTGGTCCGCAAACTCTCGCCGCCAGCGGCTGCGGCGACGTCGACCGCGAACCGGACGGCGACGTGGATTTATTGGACCTGGCCGCGTTTCTCAATGCCCTGACGCCCCCACCTGTGGGACTCAACGACCTCTGTTCCTCGCCGATCCTCATCGGCGACGGAACGCAGTCCTATGACAACCGCGAGGCGCAGACCGACGGGCTTGGCGATCCTCTTTGCGACTTCTTCAACTTCGACCAGGTTGAGTCGGACCTTTGGTATTGCTATCGGGCCTCGTGTACGGGCACGGCGTTCGTGACCCTGTGTGGCAGCACCTACGATACGAAGCTGGCCGTCTATGCCGGGTGCGACTGCCCGACGTCCTCGCCCCTGGCGTGCAGTGATGACGATTGCGGTTCGGGGACGCAGTACGTTCAATCGCGGGTCGAGGTCGGGGTCACGCAAGGGGAGTCCTATATGGTCCGCGTAGGCTCCTTTTCCGCTCGCTCGGGCAGTGGACTGCTCACCATCCAATGTAACCTGGACGTTTGCGCTACGGCCCAAGGGGATTGCTTTCAGGCGTCGCCGACCGGCGACCCCGGGTGCGGCGACGCGGAGTGTTGCGCCGCTGCGTGCCACCTCGACCAGTATTGTTGCGACGTAACCTGGGATTCGACCTGCGCAAGTGAGGCCAACGGGGCGTGTTTGGGCCATTTCTTGACCTGTGCGCCGGGGGCGGGGAGCTGTGCCGTGCCGGACACGACTCCCGGTTGTGATGACGTGGCCTGCTGCGACGCGGTGTGCATATCCGATCCCTACTGCTGCACGGTGGAGTGGGACGCGACCTGTGTCAACGAGGCGTCATCGGCGTGTCTGCTGACCTGCGGACCGACGGCCGGCGACTGTTTCACGCCGCACCCCACCCCGGGCTGCAACGTGACGTCTTGCTGCCGCGACGTGTGCAATCTGGATAGCGTTTGCTGCGGAACGGAGTGGGACGCCATCTGCGTCGATATCGCCCTCGACCTGTGTGTTCCGTAGAGGGCTGACGGCGCCGCCTCCGAGTCAGAGCCGCCCGGCGCTCTGAACGCTCACCGATTTCAGCTTCGAGGGGGTTGCCTCGTTCGCCGAACACCCCATTGCCGGCGTGCTACGCCGCAGGCTTCACGATCTTGTGTCTCTCGGTTTCGCGTTCGTCTCTTACCACCCGTCGGTTGTTGCCTGTCGGCTCGACCGTGTCGTCTCGAGTGCGGCGGTCTCTGGGTTTCGGCGCCGCCTCCGCGACTTCGCCCACCGCCGGTTTCTGCGATGTCGCGGCTGGTGCGGGCGTTGTGATTACCCGCCGGGCCGAGGGGGCATCGGCGGTCCGCGTCGCCGACGCGGTCTCGCTGCCCGTAAACCAGTAGATCGATCCGGCGGTTACTGCCAGCGCCGCAGCCGTACACGTTTTCGCTTTTTTCAGTTTGTCCGCGTCCATGAAGTTGCCTCCCACGGGATTCGGTTCCGAGCCTCACCGCACGGTGATTTTCGAGAACCCCTTCGACCGCGAGATTAGACGCGCCGCGGGTCAAGATGTTCCCGTGCGGCGAAGTGTCAGGTCGCTCGGTCGCGGAGGAGGCGAAGGTTGAGTCCGCCGGCGGCGTCGAGGGTGACTTCCCAGACTTGACCGCTTCGTACGCGGACCGCGGGGGCCTCGATCTGGGCGACGCGTACGCCGTATTTCGCGGCCAGTTGCGGGTCCTCCATGAGACGCCAGAAGAGGTCCCAAAGCCGGGCGTCGGGGGCGTCCTCGCCGTCGGTGAGCCCGAGTCGCGGGGCCAAGGCGTCGTTGAGTTCGGGGCCCGAGGCGGCGGCTTGGTGTTCGCCGAAAACACGGCGAAAAACGGCCAAACTGGCGCTTCGACCGGGGTCGGCGTCGCCCACGTGGTGGTGCTCGAATTTGATCACCGCGGCCTCGAAGTAGACCAGATCGCCGACGACTTCGAGCTGCAGCGGAGCGGAGAGCAGGCCGTCCTCACCGATTTCGTGCCATATCATGGCAGTCACCGATCGACCCTGGGCGTCGGGGAGCTGATCGACGACATCGACTTGGGCTACGCGGCGGGATCGGCTCAGGCGCTGGGCGAATTCGGCGAGTTGTTGTCGCTCTTGCTCGAGTTCTTGGACCTTGGCGGTCAATTGTCGGACCTCCCAGGCGCGGTATCCGCCCACCAGGCCGAAAACGCCGCCCAAGGCGAGTAGTCCCGCAAGCCAAAAGCGAATCGCACGCATGACCTTCGCCGTCCGAAAAAGAACCACTCTCTTATACCGTTGTCGGCAAGGTCGGGTCGGGCGGTGGATGCGAATTTGTGTGGGGAACAAGGGTCCGCGCCTGTGGTCATCGTTTGGCTCAAAGCCCCAGGCTTCGAGTCGTAAGTATATGTAATACAATGACTTACGGCTCCTTCGCAGTCCGATCGCATGGCCAGAGAACGCCGGATCGCGGGATGTTCCGGACCTTTCTGGGAGACCCTCCAACGGGGGCGTCCGGACGCCCGCAAAAAAATGTCCGAAATCACGGGCTCGAGGGCTTGACTCGGCGGGACAAACCCGCTTAAATAGGCGTCGTGCGTTGTGCGGTGCCCGCTGCGTCGCCCCGGTGGGGGTATATTCGGGGCGCGGACATCGTTGGTGAGGGGGTCACCGGCACGGCTGACGCACACCAGCCCAGAGTGACTGGAGAGGGAAGGGAGAGTCGTCCGAGTCCTTTGACGGCGTACTTTCCCAATGCGAACTTGGTCGGCGCTGCCTGCTAGGAGGTAGGGGTGATGTTTGTACGCGGTTTGACAGTATGTTCGATTCTGGTGGCGGCTACCGTGGCCCAAGGGGGGGTCGTGGTGACGCTGGTTCCGACTCCGAATCAAGCGACCTATGCAGCGAATTCGGTGGTCGACGTCGCGGTTCAGTTGAGTCAGACGCCCGGGGCGGGGGTGGTGGATCTGCGTGCGCGATTGATCGAGTTCGATCTGGCGGCGACCAGCGCTTTTCTCTTGCCCGGAATCACTCTCCCACTGACGCATGACCGCGGCGACCCGCAGACGGCCAACGACGTGAACTTCTGGGTGTTCAGTTCGCTGCCGGAATGCGTGATTACACCGTCGTTTTGCGGTTTCAACCACTACATCGACGACGATCTTCCGCCGGGCCCGGTCGATACACGGGCTAACATCCTGGCCATTGCCTACCACAACCTGATCCAGGTGGTTCCGCCCCAGGACGACGAGCAGATTCTGGTTCGCGCTGACGGTACTCCGGTGATCGTCGGTCGGCTGCGGGTCACGCTTCCGGGGTTTGACGGAACGTATCCACTGAACGTCCTTAACCAAAGCGATGGGGATGCCTCGAATCGTCGGGCGAGGTTCGATCATGGCTTCGATCCGCACGTGACCTGGCGGGCAGGCTTGCTTGCGCCGAATGACGTGTCCGGTGGGGTTCTTAATCTTACCGTTGGGCCGGTTGGCTGCCCCGAGGTCAACCTCACCACTGCGAATCCGGCGGACGAAAAGACACTTCCTTGGACACGGTTTCATACGATCCGCCTCACGTTCGGTGGCGTTATCCCGGTGGACGTAGCGACCAAGATTGAGATCAACGAACTTGTGGCTGGTGGAACGTTCGGCGCGAACTTGAATACCGCCGGCAATTTTACCTTTACGATCGAGCCGGGCAACATCCTGAAGATCGGTGACACGGGCTCGCACTTGACCAATCAGAAGTGGTACGCGGTTCGCAACATCGCCGCGGACGACTGCATCGCCAATTTCCAAGTTGACTACCTGGTGCAGTTCGGTGACGCGAACAACGACTGTAGGGTTCTGTTTACGGACATGGGCTTCATCAACGCCCAGATTCCAACGACGCCGGCCCTGGACGACGCCCGTCGGGATATCAACCGTGACGGAAGTATCCTGTTTACGGACTTGGGGGCGACCAATCCGCGAATTCCTGCGGATTGCATTGTGAAGCCCTGTGGGCATAATACCGCTCCACCGTGTCCGTAAGGGTGCGATTGGACGAGGAGGGCGACATGGGCTTAACGTAAGTCCTTGTCGGATAAGGATTTAGAAAAGACTTGCTTTTGCAGGCAGGCGTGGGTATAGTGGTCGAACTCGACTCCCCTCGAGTAAAGGTTTTGGAGGGGGTAACTGAAGGAGAGAAAAAATGAGGAAAGTCGCAGCGTTATTGGTGGGTGTACTGGGAACGTCAACGGCCTTTGGCGGTGTGGTCACATTCAATCCGGCTGTGATCGTGATTGACCGCAACGTGAGCGTGCAGGGCACGACCGCGGTGAGCATCGGAAGTGCCACGACGCCGGATGGGACATTCGATTCGGCCGACTTGATCATCGGCGCGAGCGTCCAGAACCTGATCTCCAACTTCACTTACAGCCAGGCGTTCATCGACGGAACTGCGTTCCGCGAGACCCCGCAACCAAGCCGCGGGCTTGGGGCGGCGACCTACGGTCCGCTTGGAAGCACGTATGTCGGCGGCTTCCTGGATCCGGCTGTTTCGGCGATCTCGGTCGGGACGCTGCAGCTCGACGCTACTAACGTACCGGACGGCGAGTACACCCTCGGCGTGAACTCTTCCTTCGATACCCTGAGTGGCATGGGTTTTGAAGGCACGAACGACGAAGGTACGGCCGGGTCGGCTCGCGTCGTTGTCATTCCCGAGCCCGCGACGCTGTCGTTGTTGGGTCTGGGCCTTCTGGGACTCCTTCGCCGTCGGTTCGTGGCCTAACCACGTCCCGCAACGTCGAAGCAACCTGCCTGCTGCAAGGGAGGTAAGGAAGCCCGTGCTACGCGGAACGTAGCGGCTGCGACCTCTTGCTTGATCTGTTCGGTCCGGCGCGGATGACCTCCGCGCCGGACCTTTTGCTGCGCGGCGGGCACGGCGGGGCTGCGTGCTCGTCCCGCTTCGCTCGCTCCGTCATTTCATGGGAGTCCGACATGTTTCTCGCGGTTGTCGGCAGTTGCGCTTGGGCCTATCGGGCGCCACGGTTTGGCGTTCTGGGAACCTGAGGTCCGCGGGCTTGCCCTTGACGCTTCGCATAAAGGGGAGCCGCCCGCGGCTCTGTTTCGCAATCGGACCGCATGGGTTCAAGATCGACGCACCATTAGGGAACGAGGCGAGAACCCGGAGTGAGTCCGAGGATGGAGACGGCCAAGTTGCGGAGTCGTTGCTTGGAAGGGAACAGGGCGAAGAAGACGGCGAGGGAGGCCACAGGCCCGAGAAGTGCGAGGGTGTGTGCGGTGAGGAGATGAGCGAGGCCGCCGAGCAGGCCGACGGCTTCGGCCATGGCCGCGGCGATGATCGTAAGGGTGGAGTACTCGCGGCAGAGGGCCGTGAGACGCTCGGCGTCGGGTTTGCTGGTGAGGCTGGTTCGTAATCCGCTCACGCGGGTGGTGCGGACCAGCACGTAGACCGGGATTTCGGTGAGGGCGAGTCCGCACATCACAGCGAGGAGAATGGTGGTCAGTTGCTCGTTGCTCGGGGGCGGTTGGTTCCGGACCACGAGCACGGCGACCAGGGAGATGCCGACGATGCCCGAGGTCATGGCGCCGAGGATCACCCTCAGTTGAAGGATCACACGGTCGGGATTGGGTTGTTGGTTCATAGTCGGGATCCGTAATGGACTGATGATGCTCCGGTCACGATTGGTCGTTCGCCCTTTGGCCCTCGATGATGGGACGCTTCACTCCTTCAAGACCGGTTGCTTGCGCTCCCGGTTCGGACCGGCCGTTGGCGATCGCAGGCACCGGCGGTCCGACACCGCTCGGTTAGCCTTAGGGGTTGGCGGCGGTGTAGACGACGGCGCCGCGGGTCTTGGGGCTCTGCTTTTTCAGATGGCCCATGGAGACCAGTTTTTCGAGATCGCCCTCGACGGAGCCGGTGGGGAGGCGCGTCTCTTTGGCGACTCCACGGGCGGTTCGCCATTTGTAGCGGCGACTTGCGGCGGCCTGGAAAACGGTGGCGAGGGAACCGGCCAGTCCGGCGGGCACCGCGACCGCGGGCTCTGCATGGGCGAGGGCGGCGCTGGGTTCCGCGGCCTCGCCCTCCCCTTCCCCGCCGGCCTTGGCGCCCTTCGGTTCTTGAACGGCCCATCCGCGCTGCCTCTCACGGGCCTGGATCTGCAGCAGGGACAGCGCCGCCGGCAAGGCGTCCTTTCTGGTCTTGATCATCGTGCCGCCGCCGAAGAGTTCGGCGTTCTTGTCGGTCCATTCGCTGTAGACGTCGGGCAACTCGTCGGCGGGCCAAATCGCTTGAATGGGGCACTCGGGGACGCACAGGCAGCAGTCGATGCAAGTGTCCGGGTCGATCACCAACATCGCGGGCGAGGTGATTTCGTAGAAGCAGTCCACCGGGCACACGACGCAACAATCGGTGTAACGGCAATCGACGCAACGCTCGGTTACGATATGGGCCATACGCAATCCCTAGGGTCCGATTCTGTCTCCATGGCCGGTCGCAACGGATCGACGCGGCAGAGGCATTGTAGTCGGGCGGATCGGGAGGGACTAGCGGTCAACGGAAATAGGCCTTGAGGACGTACTCCTGCATCATGCGGTGGGTGTTGAAATAAGCGCCGTTGAGAGCGATGCAATGGGTCATGATGTCGGTGAAGCCTTGGCGGTCGTGGTAGTACATGGGGACGATGGTGTTTTCGAGCTTTTGGTAAAGGGCGGCGGCGTCCTTGGCGTAGTCGGGAGGCTGAACGGTTCCAAAGCTGTCCTCGCCGATCGCCCAACCGGTAACGCCTTCGATGCACCCCTCGACCCACCAGCCGTCGAGGACGCTCAGGGAGGGGACGCCGTTGAGGGCGGCCTTCATGCCGCTGGTCCCTGAGGCTTCGAGGGGGGGTTGCGGGGTGTTGAGCCAAAGGTCCACGCCGGAGGTGAGGAGTTTGCCGAGGACCATGTCGTAGTTTTCGAGGTAGGTGATCTTGATGACGTCCTGGAGGGCCCGTCGGGCATGGAAGATTCCCTGGATGAGCTCCTTGCCGTGGGCGTCGCTGGGATGGGCCTTGCCGGCGAAGATGATCTGGAGGTGACCGGTGCGGGCGGCGATCTGGCGAAGCCATTCGATGTCGTGGAAGAGGAGCCCGGCCCGTTTGTAGGCGGCGGCGCGGCGGGCGTAACCGATGGTGAAGACGTCCAAGTCCATGCCCGTGTTGGCGGCACGGTTGACGTAGTTGAGGAGCAGCTCCTTGCTCTGGCGGTGGGCTTGCCAGACTTCTTCGTGGGGCAGATTTTCGGCGCAGCGCAGACCGGCGGCATCGCGTCGCCATCCGGGGATGCGACGATCGAAGAGTTCCTCGAAGGGGGGGGAGGTCCAGGTGGCGGCATGGACGCCGTTGGTGATGGCGTCGACCTGGTGGCGGGGGAACATCTGGGCCGCGACCTCTGCGTGGCGGCGTGCCACTCCGTTGACATAGCGGCTGAGATTCAGGGCCAGATGGGTCATGTTGAAGGCGCCCTCGTGTTCGAAGAGGTCTCGGCGATTCAGGGCGGCCTTGGGCCCCAGGGCTGCGGTCACGGCGTCGAGGGGAAACTTGTCGTGACCGGCGGGCACGGGCGTATGGGTAGTGAAGACACAGCGGTCGCGTACGGCGTCGATATCCTCGGGCGTCAGTTCGGATCGGCCTTGTTCGTGGAGGCGTTCTTCGAGCAGTTCGACGGCGAGAAAAGCGGCATGGCCTTCGTTCATGTGGAAGCGCTCGATCTGGCGGTAGCCGAGGGTTCGCAGAACGCGGACGCCGCCCACGCCGAGGATCACTTCCTGGCAGAGGCGGTAGTGGGCGTCGCCGCCGTAGAGGTGGGCGCTGAGGGTGCGGTCCCATTCGGAGTTTTCGGGAAGCTCGGTGTCCAGCAGGTAGACGGGGACGATGAAACCGTCGTATCCGACGACGTCGCGTTTCCAGGTTCGCAGGGTGATCGTCCGGCCCTCGAGCGTGACGGTTGTTCGTTCGGGCAGCTCTTCGACAAAGTCGTCGATGGACCAGAGGGCGGGTTCCTCGTGTTGCCAGCCGTTGGAATCGAGACGTTGGTAGAAATAGCCCCTACGGTAGAGAAGGGTGACAGCGACGAGGGGCACGCGAAGGTCGGCGGCGGAGCGCACGGTGTCGCCGGCGAGGACTCCGAGTCCGCCGCTGTAGGTGGGCATGGAGGGGTCTAGGCCGATCTCCATGGAGAAATAGGCGATACGCCTGGGCGTACTCATAGCGTCAACTCACCGGCCTTCAGACCCACCATCGTATGCCGTTTATCGAACGAACGTCGGAGGGGTCGTTAGCGGCGTTGCGGGAGTTTCGTTTGATGGATTCCATGTGGTTATTGGGCCGTTGTCCGTGGGCGGTACGGCTGCGACACCGATAATCCGTGCCGCCGTTGGACGCGGGGTTCGGGTTATCCGGGCGGTGTGAAGGCTCGGTCGGCGAGGGCGTCGAGGATGGTCTTGGCCGTCGGGGAGGAACGCAGGTCGGCAAGCGAAATGCTCATGCGGCGCGACCAGTTGGGGTGTTCGTCGGGCGTCGTACCGGGGAGATTGACGGGCTCGGATTCCAAAGCCAGGTCGTCCAGGGATACCCCCACGAGCGGGGCGGGGGTCCGCGAGAGCAGGGCGTACGCGGCGCGGACCCAATCCACGCCGGTCGGCGCCTCCCCGGCTGGGCAAAGGTGTTCGGCTTGCAGGCGACGGACAAGCGCGTGGCACTCGGCGGAACGACGGTTCTTGGCGGCCGCAAACTCCGCGTCGCCGGGCAGCTTTCCGGCCCCGCGACGGAGCTCAATGTCTCGCGCCTCTGCAAAACCGACGAGGGGGGGGAGGTCGTGGGTGTTGGCGGTGACCAGGGCCCGATCGGAGTAGTCGGTGGGCGGTCGAAACTCGCCGTACCCATCGCGCTCGAAGTAGAGCACGCGGGTGGAGAGGATGCCCCATCGCCGCAGGAGGTCGTCGAAGCCGGGCGGCACGGTTCCAAGGTCCTCGCCGATCACGATGGCCTTGTGGCGCGTGCTTTCCAGGGCGAGTATTGCGAAAAGATCGTCCGCCGGATAGGCGACATACGCGCCGTCCCTTCCGTCCGCGCCATCGGGAATCCAGAATTGCCGCAGCAGTCCCATGACGTGGTCGATGCGCAATGCGCCCGCGTGTGCAAAGGCGCTTCGCAACAAATGGACCCAGTATGCATACCCTGACTCCCTGAGTCGAAAGGGGTGGACGGGCGGCAGAGCCCAGTTTTGTCCGAGCGGACCGAGATCGTCGGGAGGCGCGCCAATGCTCACACCGTGCACGAACTGTCCTTGGAACACCCAGGCGTCGGCTCCGTCCGGGGCCGTTCCCAGGGCGAGATCAGTGTAGAGACCGATCGGCATTCCGAGTTCTCGGGTTTGTTCCGCGACGGCCCTCAGTTGTCTGTCCAACTCGAACTGCACATAGCACTGAAAATCAACTTTTTCGCAGTTGGACATCGCAAAGTCGGTCACGTCCGGCGAGTGGGGATGACGGAACTTCTCGGGCCAATGTCGCCAGTCCTTGGGGCCATTGTGCTCGGCGAGATGATCTGAAAGCGCCAGAAACACCAGCGCTGACTGCCAGAGCGGGTGCAGTTGGTCTCGGAATCGCCTGAACTCCTGGCCACGAGGCGTCTGGCCCTTTCCATGAACGTGTACAAATGTCTTGTATAGATCCCACAAAACGCGCCTCTTCATGTGCAGGATGGTATCGTAGTCGATGCGCGTAGCGCTGCGAGATTGCTGAAGTTTCTGATCCCAATCTTCGGCCGACAACCTTTTCCGAACCGCGGGGCACATCTCCAGTTCGGGAATGGCGTCAATGTCGAGGTAGACGATGTTCCGCCAAAGGCGGGTGATGGGACGGTAGGGGCTAATGTCGGGGTATTCACCACGCAAGGCGTGCAGAGGATTCAGTCCAAAAAATGCACCACCCGTTGCGGCGGTCCATTGCACTAATTTCTTCAGATCGCCTAGATCGCCGACTCCCCAGTTTCGGTCGCCGCGCACGCTGTAGAGGTTGGCCCATATTCCGAACAGACGGCCATTCCCCGCTTTTTCGGCCACGGTGTAACAGCAGTGGGGCGTGACGATCAGTGATTGGCGGCCCTTCCAGTCCCATCCGCCGCTCTGAAGTGTGATTCCGAGATTGTAGTATCCCAGGGCGAGGTTGGGCAAGACAATCTCCGCGGCATGGCGCGTTGGGTCGACGGCACAATGGCCCTCCAAGGACGAAGACGGACCGAACTCGGACGGCAATGAAATGGACCATTCGAGCCGGTCCCCACTGTGACCGGGGAGGCATATGGGAATCGCGACGGAATCGCTTGACGCGGTCGAAACGACTCGCACCGCGTCGAGGATCTTATGGCGGTCCGTCGATTCGAGTTCTTCCAGCACTACCAATGCCTCGGCTTCCGATGATGCCTCAAAGCCCAGAGCGCGAAGAAGCGCGTCGCGTGTGGTGTCGGAAGTTGCGCGATGTTCGCACTTGTAGTCAACGTATTCAGCCAGAATGCCCATGCGATCTGCGAGACGGCGAAGAGCGGGGCGCTCGATCATGGTCATGGGGCGGGCGCCACGATCAGTGTTCCCAGGGGCGGAAGTGTCAGCGATAGCGACTGCGGGAAGCAGTGGAAGGGGATCGGTTCGGCTTGGTACGTGCGTGTGTGGGGAAGACCACTGCCGCCATACAAGAGATCATCGCTCGACATGAGGCACCTATATTCGCCTGCGACGGGAGCGCCGATGCGATAGTGGTCGCGGGGGACGGGCGTCAGGTTGAGGACGACGAGCGTGACCTGCGCTCCGGAGGAACGAAGATAGGAAACGACGGAGTTATCCCGATCCTCACAGTCAATCCAAAGAAATCCGCCAGGCTCATGATCCCATTTCCAAAGCGACGGACGACTCAGGTACAACCGCCCGAGCTCTTCGACGAAGCGGGCCAAGCCTTTCCGCATGGAATCGTCGGCGAGGTGCCAATCGAGACTGACTTCATGGTTCCACTCATGCCACGGAGCGATCTCCGTACCCATGAAAAGCAGCTTTTTCCCAGGGCGGGTATATTGGTAGGCGAGGAGCGTGCGCAAATTGGCGAACTTCTGCCATTCATCTCCGGGCATTTTATCGAGCAAGGAACCTTTGCCGTGTACCACTTCGTCGTGGGAGAGGGGCATCAAGAAGCGTTCGGTGTGCTCATAGAGCATGGCGAAGGTAAGTTCATTGTGGTGATGGCGGCGGTGGACAGGGTCTTTGGCGAAATACCCGAGTGTGTCGTGCATCCAACCCATGTTCCATTTTAGTGTGAATCCCAGACCGCCATCGTGCGGGGGCGCGGTAACGCCCGGCCAGGCGGTCGATTCTTCGGCGATGGTCAAGCGACCGGGGTACTCAGAACGGATGATCTCGTTGAGCGATCGGAGGAGATCGATGGCATCCAAGTCCTCGCGGCCGCCGAAGCGATTGGGAGCCCACTGTCCTTCCTTACGGCTGTAGTCCAGGTAGATCATGGAGGCGACGGCATCGACGCGCAGTCCGTCCATGTGAAACTCCTCGAGCCAGTACAGTGCGTTGGCAATCAGGAAACCGCGCACCTCACTTCGTCCGTAGTTAAAGATCAGCGTGCCCCAGTCGGGATGCTCGCCGCGCCGCGGATCGGCGTGTTCATAGAGGGCCGTGCCGTCGAACTGGCGCAGTCCGTGGTCGTCCTTGGGAAAGTGGCCGGGGACCCAATCCAGGATGACGCCGATACCATTTTGATGACAGTGATCGACGAGGTAGCGGAAATCATCGGGAGTCCCAAATCTCGACGTCGGCGCGAAGTAGCCGGTCCCTTGATAACCCCAGGACCGATCATAGGGATGCTCGGCGATGGGGAGCAGTTCGATATGGGTGAATCCGAGGCGTTTCGCATGTGCGACCAGTCGCGGTGCGATCTCTCGATACGTTAGAGGGCGATTGCCTTCTTCGGGAACGCGCATCCATGATGCTAGATGCACCTCGTACACGGTCATAGGGCCATGGATGGGGTCATAGGCCGGTCGGGACTGCATCCATTCGGAATCACCCCAGATGTAGGATGATGCGTGAACGCTGGACGCGGTTCCCGGAAGTCGTTCGGAAAAAAAGGCGAGCGGGTCAGCCTTTAGTCGAAGTTCTCCGGACTGGGTCTTGATTTCGTACTTGTACAGTGTGCTCGCGGGAAGCGCGGGAATGAACAACTCGAAGACTCCGGAGATTCCGAGTTGGCGCATGGGGAACCGTCGGCCATCCCATCGACAGAAGTCACCGACCACACTGACGCGACGGGCATTGGGCGCCCAGACTGCAAATGCCACCCCCGGCACCGCGTCGATCGTGCGGGGATGGGCGCCGAGGTGTCGCCATAGACGGCGATGGGTACCCTCGTTGAACAAATGCAAGTCGATTTCGCCGAGAGTGGGCGAGAACCGATAGGGGTCGTCACATTCCCACGTGGTTCCGTCCCCAAAGCGCCAACGCACGCGGTAACGGGTGGGTTGTTCGCGGCTATGGAGAACGGCGCGAAAAACTCCGGGAACATCGTCCGGTTGCATGTCCCGTTCGGTCCCGTCGGCGAGTATGCACTGGGCAGCGACGGCGTCGGGGTGCAACGCGCGAATGATCACGCAGTTACGTCCGTCGATCATGCCGGGATGCGGACCGAGCACGGAATGCGGCTGGGCGTGGTCTCCTGCGGCGAGAGCGCGGAGTTCCTGGCAAATGAAACCGTTTGCGAGGGGAGTTGTTTCCAGCTTGTTTGGCGTCACTCGCTTGGTCCCTGGTTCAAGACCAGCAAGCGTAGTGACTGGGCGCGCACCGTCAAGTGTTCGCAGTGGATGGGACCCGCGAGCGCGTCGGAGTCGGCCGTGTCGAGAAACGAGGTCCACGGACCGACTTGCGGCAAGGCGAACGCGGAATCCTGGTCGGCGGCGTTGAGGATGAGGAGGACATCCTCGCAGGCGGGGTACGGCCGTGGGTCCGCGATCCACATTCCCATGATGCGGCGCTCGGGATCGGCCCAGTCGCGGTTGGTCATCTCGCCTCCGTCGGGTCGAAGCCAGGTCGCGTCTTTCCGCGGTCGTCCGGGGACCGGCGCACCGCTGAAAAAGTCCGATCGGCGGAAGTGGAGGAACCGGCGTCGAAGTTGAAAAACGCCACAGGCGAAATCGAGGAGTGCGCGCTGTCGCGAGTCCAAGGGCCATCTCATCCAAGAGATGTCGTTGTCCTGGCAGTAGGCGTTGTTGTTGCCGCGCTGGGTGCGGCCCATTTCGTCGCCGGCCTGGAGCATGAGCACGCCCTGGGCGAATGCGACCGTGGCGATGAGGTTGCGGACGGCGCGATCTCGGGCTTTGTTGATTTGCGGATCGTCCGTGGGTCCTTCCACGCCGCAGTTTCGGCTGTCGTTTTGGTCTGAACCGTCGCGGTTGCCCTCGAGGTTCTCGTCGTTGTGTTTTTTCTCGTAGGACACCAGGTCGTGCAGCGTGAATCCGTCGTGACAGGCCGCGAAGTTCAGGTTGGCCATCGGGCCGCGGGTTTCGCCGAACAGATCGGCACTGCCCGCGAGGCGCGTCGCAAGGGCGCCGAGTTGGCCGGCGTCACCGCGCCAGAAGCGGCGGATGGTGTCATGAAACTTGTCATTCCATTCGACGAACGGCGGCGGGAAGGACCCCAGCCGATAGCCGTCGGGCGTGGCATCCCACGGTTCGGCGATCAGTTTTACGCTGCCAAGAACGGGGTTGCGGCGGAGTTGGTCGAAGAACGTCGGACGCGGGTCGTCGTCCCGAGTGAGCGCCGAGGCCAAGTCGATGCGGAATCCGTCGACGTGCATTTCCTCGACCCAGTAGCGCAGGCTGTCCAAGATGAGGCGGGCGGTTTGCGGTTGGCGGGTGTCGAGGGTGTTGCCGCAACCGCTGAAATTCAGGTAGCGGCGCGGGTTCTGCGGATCGAGGCGATAGTAGACGGCATTGTCGATTCCGCGAAACGAAAGCGTGGGGCCGAGGGGGTCGCCTTCCGCCGTGTGGTTGTAGACGACGTCGAGGATGACCTCGATTCCGGCGCGGTGCAGGGTCTTGACCATTTGCTTGAACTCTTGCACTTGCCGGCCGCGGTCGCCGGTTGCGAATCGGGCATCGGGGGCGAAGAATCCGAGCGTGTTGTAACCCCAGTAGTTGACGAGACCGTCTGCGGTGAGGCGCGGCTCGGTGATGGAGTGATGAACGGGGAGCAGCTCGAGGGCGGTGACGCCGAGCCGGCGAAGGTGCTTGAGGATCGGTGGTGAGGCCAATCCGAGGTAGGTGCCGCGAAGCTCGGCGGGCACATCGGAGTGACGGAAGGTGAGACCCTTGACATGGCACTCATAGAGTAGGGACTGGTTCCACGGGGTTCGCGGAGGGCGATCGTCCTCCCAATCGAACGAAGGATCGATGACCACGCCCTTGGGAACGAGGCCTGTTGTGTCGCGATCGTCGAGCACAAGGCTGGATACGGAATCGTCAACGCGAAGTCGCCCAGCTATGGCCCGCGCATAGGGGTCGAGGAGGAGCTTCCTAGGATCGAAGTCGTGCCCTTGGTCCGGTTGGTAGGGTCCGTACACCCGATAGCCGTAGAGTTGCCCGGGGGCGATTCCTCCAATGTGGACGTGCCACACGTCGCCGGTGCGGGCCAAGGGAATCGTCGAGGCCGCGGTCGCGTCATCGGGCTCGTCGAAAAAGCAGAGATCGACGTGGGTGGCGTGTCGTGAAAAGAGGGCGAAGTTCGTGCCGCGTGGGTCGAAGGCGGCGCCGAGGGGGTCGGGGCATCCGTGCGAGGTTCTCGGCATCATGGGTTCCCGTTCGGTCTACGCGACGACAAGGGCCGGCGCGACCGGTATCATCTTCTATCGAACGAACGCGGCGTCCAGTGCAGGATGCCCGAGGAATGCGGCGGCGTGGGACGGGGACTCGAGCGGATGGCGGAATTGATCAGCGAGCCCCTCGAGCCTCATGGCGGGGACTTTGACACCGCGCGGATGGGTCGCGGCGAGCCGGGGTTGCCGGGCGGGTTCACGTGGCGCGGGGTGCAGGTGCGGGTTGCCCGTGAATTGCGGACGTGGAAGGAATCGTCGCGCGAAGGCGGGGCGGGCGAATTGTATTTGCGTCGGCATTACTACGAGTTGAAGATGGACGACGGGACGACCTGGACGGTTTACTTCACGCGGCAGACGCCGAAGTCGGGCTCGGCCAAGCGGCGGTGGTTCCTGTATACGATGGTGCCGGCGGTCGGCGGCGTCGACAAAACGGAAGACGGAGGACCGTGCTAAAACCGAGTTACCCCTATTATTTGGCAGGCAAACCCGTATCCGCCAACGGCGATCTGCCGGTCACAAGCAAATATACCGGCGAGGTTGCGACGCGGGTGGCCCTTGCCGACGCCAAGGCGATCGAGACGGCCATCGAAGCTGCTCGCGAGGCATCTCCGGCGATGCGACGGATGGCGAGCTATGCCCGGCAGGCGGTGCTGGATCACGTCGTTCGGCGGGTTCGAGAGCGGCAGGTGGAGCTGGCTGAGGCTTTGTGCATCGAGGCGGGGAAACCGATCCGCGACGCCCGTGGCGAGGTTGCGCGGATGATCGACACGTTCCGCGTAGCCGCGGAGGAGAGCACGCGCATCACCGGCGAGTACCTTCCGCTGGACATCAGTCCGCGGGCGGCTGGATACGCGGGGATCACGCGGCGCTTCCCCGTGGGGCCTTGTGCGTTCATCACGCCATTCAACTTTCCGCTCAATTTGGTGGCCCACAAAGTCGCGCCCGCGATCGCCGTAGGGTGTCCTTTCGTGCTCAAACCGGCGAGCGCAACGCCCGTGGGGGCGCTGATCGTCGGTGAAATCCTGGCCGAAACGGATTTGCCCCAAGGGGCGTTCAGCATTCTGCCTTGTCGTCCGGAGACAGCGCAAGCGTTGGTGACCGACGAACGGATCAAGCTGATCAGTTTCACGGGGTCGCCGCAGGTCGGGTGGGGGATCAAGGCGCGGGCGGGGAAGAAGAAAGTCGTTCTGGAGTTGGGCGGGAACGCGGCGTGCATCGTCGATGAGGGCGTCGATCTGCTACGCGCCGCGGAGCGCATCATCGTCGGGGCGTTCTACCAGTCCGGGCAGAGCTGTATCAGCGTACAGCGGATCCTTGCGCACGAGGGCGTCTACGAGAACCTGAAAAAACTCCTCTGCGAACGCGCGAGCAAGCTGAAAGCGGGGGACCCGCGCGACGAGGACACGTTTCTGGGGCCCTTGATTTCGGAAGACGACGCGCGGCGCGTGGAGGCGTGGGTGTCGGAGGCCGTGGAGCGCGGGGCCAGGCTCGTTTGCGGCGGACGGCGACAGGGAACGTTCTTCGAAGCGACGTTGCTCGAGAATGTGGACCCCAAGCTGCGAGTAAGCTGTCAAGAAGTCTTCGGCCCGGTGGCGAATCTGCAACCATTCACGGACTTCCGAGAGTCCGTGCGGATCGCCAATGACAGCGTGTTCGGGCTTCAGGCGGGCGTGTTTACGCCGCGCCTCGACCACGCCATGTATGCCTTCGCCGAACTCGAAGTAGGGGGCGTCGTGATCAATGATGTCCCCAGTTTCCGCGTGGACTCCATGCCTTATGGCGGCGTGAAGGACTCGGGTCTGGGGCGCGAGGGGGTGCGCTACGCCATGGAGGAGATGACGGAGGTTCGGTTGATGGTGGTGAACGGGGTCGGGCGGGTTTAACCCTCTGGAACTTCATCTGGGAAGGACTCCCGACCATCGTTCCCACTCCGCACTGATCCGACCCAGCAGGGCCACGCGTCTTGCGAATGATGCAAGATCCCCCCGCCCCGCAATGAGGCGGGGGGACGCTCACAACCGCTCGACCCAATTCCGCGGAGCGGGACGTCAAACCTCCGGATGGCCGCCGATGTCGCCTAGCTTGTGGCAGGCCACAACGGCCTCCCATATGACGGTCACACAGACGCCATACATTTTCTCGCAATGGGGGGGACGCCCACCGGGGCTCACCTGATCTTTTGGAATCAGCATCATCGTCCTGGAGTTGACCTCGTGTTTGCGCCCGATGGTGACCCTGGGCTGCGCCGACGGTTTGACGCCGAGCTTGATGGGGCAGAATGGTGGGCACACCTGGGCGGCGATCCACATCTGCGCGGCGGCGTGGGCATTGACCTTCGACGCGGCGAGGGCCGCGTCCAGGGCCGCCTTCGGAGTGCATCCAAAAGCGCATGCGCCGGTGGTACCCTTGTGCTTGTTCAGACCGCACTTAAGCGTCGGTTTCAGCAATCGGATTGCTCTGGCCTTCGTGCCTTTGGGCATATTCCTCTGATCCTTTCTTTTGGACCCACATTCCAGCGGGAAACGTCCAACAACTTACCCGCGCGTCCGTGTGACGCACTCAGAAAACGAGAACCGCCTTCACCCTGGCGGGAAGCAGCTTCCCCCTCATCGATTCCCAAGAACCCGGTGTACGCCATCACCATTCCGTTCCGCCCCTTTCCTCAATGGGGGGCACTTTGGACAGAGTGGCTACGCGTAGACATATCCCACGTCTTCGATATCCAGGACCTCCTCGGCGCGTTCCGGCCAGGGATCCAACACCGCGTCGGCGCCGGACAGATTGGGGTCCTGGTTCGGGTGGTCCTGCTGCCAGACGTGCCACAGTCGGTCGACCTCAGCGTGATGCATCCAGAACAACGGGTCGGCAGGCGCCGTCGGGATGTCGCCCATCGTGCCCCCGACCCACACATGCACCATGTTGTGCGCGCCGAAAGGACTTCCTTCCAAACGACGGGTAAACGGCGTGTATGCACCTTCGGTCATGATCGCGGCGATGCTGGCTTCGGTGGGGAGGGAGGGCGTCCCCGTGCCTGGGCTTCGGGTCACATTGATGGTCGTGCCGCCAGGCATCGGGACGTTGGGACGGAAGTCGTTCAGCCAGGCAGGGATCGCTTGGTCCACGGTCCACTTCCAAAACGGAATAAACACGAGCGGGTCGATGACTCGCATGGCCTCCTCGAGTCTGTCCAAATAGACGCGGTGCCAGGGCAGAAAGCGCTCGGTGCCGATGGGACCCATCATGCTGTGCATGCGGTGCATCATGTCGGCGTGGTGGGCGACGTGCTGACCGTAGAGGCCGCTGTTGATCATGGTGGTGATCACGTCACGAAAGCGACTGCGCTCTTGAGCGGTCATGCTCGCCTGATTCTTCCGCGTGACCAGGGTTGGTGTCGGCGGCGTTACCGGCGGTGGCACCACCGGGCCGGGCACCGTCCCGTAATCACTGTATTTCTGACCTCGGTAGTATGGGGTGGCTTGTATGGCCATGATCGTCCTCCTTTTCCATAAAGATCACTTGGGGGCTTGAGAGGAACCCGCCTCAACAGCGAGCCGCCTAACGGTCCGGCTATCGGATCGACTTCCGCAGCCTAGAAACCACGCCCGAGTAGGCGTACTATGCGTCAGCCGCGCTTGAGTTGTCAAGCAAAATATTTTACGCTAGAAAACTCTTTAGAAAGTGAAAGTGACATTCGTTGTGACACTGTAGATGTCAGCCTACCCAGTCAGCCATTGCAAACTGATAATGGGCAAGAAATTGCGAATGACGGTGCAGTCTCACTTTTAATGAACCGTACTATGGCTTGAGGTGTGCTACAAAGTAGCCAACGACCCGTTGGTAGAGCCGAGAGGTAACGAGCGGGTCGGCGACCATATGGGTGAAGTCGCTGAGGGCGAGGAACTCGTGCGCTCGTCCGGCGCGGAACAAGGCGTCGGACATTTTGAGGCTGTGGGCGAAGTAGACGTTGTCGTCGGCGGTTCCGTGGATGATGAGCAAGGGCTTGTCGAGCTTGGGGGCGTAGGTCAGCACGGACGCGGCCTGATAACCCTTGGCGTTGTCCTGGGGCAGGCCCATGTAGCGCTCCGTGTAGTGCGTGTCATAGTCGAGCCAGTCGGCGACGGGGGCGCCCGCGACGGCGACGTCGTACACGTCCGGACGTTGCATGATCGCCATCGCGGAGAAATAACCTCCGAAGGACCAGCCGTAGATGCCCACGCGATCCAGGTCGAGTTCGCGGTATTTTTCACCGAGGGCTTTGAGGCCGGCCACTTGGTCCGCCAGGGGGACGTCGATGAGATTGCCCTTGAGCGCTCGTTCCCAGGCGCGTCCGCGGTTGGGCGTGCCGCGGCCGTCGAGGGCGACAACGATAAAGCCGTGATCGGCGATCCATTGCTGGAGGAGGTAGGCCCACGACGACGCATTCACCATTTGTCCGTGCGGACCGCCGTAGACGTAGACAATCACGGGATATCGGCGGCGTGCCTCAAAGTTTCGCGGGCGAACGAGGACGGCTGAGAACTCCGGGGTTTTGCCGACGGTGGTGAACTCGAGGTTGGGGACCCAGGGGGGCTGTTCGGCAACGTAGCGAAGTTGCCCGGCCACCCGTCCGTCCGCGTCGCGGACTTCTTGGCACCGCCGACCGTCGGGGGTGGAGAGACCGTGGACGTGGACGCGGTGATTCTCGGAAAACGTGGCGGAGTGAACGCCGGCGTCCGTAGTCACGCGCTCCATGCTCGGGCGCTCTTGGGTGAAGGTGAGGCGATAGAGCTGGGTTTGGGTCGGATTGTCGGCACCCAAGAGATGAACGACCTTTCTTTCGGCGTCGAGATCGACGAACCCCTTGTACCCAAAGGCGGTTGTGGTCAGAGTTTGCAGGAGGCGTCCGTCGCGGGCGCGAAGTTCTAGCTGCCAGGCGCCGTTACGCTCGGTGGTCCAGAGGAAGGCGCTGCCGTCGGGAAACCACTTGGGCATGCTCTGGTCGAGGTTGATCCAGGCGTCGTCCTTCTCGACCAGCAGCGGCGAGGAGGCCACGGCGTCGCGGTCAACGGTCAGCAGGGCCTGTTCGGTTTGAGTTCGATTCTGAACCAGGAGCGTGAGGGGAGCCTGGTCCTTCCAGACGACGGTGGCGAGATAGGGGTAGCGGGTCTTATCCCAATCGATCCATTTGGTGTCACCGCCCGTCACTGAAACGCGGCCGAGGCGAACGTCGGCGTTGGGCTTTCCGGGGCGCGGATAGGGCCAGGATTGCGGTCCGCGCTCGGGATGGGCGGCGTCGGCGATGTACATGACCTCCATGCCCGCGGTGGAGGTCTGTTGATAGACGAGAGAGGTAGAGTCCGGCGACCACCAGTACCCTTCGCGGCGGTCCATTTCCTCCTGGGCGACGAACTCGGCCAGGCCGTTGGAGACCGCAGGGCCCGCGTCGTTGGTTAGGCGGACCTCGACGCCGGTGGCGAGTTCGGTGACGTAAAGCTCGTCGTCGCGTACGCAGGCGAGGTATCGGCCGTCGGGGGAGAAGCGGGGGTCGAGGGGAACGCCGTGTTTGCTTTCGAGTTCCTTCACGGCCGCGGATTGGCGTTCGATGACGAACAAGCGGCCGGAGAGCGGGACGAGATTCTTCGTGCCGTCGCGGCTGAGCTGATACGAGGCGATGCCGCGGGCGGAAATGCGCAGGCGCTCGCGGCGGGCGCGTTCCTCGACCGATAGGTTCTCCTCGCCGCCGCGGAGGATCTGGTCGGCGGTGAGCAAGACGCGTTCTTCGCCGGTGCGGGTGTTGAACTCATAGAGGTCCTGGACGTTGCTGCGGGCGGGGGAACGCAGGAACAGGACGGCGCTGCCGTCGGGAGTCAGTTTAATCGAGTTCGGGACTCCGGCGGAAAACCGACGCGTCAACGCGTATTGTTCCAGGAAAGCCGGATCGGCCCCATGAGGGCGGGCGCCGCTCAATGTCGGGCCTGTGGTCGAAACGCATCCGCCGAGTAGGAAGATCAACATCCATGCGCGCCGCATATCCGAGTTCTCCTTTGCAATCCAACAGACGGGCATGGTAAACGCTGCGGCGCGGTTTGGGCAATGGGACTGCGGTCGGCCTAACGCAGATCGAAAAGGGAGTTGTCGTCCGCCTGGCCGAACCAGCCGATGCCCAGCCGATCGGGGTCTCCCCTGTACATGCCGCTCGACCAGGTGAAGGTCCGGCGTTCGGCAGAGATATGGCCGTCGCACCAGGTCACGTGGGCGGTGCGGGCATGACGAAAGTGGATCGAGGGATCGGCGCGGGCGGCGAATTGGGGATGGAATCGTGGTTCGGCGAAGCTGTATTCGATCCGCTCCTCGGCGGCGAAGGCGCTGTCGGCGAACATGACGGTTTCGCCGGGATGTCGGATGCGGTCGGCAGTGGCGCCGCGGCGGTCATGGATGACGATGTCGCGGCCTTGCGGCGTCCGTGCGGTTTGCACGCCGACGTAGGCGTTGTTGTAGCCGTATCCGCCGTTACCGACCTCGAAACCCTTGGGGTCCGGCTCGAAGTCGGGACAGGCACGAACGGCCGCGTCTTCGCCGAGATACGGAACCAGCGGGCCTTCCGCACCCGTGAAGGGTTGGTTGATTGCGGCGCGTCGTCCGTGCCAACGGTGCAGGTTGGCCGCAAAGTCCGCGGCGCCGGGAACGAAAGCGCCCGCGGATTCGAAAGCATACAAGCCGTTGGCGACCCCCAACTGGCGGATGTTGGACTGACAGACCGCAGCTCGCCCCTGCCCGCGCACGCGCCCCAGTCCCGGCAAGAGCATGCCGCAGAGCACGCCCACGATGCCGATTACGACCATTAGCTCGATGAGGGTGAAGGCTCCGCGTCGAGCGGTCGGACGACTGCGACGATCATTCGCATTGGCATTCATGGTGAACAGTCCATTCATGGGCAGTGCCGTGGCCCGGTCAATCTTCGCAGTAGCCGGCCGGCATCGTTCAGATCGAGCAGACCATTGGGTTCAAAGTCCAACTGCGCGCAGCCTTCGCTCCGGTGGTTCGGCGTGGACCAGCAGGTCAACAGTTCGCTCACGTCGCCAAGATCAATGTCGCCATCCATGTCGGCGTCGCCGAAGGGGTCCGGCGCGGCATCGGCCACGGCGTCGATCTCGCCAGACTTCTCTCCCAGAATGGGCGAAATGAAATCGACGGCGGTCGTGAGGCGGATGAAATGGAATCCGTCCAAGTGAGCACGCGCTCCGCTCATGGGGTCCACGGCCCAGGCGATATCGAAGGCGTCGCCGCCGCCCGATCCCGGCGACATGCCGACCGTCCGCGGATCGTCCGGCCAGGTGTAGAAGTCCGCTGGATGTACGTCGGCATCCGAGATGTCGTCGGCGTCCACGTCGCCCAGGATCAATGTGGGCGAATACTCCCCATATCCAAAGATGGATTCCAAGCGCGGGTCTACACTGGGATTGACAATGACGACCGCGGCAAAAATGGGCGGCGGCAGTTCGTAACCCGAGGACGACCACAGTCCACTGCGCTCGGGCGGAATCCATAGTTGATCGTCAGGGGGGTACGTTGCGTTGGGGACGTTATCGTCCCACCATACAACGGAAAACTGTGCAGCGGGATCGGGAACATGGGAACCCGGTATCAGGTACCATGTGTCGTCGGGTTCGCCATTGCCATTCTCATCCTTGCTGATTTCGATGGTCACACATTCGGCCCAGTGCCGCTGGGGATCGCCGCCGACCCAGTATGCATTCCCGAAGACGATCGCGTCCATCCCGAAGCGGTTCATCCGATCGTCGCGAACCAAATGATCGAACGCCAGCACAATAAACCCGCCGAACCCGCCCAGTGTGACCACGGATACGTTGTTCGGGGCGGCAATGCCGCCGCCGCTGGGCGGTCCCAATGCCCGAAGCGGATCATCGAACTGCGGGACATTCACAAACTGCCCTGGCGCCGGCGCGTATTCCACAACGCGGGTGGCAAATGGGCTTTCCGCCGAAACCACACTTGCGCCGTAGACAATTCCAGCCATGATGGTTGATCGGCGCGCAGTCATGATGTTCCGCCGTTGCCATACACGAATCTCGGAATGTTCCGGGATCGCAAGAGAAGGGTTCCTGCCGTTGCGATCGTCAGCGCCAGACAGAGGAGCCCCCAATCGGAGACCGCGGGCACTGTCGATACATCCTGGTACAAATGGACGTCCGCCGTGGACCCGTCGCGCACGTACAAGTGTGATAGGGCGGGGTTGACAAAGACGCCGAAGAAGTTGGACCCGTTGGCGGCGTCCGGATCCAGTCGGCGCACTTCGCTCGAGTCGTCTACATTCACAGGCCCCATCCCCATGAGCGCTTCGGACACGGATGCGTGGTTCACCAATGCCGCGAAGTCGAAGTCTGACACCGAGGAAAAATCACCGCCGCCCACAAATAGGTTGTCATGGGCATCGAAGGCCAGCGGCGATGCGGAGAGAATATCCACAATGAGAATGCCGTCGGTCTCGAAGTGCAGGATCGGTCCGCCGGAAAGCGCCGCAGTCCACTGCGACAGGGCGAAGGCCTTGACGGCCCCAGTCCCGCTCGGCCCTGACGTCTGGAATCCATTGCCGGTATAGAGGTTGCCGGCGCTGTCGAACGCGATTCCGCCCGACGCTCCGCCGATGTTGTCGACAATCGTAGGGTTGACGGGAGCCGCGGGAATGGGACTGGTTGTGTCCAGGACCGTGACCACACTGGGGTTGACGAAATCGCCCGCGGTCAGGGCGATTTGCGTGTTGTTGATCCATTCTCCGTCGAAATGCGCGGCACTGAACCAAGTTCCCGCAAGCGGCGTCAAAGTGAACACGCCGACTAGGTAGTTGGAAAAACCAGCGCCGCCATTGTTGCCGACGGCGATGTTCATTCCATTCGGAGAGACGCGAAGGAAGGCTGCGCCAAAGGATGGGAGGTCGGCGGACGGCAGAGTCCCGTGTAGAACGAACGAATGTACACCCGGTTTGGTCTCCACGTACAAGTCGTCGTCGACCAGAACGATGATGCGTCCATCCGGCAGGGCGTCGAGGGGACCGGCTCCGGTCGGCAATGGAAAGGACCCTAGAAGCTGATACGGAGTGAACGGATCCGCGAGTGCGCGGTTGGACGACAAAGCGCCCGCGACGACCAGACTCCCGACGATGATAGCACTGAACCTACCTCTGAACCTTCGACTGTGCGCTCCTGACATACCTGCAACCCCTTCCTCCGGGACGGTTCGACCACGCGAACGCAGTCCGGAAAAAAAGAAAACCCGGCGCCGCCGACAATGGGGAGCGCCGGGTTCGTAAGGGTCGCAGTCGGTCGCGTGCCCGTCGCCCGAATGAGGGAAAAACGGCACACGCCGTGAGGCCGATACGGATCGCGGCGCCCCCACCTCGAAGGCACCACTTCCAAGTCACAGCGATTGCCGGCAGGTCTTCTGGCTTTCGGATCTAACTACTCACCGCGCCTTCTCCGCCGCCCCGTGCATGATTGTTTCCCATGCCCGAGGCCGCGAATGGCGTTCGTGCGGTTTTCGTCCCCGATTACAGCGGCGGGTCCGCGGTGGATTCGCACCACCTTCCCTTGGGTCCGACATCGGTCGGACACCGGCCATCGCTACCTATTCACTTGTCAATCCCAACCGTGCGGGCAATACTTACCACGGACTGCTCGATTGTCAAGCCCCATTTCGCGGAGTCGTTCAACGAATTTCATGCGGCCCCGGCGGCCCGTCGGGAAACCACGACGGCGCAAGGGCTGTAGACGGGCGGCTACGAACCGGAGACGCCAGCCGGCGAATCGTACCACCGATCAGCCGCAGCCACCGGTCGGGTGGCGGCGTCTTGCTCGGCGGCCTCTTCGGCCTCTCGCTGCTCGCGAATCGCCTCCCATTGATCGAGCGTCAAGAGGACTTCTCGGGCCTGGGATCCTTTGTAGTCCCCGACGATCCCCGCCAACGCCATTTGGTCGATCAAACGCGAGGCGCGGGAGTACCCCACGTTCAGCCGCCGCTGCAAGAGGCTGACGCTGCCGCGCTTGGTCTCGATGACGATGCGCACCGCGTCGTCGAAGAGCGGATCGCGCAGCCCCTCCTCGACCTCCGTATCGTCGGTGCGGAGCCTGATCAACTCCGGATGGAACTCGGGCTTGGCCCGCGAGGCGAGGTCCTCGAGGATCGCGTGGACCTCCTCCTCTTCGAGATACGTCCCTTGGGCGCGCATGAGTTTGTGCGAGCCGGGGGGCAGGAAGAGCATGTCGCCCTGCCCCATGAGAACCTCGCCCCCGTTCTGGTCGAGCACGATGCGGGAGTCCATGCGGGAGGCGACGCGGAAGCAAATTCGCGCCGGAAGGTTCGACTTGATCAGTCCGGTCACGACTTTCACCTCCGGGCGCTGCGTAGCCACGATGATGTGAACGCCGACGGCGCGAGATTTCTGCGCCAGCCGCGAAAGGTGGTGCTCGACTTCCTTGGCCGCCGTCATCATCAAGTCGGCGAGCTCGTCGATCACGATGACAATGTACGGCAGACGGGTGGAGATGAGCGCCTTTTCCTGTTCACTGGCGGGGCTGAAGCGTTCATAGAGTTCTTCGGGCGTGAGGGCGTTGTAGCCGGCGATGTTCTTGACGCGGGCCTCGGCGAGGAGCTCGTATCGCTCGTCCATCTGCGTGACCGCCCATTCGAGAATTTTCTCCGCCCGGGCCATGTCCGTCACCAGCGGACACATCAAGTGCGGAATCTGCTTGAACTGGCTCATCTCGACCATCTTGGGGTCGATGAGGATCAGCTTGACGTGATCGGGCCGCTTGGTCATCAAGATGCTCAGAATGATCGCGCTCAGGCAGACGCTCTTGCCCGATCCGGTCGTGCCCGCGATCAGCAGGTGAGGCATGGCGGTGAGGTCGGTCACCAGGGCCGCGCCGCCCGCGTCCTTCCCCAGGAACAGCGGCAGTGCCATATCGCTGGCTTTCTTGCCGGACAGCCCCATCAACTCCTTCAGGCGGACGCGCTCCTTCTCGACGTTGGGAACTTCGATTCCCACCGTGTTTTTCCCCGAGATTGGGGCGACGACGCGGACGGCATGGGCCTTAAGCGCTCGGGCGATGTCGTTGGAAAGGGCGGCGATCTGCGAAACCTTGATGCCTGCACCGAGGCGCAGCTCGAACATGGTGATCACCGGCCCGGTGTCGATCTCCACCACGCGGGCGTCAATGCGGAATTCTTCCAGCGTTTCCTCTAGGACCTTGGCCTGTCGGCGAACGACGACTTCCTGCTGTTCGTTGAAACCGTATTCCGGCTCGCAGAGCAGCTCGAGTGAAGGCAGCGTCCAGTTCTCGATTTGCTGGGGATAAGGCTCCATCGCCGCGACACGCTGAGGAGTCGGGAAATTGACGATCAGCGGCGGACCGGGCCTAGGAGCCGGCGAAACCGGCGGTGGGGCTGCGGGACTCGGTCGGCGTTGTGGATCCTCCGCGAGCTTGGCGGGCGGCCGGGCGAGCGTGGGAATGATCGGGGTTCCGGCGGGCGCAACGGGATTGCCCTGCCTTGCGTGAGCCAATGGGTCGCCCCCATCCTCAAGAGTCGGCGGCTTTGCATTGCGGCGAACGGCTGCCGCCGCGTCGTCGCGCGTCGGGGCGGATGGTATTGTCCGCCGGTGATCTGTAGCCGCCGCAGGTGACGCGGACGGCTGCGCCGACACAAGCTCGTGGCGTGCGATCGCAGTCGCTCGTTCCTGTACGGCCGCCGCGGCTGCGCTGGATACACGCGCCACTTGTCCTACCAGGCGCGGCAGTCTCAACACCCAACCCTGCGTTGCAAAGATCAACCCTACCGACCAACTGGCGGCCAGCACGATGATCGTCCCCAGCCGAGAGAGATTGTCGGTGAGCAATTCGCCGAGCGCGAATCCGATAAGCCCGCCGTGTCCGACGGGCATGGTCTTCGCTCCCGGCCCGCAAATCAGGTGGGCGGACGCCGAGGTACAAAGAACCACCAACGTCATTCCGAAAGCTCGTTCCACAAGAAACCCGACTTGTCCGCGGGAGAGTTTGAGGAACGCGGCCATGGTGGAAAACAGCAACAGGAGGAACGCGCCGTCGCCGAGCAGGTATCGTGCGGAATACGCGCAGAGCGCCCCGATCGGCCCACAGGCATTGGCGCTGGGAGCGTTGTGCGGGAATTGGTGTGGGCTCGGCCAATCGCCGGGATGGAACGTCAACAGCGCAGGCCAGAGAAAAAGGCACGCGGCCAGCCCGACAAACGGCAGAACGTTGGACCGCCTCGGCGGCTGACCGACATCCTTGCTCACGGCTCGATCCATCACTTCTTCCCGCCGCCCCGAAATCCCCTCGGCCCGCTGCGACCCGCATCGCAACCCGCGGACAGGGACCATGCGCAATCCACCACAACGGTCGACGAGGATTCTATCGGCGAGCGCCGTGCGACGGCTGCAGAGTAAGCCCCACGCTCGGGTAAGGCCGAGGAACGAGGCTGGCTGGGGGGAGGGCGTCCGCGGTCCGAATCGACACGCCGGTACTCACGGCTCAGGGCGTTCGTTTGACCTCACGGACTTTGGGCCAATTGGCGTCGGCTTTCTTGATGGTTTCCGCGGGATGGGCCTCGAACGCCGCTTTGGCTTTGGCGTCGAAGAAGAAATAGGCCCCGCCGTTGTGAACGGCGAACACATTCGGATCGCCGGGATAGCGCTTTTCATTGGCAACGCCCTCGGCGCAGAACCCATCGTAGGCGGGCAGATACTTGGCCGGGTCTTTGGCGAAGGCGTCGGCTGCGGCGGCGTCGGCGAAATAGTAGACCACGCCGCGATAGACTTGCTTGAACTTGTCGTCGCCGCGGACGGCCTTGCCGGCGGTGACATACGAAGTCGGGCAGAACCCCCCCAGCGCCGGCTTGCCAAATCGCTCGTTGCCCATAGTGACGTAGCGCTTGGGGTCCTCATCGAAGTTGTTTTGCGCCCGCACTACGGAGAACAGATAGAGCTTGGCGTCCACGATCCGAAAGACCTCCGGGTCGGCGGCGAACCGATTCCCATAGCTTCCGCCCAAGGCCGTGGTACACAACCCGGCGAACTGCGGGGCGTACTTGACGGGCTCGGCGTCGAACTTGGCTTTGGCGTCGGCGTCGGCGAAGTGATAGGCATATCCCTGGAACGTCGAAGCAAACGCCGAGTTACCCAGCACCGCCCGTCCCGCGGTGAAGTAGGACACGGGACAGTAACCCTTGATGGCGACCTCTTCGCGCTCCGCCGCGCCGGACCCCGTCGAGGCCACGGCGAGGACCATGAAACCCGCGATGACTGCTGTCTTGATAGCCGATGCTTTCACGAGGACACCTCCGTAACTGAGCAACTGTTTCAAACCCCCCTCTCCCCCAAGGGGGAGAGGGCTTTCGAAACACGTTCTGAGCAACCCTTCCCAACGTCCGACGATCTCATCGACCTCCCGCCGAGGCGGCTTTGATAGGCTTGTTTTCGCGCGCCGGGCGGCTTCGGTCAATGGGAAAAAAGGCTCTACCGGTCCGGCCTACGAATCGCCGGGGCCCTCGGCTTGGTCGGCGGCCGTTGACCCCGTCAGACGGCGATAGACTTCAGGCCGGGTCAGTGGATCGAGAAACCGAACATCGCAGGACCCCATCTCGAAACGGCAAACGGACCTCATCGAACACCACGAGCAGGGAGAGAAGTTCTTGAGGCGGAAGGGTCGGGCGGCTACGTCGCCGTCGAGAAGGTGGTCGGAAAGCTCCGCGAGCTTGGCCCGCGTGTGGTCGAGGGTGCGACGGAAGGCGTCGGATGCGACGGCGTCGCTGCGGTCTCGATCGACGAGATCGCCGTCCCTGTTTCGGCGCACGTTGTAGTAGGGTGACCAACCGGCGGTCGGCTCGGAGTCGAGGGCGCTGAGGGCGTCCTCGCTGAGGAATCCTCGCGGCCGGGACGTGCCCGCCAAGGCCAACTCCCGCTCACTGGCGTCCGCGGGATGATCGACCTTCACGTATTGCGAGCCCAGGCTTACGTAGAGGGCGGCGACGGGACGGACCTGTCGGCCGGCGAGCGTCTCGCCCTTCTCCGCCAAGACCAGGAGATAGGCCGGAAGTTGCAGTGACAGACCGTGGTACACGGCCGACACATCGTAGACGGTCTTTTGCGCGGACTTGTAATCCACGACGATGCCCACCAATTCGTCGCCGATTTCCGCCAAGTCCACGCGGTCGATGAACCCGCGGAGGAGGACGGTTCGGCCCTTGCGGGTTTTGATTTCCAGGGCCGGCAGACCGCCGCGCTGGGGCATTCCGAAGGGAAGCTCCGAAGCCCGTGGGCGCATTTGGCCGGACTGAGCCACGCGCTTCTGCGCCTGTAGAATTCGTGACAGATGTTCCGTGGTTCGTCGCAGAATGTAGGCGTTGCGGGCGTCGGAGAGGACGCCGCCGGTGGGCAACAGGGCGGCGACGCGGGCGCAACTGTCGCCCAAGCCGGCGATCACCTCGGCCTCGCCCATCGCGCCCCACGACCCTTTCCCCTCCGCCAGCGTGGAGACGAAATCCTCGAGGATCGCATGGTGCAGCCGCCCCACGTCGATCGCCTCCAGCGACGCATCCTCGCGCTCCCGCAGGCCCAGAACATGCCGCGAGAAGTGTTGAAACGGACACGCCGCATAGGTTTCGAGCTGCGAGACGCTGGTGCGGAGCGTGTCGCCGTAGAGACGGCGCACCACGGGGTCGGACAAACGCTCGGGAACTCGGTCGGCTAGAGACTGCAAGGCCCGTAGCGAAACGGGGTCGTTGAGCAACGTCTGACGGGTACACCCATACAATTCGTTCCACACGCCGCGAAGGTCCGGATCGTCGCTCTCCACGGGTCCTCGTACACGGAACTCCATCGCCAGCCGTCGTCGCAAGTCCGGCGCACCGAGCACATCCCACATGGCCCGGCCTCGACCCGGGTCACCGATGCGAGTGGTGGTCAAACCCGAGACGGCTTCGAGCAGCCGCGGCACGTAGAGCGACGGCCGAAGCTCCTTGCCGTTCTCGTCCGCCGTCGCGTAGGTCACCACCAACGACTCACTCGCCCGAGTGAAGGCTACGTAGGCGAGCATGGATTCATCGATGATCCGGTCCCGCGCCGGCGGGGCCAGTCGAACGCCGCCGCCGCGCAGCAACGCGCGATCTTCGTCATTCAGGATGGAATCCTCGCTTGGGAGCTGAGGAAAGAGTCCGTCGTTGAACCCGATGAGGACCACGCCCTTGAGTTCCGGGTGGCGGCTGCGTTCGATCGCCCCGATGAGCACCTGATCGACGGTCGGGGGCGCCAGGCCCAGGGTGAGATCGGCGAGTCCCGCTTCGAGGATTTCGCCGACTTCGTCCACACCAAGCGCCGTGTCCGCGAACGCAAAAGCGAAGTCGTCGAGAAAGGACAGTATTCCGCGCCAGGTCTGGCGATGTTCGTCGGCCTCGTCAGGTCGACCATCGGCGTCGGCCTCGATGGACCATCGTGCGAGCGTCCGCCCGACACCCAGATGATCGAACCAGCGGAGGATTCCCTCGATCCAAGCACGACCGGAGTGTGTCGCCGTTGCACCGCCCAAATCCCACCAGGGCTGGATCAGTGAGAGCAACCGCCGCCGTATGGTGTTGATCCGCACCGCTACGGTTTCTCGCCGGCGCACGGATTCCTCGTCGTCGGCGCGATACTGGGGAGCGGCGAAACCCCATTCCTCTCCGAACCATGCAGCCGCTCCGGCGATCCCGTGGGCGAGAAGATAGTTTTCGAGTTCGTCCGCGTCGTTCTCGTCCAGCGCCAATAGACCGGTCTTCAGCAGGAGTCGCACCGAGGTCAACGAAAAATCCTCGGACATGACGGCGACTGCGGCGCGAAGCAGTTCCACCAGCGGATGGTGGGAGACAGGGCGGCGGCGATCGACGAAGAAGGGGATGCCCCGCGATTCCAAGGCCGCGGCGAGAAGATCGTGGTGGGCTTCCAAGTCGCGGGCGATCACGGCCACATCCCGATAGCGATAGCCGTCGTGCTGAACCCATCGGCAGATCCGCGCCGCCGCGAAGTCAGCCTCGATCCGCCGAGACGGCAATTCGACCAGCTCCACTCCGATGGGCGGCGGCGGTTTCCCATCCGCTGAAAACCGCGTCGAAACGCCCCAACGTTTCTCCAACCTAGCGAGCGATTCTTGACGTCGGAACCTCGGTGACTCATACGTGTCACCTCCGAACACCAGTGGCGCGTCGACGCTCAACCCCGCGGCGACGAACTGTGCATGCAATTCGGAGTAGGTGCGTAGGACTTTGTCGAACAGCTCACGGGAGGGGTGCGTTGGCGGTCGCTCATCCAGATCCGCCAGAGCCGGATCAAGGAGCAAAGTGACGTCCGTGTGCGAGGCCAGCCGCGCGAGTTCGACAAGCGTCGCGCTCTCCTCGCCGCTCAAGGACGCGAATCCGTCGACCCAGATTTCCGCACCGTGCAGCCAGCCGCAGTGCGGCAGACGCCGGCGAGCCTCGCGAAGGTGCTGCGACGGATCGGCATACCCGAGCTCCAGGTAGGCCAAGTACGCCGCGTAGAGCGTCTGGAGGTCGGCGAGTTTGGCGTCCTGCATCGGTTCGCGCCCGACGACCGTCTCGACGTCCGGGCGTTGCGCTCGTACAGCGCCGATCTGATCCGGGGCCACGCCTTCCTGGATCAACTCCGTGATCGTGGCCGACAGGCGTTGCACCACTCCGCCCAGCCGCCCCTGGCGACGGTAATAGCGCAGAGTTCCCGCGTGTTGACGGAGCAGATGCCGCAACACCATGGCCCGTGCCGGATCGCTCAGCACCCGCCGCGCCCCGCCGCCCGCCGACTCCAATACGCGGAAGGCAAGCCGTTGAAACGAAAGCACGTCGGCCCGGTGTGCGGCAAGCATTTCCGCCTTGGCCTCGGGCGTGTTGGTGGGGACGAGGATGGCCCGTTCCATCTGCTGACTGGCCTGTTCGGGGACGATCAGGATGAGCGCCGGGCCGTCCACGGGGTTCTCGGACAACCGACGACGGATGCCCTCCAGGCAGTGGTAGGTCTTCCCGCTTCCCGCCCGGCCGATCACAAAGCGAACGGACATGAACCGAGGGCGGTATCACAGCCTACGGATTTGGTCAACCCGCGTCCCCAACGGCCGCCCCGCTCCGAGGGCATTCTGCAAGTGCCTGTGGTGATCCGTCGCGTCCCGCGGTACCATCGCCTGCGCATCGGTCGGCGGCGGGCCTGGGAGAGCGGGAGCTGCGGACGTGAAGCCCGGTTTCGCCGCCCCCCGGTTGCACCAGGAGCACTGTGCTGCGCGTGGACGATCTTCAAGCCGTTCTCTTTGATCTGGGAGATACTCTTGTTCACTTCCAGACGGTCCGACCTCGGGAATTCCTCGAAGCGGGGACGAGACCGGCCCACCAGCGATTGCTCGAACTTGGGTTTCGCCCGCCTTCTTACCGGGCTTACCTTCGCGCCGTCCAGTGGCGGTTCTTGCGCGAACTGGTCTGGTCGCGCATCATGCGTCGCGAGGCGCGATTGATCGAAGCGTTTCACCGCCTGCACCACCGTCTGGGGATGAAGGTGGATGCACCGCAGATGGAAGAGCTGGTGTCCTGCTGCGTGGCTCCCTTTCGGAAAATGTTTTCCGTGGACGGCGAAGCCCATCGCGTCATCACGCGGCTGGAAAAAAGCGGCTTTCGACTGGGGTTGGTCTCCAACACCTTCTTTCCGGGCATAGCGATCGACGATGTTCTTCGCCGCGAGGGGCTGTTGGAACGCTTCCCCGTGCGGGTCTACTCCTCGGATGTGGGGTATATGAAGCCGGATCCGCGGATCTTCCAGGCCGCCCTTCAGCGGCTGGGCGTGGAAGCGGAAAGAACGCTGTTCATCGGCGATCGCCTGGACAAGGACGTGAAGGGACCTGCCCGCCTGGGCATGAAGACCATGCTCTTGGTTCGCAGTGGAACGATGCCGCGAGGGCGGGTTCGCCCGGACTACGTGGTGCGCGGGTTGTCGGAGATTCCCGAAGCACTGGGCGCCGAGCCGACGGCCGATCGCCGCAGCAGTGTCGCATAGTGGCACGTACCGGCAGGAGGAAACGCGGTGCGTTCGCAACTGGCCCCGGAGCGATTGGCGGCCGCGTACGCCGCGGGGATCTTTCCCATGGCCGACGGCGCGGGACGAATCCATTGGCTCGCCCCGGACCCCCGGGCGATCCTGCCCCTCGACGGATTCAAGGTCTCGCGCTCTCTGCGAGCCGCCCGTCGACAGCGAGACTTCCGCGTGACGCTCAACGCCGCCTTCGACGATGTGATCGGCGCCTGCGCGGATCGACCCGAAGGCACGTGGATCTCCCGCGGCATCCGCGTCGCCTATGGGGAGCTTCACCGCCTGGGGTTCGCCCATAGCGTCGAGGTCTGGAAGGACGAGACCCTCGTCGGCGGTCTCTACGGGGTCTCCTTGGGCGGTGCCTTCTTCGGCGAATCCATGTTCCATCGCGTCACGGATGCCTCGAAGGTCGCCCTCTTGGCGCTCGTGGAACGGATGCGGGAGCGCGGATTCTCGCTGCTGGACATTCAGTTCATGACCGATCACCTACGGCAGTTCGG
Organism: uncultured Phycisphaera sp.; assembly: GCA_964646605.1. Taxonomy (GTDB): domain Bacteria; phylum Planctomycetota; class Phycisphaerae; order UBA1845; family UBA1845; genus SBAX01. Next base: position 14,453 of record CAZYEX010000060.1, on the reverse strand, counting down.
GGCCCAGGAGATCCCCCGGGTGGAATATGAAGAACGCCTGCACCGGGCGGTCCGGGACCCATGTTCGTTCGTGGACGGCCCCGGCGCCGTATGCCTCGAACCCAAAACAGGAACTTGATTGCGTCATGGGCGCGACGGCGACGGCGACGGTGGGCAACGAGGTCTTCGTCCGGAACATGCGCCTGCTCTGGCGTTTTGACGCGGAGCTGGCTTTCCGCATTGATGCGGTGAACGACGACGAGCGCCTCCCGCTCGAAGCGACCCGCAGCGGAGGCTGGACCGCGAGGGCGTCGCCTCCCGGGGGATCGCCCGCCTATTTGCACAGTCGCCACGACCCGCTCGGCGAGGCGGAGCGCTGGGCTGCGGCGGTTGGGATCGACGATACGTACTGCTTCGTCGTTTCCGGGATGGGGTTGGGATACCCTCTGCGGGCCCTGTTCGCCCGGCTCAAGGGTGACGCCATCATCCTCTGCGTCGAGCCCTCGCTCGCACTCATCGCCACCGCCCTTTCATGCGTGGACCTGACCGAACTCCTCGCCTCGCACCGCTTCATCCTTTTGACCGACGACGACAAATCCCGCCTCCACGAGCGGCTTCAACCGTTTGGAACGCTCATGTTGCTGGGAACGCAAATGCTCCGCCACGCCCCGTCGGCGCGATTGGCGGAGTCCGCCCACGCCGCGGTCACCCACGCCGTCACCGAGTTCGTGACCTTTACGCGAATGTCCTTGGTTACGCTGGTGGGCAACTCGCAAATCACCTGCCGTAACATCGCCATGAACCTGCCTACGTACGTGGGCACCCCGCCGATCGACCTGCTCAAGGATCGTTTCGCGGGCGTGCCCGCCGTGGTCATCTCCGCCGGTCCGTCGCTGGGAAAAAATATCGACCAACTCCGCGAGCTTGCGGGTAAGGCCGTCCTCTGCGCCGTCCAGACCACCCTCCGCCCCTTGATCGAACGCGGCATCATCCCGGACTTTGTGACCAGCCTCGATTTTCACGAGATGTCGCGGAAGTTTTTCGAAGGCGTCCCGCATCTGGAGCGCGTTCACCTCGTCGCCGAGCCCAAGGCGACCTGGCACGTCCTCGACCATTATCCCGGACCGATCTCCTTGCTGGACAACGCCTGGGCGCGTCTCGTGCTCGGCGAGGAGCTCGGGGCACGTGGTGGACTTTCCGCCGGAGCTACCGTCGCCCACCTCGCGTTCTACCTCGCCGTGTACATGGGTTGCGATCCGATCATCTTCGTGGGACAGGACCTCGCCTTTTCGGGACACGTCTTCTACGTCCCCGGCGTGGAAATCCACAAAGCCTGGCAGGCTGAGGTCAACCGCTTTCACACTATGGAAACGAAGGAATGGGATCGCATCGCCCGCAACCGACCGATTCTCCGCCGCGTGCCCGGTGTCGAGGGCGATGAGTTGTACACCGATGAACTGCTGTTTACCTACCTTGAGCAGTTCGAAAAGGACATCGCCGCCGTGCCCTGCCGGGTCATCAACGCCACCGAAGGCGGAGCGCGAATCCGCGGCGCTGCGAACCTGAGCCTGCGTGAGGCCGCGAAGCGTTTTTGCCAAAACCGCATGGACGCGAACCGTTTCTCCTATCGCGATACGACGAACTGGCGCCAGGGGTCGCGCCTTGCGGCGGCGCGGCGCGAGCTTGAGCGACGGATCGCGGAACTCGACGAGGCCCAGCGGGTGTGCGAGGAATTGCTGACCATGTTCAAGGAGTTGGAGGGATTGACGCATGATCCGGATCGTTTCAACCGCCGCCTGACCCGCGTCGACGAGCTGCGCGGCAAGGTGGCGCGCGAAAGCCGAGCCTATCAGATCATCAACGCCGCCACGCAACTGGCCGAATTCCGCCGCTTCTCCGCCGATCGCCGCATCGTCGCCGCCGACTTGGATCACGCGGAACGCGCCAAGCGGCAACTCGCCCGCGACAGCGAGTTCATCACCGCCGTGCGCGACGGAGCCGTTGCCGTGGCGCCGATCCTGCGCGACGCCCTGCGCCGCATCGTGGAGGCTCAGACCCCAACGTGAAAGTCCTCGCTGCGATTCAAGCCGATTTCGAAACGACCCCCATCGGGACGCGCAGTCGCCTGGCCGACGAGTTGCGCGGCCTCCCCATCCTGCGCCGAACCGTCGATCGCTTGCGCCAAGTCGAATCCGTCGAGGGAGTCTTCGTGCTCTGCCCCTCGTCGCAGCGGGAGCGCTGTGCGGCGCTCATCGCCGGAACCGGCGTCGAGGTCCGTCCGCATGACGCCGCTCCGCCTCCGTGGGGCGGCCTGGTCCGCTCGGCCAGGAAATGGTCACTGGACTCCTGGCGCGGCGGCATCGGCGGTACGACCGTGTTCGACGAATACACCGATTGTCGATTGCTCGAAGGGTTGCTTCGCGCCGTCCCAGGCGACGCCGTACTCGTCGTGCCCCCGGCTGCGGTCGTGTTCGATCCCCGACTGGCCGACGACATGATCCGCCATCGAAAGACATCCGAGGACGAAACCCGTCTGGTCTTCACCCCCGGCCCGCCGGGAATCGCAGGGATTCTCTTGGATGCGGCCCTGATTGGTGAACTCGCCGCCCAGAACCTCCCCATCGGATGGCTTTTCAGCTATCAGCCCGACAGCCCGCGAAAAGACCTGATTTTCGAGCCCTCCTGCCTCGACGCCCCGTCTCCGGTGCGATTCGCCTCCGGCCGCTTGATCGCGGACACCGATCGGGCTGTGCTACGACTCACCGATTTGCTTGACGCCGGTTGCGACGGCGACGCCGTGACCATCGCGAACTGGCTCCTGCGCCGCGAGGAGTCGTGGGTCGATCCCCTGCCCCGCGAAGTCGAGGTGGAGTTAACCACCGATGACCCTTATCCCGACGCGGTGCTCCGTCCCCGCGGGGCGCGTCTTTCGCGGCGCGGACCTCTGGATGTCTCCATCTTGAGGCGTTTGGCCGACGAGCTTTCGCAGTTCGACGATTCACTCCTCGTGCTGGGAGGGATCGGCGATCCGCTGCGTCATCCGAACTTCGAGGAGATTCTCGAACTCCTTCGCCCGCGCGGGCGGTGCGAATCGGGGGTCTATGGCGTATGCGTTCGCACGACGGGAGTGGACCTGACCGACGAGCGCATTGCGGAGTTGATCGACCATGACGTGGATTTGCTGACCGTGATCCTCGATGCTTGGTCGCCCGATTTGTATGGGCGCCTTCAGTGCCCGCACCATCCTCAAGCCGCGCGGCTGGAGCACGTCCTCGAGACCCTGGATCGTCTGTCACAGACCCGCGAAGGGCGAGGATCCCCCCGCCCCATCGTGGTGCCCGAGCTGACCAAATCGCGGGACAACGTGCGGGAGTTGGATGCGTTCTACGACGGCTGGTTGCGCCGCGCGGGAGCGGTGAGCGTGATCGGCGCTTCTCACCTGGCCCGGCAAGCCGAGGATTACAGTGTCATTAACATGGCACCTTCGCCGCGAAGAGCCTGCCGACGAATCTCCTCGCGTTGCGTGGTCTTGGCCGACGGGCGGGTGACGGCTTGCGACCAGGACTTCCACGGATCACGGGCCCTGGGCGATCTGGGCGCTCATTCCCTCCGTGACCTTTGGACGGGGAAGGCGATCCGCGACCTGCGAACCGCGCACCGCGAGGGGCGTTTCGACGCGCTTCCGTTGTGCGCCGCGTGCGACGAATGGCATCGTCCGTGATGTTCGTGGCAGGACATCGCCGCGGATTCGGGCGAGACAAAAAAAGGGCGGCGACACAAGCACGGTCGGGGTAGTCATTCTGCTTGGGCCGCCGCCCAACGAAATCCTACACCACGCCCGTCCGTTGTGCTGCAGGTATTTTCCCGTACCCCGGTTCCGGCTTGCGAGGGTTCCATAGCAGCGCCCTCTTTCACGTCCATGTCGGAAAATAGGCGACGCAGCGAGGCGAAACCGTGAGAATTTCGGTCAGGTTTGACAAAACGAGGTTTCCGCATAAGCTTCCCGACGGTGCGTGGTGATCCTGGGCAGGCGGGCGTCGGGAGTTTGCTCCGCGGACCGGCGTAGCTTCCTGGGATCGCAGCAAGAATTGGCCTGTGGTGCAATTGGCAGCACGTCTGACTCTGGATCAGAAGGTTCCAGGTTCGATTCCTGGCAGGCCAGTCGTTTTCGGGAGGTCGGATACAGACCCTCCCTCCCCGCTTGTGTCGAGCCGCCGACACCGTCGGGCCCTAGATGAGCGGGGCGTCCCTGGCGCTGCCGACTCTCCAAGCCGGTCGCTTGCCGTTCCGGTCCGGACTACACTTCCGTAATGGGCAAGAAGAAGCTGACCTTTGAAGAGGCGCTGAACCAGCTCGAAACCATCGCCGAGCAGATCGAGCGGGGGACGATCGGGCTGGAGGAGTCCATCGACAAGTATGAGGCGGGCATGGCCCTGGTCAAGCAGTGCCGCGACATCCTGGCCAAGGCCGAGATGAAGATTCAGCGGCTTCAGCAACGGCCCGATGGAACGCTGGAAGCGACAGGTTTCAAACGCCCGAAGGTTGCGGAAGAATAGGCCGGGGCATTAGGCGCCAACCCTCTCGAATTCCATCCGGTATAAAGCGCGCCGCCGATTTCGGTTAGCGGCTTCCAAAGTTCAAGCGGCGGCGGTCCGGTACCCGTGTTTCCCCCGGACTACTGCATCCCCTCCGGCCAGGGCATTCGCCAGATGCCCCATTTGAATCCGCGGTTGGAGACGAAGTAAATCCACTTACGCTGCGGGTCCACGACGGGCGTAACGTCGTCGGAGCCGTTGGTGGTCAGTTGGCGGCGCTGCGTTCCATCGGCGCGCATGATCCAGACGTCGTTGTTGGGGCTTCCCATGCTGTCCTTGCCTTCGTTGGAGATGTAGACGAGGCAGCCCCCGTCCGGCGACCAGGTCGGTTCGCTTTCGTGCGTTTCGGGATTGGTGGTCAACTGGACCGGAGCTTGGGCCTTGGTGGAAACGGTCCATAGCTTGTGATCGGGGCCGATGTAGACTACCGTGCCGCCGTCCGGTGACACCTGGGGATGCGTGCCCTCGCGGAGTTGCGTGGGATACTGGTTCTCGCCGCCCAGCGTCCAAACGTGCGAATCGCCCGAGGCCTTGGCGTACTGCGGAAGATAACTGAACGCAATCAGCCCGTTGACCGCCTCCGACGGATACCGGCTCCAACCGTCGTTTTGACGATGAATCACGGCGATGCCCCCGCCGGTCGAAGTGCTGTTGAGGCGCAGCACGTCTAGGCCGTTGTGACGCAAGCGGTTGGAAGAGAAGTACAAATAGCCGCCATCGGCGCTGAACCCCGGGTCGATATCCAACCATCGCCCGGTCGTCACTTGGGTAATACCGCTTCCTTCCGTGCTGACCGAACGGATGGTGGAGAACTCGACGATGTTCTTCTGTTCGTCCTGGGCCCGCTCCACGACGGCAAAGGCAATGCGTTTGCCATCCTGCGATATCGAAAGACCCCCGACATACGACCCGTCGCCCAACTGCACGACCTTGTTGGGTGACACGCCCTGGCGCTCGATGTCCTCACGGAAGGCACGGACGCGGCGGAAGGCGATGACCGGTCCTTTCTTCGGGTCGATCTCCACCTCGGCCTTCTCGATGTCCTGATAGGGGGCGTCCTCCAGGTTCGCCACGTACACGCGCACCCGCCCCTCGCGGGGAAGCGCGTCGACGAAGGCCCGTGTGAACGTGGTCTCGCGGTCCAGGTAGCGTTCCTTGGCAAGTTTGACCTTGTAGTTCACCTCCCGCCCGCCGGCGAAGTTGAACTCGTACTCCGTGGGAGTTTGTGCGGGAAGCTGGACGGAGATGTCCTCGTTGCCCGCCGCCTGGCGGACGACGTGGGTGGTGGCCCCGTCGGGTTGGGTGCGAATCGCAACCCGATAGGACAGGCCGGCGCATCCACTACCCAATAGACCCAGAGACATAGGCCATGCCAGAGATCGAACGGACATAAACACTCCTCCAACCGAAGCCAAACCAGAACCATCTCGAAGGCCGCGGGCATCGAACGGTCCGCGACGACCCAAGTGTACGCCTAAACCGGCGTCCCGCCAACCCCGATCGGCTCCGGACCGTTCAGAAAACAAACGGCACAAAGCGGCAGCGAACGCGTTGTGCATAGGACAAGTAGTCCGAATTCCGGGCCAGGATCGATTCCTCATACCCGGCGCGAAGGATGTACAACCAGACGAGCGCGAAGAAGAGGGCGGCGTTATACCACGAAGGGTTGGCCACGACGTAGCCCAGGCGGATGATGAGCGAGGACGTGTACATCGGATGTCGCACGCGGCCATAGAGGAAACCGGTTCGGATTCCACGGAGGGCGGGAAACACGTCGTAGCTTCGCCCAAGGTTGATCGCCGCGGCGATACCTAGCGCGAGCCCCAGTCCGGTCAACGCAGTGCTCACCAGTTCCGCGCCGGGGTTGGAACTCTCCAACCGCTGGAAGAAGAATCCCGAAAAGGAAGTCAATAAGGCCACGACCCAATGCAGGGGGTTCAGGCTTACGACGGCGGGCCGGGAACGGATCACAAACAGAACCGTGATCGCGACGTTGTAAAAGACCCAGAGGAACTCGATCCAACTGAACCGGGCGAAAAGAGACCGCGTTCGACTCGCGCTGAGGGTCGCCCAAATCGCGCCGAGCAGGAGGCTGAATGCGAAACTCTTGACGAAGCGCTCGACCGACGACCCCACGCCTGCCATGGTGTCACCGCGCGATGGGTTTGTCGAGCGCCTCCGCTCGGCATCGCACGCCGATCAAGCCCGCTGTTGTCCGCGGAACCGCATCAGAACGACGGCCCCGGCGCTGAGCACCAGCAAGGACATCACAACCATTCCCCACTCGCCGACGGCCGGTACCGGCGGCACGAAGTAGACGGAAAGGTCGTCCAGGAGCAGCGTCCCGCTATTGCCCGTGCCCTCCCCGCGGAAACAGAACCTCAGCGTCTTCTTGTCCGCGGTCCCCACCAAGTTAATCGGCAGCGAAACAGGCGACTGGTCGTTGACCGAGGCGGAAACCTTGTTGGTGTCAAAATCCACGGTCAACTCGATCTTGACCCAGTCGCCCACGCCCGTCGGGGATGTCATTGGATAAAGCGGGGTCGAAGCCGCGGTCCCGCCGATCCCGAACACGATCAGGTTGGCCCCCGTGGAAGTGAATTCGACGCCCCAGGCGTTGGCAAACCCCCCTGGGTTGTTGTTGTGTTGGATGCTGAACTTTGGCTTGGTTCCCGCCGCCGGCGGGGTCGTTTCCAGGTTCACAAAGTAGGTCCAGGTATAGGAATGGACCTCCGGGGCGATTACCACCGTGCTGTAAAAGCGGTTCTGAACGTCCGCCGCGTCCTGATCCGTAACCCGTAACCAGCGGGTCGAACCGCCGCGAGTCGTCGGCGACCCCAGAACATCATCAGCCGCCACCACGGTATAGAGCGACGATGGCGTGCTGGTGTTGACGAAGACCCAGTCGCCGAGGGCCGTGAGGTCGGCCCCGACGGCCATGGCCTCGAAGTTCTGATCCCCGGCCGGGAATCCGACCTCGCCTTTGGCCGCGAACCCCCCCAGAAAGCCAAATGCTACCCCCGTCAAGACCGCCAACTTTGTGCTCGGTGTCATTCTACTCCTCCTTTACGGAACGCGAATGGAAGACCAACGACCCGTCAGTCTAATGTCCGCAAGCCGCGGTCTATTGCGAGTCGCCATTACGCGAGTTCCCTACCGAGGCTGACTTGACGGACTTTGGAGTGCCGACGATGTCACCGAACCACGCAACATTTGGCTGGATTGCACGTCCAAGGAACCACAGGTTGTGCGTCGATGTCATCTGGCTATTATCTGCTTGGGATCCCCGGGCTGAGTGCATGGCGCGACTGGGCGGGGCGACGAACAGACCCTTCCATTAGGAGAGTTCACCGTGTTCCGAGACATTGCAGGCGTGGTCGCGGGGTATTTGGTGATGGTGGCGTTGGTTTTTGCGAGCTTTTCGATCGCCTTTATCGCCATGGGGGCGGACCGGGCGTTTGAGCCGGGGACCTATCAGGTCACCGGCTTGTGGATCGCGGTGAGCTTCGTCCTGGGGTTCGTGGCCGCGGTCATGGGTGGGACGGTCTGCGCGATGGTCGCCAAGAGCGTCCGTGGAACCACGGCGTTGATGGTCATGGTGCTGGCCCTGGGGATCCTCATGGCCTTTCCGGTCTTGATGGCTGACCCGGTCAAGAAGGAGCGCACCGGCGACGTCGGGAACATGCAGGCCATGATGGACGCGGTTCAACCCGCGTGGGTCGCCCTGATCAACCCCGTTGTCGGAGCAGTCGGTGTGAGCATCGGCGGACGACGCAGATCCAACTCGACCGTAACGACGCCAGGCTGACAAACGTCAGTTGAACGCCGACCTTTGTCCGCGCCGCGACGACTTTGATCAGCTCGTAGGCTCGACGAGCAGGCAGCGCCAATAGAACTCAGACGTCACTTTCCGCGGTACACCCGCTTCATCTGCGCCGTGTACTCCTCCATCGTGGAAAGGCCCATCTTGGCCCGCCGGGCGTCGACGTTCTGCGGGTCTTCCATGGACTGGGGGGTCAAAACGCCGTCAACGGTTTGGAACTGCGTGCCGTACAACTGCGGTTTTCCATCCGCGACCAGAACGCGATCCGTAAGGTACGCGACGTTGCTCAACGAAGCCTCGCCACGCTCCGCGGCGGCGGCCAGCAGGGGCAGGCAGTCGCGTTGGAAATCCCGGTCACGATCCGCGTGTTGCACCAACAGCCAGGCGGCCTGGGCCCCGTCCTCACCCACCCTGCGGTTCGTCGGCCAGCCGTAGCGCTCCACGATCTCCTTCATGCGCTCGGTGTTGGCCCGGTCTATTTCCCCAAGCTCGTGGAGGAGATCGACAGGCGGTTCGCCGGAATAGGCGATCAGTCGGTTCCGCGCCTCCTGATCGATTTGCACCCGTGCCAGCAACTCCTTGCGCAACTCGGGCGGCACGGGTTCCTGCGGGAAAGGCGCGGTCGCGTGCGAGTGCGCGACCGCGGCGACCGGGGCAGGCGCCTCGGGCGGCGTGCGACAGGCGGTTGCGAGCACCGCGCTACCCAACGCCGTCGTCAAGCAGCGAACGTGAGAGGAGAGGCACCTCATCGACGACCCCTCATGATGAAAACGCGTTTACGGTATCACGCGGTCGGCACGCGGCGAGGATCGCCAAGGCGCAAAACGGTCGATTCGGTTTTGTCATCGTCTGGTCCTTTCAGCGTATCTCCGGCAGGTCTAACGAGGCCGAAGAAGTATACCCCGCCCGCCGCGGTTCGTCAACGCTTTTTCACAACTCCTCTTGCCCACTGGGACCGAGCCATCCGCAAAGACCGCGCTTTCCAAAAGCATGAAACCGAGCAATGCGACAACCCACATTTCGCCCGCCTCGCCCGACGGTCTATAATGAATCAGGAATGTCCGGCGCGGACCCGATCCGCGTACCTTGGAACGAAACCATGCAACAAGTGGTAAGACCCTGGCGACTCGGCGTCGTCTCCTACCTCAACGCCAAACCCTTGGTCGCGGGTCTGGAGGCCGACTCCAGCGTCCAATTGACCTTCGACGTCCCCTCGCGCCTGCCGATCCTCCTCGACACCGCCCAGGTGGACGTCGCGCTCGTACCCGTGATCGACCTCCTCCAACCCGGACGCGACTGGCAAGTCGTCTCCGACGCCTGCATCGGCTGCGACGGCGAAACCTTGACCGTCAGGGTTTTCTCGCGCGTCCCGCCCGAACGCATCCGGCGACTCCACGTCGACGGCGACTCGCACACCTCCATCGCCCTCGCCCGCGTGATCTGGGCCGAGACGCACGGCACCAGGTTGGAGTTGCGCCCCTTCGAGGGCAACGAAACCGTCGATCAGTGCGAAGCCGTCCTCCTCATCGGGGACAAGGTCGTCCACAACACCCTCATGGACTACGAGATCGAGACCGACCTCGGCTCCGCCTGGAAATCCCTGACCTCGCTGCCCTTCGTCTTCGCCGTCTGGGCCGCCAAGCAAGGAGTAGATGTCTCCGACTTGTCCGCGAAGCTCTCGACTGCCCGCGACAAGGGCGTGGACTCCGCCGAACTCATCGCCGCCGACTACGGCCCGGGACTCAACTGGCCCGTCACCCTCGCCAAACGCTACCTCACCAAGCGCCTCCAGTTCCGCCTCACCCCGCGCTACCAGCAGGGCATGGCCAAGTTCTTCGAACTCGCCCGCAAACACGGCCTCGTTCCCGCCTATGGGCGAATCATTGCCGATCCTTGACGCTGCGCGTAAAGGACGGGTTGCCGAGTGTCGATTGTCGATTGATCCGAACCGCGAGGGCAGTCCCGCAGGCCAGCGCATTGAGGCGTAGCGAGTCGGATCCGGTGCCGAGCTTGGCTGTTCAGTGTCACTTGCAGATGGGTTCGTTTCGTATCTTTTTTTTCGCACGATGGCACCAATGGCCCTTCTGGAGGCCTGAGGGGCGATTATGGACCGTGTACGGTTGGCGCGGATCGCGCAAGGACCTGCCGCAGACGTACTTGGCACGTCGGCGCGGAATGGGCGGGTGGCGCTCATCTACCCCTATAACGCGCGGGGTGATCGGTCGATGCAGGGTGTAGGAGCGATCGTCCCGAATCGATGGGGGGCGAAGCCTGCCTTGCCGGGCTGCCTTAATGAGGTTTGGATGCTAGGTCCCAAGAGGGGAACCGACGCCCGACCGTCGGTCCCCCCGAGACTCGGGACCTAGTTACTCACACGCAACACGAAACGCATTGAAAACACGCGAGAAGCGCTGCCGCGACTAGCATCGCAACGCTCACAGCGTCCGGTCGCAAGCTTCGCGCAACTGCGTCTTCGACTTGAATCGGCATTTCATCACCCCCTTTCTATGCCCACCCCCTAGTGAGGTCCTCTCCATCAACGATCCAAACTGGTCTATCCGATTACCCAGTTCCGTCATCCCCCCTCGGATTCCACTGCATGCACGCAACCAAAGCCTACATCGCTTCACCACACGCTACATACACTTTTTTGGTGCATTTTTGAGTGCATTTTTTCGGCGAGACGCCCCGTGTACAATTGGAGTGCATGGGACGCCCCAAGGGAGATCGAACGCTTCTGGTGTTCAGCGACAGGGTCATTGCCGCACGGCGTATGCGCGGTTATGAAACGGTACGCGAACTGGCTGAAGGAATTGAGCAACGACGGGACCGGTTTCCATTCGCCCCGCGGTTTGACACCATTAAGAAAATGGAAGCAGAGGAATCAAGGCCATGCGATCCCCGACATCTGCTCGATTTTGCCCGATTCCTAAAGGTAAACCCGAGTTTCCTGACGAGGGAGACCGACGATCCGGGCGTGGGCGAGTCAAGAACCCAGAGGGTACTCGACCTTCTTAGAGCTGCGTATGAGTCGAAATCATTTGAACGGACCATCGGTGCGCTCAACGACGCGATCAGGCTGTGCGACGCCGAACCCAACGACGAAAGGCTGCGCGTCCTACGGGCGAAGGCCTTGGCGGCGCGTGCGATGGAACAGACGACGGGGGGGGCACGAACCAAAGACTGGATTGCCGCTATCGACCGGCTCGCGGAGTTGAACCAAGGCGCGATCGATAGCGACGTAGCTTACTGGCATGGCACGTTCGCCATTGACTTCGCACAAGACGCGATGGCATCCGCGACCGCAAAAATGCGCAACGGTCGCCTCGCGAGCGCGAAAGTATCGCTCGACGCGGCAATTGATGCCACCTCGGACGATCATGTCAGAGCAATCCTACTGGCACGAAAGTCCTCCGTTTTGCGCCATCAGGCGGGGTTCCACGAGCAGCAATCACATCTCGGATCGAGCGCGCCAACGGTCTGGCAGCGCTTAGACGAAAGCGTGGCTTGCGCCGACGAGGCGCTAAAGCACGCCGAGTCTTCGATCACCCTGCTTGAGAGTGGGCTCGCGCGATGGTTTCGAGCCAGGCCCGAGCGCGATGACGGAAAGCGTGTAGGGCTCCTGCGCGAAGCGGAACGACATCTTCTTGCGAGCGCGCGCGCGAACTTAGCCGCCTCACAAATGAGCTTGACACGATTCTATCGCGAGAATGACAAAGCACACGACGCCTGCGAGGCATTCGCAATGGGACTCATGTCTCCCGACGCAACGAGCCGTTCGTGGCTGCGCGAGGCATATCTATACGGAGAGGTGGCGATCTCGCTGTGGCAACGAAACAGAGGCGATGAGGATACCAATGGACATTTGCGACGTGCGCAAGATGTGCTGCGAAGGTCGATTGCTGCGGGATACAGACACGCCCGAATTATCACTGCGCTGGTTCACGTGACTGCGATACTCGACGGCGCCGAGTCGGCGAAAGCCGACGGGATAAGCTTCTGCGTGGATTCTCGAGGGTTCGATTGGTCAAAAGTGTTGAAGTTTGTCACCAGTGATGTAAGAGAGGAGACGGCCTGCGCAGCCTTCGCTTTGGGGCTGGATCAGAGCGGAGTCTGTAATCGTCTGGGAACGCTTTTCAAAGATCACCTGGACGATACCGCGCTCGCGCGAGAGTTCTACAAAGCAGCGGTGAAACTTGATCCCCGCAATTACCGTGCGCTGAAGAATTTGGCCGAGTTGAAATACCTTTTAGGCGAGTACACTGAGGCCCTCGCGGATGCCGCAAAGGCAGCGAGTTTCGCGCCTCCGAACTTCCGATGGGCTGCCGAGCTTCAAACCGAGATCCTCAAGAAGCTTCGAGTCGTCGCGGCAATCAAGCCCGCCGAACCCAGGTGAAGAACTGGGTGCGGCGAGGTGCGGCTAACCCGGCCTGGACGGACCGGGCCCGAGGCATCTTCGGGAGGGAATCGCCGCCTGAGAAGCGTCTTTGGCACGCGACGCGGCACCTTTCAAAAAGCATGAAAGGCGTGGTCCGCGTCCGGGCCGATCGCGGGAAATGGGCGGGGTCTGTATTATGGGGCGGCGATGGAGAACAATGGCAACAATCCGGCAGTGGACCGCCTTTTTCAACGAGTACATCGTAAGAGGATCGAGCGAGGACGAACCCATGAATGAGTACCACTCCGCGGAAAAGCACGCCCCTGAAGCGTCCACCTCCATATCGTCCGCCGAACGGGGCCTGATCGGTTTCCTGGAGCGGATTTTCGGGGTCCCTCTGGGCGAGGCCGCGATGTTAGTCACTGATCGAGTTCGATTTTGGCGCTTCAAGCAGAAACTAAAACTGCAAGAAAAGACCGAGGAGATCCTCCATGCGCGTGGGGTGGAAGAAACGCGCACGGTACCGGCAAAAGTGGCTGTCCCACTCCTGGAGGCTGCGAGCCTTGAGGACGACGAGTCCATACATACCTTGTGGTCCCGCTTGCTTGCTAACGCCATGGATCCCGGATGGAAGGATGAGATTACAAGTACCCATGTCAGCGTCCTCGGTCAGTTGCAACCGATTGACGCACTTATCCTTCAACGTATTTATCAGGATCTGGCGCGTTCCGGTGGGAGCTTACCGCAAACGCTGTTCGCACGCAGCAGGCTGGCAGCGGCACTGGGAGTTGATGAGAATCGGATCGAGCTCTCGCTCTTGAATCTCGTGCGGCTCGGTTGTGTGACCCCCGGGGTCGTTTCGGCCGCCCTCAAAGTTGGTGGGGATGCGCTTTCAAGCTACAAGGGTACGGAAATGGTCCACCTGTCCTTGCTCGGGTATCATCTGATGTTCGCGATCGCTCCTCGCGACGGTGACTCGCGCTCTGTAAGTCATCCGGCGACTTAGAGCGCCGTTTCGGAGTACCTCGGGATAGAACATGGAGCCGTCCTCACTCGACGTGGACTTGGTCCAGGCGGCCAGCCCGCGGTCGCGGCACGGATTGGTCGTGACGCTTCCGCTCCACGCTCTGATTGACCGGTCGCTGATCCGCGTGCGCCGCGGTTCACGGTGCAGTTGCTCCGATGCGCCCTCACCCCAGCCCTCTCCCTGGAAGGGAGAGGGAGTTGTCTTGGGGGGCAACATTGCGGGGGTGGCGCTGCGCTTACCCCCGGCTATGTTCGTAGACCCTTACAGGGTCGAGCGGGTAGGGCGGGTCGGATTGGTCGTGTCGCTTCCGCTCCACGCTCCGATGGACCGGTCGCTTGCGCTCGGGGTTCGAATATCCGTCTGCTTACGCCGATGGCTCTGATGCAAGGGTTCAAGGGTTGAAGAGTTCAAGGGGTTAAGGCGGAAGCTGCACGAGCTGCGCGGGAAAAAAAGCAGAAGGGAAGTTAGGGGCCACTTTCCAGGGACATGATGTCCCTGGCAACCTTCGCCCGCCCTCCGGGCGGGGAGGAGCCGGTCGCCTGCGCTCGGGGTTCGGATGGGGCGCGCGGCATGAATGCCGCGGCTCTGATCATGCGCGGCTCGGATTACGCGGCTACGGCTGGTTGGGCGGGGAAGGGGCCGAGGTAGCTC